>NZ_CANMWS010000017.1 GCF_947501665.1 uncultured Shewanella sp. | reverse complement strand
ATATTAAAATCATAATCTTCTAATTTATTCAACCAATAGGTTTTTGCTTTGTCTAATAAATCACTTGCCCGAACTCTTGCATAACTATCCATATAGTCTCTAAATGTAAATGGCAGTTCTTCTAATTCAATTGAGACCATGTCTTTTGCATTATATAGCAGAGATAATTCTCTCATAAAAATACCAAAGCTCGTACCGTCCATGATCAACGCATCAATACTAATATGCAGAATAGAGTGATCATTATGTCGGCTCACCTCAAAATCAAATAAAGGGAAGCGACCAGCATCATAGACTTTATGAGATAAGCGTTGGCGAACTTCAGAAAGTTGATCATCATTAATAACATCATGGTTACTTATCTTATAACGCTCCACCGACTTTAGAATATATTGAGCATCTTCTAAGAAGATAGTTCTCAATGCTGGGTGACGTTGTATTAAAATATTTAGTGCTTGCTCTAATCTTTGATGATCTAATGTATCAAACAATAATTCACTATACCCATGTGTAGAAGTTCTACCCATTTCAAAAAATTCTGAACGACCATACAAGTATGCTTGTTGAACATTTGTGAGTGGAAACTTATCATAGAGCTTTGACTCATCACAACCCGTTATTAAATAATCTTTATATTTAAAGTCACCTTGAGAGCGGGAGATTAGATCAGCCATCTGCTCAACTGTCCTGTGAACAAAACAGTCCTTTACTGACAAGTGACACTCAAAAGTAATATTTATTAGACTCACCAACCTTATAAGAGAGATGGAATTTCCACCATTCTCAAAAAAATCACTATGCACACCTATTTTCTCTA
The DNA here is from genome assembly GCF_947501665.1 of uncultured Shewanella sp. GTDB lineage: Bacteria > Pseudomonadota > Gammaproteobacteria > Enterobacterales > Shewanellaceae > Shewanella. Next base: position 140,776 of record NZ_CANMWS010000017.1, on the reverse strand, counting down.
CATCTAAGACTTCTTGCCAGAGGGTGCAAATCTGAGCTTCTTTTTCAGTGCGGGGAGAAATATAGTTATTAGTGTTAATTTCAGGATCTGGTAATAATTTTTTATTTAATTTACCATTAATAGTTAAAGGAATATTATCTATTTCAACAAAAGCGGAAGGAAGCATATAATCTGGCAGTATTTTCTGCATCTCACTGAGAATCATCTGTTTATCTAAGGTATTTTTTATTAACTTAATGGAATCATTGAGAACATAATATGCCACAAGAAATTTATTGTTATTGGCTACTGATTCCTTTACTAAAATACAAGCATCTTTGATTTCTTTTATAGATAATAAGGCACTCTTAACACCTTCCAATTCAATTCTAAATCCTCTTATCTTTACTTGGTCATCTAAACGACCCATGTATTCTAAACTGCCATTAGGTAACCATCTGACCAGATCTCCTGTTTTATATAGCCTATTATAACCTTTATTTTTATCATCTTCCGTAGCAAATAGGTTCGTAATAAAAAACTTCTTAGTCAACTCTGGGTTCTTTAAATAACCACGAGCAACGCCTATTCCACCTATGTATAATTCCCCAATTGAAAAAACTGGAACTGGTTGCAAACCTCTATCTAGAACATATAATTTTGTATTTGAAACAGGATAACCAATATTATTTATTTCTCTTGCCTCTAGTTGCTTTTCAGGAACAAACATAGTTGATATAATAGAAGATTCCGTGGGACCATAGTCATTAATAAGAATATATTTATAATAGTTAAATACATGTTTATTACATCCTTCCCCACCAGTAGCGATACGCCTTATAGAACTAAATTCCATATCACTGATCGCCCCTAATAATACAGGAGGCATATTAACATGTGTAATATTTTCCTTTTCTATTAAACTTCTAATATTTTGTTCAGAAATAACATCTTCTTTATTAAAAATAACAATCTTTGCTCCGCTTAGTATTGGCAGAAAAAGTTCAGATGCAAAACCATCAAAAACATATGAGGCAAAAATCATTCCTACTTCACTATCATTAAAACCAAACTTATAAATACGGTAGCTAATAATGTTAACCACGCCTTTATGCTCCACCATCACACCTTTAGGATGGCCTGTAGTTCCTGAGGTATAAATAATATAAGCTAAATCAGCAGGCTTTGTTTCAAAAGATAAGTTATTTACAGGCTCATCATGATAATTCACATCATCAATAGCTACCAAAACTAGTGGTTTTTCACCAATATGATCCGAAATTTTACCAAGCCTCTCCTCAAGATGGCTCTGTGTAAGTAACATACTTGTTTGTGTGTCTTTCAAAATAAATTCAATACGCTGAGTTGGATAAGCTGAATCAATAGGCACGTAAGCTCCACCAGATTTCAACACAGCGAGAATAGAAATAACCGTATCAAAACTACGATCCACACATAAAGCAATCAAAGTATCTGGTTTTATCGTTGTTTTTGTCTGCTTTTCATATTGCCTTCTAATATATCTGGATAGTTGATTACTTATACTATTTAACTCACTATATGTTAGCTGCCGCCCTTCAAATACTAATGCTATATTATTCGGTGTTCTCTTAACTTGATCTTCAAATAACTGTGAGATTGTTTTATTTTCAGGATACTCTTTATCAGTTTCATTCCATTGATATATTATTTTTTTATATTCTTTTATTGAAAGATAACAATGAGATATTAATTTCTTCTCTGGGGAACATAAAACTTTTTTCAAAAAATTAATATAATGCTCAGCTAAAGCACTGATCTGAGAAGATGAAAATAATTTTCCTTGATACCTTAACCTAAAATCAAAATAATCTTTTTTCTCTTCATAATCTAATAATAACTCTGACCCAGCAACATCAATGTCAAAAATATGGTTTACACTTGATTTGCATCCATCAAATTCAAATACTTTATCTTTGAAATTTGTTTGAGCAAACCCCACATTAAGTTTTTCAATTGGTGATTCACGTATAAAATATTGAATTGGCAAATATTTATAATTAATAATATTATTTATGTAATTATTAAAATCTTCAACAAGCTCTATGAAATTTATTTCATCATCCAAATATAATGAAAAAATTAGTGTATTAACATGAGCACCATAAATCAAATCCTCTCCCTGCCTGATTGCAATAGGATAACCAATATGCGTGTTCTTTTGATTACTATAACGTGCTATTAATACCGTCCAAATAAGCATGAAAATATTATTATCAGAAATATTTGTATTAATATTATTAACCCAAGAATTATAATCACTTTTTTTAATTATAAAACGCTTCTCGCCAATTAAATTAGGTTTACTTTCAGAGAAATTATAAGGTAGAGCGTTTCTGGGCGGACAACTGCTAAGCTTTTCTAACCAAAACTTTTTAGAGTCCTCAAAGTTAGATTGAATTTTTTTTTCTAGCACATTTGTTAATTCTATAATTTTCTCTTCTTGATTCTCTACCCTCCCAACAGCAACATTATTATAAAAATCAGAAAGCTGATCTAAAAAACAATTGAATGATAAACCATCAATCAATACATGATGAAATACAACAATGAAAGTATATTTCTGATTACTTTCTTTAAAAGCTCCAAACCGATATAATGGCCCTTCCTCTAAATCAAAAGGCTTACTTGCAAAATTGACTCTATTGTCAATTGAATCAAATAGTTCTAAAGTAGAAGTAGATGCATTCTTAACCCAATACAGGTTTCCATCTTCTTCAAAAAGATGGCTATTCATTAAAATATTATTAGCAATAAATCGATCAATCGCCCTACTCAATCGGACTAAATCTAAATCTCCCTCAATCGTTTGATCAAAAATAATATTATAATCCTCTCTAGAGGGATCTAAATGATACTCTATCCAAAATGCCCGAATATAGGACGAAGTTTTTATTTTATTTTTCAGCATCATCTGGGAGCCTCAATTAATTTTGGATAAACGAAAAAAATAAATAAGACGCAAGAAGCAAACAGAGCCGGATCTTTCCAGAAGCATAAACGAGTATCGAATTCGACTTTATCTATTTTAAAGGGACACTTCATCATGTGATGGTCTCAACTATTATTCATGACCAGTAAGGGACAGTATGACCTAATTGTAGTACATGTATAAGTACCCGAGTATAAAATTACCAACAATAAGGTTAATATTTAAGCTTTGATATTTTTTACATTAGCAATAATATAGAACTTGTATCAATATCAAAATTTTTGTATAAATATCATTAGCATATGAGTTATCAGTTTTTATAAATGAAACAAGTTAGAGCACTGTTACCTCATGAGTTCACCACGCTAAAAGAAGCGTTCAAAAATCATCCTAAACATCGCTGTGGTTCGATCAATGGTTTGAACTGGGTATCGCTTTTTCTTTATGACTCTAAACGTACTGGACGTCCGACAATCTATGATCATAATGAAAATCAAACACTAAAAGAACTTGTCGATGAGGCGCCTTATCAACTTAAACACACTCAATCAAAAATAACATTAGAAACAGAAAAAACAGCTAGTAAATCAAGCATTAAAGGAATACTAAAAAAATTTGATCATAGTCATAAACGAGCCAGACACTCATTAAAAAGCAAGCGCTATCAGGACGATTTTTTAGCCTGCCTTCCAGCAAGCTATTTGTTTTTAAATTAACGGAATGACAATTAGGAATAATATTTTGATAAAAAAACTCCTTGTTATTTGTTATATCGACAAGTGTTTTAATGTGAAATGTTTTTATAAATATAGAAGATTGTCGTAATGAAAATGAGTCACCTTACTTGTTGTTTGGTTATATAGCTAAAAAATTAGGTTGGAAATTAAAAAATATAAATCACTACTAACTTTTTTAATGATTAGATATATAATAACCTATAGCCATACCAATTATGCCATATGTAATGTTTGAATGAATTTTACTTTGTAATTTAATTAATAAATCAATAACGACTTTTATTTCTGACTCTAAATAGCTAGCAATACTAATTTTCTTGTTGTTGTCAATAGTTAAACTTTTGTTTAGTCTATTTATTTTACTATTTAAGTGTTTTATACGACTTTCAACTCTATCATTTGAGTTTTTTATTTCTTCAAATGGAATTTATTTAGTCCATACATTTGGAAACCATTCAGGGTTCTGACTTATCCAATATTGATATTTCTCATTAAATAAAACATAACAATCCTTTTTCAGGCAAGCATTGGCCCAGATGCCTTTCTTGCACCAGCGACTATAACGCATATAAACACTATTCCAATGACCAAACTCGCTTGGTAAGGCGCGCCGCACCTGACTATCCAAAGCACTACTTCAAGAAAAAGACGATTATCTTTTGCGGTGATACCACAGTCAGTGACTTTTTCTGGAAGTAATGAATGAATTCGTTGCCATTGTTTATCGCTAATTATTTTACGGGACATATGAATTTCAAAGAGAAAAATTGTATCTTAATCAAATAATCATAGCCAATTGTCAACGCCCCCTAGTAACCAAACTCATCAATGATTTGGAATCTTTGATCATGTAATCAATACCAGAGTGGAATGAACCATATTGACCAATGCCAATGTACAGAGCGCCAACAACAGCTAGAGTGACCTTGAGACTCCCTTCTTGAAGTTGCACATAGATCTCTGTTTGTTGATCATAAATGAGGTTCGCGTACTTTGATGTTAACTCTTCAAGATAGAGCTCCGCTTCTTGAAGAGTTAACATCAAAGTCTAAGTCAAAATGAAAATCCAATCCCACGAGTAGTGCCACAATCTCTCCTTGAGAGCTAACAGCTTATTCAACAGCAGCAGGATAATCTTCCAGACTGCTTAATCGACCTCATCAATACAAGTCAAAGCAGCCCTCCTGATTTTATTTTGCTTTTTGCTTTTTGCTTTTTGCTTTTAAATCAGTGTAAATACGATTTAGAGCTTCCAAAACAGGGATGATGGGATGGACACCTCTTGTTAAACCGGCGTCATTTGCGCCATATTGAATTTGCGTGTTCAATAACCAACAAAAGGTGTCTAATATGAAAGTTACACTAATCGGAATTGATTTGGCAAAAAATGTTTTTCAAGTTTGTGGCATTAACCAAGCTGGGAAGTCTATTTTTAACCGAGCGTTAAGACGTTCACAACTTATCGATTTTTTACTTAAATATCCAGATAGCATTATTGCCATGGAAGCCTGTAGTGGCTCTAACTATTGGGGGCGAGAGTTATTATCAAAAGGGTTTGAAGTCCGATTAATACCGCCACAACATGTAAAACCCTTTGTTAAAGGCAATAAAAATGATCGAAATGATGCCTTTGCGATTTGTGAAGCAGCATTAAGACTTAGCCTGACTTTTGTGCAACCTAGAACGCTTAAGCAAACCGATATGATCTTGGCTCATCGGATCCGCGAAAGAAAGGTAGAACAACGAACCGCTTTGATTAATCAAATTAGAGGGTTACTAAATGAATATGGTATTGTTATTGCTCAAGGAAAAGCACGACTGAAAGTCGCCATACCTGAGCTTTTAGAAGAGCCTAACAGCGGTCTAACACAATTAGCTCGACAGTACTTTCAAGCGCTTCTAGAAGAGTGGCAACAGTTAGATGCGGCGATTAAAAGCTTAGAGAGCAACATTAAAAACCAGGCTAAATCGAACGAGCAAGTGGGCAGGTTAATGGAAATAAAAGGTGTCGCTGAAATAACAGCAACAGCTGTAGTCTCCTTTGCTGGTAATGGTGCGCAATATCATAATGGCCGTCATTTCGCCGCCAATTTAGGACTTGTGCCACGAGAACATTCAAGTGGCGATAAACAAAAATTAGGTAGGATCACAAAGCGTGGGAATAGCTATCTAAGGCGACTACTTGTTCAAGGTGCTTGGTCTATCATACGTCATGTTGAACAAAGTACAGATCAAATGTCTGTTTGGGCGAAACAATTGATTGAGCGGAGAGGGAAACATAAGGCTGTGGTTGCTGTCGCGAATAAACTCGCAAGGATCATCTGGTCAATGTTATACAAGCAAACAGAATATAAAGCGAATTAGAAAGTACATAGTCATCCCCACCGAGCGATGCGATAAAATGTAATGAAGTAACAGGTAAAACCGACCTTTGTCAATGCTGGGAAAGAACACGGGAGCAGCGAAACCCGTAGGGACGATAAGCTACAAAGGTGCGGTACTCATTAGGGCCAGAGAATAATAATTTCTCACAAACAGGCCGGATATACGTATGCAGTTTTACCCATTGTTACTCAAAAATATCACTTGAATTAGGTGAGGTGTCCATATATGTACTCGCAGTGTGTCATATTTGTATTCGCACAAAAAGCCCGCTGCAAGCAATTGACATCAATAACGTCACAACTGAAAATCAGCCAACTTAATACCACAATGGCTAGACGCTAAAATACTTGCTTCCATTAAGCGCAGCTTAATAAAACCCCCACTCTTTATGGCAAGTGTGGATAGGGATCCACAATCCTTAGCCTACCGCAGGTGAAAATAACACTACACTTTACCCATACCTGATAAATCCAACGATAAAATGCAATTGCTTTCATTTGCAAGCCTCTCTTCGTGGTGTTAATAAGCCTTGTTAAAGCCGCCATCCAACAAAATATTTTGCCCTGTCATATGATCCGATATTGGTCCCAGTAACGACAAAACAGCTTGGGTGACATTGTCCACAGACGCGTATTTCTTTAAGGGAATATTGGCGGTTTCTTGCTCCATGAGTTGATCAAAGTCCATGCCTTTATCCTTGGCTTTATTCTGCATTTTTTGCGTATAAGAGTCTGTCATCACACCGCCTAAAGACAAGGTATTGACTGAGATCTGCAGCTCAGCTAAAGACAATGCCATGGTTTTTGCTTGCCCCAGCCATGCACTACGTAAACAATTATTCATAGCATAATGCGACAATGCCGTTTTTGAGCTGAGCCCTGAAATAAAAACAATTTTCCCTCCAGGATTAAGGCAATGATTCTCCACTATTTGCTTCATGAGCCTCAAAGGTAAAATAAAGTAGCGATGATATAAGTTTTTCCAACTTTCATCATCGGGAAACACCTCAGAAGAAGGCGGTATTCTGGGCAAAATAAAGACCACACCGTCAAGTCTATTTGATTGTGACAGCGCCTGAGCACAATCATCAATGATGCTTTCACTGAAAAAATCTAAGGGGGCCATGTCAACCCTTCCCGCTGCCTGCAAGGATAGCTGGTCAGTGAGGTGTTGTAACTTTTGCACATTGCGGCCTGCCACAAACAAGTGATGATCATGGCTTAGCGCCGTTGCCACTGCCGCGCCAATACCACTGGTTGCACAGGTAATCAACATATTTTTCATTTTGACTTAACCAGATAACGTGATAAATAAAGCTATACCATACGCTATCTTGCATTCCACGGGTATCTTTGTAAGGTGAAACGCCATTAAGGCGTCGCGGCCATCCAATTTTGCAACATCGTAAACACTGTGCTGGTTAAACGTGTGCCACAATTTTGGCTCAATGCACCAGTGGTATGCACGCCGCGCACATAGCCCCTTTCATCTTTAATGCCGCTACCGCTTTGCCCTCCTGAAGTATCTAATGTATAACATACACGATAGGTTGAAGATGATGTCTCTCCAGAGTCTGTCCACATGGTACGCCAAGACTTATCGGCAGGGTAACCTGTGACGCTATGCAGGCCATCGCTATAAGTCCCCCAACCTGAATGGCCGCCGTGGGGCGCATCGTCTAAAACGATAAGGGCATAATCAAAATTATAATCCCTTTGTGTATGCCAAGCGGTTGTAGTCATCACTTTTTTCCATGTCATTGTCTCCCATGGCTTATCGTTACCATTTTGCCCTGCCGTAAAGTCAAGTTCGCGATACCATTGGCCTTCACCATCAGACACACAATGTCCCGCAGTCAGGACATGCAAAGGTGAAATCAATGTGCCCGTACAACCCGTATCGATTTTTCCATTATACAAATGTGGCCGCACTCGAGTGTCTGTGATAGGTAACCGCTCATCGGTGCCTATCACAACATGAGGTGAATAAGTCTCTGGGTTTTTCGGCTCTTTTGAAGGCATTTGATGAGGAACAATAAAAATCTCAGTATCTAATCCCCTGATTTCAAAAGACTGTATGGCTTGTTCAAACAAAGTCAGTGTGGCTGGTAACATGACTGCCTCAAATTGCGTTCCATTTGGGGTAACCGCAATGGTACTCAAGGCGATGGCACGTTCATCGAGGCTGTAATGCTCACGCAAATCCTTGCCCTCAATGACGGGCATTAACACCTTATCTTTCCCCTCAATAAAGCTCCCTTTGCTATTGAGAGGACTCAATTGGATCTGCGCCTTTAGGGGAAATAGCGACACACTCAATGCATTAACGCAAATGACATGTAGACACAATAAAATGACACTGCTTTTCATAGGCTTGTCCTCATTAACCTTATTCATATCCCGACCCATCATCCCCAGAATAAAATTCCAGATTAAAAATACCAATAAAAATGCGGTTCAACAGTGGCCGTTAACGATTTCCTTTTCTGGGGGAAATAAGCTCACCTATGCCCTCTTTGATACCAATATCGTCCACCGCATCGATAAACAACCTGACCTCATCAAGCTTGCCTAGCCTTAACGGGTGAGCGCCTTGCTGTGCCACTAAGGAGAACTGCAAACTGTTGTCATTCAGCCACTTGGCTTGCTTTAAGATCACAATGGCAGGCCGATTAGAATAAGGCACTGTTGACCTAAGCTCAGGTTGAGGACTCTTGTCATGTTGATGACTCTTGTCACGCTGAAGACTCTTTTCGAGTTGAGGACTCTTTTCAAGCTGAGAATGCTCAGCGGTATGAATGAGGGCTGCATTGGGCGCCGATAACGAAAAAATAGCCTCAAAGGCTTCAATAAACTGCTCCGTTTTCGCCAGCCGAGTGTCACGGTTGGGCCTATCGGTAAACAAGACGAGATCGGGATCGATATCGTGTAACACTAATGTATAGTGATTCATTAGGTTCGAGGGAATTAACACACCTTGATCGGCACTGAGGACCACTAACCAGGTTTTTTTCTGCTCTGCGGCCACCATTAATGCACGCTTTTCAGCGTAACCGTAAAACGTGATCAGGGCGAAGATAACACTGAAAATCAATAATATATTAATCTTATTCAGCACAAGCACATCCTTGTTGACGGTAATGTAAGGCGATAATGAACCGTTCAGCTGCGTAAAGTATTAAGTTTAGTCCAGTGTGAAGTGGATCAACAACTGGGCTATCGCTCATCGCCCTCCTAAGTCAATAATGACTGAAAAAATAAGCCGAAAAATAAACACAATCACACGTCATTTAAAATATGTCGCTGGATCAGCCTCCATACCAAAAGAACCACGGCAAATGTCCTACTGACAAGGTTAAATCCCTTAAAGGTGTTTATTTATTATGCTTATCATCATCTTGCTACGCTTTTTACTTTGTGAATAACCTCAACTCCTCTACAATCAACACCTTGTTAATTTTACTTTGATTTAATGTTGATTTATGGATATAAAAAACATTCAAGCCTTGTCCATTCGCTTGCGTAATAATAAAATTTTTGAGCTATTTGTTGTCAGTATTATCATTCTGTCTGCATTACTCATTGGGGCAAAAACCTACAATATGCCGCACTTATTGGTGATTTTGGTCAAATTTATGGACATGGCCATTACAGTGATTTTTCTGTTTGAAATTTGTGTGCGCTTTCTGGCAGAAGAGAATAAAAAGCGTTTCTTTCATAATGGCTGGAACGTCTTTGACACTCTGATTGTCGTCATTAGCCTCATTCCTATCGAAAACGGTGAAATGGCCATTATTGGTCGATTAGTACGTATTTTCAGAGTACTGCGAATGGTATCCATCATTCCTGAGTTACGGCTACTGTTAAACTCCTTACTGCGAGCCCTTCCCCAGCTCGGCTATGTACTGCTGTTAATGTTTATCATTTTCTATATTTATGCCGCTGTCGGGGCCACCTTCTTCGCAGAAATAAACCCCGTTCTTTGGGGAGATATTTCTATCTCTTTGCTCACCTTATTTAGGATCATGACCTTTGAAGATTGGACGGATGTCATGTATGAAACCATGGCCGTTTATGGGTTTAGCTGGATTTTCTATTTAAGTTTTATCTTTCTCACCGCTTTTGCTTTTCTGAATATGGTCATAGGGATTGTGGTCAATGTGTTAGAAGATGAAAATGCCCGTGCTCAAGCCGAAAAAGACAAAGCTGAGGGGAAAGTCACACTAGATGAACTCGCCATCGAGATCCGTCAATTAAAAGCCTTATTGGAAAGTCAATCAGTTGAAACCGCCAGCCCAGATCCTTCTGCACATAAAGCAGATAAAATCACTGAAGCGAAAAACCAAGCCCGCGCTTAGCAATTGACTGTGATGCAATCGTCACTTTATTTCCCCAGTTTTCATGCCCATGAGCATTATAAGCTGGGGACGACTTTGTCATGACAATCTGCCAATACAAAATGTTAACTGGCTTTCGTGACAGGCTAAACGGTCTCGCCAGTAAATTTAACTTTTCTGCTTAAATAAGTCGCTAACATGCTCCCCAACCGCGAATTTACGTAATGCCGCCAAACATGCTGGTACACCTTGGCTATGCTCCAATGGGGCCCAAGGTGCAAAGTCCTTATCGGTTTTGGCAATATACGGTCCCTCTTTGATTTCTAATGCCAATGTGCCTGCGTGTTTCGCAACAAAAGTATGCCAAGTCTTGGCGGGTAACTGCACTATCCGTGTTGACGTTAAACTCATTGGAGTACGAGACAATAATTGACCATCATCATCAAAAATAAGCAAGTCCATTTCTCCCGTAAGTAATACCAACATTTCCCATTTATGAGGCTCAATATGGCGATGAGGAGCAATATATGTTTCAGGCTCCATGGCCATCAACAAACGTTGGACATTGGCATTTTCATTGTCATGAAGGTTCAAATGCGCTCGCTTTCGCTCCACCTCACAGGCCTTTTGATTTAACCCATTAACGTCATCATTGGTGACCACTTTTATCATAGTGACTCCTTTATCTGTTCTATTCATACAATGCTCACTATATTAGTGATGCTCTCATCCCCCACTACAGGTGATTTAGCTATTATTTCAAAGATAGAAACACTGTTTTTACTGGAATAAAACCCCGATGAGCGGTGAATTATCCGTTTTTTCCATCATAAAATTCGTCCATATCAAGAAAAAAGTGTTATCAAAAAGTTTTTATAATGTTATAAATAATAACGTTAATGCCGAATATTAAGCTTAAAACACGTCAAAATAAAGCTAAATTCACATTTACAAAACAAGGAAAGTTTCATCACCCACAATGGAAATGCGCTTATTCGAGTCAATTGATTAGGATGTTTATGAATAAAGAATTTTTGCCATTGTGTCGACCCGCTATTGATGACAATGATATTGAGGCGGTTATTAAAGTGCTGAGAAGTGGCTGGATCACCACAGGTCAGCAATGCCATGAGCTCGAAAACTTAGTAACCCAATACACGGGCGCTACCTATGCCGTGACCTTAAGCAGCGCAACCGCTGGCATGCATTTAGCTTTACTGGCCTTAGGCATCGGGCCTGGAGATGAAGTCATTACCCCGTCGTTAACTTGGGTCTCAACCATTAATATGATCACTTTGCTTGGTGCCACACCTGTTTTTGTGGATGTGGATCCCGATACCTTAATGACAGATGCCGAGCGGATCGGCCCACTTATCACCGACAAAACAAAACTGATTATTCCTGTGCATTACGCAGGTGCGCCACTGGACTTGGATACGCTTGAGGCACTATCGGCTCGATACAATATTCCTATTTTAGAAGATGCAGCCCATGCATTAGGCACAAAGTACAAAGGACGACCCATAGGTCAAACAGGGCATTGTATTTTCTCCTTACACGCCATTAAAAACATTACCACTGCAGAAGGCGGTATATTGACCACCCAAGATAAGGCCCTTGCTGACCGAGTGCGTCGTTTACGTTTTCATGGTTTGGGTGTTGATGCTTTTGACAGAGAAAACCAAGGGCGCAGTCCCCAAGCTGAAGTCATTGAGCCTGGCTTTAAATACAATATGCCCGATCTTTGTGCATCTTTGGCTATTGGTCAGCTTAAACGTATTGATTCTATCAATAATAAACGTCTTCAGTTAGCCAAATGGTATCAAGAAAAACTGCTTCCTATTGCAGGGATCACGCCTTTAGACATTCCACAATATCCCCATACTCATTGCTGGCACCTGTTTATTGTACGCGTTAATGAAAAGGTTTTTGGTATGGATAGAAACCATTTTATTCACGCACTCAAAACACATGAAATAGGCGCTGGGATCCATTTTAAAGCCTGCCATAAACAAAAATATTATCGAGAATTGAATGACCATTCAGTTGAAGATGTTGATCTCAGGTTGACCAACACCCTTAAAAATAGCGAACAAATCTGCTCTTTACCCCTTTTCCCAGACATGATCCCTGATGATGTTAACCGGGTGATCAGCGCCATCATTCAGATCTCGGAGCAAGCAAAATGAAACATCATTCCCCCATAAAATTCATCTCCATTGTTATTCCTGTTTATAACGAACAAGCCTGTTTGCCAGCGTTAATTGCACGGACAACTGCCGCAGCAAGTCAATTGAATAAAACCTTTGAAATTATCCTCATTGATGATGGCAGCCAGGATAACAGTGCCGACATCATTGAAGCGGCTGCTGCTAGCCCTAACAGTCATATTGTGGGCATAATACTGAACCGTAATTATGGCCAACACAATGCAATAATGGCAGGTTTTGAACATGTCAAAGGCGATCTTATTATTACCTTAGATGCCGATCTACAAAATCCACCGGAAGAAATCCCCAACTTAGTGGCCAAAGCTGAGGAAGGTTTTGATGCCGTCGGCACCATACGAAAAAATAGGCAAGATAGTCGATTTCGCCGTTATCCATCAAAAATTATCAATAAAATCGTCAAGCGTTCCACGGGGGTTGAAATGAATGATTACGGCTGCATGTTAAGAGCCTACCGATATCATGTCGTCAAAGCCATGTTAGCCTGCCATGAGAGAAGTACCTTTATTCCGATCCTTGCCAATGGTTTTGCCCGTCATACCACTGAAATAGAGGTCTCACACCATGAGCGCACGCAGGGGAAATCTAAATATGATTTTATGAATCTAATTAATTTAATGTTTGATTTACTCACCAGTATGACCACTGCTCCTCTGAGATTATTAAGCCTCATCGGTGGCGGTATCGCCTCATTAGGCGTCTTATTTGGGCTTAGCCTGCTCTTTTTGCGCCTGCTCTATGGCAGTGAATGGGGAGTTGATGGGATTTTCCCCTTATTTTCTATTTTATTCATTTTTATTGGCGCACAATTTATCGGTCTGGGTCTGTTGGGTGAATACATAGGTCGCATTTATTCTGATGTTCGCGCACGGCCGCGATATTATGTTCAAGACGTTCTCATCGGTGAAGCCAGCCAACAAGCTCGAGACAAGCTCAATACGGTGTTTCCCATAAAACACGCCCCATAAATACCACAACATAAGCGCCACAAAAACGAAGTCAAACATTCATTATCTACCCCACTCCACCTAGTGACATTGACGTCACAAGCTGTTGGGTGACTTCTCTTTTATATAAGGATGCGATATGAAAGCCGTTGTATTTGCTTACCATAATATAGGTTGTACCGCGATTAGAAGTTTACAAGAAGCAGGAATAGAAATTCTCGCGGTTTTCACTCATTTGGATAACCATAATGAGCACGTTTTTTTTGAATCCGTCGCTAAACTTGCCGCCAGCTTTCACATTCCTGTTTTTGCCCCAGAAGATGTGAATCATCCGCTTTGGGTTGAACGCATACGGACATTGGCACCAGATTGCCTCTTTTCTTTTTACTATAGACATATGCTCAGCCAAACGATTCTCGATATCGCCCCCAAAGGTGGCTTTAATCTCCATGGTTCATTATTGCCACATTACCGAGGCCGTGCGCCCATTAATTGGGCGCTCATTAATGGTGAAACACAAACCGGAGTCACCTTACATGCCATGACCAATAAACCCGATGAAGGAGACATCATCGCAGCCGCTTCATTGCCTATTGCACTGAGTGACACCGCCGCCAGTTTACATCAACGCATGACACAATTAAGTGGCGAGTTATTACGGGAGGTATTACCTAAAATCAGGCAAAACACGCACACCGCCACACCACAAGCTCACAGCCAAGCCAGTTATTATGGCCGCAGAACAGCTGCTGACGGCGAGATAAACTGGGCCCATTCCCCTATTCAGTTATTTAACCTTGTGCGTGCAGTGACCGATCCCTTTCCTGGTGCTTTTTCCTTTTTAGGTGACAATAAAGTCATCATTTGGCAAGCCAGACCCAGTAATCACATTGTTGATGCCGCCCTCGGCACCATAATCGATACACATCCGCTCACCGTCGCTTGCCATCAAGGTGGCCTGATCATCGAAGCGGGACAAGCGGAAAATGGCTTGTACCTCAATGGTGAGCAGTTAGTCAATGATTTGCATTTAGTCAAAGGCATGCGTTTTGGCCCACAAGCCAGTGCCATATTATCCGCTAAAAAACGAAAAAAGGTCCTCATCATGGGGGCGAATGGTTTTATTGGCAATCATCTCACCAAACGATTACTTGATGATGGTCAATATGAAATTTATGCCATGGATATGAGCTCCAGCCAAATACAACAATACTTAGGCCATGCTGACTTTCACTTTGTTGAAGGAGATATCACCATACACAGCGAGTGGATTGAATATCACATCAAAAAATGCGACATTGTGCTCCCCTTAGTCGCCATTGCCACTCCCATAGAATACACGCGTAATCCTTTACGCGTCTTTGAGCTGGACTTTGAAGAAAATCTAAAAGTGGTCCGCGCATGTGTAAAATACAAGAAACGCATTATTTTCCCTTCAACATCTGAAGTTTATGGCATGTGTAGCGATGAAGAGTTTAATGAAGACAGCTCTTCATTGGTCACTGGGCCCATTAATCGCCAACGCTGGATTTATTCCGCATCAAAACAATTACTCGATAGGATCATTTGGGCTTACGGCAAACAAGATAATTTATCTTTTACCCTTTTTAGGCCCTTTAATTGGATGGGGCCTAAACTGGACAGTTTAGATTCTGCCCGTATTGGCTCTAGCCGAGCCATCACCCAGTTAATTTTAAATTTAGTGGAAGGCACCCCCATAAAGCTGATTGACGGCGGTGAACAAAAACGATGCTTTACCGATATTTCAGAAGCCATTGAAGCCTTATTTCGCATTATTGAAAACAAACAGACCCGCTGTGAAGGAGAAATTATCAATATTGGCTCTCCAGACAATGAAGCCAGCATTAAACAAATGGCTGAAATATTAGTTGAAAAATTTGAACAACACCCACTGCGTGATCAATTCCCACCTTTTGCAGGATACAATTTAGTCGAAAGCCAAACCTTCTATGGTGACGGATACCAAGATGTTCAACACAGAAGACCCAGTATCCGCAATGCCAAAAAATTGCTGGATTGGGAGCCACAAATAAAAATGGAGCAAACCATTGAAAAAACATTGGACTTCTTTTTGAAATCCGCCGTAGAAGAACATACTTGGATCCCTGAAATCATTCGAGGTACTGACAAAGACACCCCATTAACCTCTATCACAGGCACGGAGTAGTAATGACTCATGATTGAACAAGCCCCCATTAAAGTCGGTTTAAGGATTGATGTGGATACCTACCGAGGCACCCGTATTGGTGTGCCAGCCTTGCTATCATTGCTGTCTCAATACGGTATTTCTGCTTCATTCTTTTTTACTGTGGGGCCTGATAATATGGGGCGCCATATTTGGCGCCTTCTTAAGCCGCAATTTCTAAAAAAAATGTTACGCTCTAAAGCCGCCAGTCTTTATGGTTGGGATATTTTACTGAGAGGAACCTTATGGCCCGGCCCCATTATTGGCAAAAAACTGGCGGGGGTTATTCAGCAAACCCATCAAGCACAGCATGAAATAGGACTCCATGCTTGGGATCACCATAAATGGCAGTGCCATACAGAATCAATGGAGCCTGATGAACTCTACAGTGAAATCAATAAAGGCTATCAGCTCTTATCAAGATTAATCGATAACCCAGTGTATTGCAGCGCCGTGCCCGGTTGGCGCAGCACAACGTCCAGTCTAGAGCAAAAACATCGCTTTAATTTTCGCTATAACAGTGACTGCCGCGGACACTCTATTTTTAGTCCTCAACAAGGCATGACACCTCAAATTCCTGTGACACTGCCCACCTATGATGAACTCATCGGGCAAAAGGGCGTGACAAAACATAATTATAATAGTGAGATTATTAAGTTAATTAAACCCGACCAATTAAATGTTTACACCATACACGCCGAAGTAGAAGGCATCGCCCTTATCCACCTATTTGAAGATTTGCTTTATCAAGCACAAAAACATCGGCTTCAATTCGTGCCTTTAATTCTCTTATTGGATAAAGCCGAAGACGAGTGGCCCATTGACAGCATAGAAAACCAGTCGATTCCGGGACGTGAAGGCTGGCTAAGCATACAAGGTTCCAGCCTTGAACATTTGGCCATGAGTCAATAACCAATGAAAAATCGCACACGTTATGACACCTGTGATGCACTGTCACTGTTCGGTAGTGGATCACTTTAATCTTGTTATCACCCTTCAATGAGAAATCATTTTATGATGCAAAATCCAATCGTATTCAATCAGGCAAATCTTGTTTTACCCAAGATCAATTTAGCCATTACGATCCCATTGTTTTTTGTTTTATTGTATTTATTACCACTGGGGTTAAGGGATCTTTGGTCACCCGATGAATTAAGGCATGCCGAAATCGCAAGAGAAATGGTACAAAGCGGTGATTGGATAGTCCCTCGGTTTAACGATATTCGCTATTTTGAAAAACCCATTATGGGCCATTGGATGAATGCGATTTCACAAACCCTCTTTGGCGAAAATAACTTTTCCGTACGCGCCGCTTCAGCTTTCAGTACATTAGGCAGTGCCTTATGTTTATTTGTACTAATGCGTCATTTTTATGATCAAAAACACGCATTAGTCACCATCGCGATTTTTTTAAGCCTTTTTCTCGTCACTAACTTAGGCACTTACAGTCTCGTCGACAGCATGCTCAACTTGTGGTTAACCGCGGCCTTTTGCAGCTTCTATTTTGCTGCCATGGGCCAAACATTTCATCAACGGCTATTACATTATTCCCTTGCCGGTTTTTTTTGCGCTCTCGCCTTGCTCACTAAAGGCTTCCTTGCCCTTGCATTACCTGTCATTGTGGTGATCCCCTTTATGATTTGGCAAGGAAAATTGACTCAAATTTTACGCTGGGGAGGCTGGGTGATGCTTGTCGCAACCTTATTCACCTTACCTTGGGCATTAGCCATTCATCGTGCAGAGCCTGACTTTTGGCACTATTTTTTTTGGATAGAGCATATTCAACGGTTTGCTGCTGAAAAAGCTCAACATCATGCGCCTTTTTGGTATTATCTGCCCTATTTATTGCTTGCCAGTTTGCCATGGCTATTCTTACTGCCTAGTGCTTTTAAGCACCTTGCTCCTCAATGGCAGCAACCGCTGATCCGCTATGCGTTTTTATGGGCTTTATTACCACTAGTATTTTTTTCCGCGGCCAATGGAAAAATTGTCACTTATATTCTTCCTTGCATGCCTCCTTTGGCCATCTTACTCAGTTTAGGTCTCACCCGCGCCATTGAGAACAACGCAAAAGGCGTGATGTTAGGATCACAACTCAATGCGCTCACCTTCACCTTCATCCCTATCGTCATATTAGTACTCTTCTATAGTGGCGCCTTGCCACTCAATGCCGATGAACAACATCGCCCTTGGCTACTGGCCTTAGCCTGTTTTTATTGGGCAACATTAGCCATCATAGCCCTTAAAGCACAAAGACTTCATAGCAAAATAAGCAGTTACATGGCCATGCCATTAGGCATTTTTCTACTTGCTTGGGCTATCATTCCTGATATCAGCACCCATTCAAAAATGCCCGCTCAATTCATGGCCCAAATCAAGCCATTAATCAATAAAGAGACGTTACTAATCGCAGATAATCCCGACACCATGTCTGCGTTTAATTGGTATTTTAAACGTCAAGATGTGTACTTAACCCACTCCAAGGGGGAACTTAAATACGGGCTGAACTATGAAGATAGCAAACATCGATATATTTCTCCCGCAGCCTTAGCTGACTTTATCGCATCCCACAATCAAACTGTCGTCTTTTTTAGCCGCTCACGGACACGACCTGAAGGGTTACCCAAAGCTGATAACATAATAAAAAAAAGACGATATCAATTATTTATTTATCATAAGTTGAATGCATTATGACCACATGGGGCATGTTTATTTTCTCGATTTGTGCCAGTACCTTCAGCCAATATTGGCAAAAAAAGGCGGCCTTATTATTCCTCTCTAAACCTCAATTCACTTGGCGACAAAAGCTATTATCCAGCCCGATTATCTTAAGCTTCTTTTTTCTAGGACTGGCGGCATGCAGTTGGTTGTTTGTATTACATATGTGGGATGTTTCTCACGCTTATCCATTACTGAGTATTAACTTTATCGCCGTATTGATCTTGTCCCACTTTACCTTTAATGAGCCCATTACAAAAAAACAACTCTTAGGCAGCGGTTTTATTGTCGTCGGCATTATACTGCTCAGCGGAGGGATTGAATGAAGAGCCCACAAGGCACTGCTCAAAACATTGACCCTAACAGAGCCCTAAGCAGAGAACAAAAAAACAATAAAAGTGGGAATGTGCCCTCTCAAGTCAATAAGGTAAGTGGAGCACTTGTCATGGCATTAGCCTGTGTATTTCTGATCTCGGCTGCACAACTGATGATGAAATGGGGCGTTATGCAGCTCCCTTCACTTCCCCCAGAATTACGTACCCTTTGGCAGCAAGCACCGTTATTTTCAATCGATTTAACCAGCATCACAACCCCAATTGCGATGTTACTTCAAACAATGCAGATCCCAATACTGTTTATCATCTCAGGGCTCTTTTGCTACGCACTGTCGATGATATGCTGGATTATTGCCTTAAAGCAGCTCCCTTTGTCGGTTGCTTATCCGCTACTGAGCTTAAGTTATATCATCGTTTATTTTGCCGCCATTCAATTACCCTGGTTAAACGAAACCTTTAGCGCAATAAAATTTCTAGGCGTGATTTTTATATTGATAGGCTTATTTTTAATGGCACCTAAAAAGAATAATCACTAAAGCAAGTATGATTCAATACTCGATGACAAAAAACGACTCACATTCGATTAAGGCAATACAATACGCCCTTTTTCAAAACTGAAATTTAAAACACATTTTTTTCCTCATCATTAAGTATAAGCCACAAAAGTCCAATATTTTAAGCTTAAAAACAAGAATAAAATAAGTAAGTTAAATAATATCACTGCATTAATGACAGCAGAGTTTGTCTATGCATAATACAGCGTATTATGCATTAAAAATAAGCTCAAGCAATAAAGAGAAAAATATGACAAGAGAAGTCGGTTCAACTACTGCAACCAGTACAACACACTCCACGGAACATCATGGATCTCAACATCCTATCGATACAAAAGCACTGACTCATTCAAACAGTCCTCTTAATCAAGCCCGTTGGCCGGGAACCAAGCTGCTGGGTAATATGGTGGGAGAAATAGGCTCTTTAGCTAAACTCACCGGCAGCATTGCTGTAACGGGTCTCATGGCCACTGTCCCCTATAAATTAGGAGTATTAAACTCACCCGCTGCAGCCGCTTTATCCATGATGCCAGCGGCACAAAGACTCATTACAGGCTTTGACACCTCCATTAGTGGGTTGTTTAGCAGTGAAACAAAAGAGCAATATCCATTTATCACCAATATAGTGGGTAAATTACCCACTTATGCGTCTTACATTCCTAATGTCGCCGCAATTGGCATGATGATAGGTCAAGTACAACCTTTACTGATCACGCTGATCACGCCCCATGTGGGGGACGTCGTGGCGGGTTACATTGCAACGGGCATTCCACTGATCACCGATTGGGCTTTAACCGCTAGTCCTTATGTGGCTTACCTGCCCCTTATTATGGCAGGAGTAGGCTCAGCTATCTGTCTATGGAAATGTTTACAAGAACTTGAAGATGGTATTCACAACATGAAAACTAATTTCAACGACTTTTGCAGCTCTTTTAGCAAAAATCCTGACACTCTCATCCATGCTTAAATCCTAATATCCCTAGCTTTCTAGGCTTAGATTGATTGAAAGTGCTGAGAAATAAATCCAGCCTTTATGCCTCATTTGCCCACCATCAATGACCCACGGTGTGAATGAACTATCTCGCATAAAGGCTTTACCTTTTTAACAACAAACAGTATCAACTTCCTTTATGACAGTAAGCAATAGCACATCTTTAACCGATACCTTGAATCAACTTATTGAACTCAGTATTGAAAAAATGACTGAAGCAGAGCAAGCAGAACACCCCCAAAAAAGTACGGCTCAAATCAAGACTCAACTGACACACAATGTGTCACACAGCATGCAACAAATGCAAACCAATCTCAGTCGAAGTATTGAACTTTGTCAAACCTTTCTCAGTCAAGAACAGCTCCAACAAATCTTTTTACCCATATTCAAGGCTTATAACAGTTCACCACAGGTAATAGAGCAAGGACAAGTGCCAGATGCAAAATTGACCAATGAAGAATATGAGTTGATTTTATCCATCGCAGAGCAGCTAGTACTAAATCACTCCTTCGATGATGCCATTAGTGTTTGTAGCCTATTAGCACTACTCAAACCTGAAGATATTCGTGCTTACCTTCAACATGCTAGCGCATTAGAAGCACAAGGGGATATTGTGGCAACCACTCAGTATTACCATAATATGACTGAGGCATTGAATAATCCCGTGCTTAACTTCCACGCAGCACAGTACCTTTTAAAATTAGGGCAAGTCTTTGAAGCAACAGAAAAACTCAATCATGCCATTCATGCCTTAACAGTCGTCAAAAATGATTCAACTGAATGTGCCGACTTTTTAACGATACTCGAAGCCTTTAAATGTGAACATCAATTACATTGAGCCATTTTTGTTATCGCTCAAATGATGACAAAATAAAAAAGGGCTTACTGTCATAAAACAGTAAGCACTTTATTATGTTAAATCAAATTTTTTACTATACTTTCCAGTTCATATATCTAAATCGATTATCACGAAAAGAACAATGCAAATAGCGATGTAAAGAACTATGCGATAGTATGAATATTGGTAATAATTGGCTCACCTTGTAAAGGCTGAAAAATTTCAATCATGACTTTATAAGGCTCAGCTTTTGGTACCACGACTTTCGCTTCACTAATAAAGCGATAGTTCACTCCTGCAACCACTTGGGTTGAGACTTCAAGTGGCGTATATTGAACACCTAATAAGCCATGGGTGGCTTGTTCAAATACCTCCAAGTTTTCAGGCGTCAGTGGTTTCCAAATCGACCAACCACCGTATAATGCTTGACTGTGATTAGCATGTTCATTTTCTAACGTGATGCTGTAAAGCTGAGGGCGTCCTTCAAGAGGTTGGTATATTTCAATCAATGCATGTTCTATCTGTGCTTGAGGCGACACGACTTTTGCCTCACATTCAAAACGGTAATTAGTCCCATTCACCACTTGCGTTGATACCATTAGCGGCCGATAATTCACCCCAACAAAACCTTCCATTGCCTCCTTAAATATTAATTCATCTTCATGATCAAGTGGTCTAAAAGGTGACCAACCTCCCACTAATAAGTCCACATTACCAAGTGCTTTCGTTGTGACAGACATAATACAACTCCTTGTAATACAATGCTATATTAAGGTAGAAAATACATACTCCCTTTTATAGGTTGTTGATCTTTGGTGATAATTTCTGAAGCCAAGACCAACAGCCTCTAGTAACCGTCAAGCGATTATTTATTATATTGAGTTAAAGCTTAGTTAGCTTTTAGGTGTCGTCAATAAAAAGATAAAATAGAAACGCATTAAACTGAATTATTCCTGTACAAAAAGCTGAATTTGGCATCTTGAAGTATAAGAAAATATCAAAGCGTGCACGTTGAATCACTCCTTTTGATCGCTCTGAAACAAGTCTTTCAAATATCGCTAAATCTATATCCATTTAGGATAGACCAATTAGGCTCAATGACAATTTGATAGCCAGTCAGTTTGTCGATGTAAGACGATAAATTAACTTGGCTTTTCGCTGTTTGGAATGCGTCAGTCATATACGTTTGATGACTCGCTTTATTTTGCCAAAAAGAGATCACCAAAAAGCGATTGTCCTGTTTAATAAATCGCGCAACGGCACCACCGATCATACCATCACAAGCCTGCATTGCTGGATCCCAGACGTGTGTTTGATCGTGAAAAAAGGTTTGCTCGGCAAGTCCAGTATCATCGACTTTAAGGCTGCAATCGGCGATGCGAATAAAACCTATATCATTGACATCCATTTCCTTGATGGATGACGTAAGCAGTGCTCCAAATCGCAACTCGCTTTGTAAATAATGCACAGTACAAGACTCGTAAGTTCGTGCTTGATTATTATTATCCGCAATGTCGTCATGTTTAGTCGCCATAAAATCATCAATGGCAGACATATCACGCCAAAACGCCAACAACATGGCTTGGGACGTGATATGATCTACTTCACTCTGCTCATTTTTAATCTTGCACCAACCGCCTAATTGCCCTTCAAAACCTGAGCATTGCGCGGTTTCATGCCAAGTTTCTTGAGCAGTCGAAAATGCCTGTTCTTTACCCGTCTTGGGCAATACCTCTATCCATTTTATCATCATGTTACATCCCTTTATTGCGGTCTTTTACACACTGACACTTTAACAACATTAATTAAGCAACCATTAAGTTAACCGAAAATAGTCACCTTGAGCATTAATCTTAAGCTGACTTATCTTTACAATCGCGTCACGATTAAGGCCTCCATATAAATGCGGATAACGCTCAGGACTTTCTATAAGCTGAAGGCTCTCTATAGGCTGAAGGCTCTCTATGGGCTCAGCGCTCTCTATTGGCTTAAGGCGGTTGCTATCGATTGGCTCAAGGCTAGCATCTGGTTTAAGGCTTAAGCCCACAGGCGGTTCATCCACTACCTTGGCTGTGAGCTTAATGGGATCGATTTCAATTAAATAAAGTGTCACCTCTTGCAGCACTTCGCTTGTCGTCAGCTCACCTTCCTCGACCAAAGTAGGGACAAAAAATTGCTGAATAATAAAAGTTAATTGTGCTTCATAGGCTAAATGAATAAAGCCATCAACGGCTAATGAGCTAGGCTGGTAAACCGGACTCTTTTTCAATAGCGCCAGCTCTTCTTTTTGAATTAAATGGTAAAGCATTTTCATAAAAAATCGTCTTCTTCGTTGTCTAAAAGCCAATAAAATAATGCTTCAACAAAAACATTAACCCATAAAGGCTTTTAGGTGCTGCTTACCCACATCGGCAATATGATCCCAAGGTGCTTTTGAATCTACCCAAATATGATGGGCAACACTTAATAACTCGGCTCCCTCAGTCAATAACCCCGCGGGAATATACATGCGCTCATCATCATTCATTCCAGGTAGGTTTGAGCCACAGGTTGGACAGAATGATGTTTCCCAATCATGATCGGGTTTACGCCAGGTGTTAATCGAACTTTCACCTTTTAACCAACTAAAATCCTGTTTATTGACCACAATCACCGCAATACCATTCGTCCCAGTAGCTTGTCGACAAATAGAACAATGGCAAATATAGATATCCGACGTTGATGTCGTCACCTCAAACATGACTCCCGTACAATTACACGCACCTTTAATCACTCTTTTCAGTTTTTTCTCATCTTGTACCATCTTATTTCTCCTTATTATTTGGATACAAAACACTGTGCTCTGTCGGCTGTGGGGTAATGGTCATGACTTTTAGGCCTTTGGGGGACTCAAATCGATGCCAAATACCTTGCGGCACCACCATCATTTGCCCGCTTAACAGTGAATGGCGCTGCTCTTTACCATCAAGCAATAAAATTAAGCAGGTTTCCCCTTCTAGCACATGGACAAATTCATCCCCAAGTGGATGTCTCTCTCATTCACTAAAACCTGAATAATGCGTCACATAAACCCCACCATCACGATATTCAGATAATAATGCCGATGCGCCTTGCATGGCTTCATCAGAGGTTTCAAGAGTTCTGCCGTTAAAAAAACGTACCTTTGAAAAGGCATCGGCAATCGTCACTGGGGTTGGAGTTAGCGCGGGCTTTGTGACAGTTGATCTTGCTCGCTCTGTTTCTTTTTCTGTTTCTATTAGCAATGCGCCTGAAACTGAAGGCTGTGTAGACATGACAAACGACTCCATTCAAATATTAATACTAAGTACTCTTGATTGTTAACCTTCTCTTATCGCTGAGTTTATCGTTAAACCTAACGCTACCGCGCAGAGGCAGTTGCCTCATCATAATGCTTCAGCATAAAAAATCGCTCAGGGCTTTTTGCAAATCCTGGGACGGTACCGACGATCTCAAAGCCCATTTTTTGATAAAAGATCGGCGCTTGAAACGATAAGGTATCCAATTGGGCGGCCAAACACCCCCGTTGTTTTGCTTCACTTTCAGCCTGTATCATTAACTCAGTTCCAAGCCCTGAGCCTCTGTACGCTTCATCCACCCACACCACAGTTATAAGAAAGTTTTGATAAATTGTTACACCCGACACACCGCCAATCAACTTGTCATCACTATCTCGTGCCACCACCATTAGAGGCCTGCTTTTTTCATCACCCATATGCTCGACATTAAATTGCCTAAGGCCACGAATAAGCTCATTCAAAATAGCCTGATTTTTCTCATGACTACCTTCATGATTTTCTTCATAAATAACCTCTATGACAGTGTTATCGACTGGAGTTGTAAGCCTATTTATCTGCTGATTCTCTGACGGGACTGCCTGTTTTTGTTTTTCTACTACTTGTACATGCATGGTTTCATCCATTATTACGTCCTCCTTTTTTATTATTTAACCTGATGTGATGCTCTCCTCCCTCAATACAGCATCACATCAGGTTATTTATACACGCAATAAACAGTTAAACGGTCATATGCGGGCTATAATCAATTTTCATCTGGTTATTCACGCCAGTATTTTACCCTTTTACGGCCACCAGCACGCCTGTTGACACCATAATACTGCCCGCAGCTTTATTGATCACATTAGATGCATTGGCGGATTTAAATATGCCTTTGGCTTTAACCGCCATAAACGCATAGCCTAAGTTAACACTGCCAAACGCCAGAGTTGCCGCTAACATGATAAGTCCCATATCATAAGTCGATACTGTCTCGACATTCACAAACGCAGGGAAAAATCCGACATAAAATAAAATCGCTTTAGGGTTACCTAAAGTCACTAATAATCCTGCCATAAAGCTCGCGCCTAATGATGATTGAACACTGGCTTCAATCTCCATTTTTGTCCCCGATGATTTAAGTAATTTGTACCCCAGCCACATCAAATACACTGCACTTAGGTACTTTATAACGATAAACGCCGCGCCCATGATTTCTGATAAAGCCGATAAACCAAATAGTGCTAACACAATAAAAAAATAATCCGCTAACAACATACCCATTGTCATATACACTCCCCGTAAAAAACCTGAAGAGAAAGAGCGAGCAATAATCGCAAAGACACCAGGCCCAGGCACAATCGCCAGCAATAACATGGCGCTGATTAACGTCAATAAACTGATAGTAGACATGAACAGTATTCCTTTTTACATCTTATAACATTGATAATATAGGAGATAATTTAAAGGGTCATTAACAAAAAATTCGAATCTACAATTTAATGAGATACATGCCTTCGCTCTCAGGACGGCTTAATTGAAAACCAAATTTTTTATAGAGCGCTGGCACATCCGCCATCAGTGTAATATAAGCACTGGGCAAGGCTTCGCGATCAAGATAATCCATAATTGATTGCATGATCAGCCGCCCTAAACCCTTTCTTTGATGTTCAGGCTCAACAGCAATATCAACAATATCGAAATTTAAGGCACCATCGCCCACCACTCGCCCCATCCCCACAGTAAGACCATTAATCACGATCGTCACGCCAAATAAACTATTAGGCAGTCCTTTTTCAACCGCGTCATAGGCACGCGGGCTTAACCCTGAGACATGTCTTAAACGCATAAAATCATCCACTGAAACCACCTGTTCTAAAACTTGAACCATCTTATTTCCTTATTCAACTTGCTGACAAGACAGCACTCCCATATCAACAACACCACGAGTTAACACCTCGCTTTACTCTCCATGCCTAGGCTTAATTAACATGCAAGTCGCCGTTGCAGTAACCAGTAATTTACCCGATTGGTTTGTTAATGTTCCTTCAGCAATCCCCAAGGATTTTGATAAATTAATCACTTTCCCCTGTGCAATAAGTGGTTCATTTTTGGGTATAGGTCTGATCATTTTAATGTTTAAATCTATCGTGCCATAACCTATCCCCGCCTGTAATGCACTGTGAACAGCACAGCCTGTAGCTGAATCCAGGACCGTTGCGGCAAAGCCACCATGCACGCCACCTAAGGGATTTAAA
The DNA here is from genome assembly GCF_947501665.1 of uncultured Shewanella sp. Classification (GTDB taxonomy): domain Bacteria; phylum Pseudomonadota; class Gammaproteobacteria; order Enterobacterales; family Shewanellaceae; genus Shewanella. The sequence continues at coordinate 114,000 of NZ_CANMWS010000017.1, read as the reverse complement.
TGGTGATCATCTGCCGTAGCGATAAAGGTCACTTCTCCCTCTAATACTTGCGTAATAATCATTGGAATAGTGACAGCAATCGAGGCTGGTGGGATCTCCCCTAGACGCATCGCTTCTAATAGTTCAAAACCTGTCATTTCTTGAATCTTTTTTGAGTCCATAGTTTTCATATTCCTTTATTACCGCTTTGTTTATTCACGTTAATGTTACCAGCATAAAAACAGTGAATAGACACACAATATTGTCAGCAAAAAAGTTGATATCAAATAGCAATTTTGCATTTTTTTTTATCAGCTCTACTCATTATATCCTGAATATTAAAAATAAAATTACTTTAAAAAATCGCTAATTAATTCATCGGTATTAAGTCTTACTTAACGTTTTTTACCACTTAATGCTCTTCTTCTCGCGCGCTTTTTCTGCGCCGCTTTGGTATTTTTATAGGATACAGGTGCACTTTTAGTGAGATCAGGCTCAAATCCCGTTAACCACTGTTGCGGCAATCTTTTGTCCAATAACGTTTCTATTTGTTCAAGTAAGAGTGCATCATCTTCACTATATAAAGTAATGGCTTTACCGCTGTTACCTGCACGCCCCGTCCGCCCGATACGATGCACATAATCTTCAGCTTTAAAAGGTAATTCATAATTAATCACCCGCTCTAAGCCATTCACATCTAACCCACGCGCTGCCACGTCAGTAGCCACCAATAAAAGGATATCTCTTTGCTTGAATTGATTTAATACTTGCTCTCGCACACTCTGTGATAAATCACCGTGCAATGCGTGTGCTGGCGAACCTTGCTGCTGTAAATACTGTACCAGCTTATCAACGTCTTGCTTCTTTCGACAAAAAACTAATACTTGCTGTTCAGGCTCATTCTCTTTATGACGATTTCCACCAGAAGTAAAACTGGGACTTTGACTCGATGAACTAGGCTTAATCAAATGATTGATCACTGCCATTTTCTTGTCATTATCCACTTGATAAACAATTTGCTCCACGTGAATAGCTGACGTGTTTGTTTCATCCAATTCAATAAGTACTGGCTTATTAAGCCACTTTTGGCTTAATGCAAATACCGTAGAAGTAAAGGTTGCTGAAAACAATAAGGTTTGTCTGCATTGTCGATTGTGACTATCATATTGCTCTTGACTTTTATTTAACAATTTAAAAATATGATTAATTTCGTCTTTAAAACCGAGATCCAACATACGATCTGCTTCATCCAATACTAGAAAAGCCAGATCGTTAAAATGCGCATTACCTCTATTGACATGATCCAGTAAGCGCCCAGGGGTCGCCACAAGAATATCGACCCCCGCCCTCAACCGTTTAGCTTGATTATCAATACTCACCCCACCATAAACACAGGCACTCTTTAAAGCTAATGGGTTTATTTGCGCTAAGCTATCACTTTGGGCCAAGATAGGTATCGATACACCTTGCAATAATGTTTCAACATTCTCATGAACTTGAATGGCCAGCTCTCTAGTAGGGGCTAAAATAAGTGCACTAATAGCATGAGCTTTGACTGGGCAAGCATTATTATCTTGATGAGCTTTTAAAACCAATAACTGAACAATGGGTAAGGTAAAAGCAGCGGTTTTTCCTGTGCCCGTTTGGGCTCTGGCCATCACATCTTGACCAGCCAATATGGCAGGAATGGCCTGCTGTTGAATAGGCGTCGGGCTCACATAACCCAGAGCGGATAAACGATTAACCAGTTCAGGCATTAACCCTATTGATGAAAAAGACATAAAAGACGACCAATAAAAAAGCACTAAAAATGCCGCTTATTCTACCACTAACGATATAGGCTAACGCAATGTAAAGCGGCAAGTTAACCTAAATTCAGATTAATTAAGGCAATCAAGCTTAGAAGCTAGCACCATCAATCCTTCTTACCGCTAGCTGTTGGACGACTTCATTGTCAAATAATCGATAATTCACACCCACTCTGTCCATTTCAGCCTTAGGGCGGCAAGTATAGTGCGTCATACAACCGCATTTTCCACATCGATGAAAGTCAATATACTCATCCCCCCAACGATAGGTTTGTAAGGGTTCCGTTGTCACTGTAACTGAGACTTGAGCTTGTGGATAATATCCCCATAATGCCGCCGTTCTGCGGCAAATAGAGCAATTACAACTGGTGATTGTATCAGGTAGTGTGTCAACTGCCACTTGGACATTACCACAATGACAGGAGGCCGTTAGCCTATTAGTTGACATGTTAATTTCCTTATTCTAAATCCATTTCATAACAGACGAAAAACAACTGTATATAAAAACAGTTATTTAGTCAACAACCTCTTCATTCCGTTACAATGGATGCAACCATAAATGACTCACTTTAATTCGTTAACGCGCTAAATTCCTGATCCCTTGAGCCCAATTTATTTATGTGGCTTGAGCCCATACCGCGAATTCATTGCCGCTTGGCTCAGTAAAATGAAAACGCCTCCCCCCAGGAAATGAAAAGATGGGTTTTATCACTTTTCCGCCTGATTGAATAATTTTATCTTGGGTAGCTTCCAAATCATGACTAAAAAAGACCATTAAAGCACTGCCATTTGACGTTGATGCCGATAAATCTGAATGAAAAAAACCTCCTCTTAAACCCGCATTATCAAAAGCGGTATAATCGGGACCAAAATCTTCAAATGTCCAACCAAAAACCTGAGTAAAAAAGGTTTTCGTCGCTAGTAAGTTTTTCGCTGAAAATTCAATATAATCCATTTTCTCATGTTGACTCATATTTAATCCTTTTATAAAAATGACTCACTAGTACCGATTAACCTTTGTTGAGCCTTTATACATGCCAAAGCTGATCCTGCGTAGTAATGCGCAGCTTGGGTTCCAGACATCCTCTACCTTCTCCATCTGATGTTTACGGATGAACAAATGTCGTGCTCACAGGGATGTGAATGAACGACCTTGGCGTCGTACATCAATAAACAATAACCTTGTAACGATGTAACGATGTAACGATGTAACGATGTAACGATGTAACAATATAAAAAACACCAAAGATCAATTACCCAGAATAAATGAACATTAAAAGTTAGTCGGTAATTGTATTAATAAACACTTCAAAAAGCGCTTTTCCTTCAGGCCAATCACCAATATTAGCATCAGCATTAATATGACCTAATGCACCCACCGGAATTAACTCAGCGCCCCAATGATGAGCAAAAAATTGAGCACGCTCAGGGCGACAATAGGGATCATTACTACTGGCACACATCATACTAACAAAAGGCAATCGGCTAATTGGCGGGGTTTGATAACCGCTGATCGTCGATGGAAAGTCATCTCTTTGTACATCGGGAACGGCGACAAAAAAAACCCCTTTTATCATTGCCGCTTTCTCTGGATAACAATGACTCCACTCTACAACCGTATTTCCACCTAAACTATGAGTAATTAAGATAGTTGTTCCAGATAGGCTGTCTACCAAACGATTGAGGCTCGCTACCCACTTATTCCTATCAGGATAGGCCCAATCTTCTTGTTCCACCCAATAGCTGTCGACAAACTCCTCAAACCAAAACCGTTGCCAATGCCCCGCTAGCGAATTAAGATATCCAGGTACAAATATTATATTCATCATTCGAATTCCTTTAACATCACTCAACAAATACTCAAAAGCAACCTTTATCTCTGAGCAGGTTGAAACGATTGAGAAAACGTTTTAAGGCCTAACCTTAATTTATTATCATCCACCTTAAACCATTGTTCGCCAAACAGAAGGATCCTAGTCTTTTCATTAATAATAATGAACTGATTATTAAGCTCACTCCCAGCTTTTCCTTGTACAAACAAATATTCAGTCCCCCTAAGGCCATTAACCTCCACAGGTTTTTGTGAGATTAATTCAGGATTGCCTTGATATGAACGTAATTGATCAAGATAAATATTTAAAAGCAGCTGAACCGCTTCATCTTCAGTATATGCCCGACTCTGCGGTGAAACTTTATTGATAATCAATACACGGTAAATCGATTTATCCGTTGCTGCGGGACCAAAACTGACATAATCACTCTCTTGACTAAATTGCTCTTTAATGTGCATGTAGCGATATTCGTAGGTATCTTCTAAATGGGGCAATGCAATAGAGAAATCGCCTTCAGGAGCATAATAACGATCATTACGGATCTCTCCATCTGTCCATTTAGGTGCGGGAAATAACCCACCAATAGCCCCTCCTGTTGTTGAGGAGCACCCACTGACTAACACCACAAAAAGCAAAAAGATATAAGAAAACCGCATATTCATCGGTAACAAATTCAAAATTAAACGAAAACCTTGATAAAAAAACATAGAAAATTCTTTTTATTAAAGAAAACATAGGCTTTATAGGACCTTACCAGTCATCAGTTTAGCTCAGGTAAGAGTTCTGGCAACAACTCAAGCGATAGTGCAAGAAATCATTCAGCCATATTTTCTACTCTTGTTGTTGAACAACAAGCACTTATCAACACCACAGAAAGCAAAGTGATATAAGAAAACCGCATATTCATCAGTAACAAATTCAAAATTAAACGAAAACCTTGATAACAAAGTATAGAAAACTCTTTTTATTTTGCTCTTAAAGCAAGGCTTTCTAGATTAAAACGTAAACACAGTAAAATATTTTGACGGTTCAGGTACTTCTTTAGATAAATATTCCCATTGTGCCACGGCCTTAACAGCAGCCAATCCAAACCGAGTTTCAGAAGCATTATAGATTTTAACATTCTGAGGAATTAATAACTTCCCTTTCGAGCCGGGCTTTATTGAAAGTGTAAAAGTTACCACAGCACAACCTGGCGTACGGGGGGGCCTAAAGGCATGTTCAGAACGAGGTGATTTAAAAGAAAGTTCTGGATAGTCTGCCAAAACCTTTAGTATGGGGTGATCGGCTCGAACGGCATTAATATTGTCAATATTTCCACACATTGCTTCTTTGGCTATGGCCTGTAAACTCATTAAAAAAAACAAACAAATAAGGATCAGAAAACATTTCATCTAAGAATACCTATCCCCTTTTTACCCAAACCTAAATTAAATTAAAACATACTCAAAGCGAATATTAGGCTACTTCTTATTTTCCTATATGTTTCACTTGATGGCCTCTTCTCTATTCGAAGTACATCAAGCATCTTCCTTGTAAATAGCCCCTTAATACCTATAAAAACAATCTATTAACGCCAATGTATTAACTTGTACGACCAAATAAATTAACTCCATAATCATACACTTATTCAGCCTCTATCAGCAATCAAACTTAGCTTTTATAAAGTTAATTTTATATTAATCAGGTATCGCTAACATACCAACACTAAGCGACTCAGTCTATTTTAGGGACGGTTTAACCTCCTTTAACCTCACTTTAATCTCATTTTTCTATTACAAGCTAAATTAACAATGCAATAATGCCTTTTCCATGGGCACACATTCCAACTTAACCCCTGAAGGATGTAACCAAAAGCTGGGCTCTTGCGCGATAAAGCCCTGGCTTTCATAAAATGTAACTGCATTGAGCGACGCAGACAATGATAATACTTTAATTCCTGCCTTCATTGCCTGTTTTTGTAACGCAAATGCTAAGGTTTTCCCTATACCTTTGCCATGAACAGTCGGATCGACAAACACAGACTCAAGAGATTGTTTATCGCTATCGATAAAACCAAATCCTAATACCCTACCGTTTTCTTCATATACAATAGCCTTGAGTGTGACCAAAATATGAGAAAAATCCCTTGGCATAGGCGAATGAGCCCAAGCGGTTATTTTATCTTGAGTGTAAAAAGCAGCGCAGCTATTAAAAATGGCTTGCGTTCGAATCGCCCAAATTCTATCAACATCGTGACATGTCGCGAAGCGAATAACATCAGTATCAAGGTCCATGAAAAACGCCTTATGAAAACGACTGATATTGGCTATAAACAACCAATTGATAAAAAGCACTTTATCTTAAATCACAGTCGCAATCCATCATGAATACATCATTTCATCTCATTTCCTATCAAAAACTAATGAGTTAGTCATCTTCCGGTAACTCCTCAAATTGTAGTTTTATCTTATCAAACCAAGCTTGCATATCCGCTGGATTTTGCATAAGCCTTTTAACGTCCTCCATAGCCTTGAGATGGGCAGTATCCTGCTGTTGAAACATCTCCATACCGTGTTGCTTACTCTGGGCCACAAGCTCTTCAAAGGTATTGGCGCTGAAGGTCTTCTCACAGGCCCCGCCTAACTGTTTACAATTCATGGTTTTCATTGGTCATCCTTAATTTATTGACTAAGAATTGCTTTTTATTAAATCACTTTCAATATAACTTATCCTTCTACTCACAAACTCATAAACCTGAATTCGAGATAATGCGTCATATCAAACCATTTTCCTTTAACGAGGAAAAACGACCATAAGTAGTGCGTTTCTCCAGAGTAACAGCCATATACAGACAATTAATAACTGACTAATACATATCTGTAAATTCAACCTCATCTTTATCGATTGTTGCTATTTGCGTTGATATGAAAACTAATAATGTCGTTATAATTAAACTCACACCAGCTAATGAAAATAACGTAATCGTAGATATATATATTAATAAATACCCACTAATCACTGAACTTAAAGGAGCGAGTCCCATTACAATAAACATAACAATACTCATCAAACGACCAAGCATATGAGGGCTTGCTTGTTGCTGTACCCAAGTAATGAGTATAACTTGAGAGTAACCTGTCACTAATCCAATAAGAAATAATAAAACAAAACTAATATACAGTTGGGAATTTAAAGATAAAAAAGTAATGGCAATACCAACGATACAATCTGCAATTAATAATGTAATCCCCATTGATAACCCTCCAACTTTTGAAAACTTCCCCGCTAATACAACCCCCAAAAATATGCCTAATGCTTGGGAAGACATTAAAAAACCTAATGAGTCAGCACTTTCTTTCAATTCATTCTTAATATAAATGGGCAACCCGACTCCAATAGGACCAGTAATAAAAAAGCTCACAATACCAACATAAATAACGATTAACCGTAATGTTTTATGTTGCCAAAAAAAACTAAAGCTTTGTACAAATGATTCCCTCACATTTAAAACTGTTTTTTTAACTTTAGATTTAATAACAATACCGTGAAGAATAATGGCTGAAAATAAGAAACTAAATGCATCTAATATAAAAACGAGGCTTAAAGTACTTGCTGTCACTTTGTCTGTCCCAATAATAAAAGCCGCCGTTAATGGTCCGAGCCAACTAATCACCGTCCGTAAACTTATTCCGATACTATTCGCGGTTTGTAACTGCACTTTAGCCACAATACTCGGTAAAAAAGATGATGCTGCAGGGATCGTAAATGCAGCTGAAACCCCTACTATAAAGATCAATAAAGATAAGATCGTTAAAGTTAACATGTCAAAAAATAATAACATTGACAATATTAAAAGAAGAAAGAAATTAATGTACTTAGCTGAAAGTAATACTTTTTTTTCTGAAAAACGATCAACAACAATACCTCCAAATAGAATAAATAAGGACATAGGTAAACTAAACAAACTCAGTACTAAACCTAAAACCCAACTCTCATCAGTTAAAAATAGCACTAACCAAGGTAACCCAATGATGGTTAATTGATCCCCCCAACCAGAAATAACAGAAGATAAACATAAACGGTGAAATGGTTTATGTTGACTCAATGGAAGGTATCCGTTCTTGTTCATCCCTGTCATGATGCAAAAATAGTCCTATAAAACTTGCTCTAAAAATATTATTTTAAATATTAAAACAGAATACGGTATAAAACTAATGACAACAATAGTCAATATAAAAAATATTATTCAACCATTGACTAAAAAGTAAATATGGCGTTATAGTCAAACCTACTTAGTTTATAATAAGTATTTTTAAACTAAGTAATCTAGATGTATCTTTTAAATAACCACAACTGAAAAGGATATTCTATGAAAAAAGTAAAAGCTGCATTTTTAAGATCTATTGGCCTACGTAAGCAACAAAAAGGCCCTTATCATTGGATTATGTATCACAATGTATAAGTTACTCTTATAAGGTTACAGATTAATATTAATCTTTCTAATGCGGGTACATTTTATATCCCGCATTTTTATAATACTTTATTAAATAATCATTAAAATCACATATGAGTCCAACAGCCAAAAAACCGCCCTTTATTCGAAAGCTACTGCATCGTTGCGAAACAGAAGGCAATATTTTTTTCATTGATCCCCAAAATACAACTCTCGGTATATTTGATCCTACTGTGGCAAAGCAGATTAATTCTGATAACTATAACGATTTAACGATACCTGAAAAACTCAGTGATCAAATTAAAGGTCAAATCGGCTGCCCTTTTTCTTGGGCGACCATCAGAGATGCTTGGCAAAAAGCAATGCAACATCCATTACAAGCTAATGAACTCACCAAGCTGACAGAACATATGAGTCAATTAATAGATAAGCAATTAAGTAAAGAAATAAATCTAGTGAGTTTATCTCAGGAAGTTATTGCACAATCATTACTCCCTATCATTATTACCAATTTATCCAATAAACAAATAAAAAGCCTTCTTCAGGATCAACAAAATAAAATTAAACACTTTACTATTGAAAACCCCCAGCCTGAAACTTTCTGGCAGTCACTCTTAAGCGCGTTTATTCAAATACGCGCAGCAAACAGCGTTCGCCAAGAATTACGAGATAGAAATAAACAAATAAAGCCAAGACAAAACGATCTTCTCGATCCCATCGTTGATATGCTCCCTCACTTAGGTATTGATAGAGCTATTGATGCCGGAACAATGATCTTAACGGCTATTTCTGGCCCACCTGGCGCTGCTGCTTCTTGTTTACTTTACGAGTTATGCGTAAAAGAAAACTGGAAACATAAACTACAGGAAGAATTAACACACATTGAGTTGAGTACCCTGTTAAAATCTCCAACTAAAGCGGCTCCGATCACCTATCGGTTTGTCAAAGAAGTCTTAAGAAAATGGAGCCCGCCAGTTATCACAAATAGAGAAGTTAGGACTGATATCGATATTAACATTGGTAATGAAAAACAGACCCTCAAAGAAGGGCAACAATATGTCTTTAGTGCTTATTTTATCCATCATAATACAGAGTATTGGCCAGAGCCGGATCGTTTCGACCCCGATCGCTGGCTACCAGGGGCTAAAAATGGTCCTCTTAAACGAGGCAGTTACATTCCTTTTGGTTGGTCACCAAAATCCTGTGTTGGACAAACACTCGGCACTTACCAGTTAATTATTTTTACCTATTTAATGTGCACACAATATCATATTCAGATAGATAAACCCGATAATATCGAAATGGTTTTAGCTGCTATGCCATTACCATTACATTTCAATGGTCAAATAAACAAAAGATAAAATAATATCATGGACGAGAAAAATATTTTAGAGACTTGGTATCGTAACCCATTTGAAATATTAGATTTGTTTTTTTCAAATGGAGAGCACCCAATAAAAAAAATTAATGGTGAGCTTATACTTGCAGAGGGAAATACGGCAAAACAAGTACTTGCAAACAAAGAAGGCTTATTTACTGAACATTCTGATTTTTTTACCTCGTCCCATGGAGTCTTTGGGCCTCGTGAAAAACAGCAAGAAATTAGCCTACACGCTAAACAATTTTTAACCCATTACCTGAAAAGAAATAAATCTACACTTAAAGAAAAAGTGACTCAAGCCTTCACGTTAGAAAGTCAATGGCCAGACACTGGTAATTGGCTATTATACCATCACTTAGAGTTTGCTCTATTAAATAAAAACAGCCCTAAACATCTCAGAAAATCGATGAAGCAAGTGGTTAAACGCGCCGTATTATCTGACGCAAAAGACAATTATAACGAAATCAGCCGTAAACTTTTTAGATTCAGTATTAAAGTTGCCCTTTCAAAAGAAATAAAAAAACGACGTTCGACACTCAATGTAACAGTCGAGCCAAGCGATTTATTAGACATTATTATTAAGGCAACACCAGACAACCTAAAAACACCCGCCATTATTGAAATCTTTTTTTCATTTATTTTTTCCATAGCAGGCTCTGTCGGCTTTCTTCTCGGTTGGTCAATCTACATGCTTGCAAGCAATAATCATGCTAAGACCTTTGAAAAAGCAAAACCAAGCTGGATCGTACTAGAGACATTACGCCTATGGCCTGTTGCATGGAATTTAAGCCGAAAGCCAGCAGTCAACCACACTATCGCAGGTGTCAATGTCACCCCTCAAGACACTGTCATTGTCTGTCCTTATGCTGTTCATCGTAATCCTAATAACTGGAAACAAGCAACAACATTCAACCCCTTTCGCTGGCAACGTGAGTCAAAAAACCACCTTCAGCATAAAAAAGAAACTAAAAGTCAAAATAACACTTTCATTCCTTTTGGCTGGGGTGAGCATATTTGTCCAGCTGCTCACTTATCAATGCAATTAGTCGAGCACATTTTAACATTACTCACCCCCTATCAGTTAACTGTATTACACCAAGAAGCTCATCCTCCAGCCTCTGCCGCTTTAGCGCCTCCCCAGTTTATTTTACAGAGCATAATAAAATAAATTATATTTAAGAGCTGTTGATTTTTCATGATCAATGACCCTTTTTTACCGCATTTTGAGGAAAAATAAATATAATAAAAACAATCACAACGGCCCCCAAAGTGCGGTTCCTAATGTCTGAAAAAACATAATCGTCAGCCAATAAAACATTTCTGATTTAGGCTCTGATAGAGCTCACGTTAATCGAACCCAGCGTACGCTGCCATGCCAAAAGGGTCAGAACTAACAACGTGATTAATATTAATGAGCCACCTAAATAACCAATACCCAGAGAACGATCGACAAAATCGGCTAAAGTGATATCAAGCGTGGTAGACGCAATAATGGTGATCCAATATAAAAAAGGATGAAACCAACTCACTTTAATTTGGGCGAAAACCGCAATAAAAAAGAAAGTAACAAATCCCTCCACATTAAATGACACATCATTCGATCAGCTTGATACGGTAGAAACAGATCAGGCAATATATACTCAGCATTGTCAAAGTTGTCACTGGTGATATCTTAATTGATATGAAAGGACGTTTAAATCCCATGTTGAGTCACTCGCTCATATCACTGACTCAGAATATTAAACGTCCTCCAGCATCAATATGCTACTAACGTTAAGCCCTAACCAAAGTCCAGATAAATTTACTATCAGTGTTAAATTCAGATCCCGGTTGAGTTTCTACAACGTGATCTTCTCCTTTGAGATCTTTATGAGCAGCAAATAGCTGCCCTTGTCTATTATTCACTATTAGCAAATCATTCCCCTGTTGTTTAATTTTCCAACTCCACTTATTATTCGTTTGATTATTCTTAATTGCAGATTCAAGTGTCACTAGAGAAGGACGACATTCAACAACATGGTCGTCACCATACTTTTTTCCTGTTGCAGAAAACATAAATCCTTGGCTTTTGTTTTGTATAAAATAATAGCCATCATTTTTGTATATTTTCCATTGATATTTATCGGCAGTTTGCCCTCCTTTGCCAACCTCAACGATGTGATCATCTCCATCTTTATCCGTTGTCGCTGCAAACATTTGACCAAATCCTACATTAGTAACATAAACCCATTCATTTAAAATTAATTTATTCGTATCTTGTTCTTTCTCAACCGTATTTTTTTCTATCTTTTCATATATACTCATAATTAATTCCTTACCGAATTTATTAATAACAAATAAAGAATAGGTATCAAAATTAAATAAAAATATTACAGATTATTACATAGAAGTTTGCATCAACACGAATGTATATACCTTGAACTGGATTTTTGAGAATATAAAACTACAGAGACAACAGAAGCAACTTCGAAACCAAAAACGCACTGATAAAAAAGGCCAGCGAATGCTGACCTAATCCTTTCACACAATATCCAGTTTTATTCAGGCTTAGCTAAATCAAAATGCTGGTAAGCTCGTTGGGTGGCGATTCTTCCCCTAGGAGTCCGTTGAATAAAACCTTGTTGAATAAGAAAGGGCTCAAGGACATCTTCAATAGTTTCTCGCTCTTCACCAATCGCTGCAGCAAGATTATCCAGCCCCACAGGCCCGCCCATAAATTTATCAATAATAGCGAATAACAATTTTCTGTCCATATAGTCAAAACCTTCGTTATCCACATCCAATACATCAAGCGCTTTTTGTGCAATGTCTTGCGTCACAGTACCATCGTGTTTCACTTCAGCAAAATCTCGCACTCGACGTAATAATCGATTGGCGATACGTGGCGTGCCGCGAGAGCGGCGAGCAATTTCCCCCGCCCCCTGAGCATCAATCTCCAATCCCATCACATTCGCCGAGCGTGTGACAATCGCACTCAAGTCTTTGACATTATAAAATTCAAGCCGCAGTGGAATGCCAAAACGCGCTCGTAGCGGTGAAGTTAATGCCCCCGCACGTGTGGTTGCACCAATCAAGGTAAACGGTGGTAAGTCTAGTTTTATCGAACGCGCCGCAGGGCCTTCACCAATCATAATATCAAGTTGATAATCTTCCATCGCTGGATATAAAATTTCTTCAACCACAGGACTTAAACGATGAATTTCATCAATAAATAAGACATCGTGAGGCTCGAGATTCGTCAGCATGGCCGCTAAATCACCTGCTTTTTCAAGCACTGGGCCCGAGGTCGATTTAATGTTGACGCCCATTTCACCGGCCACAATCATTGCAAGCGTGGTTTTACCAAGTCCCGGCGGGCCATAAATCAGAATATGATCTAACGCTTCTTCGCGCTTTTGCGCCGCTTCGATGAAAATTTTTAACTGGGCGCGAGTATCATCTTGACCGGTATATTCATCGAGTAATTTAGGGCGCATAGCCCGATCGACGACTTCATCTTGTATGATGGCTTGTGGCTGAATAAGCCTATCTGCCTCTATCATCACTTATCCTTTCAATACTATAACATGGCTTTCAGTGCCGATTTAATTAATGCCCCTGAGTCCATACCGTCAACATAAGCGGCAGCCACGGCTTTTGTGGCTTGAGCAGGCTTATAGCCTAATGATAATAAAGCACTAATAGCATCTTCCTCAGCTGTATTAGCCACCGGCGCTGGTGCATAGTTAGTCTGCAGTACAAACTCACGTTCTGAGCCCGCAGAAGCCTCTAATAATGCTTTTAGTTTATCGCGCATTTCAACCAATAAGCGTTCTGCCGTCTTTTTACCCACACCGGGTAATTTCACTAAAGTCACCACATCATCACGTTCAACACAGGTTACGAATTCACTGGCACTCATACCAGACAAAATGGTTAACGCTAATTTGGGTCCAACACCATTGGTTTTTATTAACAAACGAAACAAAGCCCTTTCTTGCTTCGTCATAAAACCATACAGTAATTGGGCATCTTCACGCACCACAAAATGCGTATACAGGATCACCTCTGAACTCAATTCTGGCAATTCACAAAAGCAACTTAACGGTAATTGCAGTTCATAGCCGACACCTCCCACCTCTAATAAGACTTCTGGTGCCTGCTTTTCAATCAAACTGCCTCGTAATCGACCTATCATATTACTTTCTCATTTATTATGCTGTTAAGCGTAAACTGACACACATTATTTATAACGGCCATAAGTCCGCTTAGCGGCTTGACCCGCCAAGGCCACTAAGCTTTGACGGGTATGAAAATGGCATACCGCCACGCCTAATGCATCTGCCGCATCCGCTTGAGGCGCGGCGGGTAAATTAAATAATTGTTGGATCATATGTTGGACTTGGGTTTTCTGTGCACGTCCAGAGCCCACCACGGCACTTTTAATTTGGGTTGCACTGTACTCTGCAACAGGCAAATCTGCCACGGTCGCGGCAACAATGGCCGCCCCTCTCGCTTGACCAAGTTTTAAAGCTGAGTCAGCATTCTTTGCCATAAACACCCGTTCGATGGCAAACTCGGTCGGTTGATATTGACGAATAATTTCTGATAAACCATTAAAAATTTGCTTGAGCCTTAGAGGCAGCTCATCACTGGAAGTGCGAATACAGCCACTTCCTAAGTATTGCTGATGTCGCCCTTGACAATGAATAACACCATAACCGGTGATCCTAGAGCCCGGATCGACACCTAAAATAATAGCCATAATATCCTATTTTATGGAATAAAGATTGTGTTTAGCCACTGATATTTGTGGCTAAATTATCATTCAGCCTCTTAATTAAACTATCAAATTAATCAGTTATTTAGAAAGTAATATTGAAATCTACAATGCGGTAGATCACTCTAAATGTTCCATGATTTCATCTGAAATATCTGCATTATGATACACTTCTTGAACATCATCATGATCCTCTAAGTTATCAATTAAACGCATAAATTTCGGCGCCGTATCCGCATCCAAATCCGCTTTAGTCGATGGGATCATTGTCACTTCGGCATTAATCGACTCGAGCCCTGTCGCATCCAGTGCATCTTTCACACTGCCGAAATCTTCCGGTGTAGTATACACATCAATCGAGCTATCTTCATTGGTCACCACATCTTCAGCGCCCGCTTCTAATGCTGCATCCATTAAGGCGTCTTCATCAGTCCCTTCGCCATAAGAAATGATGCCTTTTTTATCAAACAAATAAGAGACTGAACCATCCGTCCCTAAATTACCACCTGATTTACTAAAGGCATTTCTCACCCCCGAAACGGTACGATTACGATTGTCTGTCATGGTTTCCACCATTACCGCAGTACCACCGGGACCATAGCCTTCATACATAATAGTTTCAAGTACTTGACCATCAAGCTCACCCGCACCGCGCTTAACTGCTCGCTCAACGGTATCACGGGTCATGTTATTCGACAGCGCTTTATCGATAGCCGCGCGTAAGCGCGGGTTTGAATCAGGATCCGAACCGCCCTCTCGAGCCGAGACGGTTAATTCTCGAATGAATTTTGTGAATAATTTTCCGCGTTTTGCATCTTGGGCTGCTTTACGGTGCTTAATATTTGCCCACTTACTGTGACCTGCCATTGATAACTCCTCAAAGAGGTTAAAATCAACAAGGAAGCGAATATCACCACTCACTTCCTTGTGCCGTCTATTGTCTAAGTCTATCTATAGTATTAAGATAAAACCTTATTACGCTTCACCTTTTGATGTCTCTAATACACCGACGCCTAACTCGACTAATTGAGCAGGATTAGCGTCACTCGGAGCATTGGTCAATGGGCATGCCGCAGTGGTGGTTTTTGGAAATGCCATCACATCACGAATAGAACTCGCGCCTGTCATTAGCATCACAATGCGATCTAAGCCAAAGGCCAGTCCGGCATGTGGCGGCGTTCCATAACGCAGCGCTTCTAATAAGAAACCGAATTTTTCATTGGCTTCTTCTTCTTCGATACCCAAAATACGGAAAACGGCCGCTTGCATGTCCGCATTATGAATACGTACAGAGCCACCACCGAGTTCACAACCGTTCAATACCATATCATAAGCATCCGAAATCGCAGCTGTAGGATCTGCTTCAAGTGCTTCAGGTGTTAGATTACTTGGCGCGGTAAAAGGATGATGCATAGCATGTAACCCGCCATCAGATGTGCGTTCAAACATTGGGAAATCAACCACCCAAAGTGGACGCCAGTCACCTTCGAGTAATTCAAAATCTTCCCCCGCTTTTAAGCGCAATGCGCCCATCGCTTCTGCCACGATATTGGCTTTATCGGCACCAAATAAAATAATGTCACCGGTTTGTGCAGCGGTTCTGTCTAATATGCCATTAACAACATCTTCAGATAGGAATTTAAGCACGGGCGATTGAATGCCTTCCATGCCTTTATCGACATCATTGACCTTCATCCATGCAAGCCCTTTGGCACCATAAATAGTGACATATTTAGCATATTCATCGAGCTGTTTACGAGACAATTTCGCCCCGCCGGGGATCCGCAATACAGCCACGCGTCCATCAGCATCATTCGCTGGACCGTTAAAGACAGCAAATTCAACATCTTTCACTAAATCTGCCACATCAACCAGCTCAAGGGGATTACGCAAATCAGGTTTATCAGAACCAAAACGGCGCATGGCTTCTGCAAACGTCATCTTAGGAAATTCACCTAAGTCCACGTTTAGCAGTTCTTTAAATAATCCTCGAGTCATGGCTTCAGTTTGCGCCATCACTTGCTCGGACGTCATAAAAGAGGTTTCAATATCAATTTGAGTGAATTCAGGCTGACGATCAGCACGCAAGTCTTCGTCACGGAAACATTTGACAATTTGATAATAACGATCAAAACCTGACATCATCAAGAGTTGCTTAAACAACTGAGGAGATTGAGGCAAAGCAAAGAATTGCCCTTTATAGGTTCGACTTGGAACCAAATAATCCCGCGCGCCTTCAGGGGTTGCCTTGGTTAAAATCGGGGTTTCGATATCTAAAAAACCATTACCATCTAAAAAGCGGCGTACAGCACTGGTGACTTTAGAGCGAAAGATAATCCGTTCGGCCATTTCAGGACGACGTAAATCTAAATAACGATACTTAAGACGCTGCTCTTCTGTGTTATGCTGGTTTTTGTCCATATTAATAGGCAAAGCTGGGGCACTATTGAGTATGGTTAACCCTTTACCTAACACTTCAATTTCGCCAGTGCGCATGTCTTTATTCACTTGACTGTCTGGACGAGCACGAACCAGACCGGTCACTTGTACACAAAACTCACTGCGCAGCGAGCTGGCCACATCAAACACCTCTGGGAGATCAGGGTCGTAAACAACCTGAACAATGCCTTCTCTATCACGTAAATCTAGAAATACAACACCACCGAGATCGCGGCTTCGATTGACCCAACCGACTAAAGTTACTTCCTGTCCAACGTGAGACGCATTGACGTCCCCACAATATTGACTGCGCATTTCATTCCTTCCTTTAAATCCGCAAACTGGTGCTTGAGGAATATTCAAAATAAGACAAAAGCGACATTATAATAAAATATCACCCACTTCGAAACCATTCATCTCTCAGTCGGTGAACTATCCACCAACTTTTCTCATTCATTCTCGATTATTTTAAAAAACAGCCCCTTTCAATTCAAAGAACGGCCTTTTTTCTGTTTCATTCCGTAACGAATCAACCAGATCAGTACTACCAGACTCACTAAAACCAGTATCGTCACCACCATTAAATCTCGCCATTGAGCTGAATGAAGGCCTTTTGCTGGTAACAACTTGGTCACCCACTTTTGCTGAATAGCTTGTTGGGTCGGCGTATCAATCGTCATGAGCACTTTATCAATTAATGGAGGTAATAACCCATGCTGTGGATGGATACCTATATGACTCCGTTGCTCAGCAAAATCCACCAGTACCGCTAGCTTCAAAATCGAATCGCGGCGATGTGTTAACATCATGCTCAAATTCACCAATTTATCAATAAATACATCCGCATGACCCTGTCTCATCGCTTTGATCCCCGCATCAATGTCAGGCACCAGCACTAGGGCTAATTCAGGCTGCTCGGTGAGTAAAGTCGGCACGAGTTGATAACCTTCCACAACCGCAACCCTCAGCCCCGCTAAATCATTAAGATGAAAAAAATTCACCGCATTCGAATACGTCAATACTCCCCATGATGCAGGCCAATAAGATTGACTAAAACGTAATCGATGCTGACGCTCAGAAATATTGGCAATACTGCCAGCCAAATCAATATCACCTTGGTAAAGTGCCGTCAACAAATCATTCCAATGTTCAAACGCCACAGGTTCTAACGTCACGCCCAATCCTGCCTCTATACGTGCAAAGATATCACTATTAATGCCTGAAAATTGCCCAGTCATATCCGTAAACTCCATCGGCTTCCAATTCGATAAATACCCCACCTTTAGTCCCGTTAGTTGTGTCAAATAGGCTGTTTCAGCTTCATTAAAAACTAACTTACTAGGCTGCTGCTCCACCCATTGCTTTTGTGGATCGGGTATCCATTGTCGCTCAATATTCATCAAGGTTTCTGTGGGAAGAGGATCAAATTGAGTCAGGGTATGATCACCATCTTGTGGCCCATTATCCCTTGACAACAATCGCATATGAATATTAAAAACCCATGAAGGATGCTGATGGAAGTGCTGCCACTTTTTTGTTAATAATAAATAATGCTGTGTTAATGCTGTCGGCGCAATAAACGCGGCGACATCGCCATGTTCAGTGGCTTGGATCATCGCACTAATATTATCCATATGAATAAAATTCACACCAGGAAGCCATTTTTTAATTGGCTCAATCTCGGCAAAATCAGCATTAAATGCCACTGTTTTCCCCACTAAAGTACCAATATCGGTTATCTGGGTCTGATAACTAAACAGTCGCATTTTGATCTGATATAAACTCTGCTGCTCTTTAAAGCCATTGGTATCCATATCTTTATTCGGGTAACTCAGCAGTCCATCTATTCGACCCATTTTTAAGCTGTTATACAGTGTTTGGTCATCGTTAAAAACAAAGTCGACTTTTACCCCTGAATGTGAAGACCAAGCTTGCCAAATATCGATTAATAATCCCTGAGCAAGCCCGTCGATGCCAATGCTGGCATAAGGTGCAAAGTTCAGTGGTAATCCGATGGTGAGATAATGGCTTCCTTGCCCTTTACCTAACCACTTTTGGCTCAATTGCGCAGTGTGTTGTGTATATAAACCACTTAATTGATTAATCAATGACACTTGACTTGTTAACACCAATGGATAGGACACTGATTGCTTTAAAAGCAATCGATTAAACGATAACAATCCTTTGCTAACTTGGCGACCGACTTGATGACTACGTAATAAACCTTCTGATGCAGCAATGATATAAACTTGCTTTTTTTCAGTCGCCTGAATAAGTGAATCAATATTCGAGTAATACCTTAAGCTCAATGACGGATACTCAGTTTCTAATATTGTTGCCGTAAAACTGTCTTGAATAACACCTATCAAAAATGAAGATAACTGACGAATGTCATCAGGCACTAACAAGGCTTGATGAAGATATAAATAATGATTAGTGCTGGTTAAAGCCGCTAACGCTGAAATGGGCTGATTAAGATTGTCATTTTTATCAAAGTGGCCAATATGTAAATCGATCGTTTTTGCCACCAGACTCTCGTTTATGTCACTATTTTTTACTACCTTAAATTGAATATTGGTTTGGGTATTTTTGGCCCATACTCGCCAAATATCAACCAGTAACCCAGCAGGTTGTCCCGATGCATTAATAAATTGTAATGGATAGCTTTTCCCATCCATTCCTAAGATTAAATCCGTTTTTCCTTTCTCGTCATCTGCAAAGGCAAAAGCAACAACACTGCTCATCCCCAGTATAAGTATAAAATAAATGAGAAATTTCAATGATAATCCTAATCTTGATACATTGATGTAATGAATATGTGGTTAAAATGATATTAAAGCGAATTTTTCTAAAGATTTCCAGTGCTAGTCAGCCCAGTAATTGCTATCATGCAGAAAATGTCATGCTCTATCTTCACACTGTAAACGAAATGAATTCTTCTCAAGATACACTTTTTGCCACTCCCTTTACGCAAGTAAGCGATTTTCAATTTGATAGTAAAGTCGTTGGGGTATTTAACGACATGATCCGCCGTTCTGTTCCTGGATATGAACAAATTATTCATTCAATTGGAGATTTAGCTCATAAATTTGTCACACCAAATAGCCATGTGTATGACTTAGGCTGTTCATTAGGCGCTGCAACCTTAAGCGTTCGCCGGCATATTCAAGACAGAAATTGTCACATTATTGCTGTTGATAATAGTCAAGCAATGATTGAGCGATGCCAAGAAAACCTGACTTCTTATGTGAGCCAGACTCCTGTCGATCTTATTTGTGGTGATGTGAGGGATATTGAGATTAAAAATGCTTCACTTGTCATATTAAATTTCACCATGCAATTTCTTGCGCCAAAAGACAGAGATAACTTAATCAAAAAAATATATCTTGGGCTTAACCCTGGCGGTGTATTAATTCTATCTGAAAAACTTTATTTTAAACATGAACCTATTCAGAATACTCTGGATGAATTACATCTCGATTTTAAACGTGCAAATGGTTACAGTGAACTTGAAATTAGCCAAAAACGCAGTTCACTCGAAAATGTCATGAAACCTGATACACTACCTGAACATGAGCAACGTTTAAAATCTCAAGGGTTTGAGCATTTTAATGTTTGGTTCCAATGTTTTAATTTTGCTTCTATGATCGCCATTAAATAAATACCATGTTTAATCGATAACAGATCAATACCGAATAACTGACCCAATCATGTTATAAAATCAACATGAAACAAACCATGGTGGCCACATAAGTGATTAGCTTTAGCTCCTTTTACAAACAAATCGCCGACTCAAGTCTACAGCACTGGCTTGAAACCTTGCCTACCATTTTAGGACATTGGCAACGCGAGCATAAACATGGAAATTTACCCAAATGGGAAAAGGTACTCAATAAACTGCACTACCCCACTCCCGATCTCATTGATTTTAAGACCAGTGTAACCATAGGGTCTGGAAAACAACTGTCAAAAGGTGAGCAGGAAAAACTCAAAAATTTATTAGGGATCTTCAAACCTTGGCGTAAAGGGCCTTACTCTGTACAAGGTATTGAAATTGATACAGAGTGGCGTTCAGATTGGAAATGGGAGCGACTACAAGAGCACCTTTCCCCTTTAGCCAATCGCACTGTACTCGATGTGGGTTGTGGCAGTGGTTATCATATGTGGAGAATGTTAGGTGAAGGCGCTAAACACGTTATCGGCATTGACCCCTCAACATTATTTTTATGTCAATTTGAAGCCATTAAAAGAATCGCAGGTCAACACCATCCCATTCATTTGCTCCCTATAGGCATTGAAGAACTGCCGCCTCTGGATGCTTTTGATACTGTCTTTTCCATGGGAGTCCTTTATCACAGACGCTCACCGATTGATCATTTAATACAGCTAAGAGATCAATTACGCACAGGCGGGGAATTAATCCTAGAAACCTTAGTCATTGATGGGGATGAAAATACCGTCCTTGTACCTGAAGATAGATATGGAAAAATGAATAATGTCTGGTTTCTTCCATCTATTGACGCTTTAATGCTATGGCTAAGAAAAAGTGACTTTATTGATATAAAATGCGTTAATATTGATGTGACCTCTTTGGCTGAGCAGCGAAGTACTGAGTGGATGCCTAATGAATCCTTAGTTGATTATTTAGATCCCAATGATATCAATCTTACCGTTGAAGGCTATCCAGCCCCTAAAAGAGCGACAATCATCGCCACAAAAAATCAGCCCAATAAAGATCTTGTCGAGTAATGTCTAATGAGAAACTCTATGTTGAAGCGAATCATCTGTATAATTGCACTGCCTAGCCTGTTAGCTGCCTGTGCGACTCAAAAAGCGGCTCCTCCTGCTCCAAAGCCTGTGGATGCTGAAGCACTTCAAGCCAGTTTAGCAAAACAAAAAGACAGTATCTTAACCAGTATTTATTTAGACAGTGCATCTCAACAAGCCAGTTTAGATGCACTCAATGCACAACTATCCATGCTACAAAATCAAGTCAAAACCCTTAAAGCAACAACTAAAACTGAGAAACCGACTGAGCAAGTTAGCCAACCCATAACGGATAAAAAATGCACCTCTCCATTAGGCGATAAATTTATTTTAGGCGCCGTCGAGCGGGTTTATGTGGATGAAGTCAAAGCCAGTTTTAATACCCGTATCGATACTGGGGCTGAGTCTTCCTCTTTAGACTCTCGTAATATTGTTTTATTTGAACGTGATGGCGATTCTTGGGTGCGTTTTGATGTCTATGTTGACGGTCCAGATAAGCCCGCTAAAACCTTTGAAGCTAAAGTCGTCCGTTTCGTCCGTATCAAACAAGATGCCGATGATAATAGTAGCGATCGTCGCCCAGTTATTCTCGCCCACCTCAAAATTGGCGATTATGAAGCCCAAACTGAATTAAATTTAGTCAATCGTAGTCACCTCGAATACCCCTTATTATTAGGCAGAAAATTCATGCAAGATATTGCCGTTGTTGATGTAGGAAAAACCTTTATTCATGGAAAGAAGGATCCAAACAAGACCAATTCTAACAAATAGGGATACGCCTGATGCACTCTAAGAAACCCTTTTATATTTTAGTTGCCTTCTTATTTATTTTAGGTATTGCCGCCTGTATTTATCGCAGTGTAGAACACCATGTTCCTTTCTTGCCTGGACAACAGGTACAAAGTTGGGCTGTAGATGCAAAAGTGAGTTTCCAAGGAACAGGAAAACCTGTTGAAGCCTCGTTTTCATTACCTCAAGACCCTGCCTATGAAGTGTTAGTTGAAAATACGACCTCTCCAGGTTACGGCTTAAGCATTAGCAATGCCGATAATCGAAATAAACGCGCTATTTGGTCAAAACGCTCTGCTACGGGACGACAAGATCTTTATTATAAAGTCACACTCATCCCAACAGGCCAAACGAATATTATTGCAACAAAAGAGCCTCAAGCTCCGACACCTTATATTTGGCCTGCAACAGAAAAAGCAGCAGCAGAACAAGTAACTCAAGAAGTATGGGATCATAGCGCGACGAATTTATCTTTTGCCCAGCAATTAAATAAAGAGTTCAATGCCACTGAGCGCAGTCAAAATATTGAGCTACTTTTATCTGGTAATAGTGCGACAACTTTGTTTATCAATATCTTACATAACAAATCAATTCCAGCTCGCGAAGTAAGCGGTCTGTATTTGCAAGATCAACGTCGCAGACAAGAATTAGTGAATTTTGTTGAAGTTTACAATGAAGGTCAATGGTATCTGTTTAATCCAAATGACGGCACTCAGGGGCGACCAGAAAACTTACTTTTATGGGGACAATCGGGTACATCTGTATTAGATGTGATCGGTGGCACAAATTCGCAAGTCAGCTTTTCAATGCTACAAGATACGCGCTCGGCATTAGCCACTTCTATTGATATTTTACGTAACAATGACGCTTTAAGTTTTTCGCTTTATCAGCTCCCTCTTGAAGAACAGAGTCTCTTTAAAGGCATATTACTGATCCCAATTGGGGTACTGATGGTCGTATTTTTACGCGTGTTAATTGGGATTAAAACCTCTGGGACCTTTATGCCCGTTTTAATCGCTTTAGCCTTTATTCAAACGACCTTATTTACTGGACTGGTTGGCTTCTTATTAATTGTGGCCTGTGGACTGATGATTCGAGCCTATTTATCTCAGCTCAATTTATTGCTCATTTCACGAATATCGGCGGTCATTATTGTGGTCATCGGCATTATCGGTGTATTTACCCTTTTATCTTACAAGCTAGGGCTAAGTGAAGGATTAACCATTACTTTTTTCCCGATGATTATTTTGGCGTGGACGATTGAACGTATGTCAATATTATGGGAAGAAGAAGGCCCCAAAGAAGTGGTTATCCAAGGGGGAGGCAGCTTACTTGTGGCCACACTGGCCTATCTTGCAATGAGTGCCAGTTGGGTACAACATTGGGTATTTAATTTTTTAGGGATCCACCTTATTGTCCTCGCATTAGTGCTTGTCATGGGACAATATACGGGCTATCGCCTACTTGAATTAAAACGCTTTAAACCCTTGGCTGGAGAATAATCATGATCTTCGCTCGGCCACAAGCCTTACACCGAAATGGTGTACTGAGCATGAATAAACGCAATATCGATTATATTGGTCGCTATAATGAACGTAAGTATTATAAACGCGTAGATGACAAACTCAGTACCAAACGTTTAGCCCTTGCTAATGGTATTGCGGTTCCTGATTTAATTGGTACTATTTTTGTCCAACATGCAATTAATGACATTCCAGCCATGGTAAAAGGCCTACCTGGGTTTGTCATTAAACCTGCTAAAGGCTCTGGCGGAAAAGGGATTTTAGTGATCACTAAAGTTGAAGATGATCGCTACTTCAAACCCAATGGCGATGAAGTTTTACCTGATGAGTTATATCGCCATGTTTCCAATGTTCTCAGTGGGTTATTCTCATTAGGGGGAAACCCCGATGTGGCAATTGTTGAAGGCCTCATTCAATTTGATCCGGTTTTTGAAGGCTACTCTTACGAAGGAGTTCCGGATATTCGCCTGATTGTTTTCAAAGGTTTCCCTGTGATGGGCATGTTACGCTTATCCACAGCCGCCTCAGACGGTAAAGCCAATTTACATCAAGGTGCTGTCGGTGTCGGCATTGACATTGGCACAGGCAAAGGCTTACATGCAGTACAATTTGATAATCCTCTCGATTTTCATCCTGATACACAAAAAAACCTAACAGCGATTGCCGTACCGGAATGGGATACCCTATTGCACACCGCATCCAAAGCGTATGAAATGTCAGGTCTGGGTTATTTAGGCACTGACATGGTGTTAGATAAACACCGTGGTCCACTCTTACTAGAGCTGAATGCCAGACCTGGGCTTGCTATTCAAATAGCTAACAACTGTGGGTTATTAGGTCCATTGCAACATATTGAGAAATTAAAAAATGAACCTATGGCAGTCGAAGATCGCGTCGCTTATGCCAAAGAGCACTTTTGCTTTAAAGGCTAATGTTATTTTCAGGGTAATACAATGATGTTTGTTGGTTTTAGACCGATACTGTTCTTAGTCAGTATCGGTTTCTCTTCTTTAGCTTTTTCTGCTGCCACGCCATTATCACTTTTAGTGAAGCAATGCTTACAGCTCCCTCCCCTCGCAACGGGGCTACAAATAACAGATAAACAAAAGCAGCATGATAGTGATAGTTTAGCTCAGCAAATGACTCAGCTAGAGCATCGGCTTTTAGGGTTTTATAATATTAAAGACCGAGTGAATTATTATAAACAATTTCCTATTCATAATGATGACAAAGAAAGCTTATTGAATTGTCAGTTTTATTTAAGTGATAGTCTCCAGCGTTTCGTATTATCTGACGAATTCACCCAACTCTTGCCTCAATTGCTCAATGCCTCAAATACAGAATTAACCCAATTAGGTCAGCGATTATATCGGCTACTTTACAAGCAACAAACAAGAGAAAAAAAATCACAGTTGCACACGGCTCAAGCAGCCTTTAAACAAGGATTAGCCTCACAAGCATTATCATTAAATTTCAATGATAAACGTTGTCAATTACCGCAAAATATTACTGGCTCTACTCCCGAGCAAACCCCAACCCCTTTTAATCAATCCATTGCCAGTTACTTGTTACAGCAGCCGAATGCCGATTGTCGAAAAACCATATGGCAAGCATATCAAGCCCGGACTATTCATCGTAATACCCCCATACTGAATACCATTATCGGCATACAACAAGCCTATGCACATAAAAAAGGCTTTAATGATTACGCCAGTTTGCAAACTTCCACTCAAATGCTTTATTCACCTGCACTTGTTAGCACTTTTTTAAACAGCCAAACTCACTCAACCAATATTCCCCCTTGGAACATTGGTATCGCTCTGAAAAACGCTGAGAAATCTCCTTTTACCGCCCTAAGCTCAGCGGACTTTTTAGACAAAATATACCAAGCGTTAACCCCCTATGGTATTCGTGTTGAGCCAATTTCTCCCTATAT
Organism: uncultured Shewanella sp.; assembly: GCF_947501665.1. Classification (GTDB taxonomy): domain Bacteria; phylum Pseudomonadota; class Gammaproteobacteria; order Enterobacterales; family Shewanellaceae; genus Shewanella. Next base: position 88,352 of record NZ_CANMWS010000017.1, on the reverse strand, counting down.
TCATCGAGTTTGGCTCAATGGGCGGTTATTAGGAGAGTTATTTCTTTCATCCTCTCATCAATTTAGCTACCTGCCCATTAGACATATTGTCGTTGGACAGCAATTTGGGCAAATTGAGCTTAAAATAAAAGATAAGGTACTCAATTATCAAGCAGCCAAAAAACTGATCAGCATAACCGCGATGGCCATTAATGATCTGAGTCAAGGCAGCCATTATTATTTTAATAATACCTTAGGGGAAACCCATGACAGTGCCAATATTGGACGCTATTGGCTAGAATATGCATTAACACAATCGCTTATTGGTAAGCCTTTAGCAAAAAGCCGTGATGCTATCATTCAAGCCTATCGTCAACAACTGACCGTTTTTAGAGCTAAGGTCGCATTACAGACTTATCAAGTTAATCAACAAGCCCCAATGAAAGACCTAAGCCAAGACTTTGTGAATGCTTTTGGTGATACTTGGCCACAAGTCAACAATTACCCTGTCAGTTTCAGTGCCATCGCCGATGAAGGGCCTTTATATTACCAATCACTTTGGCAGGCCAGTCTCGGACAGTATTTATATACTTCACTGGATCACTGCCATGATCAAAAAGCCATTTTTAATGCCTTGGTCGTCAATGAAAAATCAACTAAGCTCACAGAGCGCTTATCCCATTTATTCAATACACCAATAACGCCCTATGAGTTAATTCAAAAAATACAAAATAATGCACCATTGACATGTACAGTCGCCCAATAGATACACAAATAATCAAAAAGGTCTTTCACTATGGATAGAGCAAAGTCAACATTAGAACAATGGCGGATCCTACAAGCGGTGATCGACTTTGGTGGCTATGCTCAAGCAGCGCAGAAGCTCAATAAAAGTCAATCATCCTTAAACCATGCTGTTGCTAAATTACAACAGCAATTAGGTGTATCCCTTCTTGAAGTGCATGGACGCAAAGCCCAGTTAACTCCCACAGGAGAGGTCTTACTGCGTCATTCTCGTCTTGTGACACAATCTGTGAACCATTTAGAAAGCTTAGCCACTAACTTACAAAAAGGCTGGGAACCGACACTGACATTAGCACGAGAAATTATTTATCCAATTGACGACTTAATTTGCGCATTAGATGCTTTTTTACCTCAAAGCCGAGGCACTCGGGTTACCATTCTTGATTCGGTGATCACCGGCACTCAAGAACATATTAAAGATAAATCGGTGGATCTCGCTATTTGCGGTGGTGTTCCCCCTAAAGGGCACCTTGCAGAGCCCCTATGTGATGTGTTTTTCTTACTGGTTTGCCATTCGAGTCATCCTTTAGCTGCACTGGATCATATTGAAAATGATCAAATACTTGCCCAACACTTACAAATTGTCATTAAGGATACCGCTCGGCATCAAACCTCAGATCTTGGCTGGCTCAAAGCAGAACAACGCTGGACAGTCTCAAACTTCCATGAAGCCATTAAAATTTTAAAAAAAGGTATTGGTTTTTGTTGGATCCCCTCCCAGCTTATCGCAACAGATCTCGAAAAAGGGGAACTGACTCAACTGACGTTAGCCGGCAATACCCAACGCAAAGCCATGCTCAGCCTAGTCGTGCCCAATCGAGATGAACAAGGTCCAGCCGCAAAACTGCTTGAATCCTTAATTCTAGCGCAACATGCATAAGATAACGGTCTCAGCGCTATCAAAGTGACTTTACAAAACCAATCCGCTCTAATTCAGAATGTCCATACTCATCAACACGTTCAATATCATATCCATTGCGAATAAGCATGCACAACATGCTTGAAAAGCGATTCATGGACTTCACTTTTACCCGTTTATAACCTTGTTCTTTAATCCAATTTTCTTGATAAATTAGCATCTCTTGAGCACATTTAGCGTTTCGATACTCAGGACGTACTCCTCCTAACCAGCTGTAAAATTCATCTTCATTTAACGGATACCCCATTTTAAATCCGATCAATTCGCCCGCTTTTTCTGTGACTAAAATCAAAGAGCCTTTCACTAGCTTCGCTTTCATCTCGTTTTCACTACTGAAGCGTTCAAACTCAGGAATGCTATCAAAAAGACTCAAGGCTTCTTCAAACGTACCTTCTCTGATCATATGATTACAACCATTTTTCACAATGGAAATCAATATACTGAACAAAATAAAAAATATCAATAACCATCTGATATAATAGATTTAAGCTTCTACTTTAGCGTTTTTTATTCCTGAAATGGTTCTCGTTTTATTGTCTAAAAACATGATGAACTTTCAACGCATCAGCTATTCTTCAAATAGCCCATACAAAAAAGAGACTTTATGCCAAACCATCAATTCCATTATCGGTTACTAATAGCCATCACTATGTTTTATATGCTGTGTGTCATTTCCAGTGATCTATTAACGTACAAAATCGTTGAACTGGGTGGAATTAATGGCTCCGCCTCATTAATTGTATTCCCCGTCATTTATTTGATCAGCGATATGATCAATGAAGTCTACGGCAAACAACTAGCCACCTATTTATTATTTTGCTCATTGGTTATGGAATTTATTTTTGATGTCGTGCTTAGCCAAATAATTTATCTGCCCTCTCCTACCTCATTTAAAATGCAACCCGCTTATGAAGCCATACTTGGGCCTTTACCACATATTTATTGGGGACTCATCATTGCATTAACCATAAGCTCACTCATTAATATCAGTATTATGGCTTGGTGGAAGCACAAATTAAATAACCGTCACTACGTGCTCCGTAGCTTCTGCTCAACCATTATTGGGGTGTTTTTCTTTACCGTCATCGGCTACAGCATTTGGTTTTATGACGTTAAAACGCTTTCTGAAATCATTGAACTTATTGGTGTATCATTTTTTTCAAAAATAGTCATCACCACCATCATGATTTGGCCGTCTGCACAACTTGTTAAATACATTAAAGAAAAATCGCTTTCTTAGACATTTATACCCGTGATATTTGAAGATGCATGTTTTCAGAGCCTGTAAAAGGTCCTAATTCAAGGCGTATTATTGCAGAAATGCTTATTGCCTTTTAAGGTAATGCAACGCAGAAGTAGGTGCTTTTACAGACTCCCAAAGGGCTGGTTTAAAAGCCTTTTATACAGCGTTACTGAACATCAGCTTAGAATCACTAGGCACGATGTTCAAAGCCTTGTCTAAAAGACTTTTAATTCCAACTGAACCATGCATCTTCAAATATCACGGGTATAAACCCATTCCTTATATTTCATATCGATGACTCTTTCCCACTAGTTAATTCTTATATAAATAAACCATATAACAACAACAGTACAAACATCTGAATATAAACAAATTTACGAACGATAATAATTTGCATTACAAACACAATAAAAATAAAATACAAAAACAAAACATGGAATGCATTTAATTAACCAAAAACCACTGGGATTAAGATGAAAAAAACCATACTCGCTGGAGTACTGACCACTTTGTTGTCTGTACCTACCGCAATCGCTGCAGAAAATACCGACGACCTTAGAAAAATTATTGAACAACAACAACAAGTGCTTGATGAGCTTGAGCGGCGTTTAAATGAAACAGAAAAAAGAGTCGAAAGAACAGCGGATGTGGTCGATGAGAATATCGGTCATACAAGTGCGACGACCATTGGTGGTTATGGTGAAATGCACTACAACAATATAAAAGATAATCAAACAGATACTCGCAATGAAGAAATTGACTTTCATCGCTTTGTGCTCTTCTTTGGTCATGAGTTTACGGACAACATCCGTTTTTTCTCTGAAGTAGAATTAGAGCATTCTATCTCAGGTGATGGACAAAACGGAGAAGTAGAATTAGAACAAGCTTATGTCGAATATGATTTCAATCAACAATTATCAGGTAAGGCAGGTTTATTTCTTATTCCTGTCGGCATTTTAAACGAAACCCACGAACCCGCAACTTTCTATGGTGTTGAACGTAATCCAGTAGAGAAAAACATCATTCCAACCACTTGGTGGGAAGGTGGACTGGCACTGGATATTATCGCCGCCCCTGGATTTGATATCGATTTAGCCGTCACCAGTGGGTTAGATGTGCCAACAACCGGTGACAATGCTTATAACATTCGTAGCGGTCGCCAAAAAGTCTCTGAAGCAATCGCCTCAGATTTCGCTTACACAGCACGGATTAAATATACGGCCATTCCAGGCTTAGAACTGGCTGCCACAGCACAATACCAAAGTGACATCACTCAAGGGGCCGTTGGTGTCGATAGCGCACAAGCCATTTTACTATCAGGTCATGTCATCTACACCATTCAAAAATTCACCATCAAGGCCCTTATTGCAAACTGGAACATAGACAGTAACGAAGCTGAAGCCTTAGGAAAAGATAAGCAAGATGGTTATTATATTGAGCCCTCATATCGCTTTAATGAGAGTTTTGGGATCTTTGCTCGCTACAATGAATATGACACACAAGGAGGTAATAATGATGATACCTCTATTACTCAAACCAATGTAGGAATTAATTATTGGCTTCATGAAAATGTTGTCTTTAAAGCGGACTATGAAAATCAAGGTGGGGCGAATGATGCCGATGGATTTAACTTAGGAGTGGGTTATCAATTTTAGATAAACACTAACCAATAGACACTAAAGCCAGCCCTCATGCCATATACTGGTTGGCTTTGCATTATTAATCTCATCAATTAACTAACACTTTTATCCGTCCTTGAGTCACTTGAAGATGCAATATCAAATGGCTAGAATATAAGATAGTTAATATACTTGTATTGATAGTTAATCGACTCAAAATTCTTAAAGGCTAGTGCTCACACATGAAGTTTATTCCTTTATTGCCCCTTTTTCTTATTTTATTTTACCATCCAATCAGCCTAGCAAAAGGAACCTATCAAACCCCAGAATCTTTTATAGAACAGGCATTACAAGCTCCAAAACCAAAAGCAAAAGTTTTTTGGATTGATGATAATGCCCAAACGGTTATCGAAACAATCTTAGCCCATCGATTTAATAAAATGCGGATCCGTTATTGGCAAAAAAATAATGAAACAGTATGGATCTTAAATGAAATAGGCAAAGAATCCCCTATTACAGTGGGCATACACGTAAAAAACCAACAAATAGTTCAAACTAAAGTGCTCATTTACCGAGAAAGCCGTGGTGATGAAGTCAGGCACAGCTTTTTTACCGATCAATTTAAATCTGCAAAATTGAATAATGATCTCACACTCAATAGGCACATCGACGGTATTACAGGGGCAACGCTTTCGGTAAGAGCATTAACTAAGCTATCACGAATAGCCCTTTGGCTTGATGCGACAATTCAAAGCAAAAGCTGATCACAAAAAAATGGATACCGCCTACACTGTTCCCCTATAGGCCAATCAAATGAAAATACAATATAAAATATCAATATGACCAAAAAATATCGCCGAATAAAAAACCATAAAATCAATAAACATGCCAGCAAACAATTTCGCTTTTGGCATAAAAAACTCGGTATATTCAGTGTATTATTTGTGATATTACTGGCAATAACGGGCATTTTAATTAATCATAGCAACACACTGTCTTTAGACACCAAGCCCGTCACCTTTTCTTGGTTACTAGACAACTATGGTATTAAATCACCATCCAATATTCATATTTATCAAGCCTCTCCACTCATCGCAAGTTCAGATAACCTCATTTGGATTAGTCAGTTTTCGCCAATCGAAGCTGAGCAACCCATTTTAGCTATTACCGCTTTTAATCATCTTTATGTGGCCATAACCCCTTCCCAGCTTTATCTCATTTCACCACAAGGTCAATTATTAGAAAAGCAGGATAGCAGCCTAGGCTTACCCCAACAGATTGAATCAATAGGCCAAGATGGCCAACTTTGGCTTAAAACCGCTAACGGTTATTTTACCAGCGATGATGATCTTATTGAATGGACAAAAGCAATGCCATTGAAAGCAATCTCATGGGTCAGTCCGCTTCCTTCCTTTGAAGTCAACAATCTTATAACGCAGGTTTCACATAAAGCCAGAAGTGAAAGTTTAACCTGGGAACGAGTATTACTGGATATCCATAGTGGGCGTTTTTTTGGCCCATTAGGACCTTGGTTTATGGATCTAGTGGCGCTCGCTCTTATCATCATGTCATTAACAGGCATCTACCTCTGGCAAAGCACAACAAAACGGACAAAAAACAGAAAATCCAGCAAATATGATGAACACTGAAGCACAGCTCTTCTATACCCGTGAGACTTCAAGCTGCAGGATTCAGTTGGAATGAAAAGTCTTTTAGACAAGGCATTGAACATCGAGCCTAGTCATTCTAAGTTGGTGTTTAATAACACAGTATAAAAGGCTTTTAAACCAACCCTTTGGGAGTGTGTAAAAGCGCCTACTTCTGCGTTCCATCACCTTAAAAGGCAATAATACGCCTTGAATTAGGCACGTTTACGCACTCTGAAAACATGCATCTTGAAGTATCACGGGTATATACTCAAATAATCCCATTGGCCATCAAACAACAATATGAATATATTGATCCTCGGCGGAAGCGGTGGCATAGGCACAGGTTTAATTAAACATGCCCTTACGCTGCCTCATTTAACAACCGTTTATGCCACTTTTCATACCCAGCCTCCTTCCTTTAACTATCCCCGATTACAATGGATCCAAGTGGATATCACACAGGAAGAGAATATCGCCGCCCTAGCAGAGCGTATCCCGTCATTAACCCTACTCATCAATACCATTGGTATGCTGCATACAAAAGAGAGGTTTCCTGAAAAATGTTTAAAATCTTTTAATAGTGAATTTTTTAAACAAAATATACAGTTAAATACATTACCCAGTATATTATTAGCCAAATATTTTTCCACTCACCTACGTTCAACACAGCAAACTTTTTTTATTACCTTATCGGCCAAAATTGGAAGTATCGAAGATAATCACTTAGGGGGATGGATAAGCTACCGAGCTTCAAAAGCCGCCCTCAATATGGCTCTGAAAACCATCAGCATTGAATGGCGGCATCAATTACCTCACTGCACAGTCATTGCTTTTCATCCCGGCACAACAAACACCGCTTTATCTGAACCTTTTCAACAGAACGTCCCAAGTAAAAAACTCTTCTCTCCTGACTATGTTGCCCAATGTTTGATGGGCTTAATCAATCATATTAGCCCAAAAGATTCAGGCAGCTTTTTTAGTTACGATGGACAAAAAATTCCTTGGTAATACGGTATAGGTAAATCAATATAAAAAACAAAGCTTAATTTTATTCGATGATAAAACAGGTGAAAATGCTTAAAAGATTAGATAGACCTATTTCCCCCCCGCCAAATCGATAAAAGAGCCCGTTACATAACTTGCATCCTCACTAAGCAGCCAAGCAATGGCATTAGCCACTTCATTCGGCGTACCTCCACGTTTAAGTGGGATCTGAGGCGCTAACCGAGATACGCGTTCAGGCTCGCCCCCATCAGCATGCATTTGAGTATGAATAAAGCCCGGTCTTACACTATTAACTCGAATGCCCAACTCGGCCACTTCAATTGATAACCCCTTGGTTAAACTGTCCATCGCCCCTTTGGATGCGGCATAATCAATATATTCAAAAGGCGCACCGGTTCTCGCAGCTGCTGATGATACATTAACAATCGCACTGTTAAAAAGCGTTCCATCCGCTAACAAGTCACTACTTTGTAAGCGTTGGATGAATGTCTTTGAACATAAAAAACAGCTGGTTACATTAGTTTGCATCATTTGATTAAAACGCGCAGCATCAAGATCCACTAAGCGGGACTGAGGCAATAACACGCCTGCATTATTCACTAAATGTGTCACAATACCCAATGTCTGTTCTACACGCTCAAACAAAGCAAGAACATCATTTTCTTTAGAAACATCAGCCTTTATCGCGATGGCCTTTCCACCAGCTTGCCGTATTTGCATTACCACCGCTTCAGCAGACACATGATCGTTAAGGTAGTTAACACAAACCGCATAGTCTCTTGAAGCCAATAATTTAGCGGTTGCCGCACCAATGCCCCGTCCAGCACCTGTCACTATGGCAACACCATTCATTAATGCCATCATTGATCTTTCTTTAATTAATTTTCAAATGAAAATACGCAATAGCATAAAATAAATCAAATAATATTAGATCGTGTTGATTTTTCGTGATGATTTCTACCGCTGTTTGTGGGCTCTTTAGACAAGGCAGAGCTTATCATGCCGTAACAAAACCTTGATGCTCAAGCTCCAATACACTGATCAGTTCCTTCTGACTTTGCTCTATGGTTTTACCTGCAGTATCAATGACAAGTCTGTTATTATCCTGCCATTCATGGTACTCACGCTCGATAACGTGTTGCCAAGTCGGCAATTGGAGCGCAGAAATATCCGCTTTGCGCTGAGCGATCCGCCGCTGATGTTCAAGCTTGTTTGAACAGATAATTTCAATGTTACAAAACGCAGTTTTAGCTTAGCTTGCCACCTCATGCCAAGCCTCTCTCGATTGTATAACGGGATTAACCGAATCAGCCACAACACTTTGACCCAAGGTTAAATTATCCTCGGCCAACTTAAAAGCAACCTGATAACCTTGGTCAAAACTGACATTCATGCCACTGTTTTTCATTGTTTGCTCTATGGTATCAATACGAAGATAGGTCCCTTTAATCCATTGCGACAAATACTGTGCTAACACTGATTTCCCCGTGCTTGGCAACCCCGAAAAGATATATAACATCATCACCCTCACAAAAATGAAATGATTATTTTAAATCGACACCAAAATAAATCAATGCTTGCCGACATTGCAGCACATTTTTAAAGTGAACGCCTTGCCTACTGTATTGTTCATTCCCGCTAAATGATCAGTTATTGACTTAGATTGGCATAAGCAAGTGACAAAAAATATGAGTATGAAGTTTTAAACAGCCCAACTCGACAGACATCATCGCCCCCTCAAAAACCAGCTAAAAAATAAATACTTTTCAAATGAGACACAACTTATTGTTCAAAAATCACTCCCCCCTCATCTGCTTTCGGTAATAATCACGACAAATAAAAAACGAAAATAAAGTGATCCCTATTGAGAAAGCAAGCGTATGTAGCTTTAAGTTAAATGGAAAGAAGTTAAATGGTTGGTCTAAAATGCAGATAAGTGCTCAAGAACATACAAGTCACAAGGAGGGCATTATTCCACCTCATTCTAACCCAATCGAGCTGTGTGATTGTCTCGAACGTGTTGCTAATCAAAAAGACAAGCATGCTTTCACTCATCTGTTTACCTTCTTCGCCCCAAAAATAAAACGCTTTGGCCTCAGTAAACTCAACACCGATGCCATGGCCAATGAATTATTACAAGACACCATGAGCAATGTCTGGCGAAAAGCCCATTTGTATCAAAAGAGCAAAGGAGCGGCGACTACTTGGGTGTATACCATTATGCGCAATGCTTGCTTTGATATGTTACGAAAAATGCAAACTCAATCAGAGCAAACTTTTTCAAATAACATTTGGCCGATTGATAACTTGCCCGATACCGCTGCAGCGCACTTGGATACTCATGAACAGTTGCAAGATCATTTACAAAGTAAACTGTTGCTCAACTACATAGACACCTTACCACCAGCGCAACAGGAGGTCGTTAAAGGGATTTACTATCAAGAACTCTCACAAGAGCAGCTAGCGCAGCTTTTGAATGTGCCCTTAGGCACCATAAAATCTCGCCTCAGACTCGCCCTTGCCAAACTTAAACAGTATTTGGGAGATCACGACAATGATTAACCACCATCCTAGTGACGCATTACTCACTCGGTTTATCGAAGCCGATTTAACCATCAGCCTTTCTGTTATTGTGTCCAGTCACGTTGAAATGTGCCCAGCTTGCCAATCAAAAGTCGCTAAACTGACTCAACAAGCGGCATCGAGCTACTTTGATGATCTCGACGACCTTCATCAACTCGATAATAACGACACATTGAGTGATGATGTGCTCCACATGATGGGCCAGATCACGTCAGCTGAGCAAGACACCCCATTAAACTTGCCAAAAAATGTCACCGAGATTGAAATAGAAGGGAAGCGTTTATCCTTGCCTCATGCACTTAAATCCATTGCACTTAAAGACTGGCAAGGCTTAGGCAAAATATCTCGCGCTAGGCTCAATATTGAGGACGATGAACGCAGAATGAGTTTACTGAGCATTGCTAAAAATGGCAGCGTGCCCTGTCATACCCACAAAGGGTTTGAAATTACCTTATTATTACAAGGTAGCTTTGAAGATGAAATGGGCACATATCACGCCGGTGACTTCATCTGGTTAAATAACGATCACACCCATCAACCCATCTCAAAAGAAGGCTGTGTGTGCCTAACCGTATCCAATGACGCATTGAAATTTACTCAAGGTATGTCTCAAATGCTCAACCCCATCGGTAAACTCATTTACTGAACTATCAAGGAGCCACAGGATGAATACTCCTACCAAAAACAAAATGAAAGTAGGCATTAGTGCCTGTGTCATGGGACAAAATGTGCGATTTGACGGTGGGCATAAACGCTCCACTTTTTGTACACAGCAACTCAGCGAATTTGTACAATTCAAACCCATTTGTCCTGAAGTGGCCGTGGGCCTTCCAACCCCCAGAAAAAGTATTCGACAAATTGATAAAGATGGACTCATTACGCTTTCTCGGCCCGATGGCAGTCAGGATGTCACTCAAGCCGTTACTCAATATGGCAAAGACATCGCCAATACAGCCACCGACATAGCAGGCTTCATTTTTTGTGCTAAAAGTCCCACTTGCGGTATGGAGCGAGTCAAGGTTTATCATCACAACGGTCAAGGCTCAAGTGCAACAGGCGTTGGTTTGTTTGCAGAGCAAATAATGCAAGCCAATCCGGCCCTACCTGTGGAAGAAAGTGGCCGTCTTAACGATCCCATATTGCGTGAGAACTTCATCACCCGTATTTTTACTTACCAAAAATGGCTCACATTAACAGCCAGTGGTTTGAGTAAACACAAATTGATCGCTTTTCATAGCCAACTTAAATACTTAGTCTTAAGTCACCATCTTGAAAGTTACCAGCAACTCGGCCAATTATTGGGCATGCAGTCTCACCTGCCTATTGACGTGTTAGCGAAGCAATATATTCATCAACTCATGGAAGGCTTAAGGCACATCGCAACAAAAAAATCTCATACCAACACACTGCAACACTTGCAAGGCTATTTTAAACAGTATTTAACGCCAAGCAGACGAGCAGAACTTTCTGATGCGATTATGTCCTATCGTAAAGGAATAGCACCATTGCTAGTCCCCCTGACTTTGATTAAACATTACTTACTTGAATTTCCAAATGACTACCTAAGTCAACAAGCGTATCTGAACCCACACCCAGAGACCCTCAAGTTGAGGTATGGCTATTGAGCACTTTACTTTGGTTACGTCGTGATTTGCGCGTTCATGACAACCCTGCATTAAACAAAGCCATAGAGTCGGGCGCCACAACCGCGCTGTATATTTCGGCGCCCACTCAATGGCAAGACCATCACCTTGCCCCCATTCAAGCTGACTTTATCAAGCGGCATCTTAACTTACTAAAACAACAACTGGCTTCATTTGGGATTGCACTCATCCACTTAGCAGCCAGCAACTACAAAACCCAAAGTCAGGTATTACGCCTTTATTGTGAGCAACATCATATCACGCAGGTTTTTGCTAATCGCGAGAGTGAAATCAACGAAATAAAACGTGACAATGCCCTGCAAGACACAGAACTTAATCTCACCTTGTTTGAGTCAGATATTATCGCGCCACGGGGCACCATACTGAATAAACAAGGGCAAATGTTTAAGGTGTTTACTCCGTTTAAAAAAGCCTGGTTGAGCTATGTTCAAACAAAGGGGATTGATTTCGTCAGCGCGCCTACTCAGTCAAATAATCTTGCTCATTTACATTCAGTCTCTCATGCATCGACATCGACTAAACAAAGCACTTTACAAAAGACTCGGCAAACATTTGAATTTGATTACCCCCAGCAAGACTCTAGCGCTTGGCCACTTAGCGATCACATGATGACGCAAGTACTGCCCCATTTTTTACAACATAAAGTGCAGCATTACGGTGACACTCGTGATATTCCGGCGATTAAAGGCACATCAGGACTGTCTCCTTATTTCACCATTGGTGCCATTAGCCCACGTTTCGTCGCCACTCAACTCATTCAAGCCCAGCCTGAGATTCTCTTAGATCCTGATCATGCTCAGTTTCCATGGCTCAATGAATTAATATGGCGAGATTTTTATAAACACTTGCTGTTTCACTTCCCTACACTTAGTCAAGGACAATGCTTTCAACGTCACTACCAGCACTTACCTTGGCTAAATTCAATGGATCATTTTAACGCTTGGTGCCAAGCCAAAACTGGTTACCCACTTGTCGATGCCGCTATGCGACAACTGCTAAAAACCGGCTGGATGCATAACCGCTTAAGAATGATCGTTGCCAGCTTTTTGACAAAACACCTGTTAATCGATTGGCGTTGGGGCGAGCAATTTTTTATGTCTCATCTCATTGATGGTGATTTAAGTGCTAATAACGGCGGCTGGCAATGGGCGGCCAGTACTGGCTGTGATGCACAGCCCTACTTTCGAATTTTCAATCCTATCACCCAAAGTCAAAAATTTGATCCAAACGGAGCGTTTATTCGGCGCTATTTACCCGAGCTAGATGCTTTGCCCAATGAGGTAATCCACTTTCCTCATGAATATTTAGCGCAGCATCCAAACCTTGCCAATTACTGGCCACCACTGGTAGATCACAAACAGGCAAGGTTGAGAGCACTGGATTTTTTCAAAAGGGGGCAACAATGACAATTTCAATTTTGTAACATATTCATGAAAAAGTACTCTGTAGTTACCCTGATGTGATGGTCTCCTCCCTTACTACAGCTATTTCAAACACTCAAATTTAAATGCCACCTCAGAGACAAACCACGCTGATGGTGAGCATATTTGAAAAAACAAGTCTCTTAAAATCACAGAAGGATCATTTTAATACTGATCCAAATGTCCAATCACTTCGTAGAGTAAAGTAAGGTAGATGTTTAAATAAGAGAGTTTGTCATGAAAACATTCGCACTGAAAATATATGATTATTACAAATATATCTTTGATTCTAGCAAGAACCCACTGCGACACATTCCCGATCCCGTCAGCCGGTTTTATATTATGACGATTTTAGCGACTATGTGGAGTGTCGCCTTTGCGGCCTATCTTGGCAGTATTCTTTATTTTGGTGTCAGCCTAGCAGCCCACATTATTTTATTATTGATGTTCTTCTTCACCATGGCGGTATTTTATGACGCAGAAAAAAACAATAGCTCATGGTTACTAAAGCTGCGTCGGCCTAACCAATAGTTCAAAGACCTCTAAAGCTTAGCGCTCAGACTTGATTGCTGAAGCGCTTAGTCATTATGTCCTGAAGTCGGCACAATCTTCAATTGATATTCAGATCCGTTAATGTTTTCAAAATACTCATTACCTGTTGATTAACATGAATTTTATTTTTCAACCAACCATCAAAGGTGATGCTATTAACACAAGCTGAGCTTAGCATATTGTAAAATAAAATCATCATGAAAAGTATTCATCCTTTCAAAATATCTAGACAATGAAATTAAGCTTAATTTTGACAAATGCCCCCACTTATATAACGCTTAGTCAATAGCAGTATTATGTTATTCAGTAATTGCATGATATCTGTATCCCCTACAGGATTTGAAAATGGATACACACTCAAGAAATATGTCTTTTAAGGAAATTAAAAATTATGGGAAGAAAATGTTTCAAGCTCGTTCCATCAGCGCTCACGAATATATAATCAATACCCTATCAACAAAACCAGACATCCAAAAAAAAGCATTTAAAATAATCTTTGATGGCACTAATATATTTACTGTTACCACACTCACCCCTGCGTGGAAACGACTTAAGCGAAATGTTAATAAGTACTTAGATGACAAAGCATTACAAATAAACTCTGATTTTATAGACAATGAAATACTCTCCATTTATCTCAATTCTGAGCCAACATTTTTAAGTGCTGATAATTTATACCAAATGATTAACGTATCCCTCGTCTATAAAATTCTTGAGTGCCCTCACCTTCACCAAGTATCAAGTAAAGTAACGTATAGTGATATACGTTATGCATTTTCAAAAGAGGGGCAGTACGCCTATTTTATTCCTTTCATGATCTGGCCAATGATAAAACGATTATTATTTCCAAGATCAAGAAAAATACGCGACATTATTAGAATAATGAACAAAGATATTTCATCTAAAAGGCACAATAGTCAAATCTATAATATCGTTGAAGCTAGCAATCTTCCTCTAAAAGATAAAAAAAGTGTGCTTGGCATGTTTTTTGGTGCCAGTTTAAATACCACCAACGCATTGATAAAAACACTGGCAGCCATTTCGAACTCTTCTGATTTACAAAAAAACATACAATCTAATAAAAATAAAGCACAAACACTAGACATAATAATCTCTACGATGTATCAAGCATTATCTACCGATGCGGTAATAAGTGGAACATTACGGGTCGATGATAATAATAAAGTATATGTGTCAGGGCTCAATCATTATGGCGAATTATCGGGAACGAAAAAATATGTATTCAGTGGCGGCGACAGGTATTGTCCTGGTAAAAAATATGCCGTAACGCTGATCTCTGAATTAATCTATTCGTTATTGAAGCTAGGCAGTATTGAATTAATTACCCCTGTTGAAAGCAAAAATATTTTGGGATTTAATTTTATTCTAGCAGGTAAAATATTCAAATTTAAAAAACACTGATGATTTGACTCAAAAATACCTAACGAAGCAAAATCCAAACATAGGTTTGACTTAAATCGCTTTTTAAGGGCTACACAATGTTAAAGGATACACCATAGAAACGTTCTCGATACCGTCCTTCTACGCTCTTTTTCTCCATGCTATATCCTAATCTTTTCATCATTTAATCTTTTAATCTTTTAATCTTTTAAAAAAGTGTGCATACGCATTGACATCAGCTCCGATCAAACTACCTTCATACTCAACACACAATCTCTCCCCTAACCACGGCTCAAGTTAATAACAATGCAACATTAAGCCCTCAAGGGATATTTTCCTTTTCTTTCTTTAATTGGTCACTAAGGCCACAAACAAGATACTCAATGACAATAATCCCAGCCAGTATACTGTCGCTATCGGCGCAGCTAGACTAAAAATCGCCAGATAATAGGATAAACACAACAAAGGCCAACCAAGTAAGGTTAACAATTTAACCTGTAATGGTGTGATATTTAGGTTAAACACCGCTTTAAAATGCTTATGCATAGCTAAAGCTAACATGGCTATCGCGATTAGTTGAAGCAGAAAACTAAGCAGCATTGGGTTTATTCCTTATATTTGAACGTGTTACCTGCCAATTCATTGGCTTTTTTTGCCTGCGATAAAGAGCAATTGCTGTTTTATATAACAGTGCACCCGTCATTAATAGTGCAAGTTCAAAACCGATATACACCCAATTTTGATGCTCAATGGCTTGAAGCAGCCTTTGTGATTGCTGGATAACATCAACAACAGGTAATAAAAAACATGCTGTTGAAGCAAGTAATAACTGTTCTAGCCAAGCGTTATTTACCGGACGCAACATACTATGTAGCAAGCTCACTAACCAAGCCAATAAGAAAATGGTGATTTCTAGCCTTGCGCGATCGTCAATATCAATTGGCAATAAACGATTAGCATAAAAGTAGGCTAAAACCGCTAACATGAGTCCGGCAATACCGGCAATATTTAAACGCTCTACAATAAAGTGCCCCATATGGCGTTGCTTGACTTTTTCTAAGCGTTTATTCAGCCAAATGATCAAGCCACTGGCAATAAGGGTGCAGGACAGCAAACCGCTAATAAAAAATAGCCAACGTAATCCGGGATCGGCAAAGTGAGCCTCATGTAAACCATAAAAAATTCGACGGATCTGCCTAGCCGTGCGCTCGAGTGGAATGCCCGTTAACGACTGACCACTGTGAGCAGAGAATACTAATACATCAGCTTTATTTGACAGCGATAATTGTTTGCTACGCTCAACAATGATCCGCCCATTACTATCAAAGGGATGTTCAAACGAAATGCGTTTGATTTGATGATCTTCACCCCAGATTTTTTCAAGCTGTTTTTGTATAACGGAAAAATCAGTTATCGGCTCCTGAAAATGATTGGCAGGTGTTACCTTAGGTAAATAAGTGGTCACTTTTTGATTAAGCTCTCGAGTACCACCTTCTAAGTAATATTGAGCGCTCCAAGGCATGTAAAGCCCGATATAGATCACCAAGGCACTGGCACAGATCATTAACGCAAAAGGGATCGTCACTATTCCAGTGATGGCATGAAAATCAGTCAGTGTTTTAAGCAATGTCTTTTTACGCAAAGTAAAAAAATCACGAAAAAAACGTCTATGGGTAAAAATACCGCTAAAAACAGCCAGTAGCATAACCATGGCAGCAATACCGCTGAGATAGCGCCCGCCAACATTTCTTAACTCTAGAGAATAATGAAACGTTCGAAAAAAATCCCCTCCCGCAGTTTGCCTTGGCATCACCTGATCGCCATTTTCACCTTGTAAGTACAAGGATTGGCGTATTTCGCCTTGTTGCCACTGTAAACGCCATTGGTTACTCCTAGTGTTAGGTAAATCAATGTGCCAATTATCCTGCTCTTTACCTTGAGCTGTGAGTTTAGCGATTGAGAGATTAATGAGCGCTAAGTGCTGGTTTTCGCTGCTGTTACGACTCTCAAACTCAGGCTGCATCCATTGAGTGATCTCATCATTAAAATAACTCAGGGTACCGGTAAAAAAGATGGCAAATAACAACCAGCCTATGAGTAACCCTGTATAAGTATGCAGCCAGATCATGGTGCGTCTGAAATCAGGCTTCATAATACTCCCCCACTGTACCAACAAATAGAGGCTAAAATACCGTTATAAACCAAAATATTACGCCAAGCCTTAAGTGCCGACCCTTGGCAAAAGCAGTCAATGAACACCACAAAAAAAACCACATAACTGAGCATAGTGGCAATCAATATTGCATCTTCCACAGTGAGCTTAAATAAAGCCAGTTGTACTGGGACTAAAGCTAAACTCGATAAACTGGCAACAAAATAACCACCAACGACGGCGGCCAAACAACGAATACTAATCGTTAAAGACGTTTTCATAGGCTCTCTGGGCAAGTGAATTAACGACGACAGCCAAAAACAAATCACTTGTTTTTGGCTGGGTAGTCATAGTCAATCTATTCGAACAACAGTGTTCAAAAAAGACTAGTCAAACGTATAGCGAACCTTGAGTTTGGCATTACGAGACTCACCTGGCAATCCCCCTAAAAATAACGGCTTACTGTAATAATTAGTATCGGTTAAGTTACGCAAATTCAGCTGAATATCCCACTCTTCTAGCTGATAACTGATATTCGCATCCCACAATACATAAGCATCAACCACTGAATTTGGCAATCCAAATGCGGTCGAATTGATGCTACGCTCATCTTCATAGGTGACGCCTAAGCCAAATGTGATAGGCGAAGGTAAAGCGGTAAATTGATACTGGTAGTTGCTCCATAAACTGGCAAATTTCTGTGGTATCCCTTTATTCTGCTCTGAACGTTCACCAGCATATATACTATAGGCATCTTGATAAGTGGCATTCACGTTCATTGACCAGACGTCATTCAGTGCCAAGTTCAAGTCAAACTCAACGCCTTTGGTGGTATCGTTATTATCGTAATAGTATTGCGGCACACTGATGTTAAATTCAACATCATCTGGGTTATCGTTATACTCAGGATTAACATAACGCAGGTTGGTGCGCTTGGTAGTAAACCACACTAAAGAGCCCAGTAAGTCTTCATCAAAGGCGGTAAACCTGACGCCGATATCAAAAGAGAGCGACTCTGAATCAGGGCGGTCACTCGTTGTACCAGAAACCGGATCCAAGATACTATAAGCCATTCGCCCCTTAGAGTAATTGACAAAAGACGCCAGCTGTTCGTTGATGCGATAGTTTAGCCCCAGATTATAGGTTGCACCTGCATCATCTGTGTCGGCTTCTTCGCTTATTTCAGGGCTATTATCTGTCCCTTTATGCTGGTAACTTTGCTTAATACCGCTATAGGCAATACCAAAACGTCCAGTTAAGCTATCACCGAAATAAAGCACCTCTTGAAAACTCATTCCCCAAGCAGAAACAGATTTGTCGTAGTTACTTTTCAATACAGGATCATAATCTTCAAAGGTACCTGTTCCCCAATTAGGGTTACGAATATCTAAAATGTAAGGGATAGCATTAGCACCCTCTTTAGTGCCGTCAGCATCATAGGCAGACCAAGACTTTAAGGCCATATCGCGATTTTCATAATTGGCACTGAATAGATGCTCGCCGTCAATAATGGGGAGTGACCAACTAACGGTGAGATCCGCGAAATATTGCCAGGTTTTTTCATCAACTTTAGTCCGCCTGGATTCCTGACGACGAGCAGCATAAGGGTAAAGTACGCCGTCTATTACCAGTGGTGCTCTCGGATCGGCATTGATCTCACCGTTGCGATCCCAATAAACGTAGTTATAAGCGCCCGTTTGACGAATAAAGTCTGAAGAATATTCACGATAGGCAAATTGCTGATGCAGGAATATGTTAGTATCGATATCCATTTCATGTTGCAACTTAAAACGAGCTTCCTGCCCTTCATTAGGCCTCGACAAAGGTGATATCAACGCCTGCTCTCCTAGATCGTAAGGTTCTAAGCCATCGGTTGATACCAGAGAGTCGGCCAACTGCTGTCGTTGCTCATCGGTTAAGCTGATCCCGTAAAGTTCGTCGCCATCTGCATTGGTATCATTGGGTAAATCTTCCCAGCTGATCTCCCCTGGGTTTGCATCGATACTGTCATAATTCAAGATCCGCACAGGGTGGCCAATGGAGTCCACTTGCACTTCATCATCAATATAAGCTGCTGAGAAGATAAAATTATTATTATCATTTAACTGATGGCTGAGTGTGGCATAGACTTCACTGCGCTCAGAGCTTAGCCCTCGATAACCATCACTGGATTCATAGTTGCCCACTAAGCGATAAGCGGTTTGATCTGTAATAGGCGCCGTAGCATCGAACATTAAAGAGTGGCTGTCCCACTGACCGATACTGGTTTGAATTTGGTATCTGGGTTCATCAAGCGGTTTTTTCTCGATCATGTTAATTATGCCGCCGGCAGCGCCCATGCCATATAGACCGGTTGCAGGGCCTTTGAGTACTTCAAGACTTTCAATGTTGGTTAATGAGCGAGTAGGATTATAGGAGTTGCCTAAACTGGCGCCGCCATACATGCCATCTAAAGTATAATTAGCCCCCAAGCCACGAATGATCAGATTATCACCGATACCATAGTTATTACCCGCTTGGGTCAATCCACTCACGTTACGAATACTCTCTTGCAAGGTCGTTATTCCCTGCTCGCTAAGCAACTCACTGTCAACAACCACGATAGCGGCTGGGGTCTCCAGTAATGACATATTTGATTTAGTTGCAGTGCCCGATTCTAACACTAACCGATTATGCCGACCGTATACGCTGATCCGTTCGATATTGTTAAGATCTTGCCCATCGTTCAATAGATTATTTTCTGATGTCATCAACTGATCAACAGCACGTGTATCGCTTTTATGTTTAATGACCACTTGCTCGTCATTTAACCAGTATGCTTCTAAATCGGTATTAGCCAATACTGCCGTCAATGCGTTAGCCAGTGACTCGGTATTCAAGATCAACTCATCAGATAAATGGGCTGTTTGCAGGGCACTTTTTGTGGCATAGATTTCAACATTGCTGCGTTTAGCAAGTTGTGATAATGCCGAACCGACTGAGGTAGATTTAACGTTAATAAGCTGATCTTGTAAGGCATAAACAGGCGTAGCGGTAGCGTAAACCAGTGACAGAGATAAAGCCAGTGTCTTCATTTTAAAGCGAGGTGTTAACAACATGGGTTAATTGATACTTCATGGTCATTCAATTTAGGCGCGAATGATAATGATTATCAGAATCATTGTAAATCAGATTAATCCTTAAATTTACAACTTCACCACTAATTACTTTCATTACCCTCGCTTCAACATCTTTTTTTCAACAACTTAAGTACTACCCCCTTCATTTTGTTACATTATGTAAAGATAAAGGTATTTTAGCTGGAAAAAACTCCCTTGATTATTTTTCATCCTAATTGTTCAGATAATTCATAATATTGGGCCAAAGCTACTGGGTATAGCATTGCCCTGCCATTAATAAGCACTTATCACTCGCGTATACCATTATGATCAGTGCTTCTTTAGATAGGAGTGTGTGAAGTGAAATTTTTTGAAAGGAAAATGGGTTGCATAAAGTTGATAAAATAGGCTTTTATGCATTAATCAGTTCCCACTGTTTATTATGGCGTATTATTCTACCGCCGCTTCCATACGAGCCCCCCTCATATACTCATTGCACGCGCAGAAAAAACGCGACTAAAGACACCAAAAACGACACTACAACCGATAACGCAATGGATACTCACAACCAAAAAAGGATCCACTGCATGTGTCAGCTGCACTATAAATTGGCTAAGATAAAATCGACTCTTTCACTGACTGAGCCAAATGGAACCTCAATCAGTTCATAAGCTGCGCACTCATATGCTGACACCATTTTTTTATAAGTCTCTATCGCAATGGCAAAATCTTGTTTACGTTCACTATCATGGGTAAATATCTCTTTCCAAGGTGGAAAAATGAAGACTTTAGAATGATATTTATAATCAGAGATCGCTGATATTAACTCATCAGATAGTTGGATTTGTTCAAGGTTTGAATAACCCAGAATATCGATGATGCTTCGATCGAAAAAAACAAGCCCATTTTGACTTTGGTGCTGCAGATATGAGGCTATTTCAAATTTAAACATTAAATCACGAAAAGCTTCTTTATTTGCCCAAGGCAGCGCATCACCTTCTTGTTCAACTTGAGTTTGAATAACTTTACGGCCAGCTTCTTCAGAACAAGAGAAATTTTGTGCTTTCAGCGCATTAATCACTGTCGTTTTTCCAGAGCCTGGCCCCCCAGTGAATACTATAAAATT
This sequence comes from uncultured Shewanella sp., assembly GCF_947501665.1. Taxonomy (GTDB): domain Bacteria; phylum Pseudomonadota; class Gammaproteobacteria; order Enterobacterales; family Shewanellaceae; genus Shewanella. Next base: position 67,137 of record NZ_CANMWS010000017.1, on the reverse strand, counting down.
ATCTTGATACAAAACGAGCCCTCAAAAAATCAATTAAAAGATAATTAAGACACCCATAATTAATTTTTTTGACAACAACTAAAAACCTTATCCTGATGATTACCCCTTGATATAAAAGTCAATTTAATATCAACACTGTCAATAAGCAAATGAATTCGTTTCCACTGTTTATCGCTAATTATTTTACGGGACATATGAACTTCAAAGAGAAAAATGGTATCTTAATCAGATAATCATGGCCAATTGTCAACGACCCCTAGTTTATACTTATTCATTCGAAATAATTATGAATGTCTTTGTTATTTATTGTTATTTTTTTCTATTCAACATCACTTTCAATGTTTTTCATCTCGATACATTTGCACTTATAGCAACCTAAATGCTCAATGAGCACTATAATGCAACAAAGGCTTTTTAGTCCCCTCCCTCAATAAACAGACTTAAGGAACAAGTATGAGAAATATTATCGTATCTGTGTCGCTATTCATCTTGGCAGCCTGTGCAACGGATTTAAGCCAAGTTAACACTCCTAACAATAAAGCCACCATAGTCGCATTTGAAGACTCATCATTTCAGTTTCTCGTTCCGCTTTCTACTTCGGCATCGACGAAAATAGAATACGTTAATGGCAAAAAAGTCAGTGACTTTTTTACATCAACACACATACTACACCTCGATCCTGGCCCTCATCAATTGATTGTGAGTTGTCTTATTTTCTACTCAGGCAGAAGCTATAGCAATGACATTGAACACCAGATGGTATTAGAGGCAAACAAACAATACGTTTTTACCGCCCACCTCTCCCCTAATCACGGCTGTATTGCTAAATATGACGTGAATGAAATCACAACCCAATAAATCTTATACCGTTCAGCACCAACCTAATAACACACATACTGGACTCGTCAAAGTCATGACACTCTTACCCAAAAAAATTTAAAGCCAGCCATTATTTATCTAAAAATACGGTCTGCATAAGGAAGATAGTTGTTATCTTAAATTCAATGTTAAGAGATGGCATTTTGTGGCAAGAACCAAAAACTTAACATTAACGATTGACGCCATAGTCTCTTGTTATGTGTTTTTTAACTATTCAGTGCACCTAACCATTCATCAATTATGGGAAGTAAGCATTTTAGTTTGATTTCTTTATCGTTAGACAACGCATATAAAAAATTAGAAAGTTGATAATGGCTAGTTTCTGCGACAGTTACAACATGAGTTCTTATTTTGGGGTTGGAGTTATTTAATGTATCTAGGTCTGTCCACCACTCTGCTTCATGCTTCCAATAATTAGCAGCTGAATCTATTGCCTTAATATAAGCAAGACCAGATTTATGGCGAGGACCTAATTTATACGCTTTATCTTTATCTATACCTGAGAAAGTGGCCGCTTCAGCCAGATATTGTTGCGCAGCGGCTAAGCCAATACCAACATAATATTCAGATTGGTCAAATAAACCATCTGAGTCGGGATCTTCTGACTTATCGATTGCACACTCTATTTCAGTTAACTTTACATCAAGGATTTCGTAAAGCTCATCCAATCTGGAAAAGCATTTTAATATATTCATTTTTGAATGATGCACTCCATGTTGCATATACACTTAACGCTTCAATCTGCCGACGCGTTAGCGGACGGCTGAATTGACTTGTTAGAAGCGACACCCTCAAGCGCCAAATTCAGCGTTTTAGTTAATAATGATACGTCTCCAACTTTCCCATGACCTGGAACAACAAGCCTTGCGGCTCTATATCTGGATATAAGTTTTTCAGCGGATGCAGGCCAACTTTCTAATACAGCATCACCTAAATAACCAAGACTTTTAGACTTTACAAAACAACCGCCGAACAGAATTTTTTTATTAGGCATCCAGACGACTACGTTGTCTCTAGTATGACCAGCTCCGGGATAAAAAACCTCAATTTTGTCTTTAACTAACCAATAGCTAGTACTATCAAAAGAGTATTTAGCCTGCTCCCGACCATCTTTATGGATCAATTCATTCGTTAGTTTTGAGGCGTGTGTAGGAATCGATACTGAGTTAAGGTATGAGGTACCCGCGGCGCTATCATCGTGAAAATGTGTCGAAATGCTTCCCTTAACAATAAAGCCACGCTCTCGAATCCATTTTACGAGTACTTCTGTATCCTGAGGAGAAATTGGCGTGTCAATAATATATGCATCATTATTATCAAGCACGACCAACCCATTTGATGCGACAAGCCCCCATCCTGCAATTTTTTCAAATGATGTATGAAGATAAATACTGTCTTCAATTTTCTCTACTTTTAAGTCTGGTAACGACTCATCAGCGAAACATATGTTCGTGATAATGAGTAACAGCAGACTTAAAACTGAAATATTTCTCATTCTATGTATTTCCTTATAACGTCTCGGTAATGGGCAGACGCCGCGAAGCAGTGGCTGTCCACATGCACCGACTTGTTAGTTGCTGATTTCACTTTCTTCCTCAGCCTTAGCCTGAACACATTCATTCTCAAAAGCCAATGCATCTTTACGATCACCTAAGTAGCGTGGGATATGTTCAATGGCCATAAAACCGCCTATTGGATTATGGTGATGCCCAACAATTAATCCACCATAGCAATTATGTGTATGCATAAAAATTTAAAGCCAGCCATTATTAATCAATAACATACTGAGAATTCTGAAAGATATCAACACTCAGTACCTATCAAATCTAGATCTGAACCATTCTCAACATATGATCTACTAATAATCTTAACGAGAAACTTGTATACTCCGATTGCTCGGGCATACTCGCCATTTTTACGCGTATAGGCCTATTCGTTAATAAGGAATAATCAACATAAACCATACAAGCCAGCAATGTCGCCTCATCAAGCAATGCCCCCAGCTATGACTTACCTACTATTCAAAGCCGAGTTTATGGTCGTTAATCAGCCAAATAATCTTGGGTGCCTAGTTACTAAGTTACTAAGTTACTAAGTTACTGAGTTACTAAGTTACTAAGTTACTGAGTTACTAAGTTACTAAGTTACTAGATCTAACCACTAGGTATCAGGTGGATGCCTGATAACTCGGTAAACACACCATCAAGGTAACACTAACAACCACCACATTGACGATATAAAGACCGACAATCAAAGCAAACACTTGGGTTTTCGTTATTTCTAGAAAATGCCTAATCATAAAGTAGATAACACCTATCGCCATGATAGCAACGAGCCCATTTACATGCGCCGCAGCCACAGCACCTAAGGCCGTCACTCCAACCACAAGAAAACTTAAAAAACAGCTTCTTTGACTTAACGCTTGGGTTACACCTAATTTTCTCAAATAAAAATAAAAGCAACCTGCCGTCACTAAAAAGCAGAGAATGAGCGATACAAGATAAAGCACTAACATTTACTCCCCCAATAATCATGGGTATCTAGGTTGTTGTTTTTTTAATTCTGGGTGTCTCGGTTGGTTGCCCATTTCAGCCCAATTTTTCATCATATCCTTTGCTAAGTTAGTCTCAAGTTATGACTTTACTCTTCTAATCATTAAGAACCTTTCTTAAGCTAGTTATCATATTGATTATCAATGGCTGGCTTGGATTATCTTCGACTATTTCCTAATTGCAAATCTAGATCTTATTCATACCAATTTTTAGGGATAAGGGCAAAATCACCTCTCCACTTTTGGTCTCTAACTGCCACTTGAAACCACTCTTCATCGATATCTGCATGATCAGTAATTATTACTTGGAGATCAGGACTTAAAGCTTGAACCTTATCAAACATCCACCGGAACATATTCCTTACAGCTTCTCTATCCTCATCCTCTTCAATTTCCGAAAGATCTCCAGAATCAGATTTTTCTGCGGGGAAATAAACCTGCGTTGGCTGGTCAATGAACAAAAACCTGCCGACGGGTCTAGATTGTCCGATAAACCACTTTATAAGAGCAAAATAGGCAACCAAATGATATCCAACCCAATTTTCACCACTTCCCATATAACTTAGCGGGATCACCCCATGTGGCGTATCAGCGACGACTGTAAGCTTGCTGGCATCCAATCTAATCCTATTTTCACTGTGCTCCAACTTCAATTCTCGTGCCCAATTTGTCATATCCTCTGCAATGTAACTTAGCTGAGAGTTTAATTTTTCCTTCAGAGCTTCGGGATCAAGCCTTTCTGACAAAATAGTAATTTTTTCATCCAAGATATTTATTTGATTATGCAAACTGCTTACGTCTTGATTCCAATCAATACTCTCTACATATAATGACGCTTTTCCTGCCAAGCGAGCACGTAAGATATCCAAGTCAACTTGTCGAGTTAGTTCGTCATCTTCCTCTCTTATTTTGTTGATTGCTGACTTAATTTTTCGAATATGCTTCAAAGTTTGGCTCTGCTCTTCCCTTAATTGAGTCAAGTAGCCCGTAATTCTTGGTCTACTTCGATTAATGCCATCCAACTTACTATCGAGATCAGAAAGAGCTTTTTTGATAACTGCCTCAAACTTAGATTCACCGACGTTCTGGCTTTCACATACAGGACAGTTTTCATGTGTTCGTCCGAATTTTTTAAATAGACCAATTGTATTTAGTCTGTAGAACTGAGCATTTACCGCTTTTTCGAATCCGGATTCAGACGCGCCATATTCTTGTGCCTCCCTTAAACGAAATTTCAAAGTATTCTTTTTTTGCAACAGCTCCTGATATTCGCGTTCTAAGTTTACCAATGGATCTGTACTATCCTCGTAATCGATATCTTCCGGCTTCCATCTCGCTATCTTGGTAAGCTCTGCAACCAGAACTTTATCACTCGAAATTAAATCATTTGAGTTATATAACCCGAGTTCAGCACCCTCGGCTAATAATGCATATCCTTTTTGTAGACCATCGCCTTTCAACGACTCTATTTCACCCAGCTGCTTAGCAAGCTGGCTTCGCTCACGTTTTAAAGAACGCAGCTTCTTAATATCTGCTAAACGCCCATCGTCAGCCGCACCAATAAAATACGGTAGCGTATCTTTTATATTTTGCGGAATATGGGGTTTGGCTTGCTGGTGAAATAGAACTTCATTGTTTGCTATTTCATTTTGACTCTGAAAAAGATAGTAGCGGGAATGACGAAAGTTAATTTTAACTTCGGGACGTGTCTGACCTTCAGGAACTTCTGTAATTTGCTCTGGAATACCGACTTTACTGGTTAGATAAGAAACAATACTATCAATATTGGTACTATTGCTAATTTCATTTCGCGTTGGAATCGTTACTTCATTCGCAATCACCATGTGTGCTGCAGAATTGGCTTTCGCCCCTAGCAATGGAGCAGCTCTAGCAATAAAAAGCTGGCAATCGGGAAACTGTAACAGTATCGCATACCAATCAACCGTTTGACGTATATGCCCCTCTTTAACTGTGCATTCGCTCGCACCCAAACAGTATTCAACAATATCTATTAATGACGTTTTTCCACGCTTTGAAGCCCCAGTAATTATATTGACGGTACCCAAATTAAAATCAACGTCTCGCCGCTCACCATTCTTTCCGTACAAGGTTATTGTTCTAATCTGCATGGTCATGGTCGTATTCCTAGTTGTGCATAGACACTTTCAACAGTTGAAGCTTCTGAAAACCAACGACCAAGTAACCCCGCAGCCAAAAAACTATCTTTAAATTTTGCATCTTTGACTACATAGTTAGGTTTTTGAGGGAAAGTAATTTCTGTTAAAAAATACCGGCCGTCGTCATCCATCAAAATAGCTTGGTGTTCCAATAAAAAGGCTATTGCCGAATTTACAATATCAGCATAAGCAGATACCACACCCGCAAACCCAATCAATTCTCCTTCATGTTCCGAAACCCAACCAGCAAGTGGTGTAGCCACTGTTACAGGAAGTATTTTCGAATATCTAGGTGATATGGACATAGGGACGACAATGTATGTTAAACCACAATGGAAACCCGACGGGCTCTTTGCTTGATATTCTCTAATGGCTTGATAGAGAACGACTCCAACATAAGATGGGTTATATAGGTTTATCTCCTCAGGTGAATACTGATCATCCATAAAAATCATGCAACGTCCTCGTTGCTACCGCCGCCTAACATCTCCAAATAGTCAGGGTGCCATCCTATTCTCAATTGTTCGGAAAGAATGTGATAACTACCTTTTGCAACATAAGCTTCTAAAAAGTTTTTCCTAATAGGAATAACCCCTTCCTGTAAGCACTTTTGATAAAGCTCAGCAGAATAAAGGCGCTTATCTCTCTCAGAGTTTATTTCATGACTAAGCTCAATAAACGATTGATGTTCAACCCATTGTTCATATAACTGACGATCAAAACCACTCAATTCACCAGGCTCCACCAATCCGTCACATGCCCACTTAGTTCGCTGTTCAAATGCTCGAAAGTAATTCACAATTGCTTGCTCCACCATACTATTAGGAGCATTGAACAGACGTAATTGTTGGACAAAACTCCTCGCATCTTGATCGATTTCAAGAATATCTGGAAGAGCATCGGTGAACTCTGCTGGTAGATTAATGGCTGTATATTCAGGTCGAATCCTATCTGCAAGATCCTGAATATCCCCCAAGTTAATTACGCCTGATGGATCTTGACTAAGCCCTTCAATACACCATTGAAACCATACACCTTCTATACGATCAACAAATGCTTCAACCCACTCGGAGGCCACATATTGCCGGCCGTACCTATATATTTTTGATCTTATTTGCATCAAATCCTCAGATTTGCCAACGACATAAATATCGTTAACAAAAGCCTTCTTTTGTGTTTCGCTTAATGATTGAAACGCTGTGTATCCTTTCCCGTTAGTGGCATTTTCCTCTGTACTGATATCTAACATAAGTTCAAGGGCTTTAGCAGTATCTCTTCCTGATTCAGGATTCAAATAATATGCAAGAGTATTTTCAGGTAAAGACTGCGTAGTAACTAGCGTAAGCGTTGTCCGCCCCAACACTACGTCACCACTCTTCACTGCTTCTACCCAAACCCGAATGGTTTTCCAGATATCGGCACTTCGGTTTGTTAAATTTCCTAAATCTCCATGATACTTTGTTTGTAGCAATTCAATTGCCGAACCATAATTATCAAAGGCTACGTCATCAAGTGTTTCTATCGAGATATTAAATTGTTCAGGATCATCAACTTCTGGGAGTTTTTTCAACGAGAGATATAAACCGAATCTAATTTGGTACAAATACCCTAACATTGACGCCGAAGCATCAAATTCTGATTTTTTACTCATATTAGAATTCCGTTTTTGAAGTGATACCTACACACTAGGCACATATAGCAGCTTATTCAACAGCAGCAGAATAATCTTCCTGACTACTAACTATTATTAAACCAGTGCACAGCACGCTCTTGCCAAGAAAATACCCTTAAACGTTACTTATGTAAACAAATTGTTTAAAATCAAGTAAGAACAAGGTGAAATACTTGATATTACTCACAAGTTTATCTTCCCCTTAAAAAGAAAAAACCAAGCTAAACCACTAACAACACTCCAATTCGAAGAAACACTCTGCTTTAGCTTTAAGCTCCCCATCGGAGTGGCTGAAGTTCGTTTGAATAAATGGTGTAAGACTGACATGGATGTCAGGTTAATTTTCGGGCTATAGGGATGTAGCATCGGAAATGTTAGCCATTTATTTTATAAGAACAAGGCACCTAATCAGTATTTTTCACTCCGTCGGGCGTTATGGAGGTTATTAGGAGGATAAGGACGAGCAGTCCTCCTAATCCCAGTGTGGATGGGAATCCACGACCTTAGACTCACCGCAGGTGATAAAAATAAACATCCATTGAGCGTCATGATGAATACAAGAGCGCGAAGGCCATAAATATGGCTTTGATGAGCGACAAATAAGGATATTTGGCTGGTCTTTAGACAAGGGTATCATTTGAAACCGTAAAGCTGCCAAGGCCCTGTCACCGATCATGCAAAGTTGTTCCCAACAATTTAAGACATTCCCTGCTATCCATGCAGATCAGATCGTTCTACAGCGTCCCGAGAGTTACTTGCACATAAGTCTGCGGCAGGGTGAGGTTTTACTTTATAAAACGTTTCGAACGAGAGACATCGCCGTTCCTTAGCATCCCTGCTACCACGGCATTCATAAATCCGTTTATACCGATGCCGAACTGGCTCTTAAACATTGAAGTTGTTATCAATATCCATAAAGATCCGACTAACCACACACGTACACAAATCGAAGAAACACTCTTCTTTAGCTTGTGATTTTTGCTTTTGCTCTTTAATACCCCGTGTAGATGCAATAACGAACTGCTAAAACAGGGAGGTTTTAGCAGAGCCCACAGGGAAGTGCTTGCGGCGTTTCGTATTTGTATCTACACAAAAGCCTGCGGCAGCAATTCAATCCAATATCGCTATGGTCGTCAATAAGCCATCAAATGCAAATATCGCTAGACGCTATTCTAGATCTTCCCACTGTGAGTGTGTAACTCACAACCTAACCCTACCAGCAATTCAACTCAATATAGCTAGACACTATTGAAGGCCATACCTGTAAATGGCCATCAAGCCCCTTTACCCCTTATCAATAGTATGGGCCGTCTCGGTGAGCATTTCTCGCATCCAGCGATGACCGGGATTGTGCTGCAGCAGCGGGCTCCAAGCCATGGTGAGCTCAATGGGCAAAATATCAAACGGCGGCTTAACGATTTGCATATTAGGATTACTTTGTTGCAAACGCGCCATTTTACTGGGCACTGTCGCAATCAAGTCTTGCCGCTCCGCCAACGAGCACGCCGCTTGGTAATGACGCGTAAACACGGTAATACGGCGCTTCTTTCCGATTCGGGTTAAGGCTTCATCCACCCAGCCTAATCGCTGTACATCTTCAGGATCCATCCCCACTCCCACCCCCATTCCGGTTTTGCTCACCCACACATGGTGCGCATCCAAATACGTTTCAAGATGAAAGTCTTCGAGCACAGGATTGGTTTTACTGATCAAACAACTAAAATCATCCCGCCAAAGCACTTTTTGATGAAATGATTGCGGAATACTGTCAAAGCGATTAATGACCATATCCACAGTGCCTTGCTCCACGTCGGGGAAATTTACATCACTGGGGGTCATGATATCCAAAATGATATGGGGCGCTTCGTTACGTAATCGAGCAATTAATAATGGCAACAAAGTGGCTTCGGCATAATCACTGGCCATGATCCTAAACACTCGATGACTCTTTGTCGCATCAAATTCTGCTCGAGGTTGGACGGCCTTTTCAAGCTCAATAAGCAAAGAGCGTATGGCCGGTTCAAGCTCAGTGGCCCGCTCCGTGGGCGTCATCCCTTGGCTAGTGCGAATAAGTAACGGATCATTAAATAAAGTTCTTAATCTTTTCAACCCATTACTCATGGCAGGCTGACTTATCCCCAGTTGATCAGCTGCCCGTGTAACATTTTTTTCACGTAACAAAACATCTAAATAAACCAATAAATTCAAATCAATACGCGATATATTCATAAAATAAATACCGAAAATAAAAACTATAAATTAGACTAATTTAGACTAATATTACTACTATTTGACAAGTAATCAAACGCTGCTAATCAATTTGTTAAAAAGGAATTATTATGTCGAACTATAGAAACCAGATAGATAAAGCTGCAAGCTTGATTAATGCTGAAGGGAACAGCTGGAATGCAATCAATGCCGAGTCCACTGCCCGTATGAGACTGCAAAACCGCTTTAAAACGGGCTTAGATATTGCCCAGTATACCGCCGATATCATGCGTGAAGACATGGCCAACTATGATGCGGACTCATCGCAATATACGCAATCTCTGGGTTGTTGGCATGGCTTTATTGGTCAGCAGAAAATGATTTCAATTAAAAAGCACCTTTTAACAACAAAACGACGTTACTTGTACTTATCTGGTTGGATGGTTGCTGCTCTGCGCTCTGAGTTTGGTCCATTGCCCGATCAATCCATGCACGAAAAAACCTCTGTTGCGTCACTGATAAAAGAGCTTTACACCTTTTTACGTCAAGCCGATGCAAGAGAACTCGGCGGTCTGTTTCGTCAACTCGATAACGCTCAAGATAATGAAAAGCAGGCCATTCAGGCGAAAATTGATAATTTCGAAACCCATGTCGTGCCCATTATTGCCGATATCGATGCAGGCTTTGGTAATGAGGAAGCCACCTATTTAATGGCCAAACAAATGATTGAAGCGGGGGCTTGTTGCATACAATTAGAAAACCAAGTCTCAGACGTTAAACAGTGTGGTCATCAAGACGGTAAAGTGACGGTCCCCCATGTGGAGTTTTTAGCCAAGATCAACGCCGTACGCTATGCCTTTTTAGAACTGGGTATTGATAATGGTGTCATTGTCGCCCGTACCGATTCATTAGGCGCAGGTCTTACGCAAAAAATTGCCGTCACCAATACCCCTGGCGATTTAGGCGAGCAATATAATGCTTTCTTAGATGTGTCTGAAGTCAGCGCTGATGACATCAGTAATGGTGATATAGTCTTTAAACAACAAGGTAAGCTGGTAAAACCTAAACGTTTACCTAATGGTTTGTTCAAATTCAGACAAGGCACAGGGGAAGAAAGGTGTGTACTCGATTGCATAACCTCTCTTCAAAATGGTGCCGATTTATTGTGGATTGAAACCGAAAAGCCGCATGTCGCTCAAATTGGTGCCATGGTTAATGCTATTCGCGAAACCGTCCCTAACGCTAAATTGGTTTACAATAATTCACCGTCATTCAATTGGACCCTCAATTTCCGCCAGCAAGTATTTGATTCAATGAAAGACGCAGGCCAAAATATGAGTGCCTATGAACGTAGTGATTTAATGAATGTAGAATACGATAGCAGTGAATTAGCCCGTCAAGCCGATGAGAAAATTCGTACTTTCCAAGCCGATGCTGCTCGCGAAGCGGGTATTTTCCATCACTTGATCACCCTGCCCACCTACCATACTGCAGCATTGTCGACAGATAATTTAGCCAAAGATTATTTTGGTGAAATGGGCATGTTAGGCTATGTGGCCAATGTACAGCGCAAAGAAATTCGCCAAGGTATTGCCTGTGTGAAACATCAAAACATGGCAGGTTCTGACATGGGGGATGATCATAAAGAATATTTCTCTGGGGATCAGGCACTCAAAGCCTCGGGTAAAGACAATACGATGAACCAGTTTTAATCCCAGTGTTCATGTCAGTGTTCTGCCTGTGTTCTTGTTAGTCACAGCACAAGAAAATAAGCAAACACATTAAACACGCATTGAGTAACCTTAAAGGAATGGCTTAAGGTTACTCCGTTTTCTCTCTGCCATACCTGTAACAGCGCAAAGTATTTTCCGTTTAGGGCTAATAATAGACCCTCTTGTATTCGAGTAATAGATACGTTTATTTATCGATTTTTTTACAAAAAAGCGGCCACCACACTGCTCATTACATCGGTAAATTTGGCTTTTTATCGTCAAAACGCCCCTATTTAGAGCTTATATTTCAAACAAACATTTAAATAATAATTTCACATCTAACTATTTCCTAAATTAACTTAAATCAATACTAACCAGTAAGTTAACATTATTAAAAGAAGAAATGCTTACGCATATGACGCTATTTGGTCTAGACAAAGACTTTTATTTTTGTTGATAGTTTGAACTCTAAGTATTAATATACGGCTCCATTAAAAGGGCCTAGTGGTTAGATTTGTCATTTTATATTGAAGTTATTTATGCCATTGACATCAAAAAAATTGCGACAAAAGCAACAGATAAAAAACATAAATGAAACAATTAACACAGGTTCCGTTTTAAGTATTACTTATAGTAAAAAATGGATACCTGATGCAGAGCAAAATACAACACTTGTTTCGGCCACTAACGTTAGGTATATAAACACGCCTCCATTTTTAACATTTAGTTTTATGGCTCTTTTTTACAAAGAAAAAAAACAATTAAGTCGGTTATTCACTTTATTACCCGCTTTTTTTACATCCAAAATGGCCCATTATATCAATCATGCCATTGACTCATACTCCTTTCATGTCGTACGGAGCGCATCATGACCTTACCGCATTTTTACAGTTATATTGACGGTCAATATCTAGCTAGTGATAAAAGTGACCCTATTGCCGTTACCAATCCTGCTACTGGTGACATTATTTATCATATCGATACCAGTGATGAAAAAGTTCAACAAGCAGCCATAGACAGCGCGAAAAAAGGCTTTGCCACTTGGTCACAAATGAGCGCCATTGAGCGTAATCGTATTCTTCTCAAAGCGGTCAGTTTATTACGCGAGCACAACGATACATTAGCCGAAATCGAAGTAAAAGATAGCGGCAAACCCTGGCAAGAAGCCAGTGTTGTCGATGTTGTTACTGGTGCTGATGCGATTGAGTTCTTTGCAAATATAGCGGCAGGCCTTGAAGGCAGTCAGCAACAAGTTGGCGGTGACTTTTATTATACCCGCCCAGAGCCTCTAGGGATTTGTGCTGGCATAGGGGCATGGAATTATCCATTACAGATCGCCTGCTGGAAATCCGCCCCTGCCCTTGCCGCGGGCAATGCCATGATCTTTAAACCGTCAGAGGAAACGCCCTTAGGCGCATTGAAACTGGCAGAAATTTTCACTCAAGCGGGATTACCTAACGGGGTTTTTAACGTCGTTTTAGGCGACGGTAAAGTTGGACAGTGGCTAACAGGCCACCCCGATATTGCCAAAGTCTCTTTCACTGGTGAAGTGGGTACGGGTAAAAAAGTCATGGCCTCTGCAGCCAGCAACTTAAAAAACGTCACCATGGAATTAGGCGGAAAATCACCGCTCATTATCTTTGATGATGCCGATCTTGATAATGCCGTATCAGCAGCCATGCTAGGCAATTTTTACACCCAAGGTGAAATTTGTACAAACGGTACTCGCGTCTTTGTACACGAAAATATCTACCCACAATTTATTGAAAAGCTGGTGCAAAGAACCAATGACAATATTATTTGTGGCGATCCTATGGATCCAGACACCAATTTTGGCGCCTTAATTTCAAAAGATCATCAAGACAAAGTCTTAGGTTATATCAATAAAGGCATTGAAGAAGGTGCCACTTTATTGACAGGCGGCAAAGCATTACAACCCGATAATGCGCCCAATGGCTATTTCGTCGCCCCCACCATTTTTACTGATTGCCACGATGACATGACCATTTGCCGTGAAGAGATCTTTGGCCCAGTGATGTCTGTACTGACCTTTACCGATGAAGACAAAGTTATTGAACGTGCAAACGATACCAAAATGGGCTTAGCCGCTGGTGTCTTCACTCAAGATATAACTCGTGCGCATAGAGTGATCCATCAATTACAAGCGGGTATTTGTTGGATAAACGCGTATGGTGCATCCCCTGCCGAAATGCCAGTTGGCGGATATAAGTTATCAGGTATAGGCCGTGAAAATGGCACCGAAACGCTAAAACACTATACCCAAACAAAAGCCATTTATGTGGGATTACAATCCCTAGAAAGTCCATTTTAAGGATCTGTTTTGATAGGCTCAAATAATCAACACCAATACGACTATATTATTGTCGGTGCAGGCTCAGCAGGATGCGTATTAGCCAATCGTTTATCGGAAGATCCAAGTAATCAAGTCTTACTATTGGAGACCGGTGGCAGTGATAAAAGCATTTTTATACAAATGCCAACGGCCCTGTCTATTCCAATGAATACCGCTAAATACGCTTGGCAATTTGAAACCGAACCAGAACCCTTTTTGGATGATCGCCGTATGCATTGCCCTCGCGGTAAAGTCTTAGGAGGCTCTTCATCCATTAATGGTATGGTTTATGTGCGTGGCCATGCCAGAGATTTTGATGAGTGGCAACAACTCGGCGCGACCAACTGGGATTATGCCCATTGTTTACCGTATTTTAAAAAAGCTGAAACATGGGCCTTTGGCGCCGATGATTACCGAGGAGAAAAGGGTCCACTTGCCGTCAACAATGGCAATGAGATGAAAAACCCACTCTACCAAGCCTTTGTTGATGCCGGTGTGGATGCGGGCTACTTAGCCACTTCAGATTACAACGGTGCCCAGCAAGAAGGCTTTGGGCCGATGCATATGACGGTCAAAAACGGCGTACGCTGGTCGACGGCAAATGCTTATTTACGCCCGGCAATGAAACGCAGTAATTTAACTGTCGTGACTCATGCCTTAGTGCATAAAGTCCTGTTAGATGGCAAAACGGCCAAAGGCGTGCGCGTTGAACGTAAAGGTCAAGTAGAAGATCTCTTTTGTCAAAAGGAAGTGATCTTAAGTGCAGGCTCTATTGGCTCACCGCATATTTTACAGTTATCGGGTATTGGCGATGCCAATAAACTGAAACAAGCTGGTGTTGATCTGGTACATGATTTACCCGGTGTGGGTCAAAACCTACAAGATCATCTTGAGTTTTATTTTCAATTTAAGTGCTTAAAACCCATTTCACTCAATGGTAAGCTCGATCCTTTAAATAAACTGTTTATCGGCACACGTTGGATTTTAAATAAAAGTGGATTGGGGGCAACCAACCATTTTGAGTCTTGTGGCTTTATTCGTTCAAAGGCAAATCTCGAGTGGCCCGATCTGCAATATCATTTCTTACCCGCAGCCATGCGCTACGATGGTAAAGAAGCCTTTGCCGGTCATGGTTTTCAAGTGCATATTGGACATAACAAACCCAAGAGCCGGGGTAGCATAGACTTGGTCTCAAAGGATCCTAAGGTTGCGCCTCGCATTCAATTTAATTATCTTGAGCATCAAGAGGATATTGATGGCTTTAGAGCTTGCGTAAGATTAACCCGTGAGATCATTAATCAGCCTGCATTGGATGAATATCGCGGCGAAGAAATTCAACCCGGTTTACAAGTCCAAACTGACGAAGAAATTGACACCTTTGTGAGAAGCGCCGTGGAAAGTGCGTATCATCCGTCTTGCTCTTGCAAAATGGGGATTGATGAAATGGCCGTGGTCAATCCTGAGACCCAAGTTCATGGATTACAAGGGTTACGCGTTGTCGATTCATCGATTTTCCCAAGTATTCCAAATGGTAACTTAAACTCTCCTACTATCATGTTGGCTGAGCGGGCAGCGGATCTTATTCTTTCTCGCCCAATGCTTAAAGCAGAAAATCACGCGGTTATTCTTGCTGATAAGCCTGAGCAACAGCGCACTCACGCACCGAAGAGGAATACAAGCTCAACCTCATAATAATAAAAAGCATCGCTTTACCCGCCAAACAACATTGACCACACAAGATGTGGTCATTGAACGGGTTTGGCTTTAACCATGACTATCAGCAGTTAACCTTCATGCTGTTTGGCTTTGATTGATACAAGGCCAAGATAACGTTAACTCACTTCTATACCCAAGCGACCTTTAATGATGTAGTCAGGTCGTTTGGGTATAGAAGGATATCATTTGATATTGAATTACCACTAATAAATAACGAATAAGGGATCACACTTGATATTACTTCAACTTACTCAAAACCGGAGGCTTAAATGACACTTTGGTTATCAATGGGCATTATTTTTACCCTCATCGCCATTGTTTTTGTGCTTTATCGCTGGGGCAATATAAAATGTGTCGGTAAAAACCCCGTTAGCACCTTTACTTTTATTGCTATCTTGTTCACATCAGGCTTAGATGTGGGCTTAATCATGTTCCCTCTTACTGAGTTTGCAGGATATGCAGATTTAGCGGCCAGCCCAGAATATGGCTTTACTAATCCATTAGCCATCGAATTCGGTTTTTGGGGATGTTTAATTTGGGGATTTTATTTCCTCACTTGTTTCTATTTTTGTATTATTGAACCTAAAGTCAAATTCTTTGAATTGGCTTGGGTTAAATTTATTAATAACGTCGTCATTATTGGTACCTGTGCCTTTACTGCGTATTTGTTATTATCAAACTTACCTTGGTACTTACCCGAAATAGGTGATGGCAGTACCATTGTTGCCACCTTTTATTTAATCGTATTTGCGGTTATTGCGGCAGCTGTTTATTCCAGTATCAGTCTCCGTTACGTGCGTATTTTAAGTTTAGGCAGTACCTGGCTTTTCTTAAGTTTAATTGCTGTCATGTGGGCAGGTGCATTTTTGTCCCCAGAGTCTAGCGTGGGTGAGTTCTTCAGTACCTTTGGGCTGATTGGCGGCTACTTTACTAACCTGAATCACTTTGTATTACCCATCAATGACTATCATGAGTTTTATCTACTGTGGTGGTTTGCTTGGAGCATCATGATTGGCCAATTTACCTCTCGTTTTGTCGGTGGATTAAAAACGTATCAAGTGCTGGGTGCCATGATGATATTCCCATCTATTCCCATTGCCATTTGGTTTACCGTTCTGTACTACTATAGCACTCATGGTCTTGATACAACTGGGTTTTATAACCTTGCCATGGTCGTCGTGGGTATTACTTTTGTCATAAACTCACTCGACTCTTTAATTCGCTTGTATACCGATAACCTAAACCTCACTGTCGAGCGTTTAGGGAAAGCAAAATACTTTATTGCTAACTTGGTATTAATGTCAGGACTGACATTGTTGTTCCAATTAAATTTCTTAGAAATTGAATGGATTGGCGCATTAAATATTGCCCTATTTTTCAGTTGTACTGCCTATATGTTATACCAGCATTACACCAAAGGCCTCACTATTCGCACAGGCCTAAAGCAAGCGAATTAATAATATAACTTCATTATAAAAATAAATTAAATGGCTCCACTCAATGCATGGCACTGTTATGCATTGAGTGATTAGCTTGTGATACTTTTCACTCACTAAGATGATAAAAATAAAATGAAAAATAACTCAAAGATAAAAATGCCTAAGACATTATTAATGCTATCAACACTTGGCTTGTTCACCATGACCTCCAGTGCTCATGCTGCTCTGTCTTCAACCGTGACCGCCACGTCTGACTATATGTTTAATGGTGTCAGCCAAACCCAAAATAATCCTGCGTTACAAGCCAGCCTTGATTATGCGGCCGATAATGGTTGGTATGTGGGTGCATTCACCTCAAATGTGGATTTTGGCAGTGGTGATGATACCTGGCTAGAATTGGATGCTTATGGGGGGAAATATTTCCAACTGACTGACAAGTTTAGTTTAGATGCGGGCCTTGCTTATTATACTTATCACGGTGATGACGCTTCAAGTGACTATAACTACCCTGAGCTTTACACTAAATTCGGCTATGACTCCTCATGGGGCCACAGTGAAGTCAACTTCTGGTACACTTGGGATTATTTCGGTTACAGTGGTAGTCATTACATAGGGATGGTTGCACACACTTTCACCCTTGCTGAAGGTCATGATATTCGCTTTAGTTTCGATCGCTCAACCTCGGGTGACATCGAAAAGTGGGCTTGGGATGAAAACCGTGCCTATAACCATTACCGTATTGCTTATATGACCAATGTGAAGTCATTTGACTTAACGGTTTCAGCAGAAGACACCAACATGGATTCCAACACATCTGATGCTCGTTTTGTTGTTGCTGTAGCGAAAACCTTTAATTTTTAATTTGAGACATCATCGCTCAAGTTAATCATATCCGTTTTATAAAGTGTTAATATTGGATGGGTTATTCACCTTAATTAAAAAGGGATGATCAGCATTCAGTATTAACGCTTTAATAACGTTAAACTCATCAAAATAAACCTAAGTACAAAACTCTATTTATAGAGTGTGACCATTAATCAATGGGAGTTATGATGGAAAAATATGAACAGTTGCTCATCTCGCTACGACGTGTTATTCGCGCCATTGATCTTCATTCTCGTCAGCTCAATAAACAGTCTGGGCTCACTGGCCCCCAGCTCATGGTCATGCAAAAAATTGCCCAATTAGATGCTCCTCTTGCTAAGCATGTTGCACAAGAAATCACATTAAGTGCAGCAACGGTCACCACCATTATTAATCGGCTGGAAAGTCGTGGTTTAGTCAACAGACAACGCAGTGAAAGTGATAAAAGAAAAGTACATTTATATTTAAGTGACAGCGGTCAAGCCATCCTTGATGATGCACCTAAACCATTACAAGATCATTTTATCAAGCGATACCAAAACCTTGATGAGTGGGAGCAAAGCCAATTACTCTCATCCATTGAACGTATTGCCAGTATGATGAATGCTGAAGATTTAGATGCTGCGCCGGTATTACTCGTTGGGAAAATTCAAGAATAACACTCTGCTTTATTGGCAATAGAGGCCTAAGTCAATGCGCTTAGTTTTTTGATAAAAAAGTCTCAATCACTTCTCTTTGCTGGCGCTTACCATCGGGATCTTGTGCCGTTTTAATTTGACAAAAATCTTCCGCCCATTGTGACGTTCTGATCCGTACAGGCGGAGACGCCATCGCAATACAATCGAGCACAACTTGCGCCACCGCTTCACTGGTTTGATAAACCCCATCCGCACTGCGACTTTGTGCTCCTTGAATATATTGCTCTAAAATTGGCTTGTATTCGTCATCTACCATGCCGCCAGATATTTGAAATTGCGCTAAGGCATTATTGGCAAATTCTGACGCGATCCCCCCAGGCTCAACAAGTGTAAAGTTCACATTAAAACAAGGCTGAATATAACTTGCCATCGACTCTGTATAACCCTCTACTGCAAATTTTGCCGCGCAATAGATTTCATTAAAAGGCTGGCCGACGAGCCCACCTACCGAAGAAATATTCAGTATATGCCCCGATTTAGCTTCACGCATAATGGGCAATACCGCTTTAGTGCAGCGAATAACGCCCAGTAAATTAACATCTAAAGCCCATTTAATGTCCTCTTCTGTCGCTTGCTCAGTGGTTCTAATAAAACCCGCACCAGCATTATTGACTAAAATATCAATTTTACCCGCCTCAGCCAAAATACTATTAATGCAAGACTCAACACTACTGGTTAGCTGTACATCGAGCTGTTTGATGATTAATGTGTTCCCCACATCAACACCTTGATTATTGGCTTCTTCTAGAAGTGCTTGCGTCTTTTCAAGATTCCTCATTGTTGCATATGTCTTCACCCCTTGTTTGGCTAACATAATGGATAGATGAAGTCCTAACCCTGACGATGCGCCAGTCACGACAGCGACTTTAACCATTGTTTACATCCTTATTTTTTAACCTGATAGCAGTAATCATTGTGTCTGTTTAAATTTACTCTTTATGAGTAAAAGAAACGAGATAAATATTATTAATCTTCGGTTAATATCACACATTTATTTTATTTCTTTTGCTTGCACAAGCCAGAGTCACCACTTACGCTTTAATCATCTTACAATTGAAAAGATACTGCTTTCTCCCCGTTGAATATCAAGGTGATAAATGGAAAGTGAACAAGCATTTCTGCAATTTAACGCGATTAAAAAAAGTTATGATCACAAAAATTTAGTAGTGAAAGATTTTAACCTGACTGTTGCTGCAGGTGAATTTGTGACTTTACTGGGCCCGTCGGGATCAGGTAAAACCTCCGTACTGATGCTAGTCGCAGGCTTTGAGGGAGTCACCAGTGGTGACATATTGCTTAATGGTACCTCAATAAAGTGCCTTGCTCCTCATGAACGTAATATCGGTATGGTCTTTCAAAACTATGCGCTTTTTCCACATATGACCGTCTCACAAAATCTCGCTTACCCCCTAAAAGTCAGAAAGTGGTCAAGAAAACGCATTCGTCAACAAGTCAATACCTTTCTAGCCATGATAGAACTCTCTGAGTTTTCTCACCGCTATCCCAGTCAACTTTCAGGGGGTCAAAAACAACGTGTCGCCTTAGCACGAGCATTGATTTTTAAACCCAGCCTCGTCTTAATGGATGAACCTTTAGGAGCATTAGACAAAAAACTACGGGAACAAATGCAATTTGAAATCACTCAATTGCATAAAAAACTTAAATTTACCGTGTTATATGTCACTCATGATCAAGAAGAAGCATTAACCATGTCAGACAGGATTGCTGTCTTTAATCAAGGGATTGTACAACAATGTGCACAACCTCATATTCTATACGAACAACCAACCAATGCTTTTGTCGCTGACTTTATCGGGGAAAACAATATGTTACCCTGCCAGTGTTTACATCAAACACAACAACTCACCACAGTTAGCCTTCTCAATGAACAGCACATTCAGGTACAAACCCATCAAAAATTAGATATAAACCAAGCTTGCCTTATTTCTATTCGACCTGAAAAAATAACATTTACGCCTTTAAACAACATTGAACATCAAGATCCCCATGCTAATGGATTAATCGCTCACTTTTCCCTTAAACATTATGTCGGGGATTACATCCGTTACTATTTTCAACTGACTGATGAGCAAACGATTATAATAAAACTCCTCAATACTCATCATCCTGTTCAACTCGCCCCACAAGAAAAAGTCCGACTCACTTGGGCCATGGAACATGCCCACCTTTTTGCCTTGTAAAGTGAGAAAAAAGACTCACTGGGTCATAAAGTCTCAATACTCAACTACACTCCTTATAAGTTTGCATTTCAAATAAGGGCATCCCCATGCGCAATGCTATGTTACTCTCACTGGCAATCTTGCTTCCGTTATTGACTTCCCCCGCTTTTTCTCAAGATCCTCCCTTAACCGTAGTGTCTTTTGGCGGCGCTTATGGAGCCGCACAAAAAAAACACATGATTGATCCTTATATGGAGAAAACGAAGCAAAAAGTCTTATTTGATGACTACTCTGGTGGCGTTGCACAAATGAAGGCACAAGTTGAAGCCAATAAGATCCTCTGGGATGTAGTTGATATTGAAGCGATTGATTTAGAGCGTGCTTGCAGCGAAGGCTTACTGGAAGTGATCCCACAGAGTATTTTATCCAAAGGCAGCGATGGCACACCCGCTCAAAAGGATTTTTTACCCGCCGCCTTGGCCAATGAGTGCGGGATCGGTGTCATGGTTTGGGCCAATATTTTTGCTTTTAATGAAAAAACCATCGGCAAAGTCTTTCCTAAAACAATAACAGATATCTTTGATACAACAAAAATTCCGGGTAAACGTGGCTTACGTAAACGTCCACAAGTCAATTTAGAATGGGCATTACTTGCCGATGGTGTTCCAAAAGAAAAACTCTACGAAGTACTCGCCACAGAAAAAGGCCAGCAACGTGCCTTCGCGAAACTGGATACCATTAAAAGCGATATTATTTGGTTTGATAGTTGGTCTCAAGCCCCCCAATTACTTAATGATGGCGGCGCCATTATTGTTCAGTCCGCAAACGGTCGTATTTATGATGCAATCGCAAAAGATGGCAAATCCTTTCAAATTGTCTGGGATGGAAATTTATATGATCTTGATGTGTGGTCAATTATCAAAGGAACAACCCATAAACAAGCAGCACTGGATTTCATCGCCTTCGCAACAGGATCTAAGCCCTTAGCGGGTATGGCCGATATTGCCTATGGCCCGACTCGACAATCATCCATGGCTTTTGTTCCCCCTCAGGTCATTCCATTTTTACCCAGCTCACACTTAGACAAAGGCTTAAAAGCAGACTCACTTTTTTGGAGTGATTACGGAGAGTCTCTAGGGGTTAAGTTTAATCAATGGCTTTTAGAATAACACTCAATGACACGATAACACGACAGTTAATATGATACTTTCAAAGGATGAAAAAGCCTCAGCTCGAGCTGAACATCGTCATCATCAATGGCTGGCTTTTTCACTGACACTGCCGCTATTATGTTTTTTAATATTCAGCTTTATCGCCCCCATTTCAACCTTACTGTTTCGAAGTATTTACAACCCTAATGTCCAACAATTAATTCCACAAACCATAGCATTACTTAACGCTTGGGATCCTCACTCATTGCCTAATGAACACATTATGACCCAAATGGCACTTGAATTAAAAACACTCGCAAGCCAGAGAAAAGCGGGGAAATTGGCCCAAGAAATTAATCGAAATTTACCCGGTTCCGCTTCCCTAATCAAAATCAGCGCAAGAAAGTTGCGGAAAATAGACGATGCAATATTACTTCATCAAGGTCAAAACGCTTTATTAAATAGCCACTCTGGATGGAAGGACATCGCTACCTGGAAAGCCATTAAAAATGCAGGCCAAGTCATAACAGATCAATATTATTTAACCGCATTAGGGCTAG
This sequence comes from uncultured Shewanella sp., assembly GCF_947501665.1. Lineage (GTDB taxonomy): Bacteria > Pseudomonadota > Gammaproteobacteria > Enterobacterales > Shewanellaceae > Shewanella. The sequence goes on along the minus strand of NZ_CANMWS010000017.1, from coordinate 44,977 downwards.
AAAAAAATCCCCAAGGCCAGCACCAATCTAAACCAGACAGTAGGCTCTATATCGATTTGTTTTTGAAAACCTTAAAAATGGCATTGATCGTTACTGGGTTGACATTACTATTAGGTTACCCATTAGCCTATTACTTGGCACATGCACCCAGTCGTATCAGTAATATTCTATTCATTTTTGTATTATTACCTTTTTGGACATCCATACTGGTGAGGACCACCGCTTGGATTGCCCTATTACAGACCAATGGGGTCATTAACTCGACGTTACTCTGGTTGAATATCATTAATGCTCCTTTACCCCTTTTATATAATCAATTCTCAACCATTCTGGTAATGACACATATTTTACTGCCCTTAATGATATTACCCTTATATTCCGTCATGAAAAGTATTGATCCCTGTTATGTTCGTGCGGCGGGCTCTTTAGGCGCAAAACCCACAAGGATTTTCTTTACTGTCTACTTACCCATGACATTATCAGGAGTCAGCGCCGGAATATTATTGGTCTTTATTCTCTTTATCGGCTATTTCATTACTCCAGCCTTAGTGGGAGGGACTGATGGACAACTCATCTCTAATATCATTGCTTTTCATATGCAACAATCGAACAATTGGGCACTCGCTTCTGCATTAGGCGCTTTATTGCTCTTGTTTATCATTGTGCTGTATTGGCTCTTTGATAAATTAACCGATCCCAATAAATTAAAATTGGTATGATGCCATGAGCCATTACCCTAGCTATTACAAAGCACCGCAAAAACTTTTTTTCATTGTATTAAAATTATTCGCTTTCTTAGTACTGTTTTTTTTAATCTTACCCTTACTCATTGTGATCCCATTATCCTTTAATGCTGAGCCCTATTTTAGTTTTACTCAAAATATGCTTCATTTTGATCCCAATGCCTATTCCTTAAAATGGTACCAAGCCTTCTTCACCACGCCTATTTGGTTAAACGCCATACAAAATAGTGTATTTGTTGCCATCATGAGCACACTGATTGCGACCAGTCTTGGCACACTCGCCGCACTAGGTTTAAATGCCAATAATATGCCTTTCAAACGTTTTATCATGGCTATTTTCTTATCTCCCATGATAGTGCCATTAATTATCACAGCTGCAGGCATGTTTTTCTTCTATGCTAAATTCAATTTGGTCGGCAGTTATGCAGGTTTGATCTTAGCGCACACCTCTCTTGGGATCCCCTTTGTCATCATCACCGTATGCGCATCCTTAAAAAGCTTTGATCAAAGCTTATATAATGCCGCCCGTTTATGTGGTGCAACGCCTCTTACCGCTTTTCTTACCGTCACGTTTCCATTAATTAAACCTGGAATATTATCAGGAGCCTTATTTGCTTTTGTCACATCTTTAGACGAAATCGTCTTAGTCCTTTTTTTAGCAGGCCCTAAACAGCGAACCATTCCAAGGCAAATGTTTTCAGGCCTGCGAGAGCAAATTAATCCGACTATATTAGCCGTTTCTACATTGCTCACTCTGACCACGCTTTTATTGCTTATTGCATTATTAATCTTTCGCCGACAAGATAAAACACATCAATACCCGTAATACTTAAAAATGCAGAATTCAGCAGACATGTCGAATAAGATTAATGACAGAGCGGCTTGATAACGCACTCTGTCAATCAAAACAACTATGCTTCTGCAATGCGCTTAAGTTTGGCCAAATAAAAACCATCAAACCCCGTATCAGCAGGACTGATAGTTTCATCTTCAATCAACTCAAAATGGGCATTATTCGCTAAAAATGCATCCACTTGTTCACGGTTCTCTTCAGGCATAATGGAACAAGTTGCATAAACCAATATGCCATCCACTTTCACCATTCGACTGTAGCTTTGCAAAATATGTTTTTGCAAAGCTACCAGCACAGGTAAACGCTCTGCAGCATCACGCCATTTAGTATCAGGGTTACGTTTTAAGACCCCAAGACCTGAACAAGGGACATCAAGCAGAACACGATCGGCGGTTAATTTCAGCCGCTTAATGGTCTTACTACTGGCAATAATTCGAGTTTCAACATTATGAGCCCCTGCTCGTCTTGCCCTTTGTTTTAAGTTATCCAGTTTCCATTGCTCAACATCCATGGCCAATAACCGACCTTTCCCCTGCATCTGAGCTGCAATGGATAATGTCTTTCCTCCTGCCCCTGCACACGCATCAATCACCCGCATACCCGGTTTTGCATTTAACGCATTAGCCACGAGTTGTGAACCTGCATCTTGCTGCTCAAATAAACCTGATTTAAACGCGTCAGTCCTAAAAAGAGCGGAGTCTGACGTCACTTCCAATGCCGTCTCCACCCCTTTAACCTCTATCGTATCGACTCGCTCTTTCGCTAATGCTTTTCGCAAGGCATCTTTACTGGTTTTTAACGTATTAGTCCGTAAAAAACGTTTGGCACCTTGGTATAGTGCCGCTCGCTCTTTTGGCCATTGATCCCCTAATTGCGTGGAGCCTAATATATCGAGCCATTCTGGACATCCATCCCATAAGGCTTGATTATCTTTTGCAATACTGATGCGTTTCGCTAATTCAGTTTCATCAATGGGCAAGGAATATTGCATTTTAGGTAAGGGTAATTGATGAAAAAGGTGCCAAGTATTCAACAACCTTGTCCCCAACCTAGCCACTTCATCCGTTTTTACATCGGACAAATAACAATATAAATTTAATCTTCTTAAGATATCACCAACGACTAAGGTGATCCGCCCTTGCTCTGAAGGTTGTAAAGTGATCCCTGAAAATTGCAAAGAATAAGCCCTATCAAGTGGCTTTCCTTGTGTTAAGACTAGATCAAGAATATCGATCACCAGTTGGTTTGAACTCGAAGAAAGTGACGCATTTAACATGTTAGGCTACCATAAAGAAAAAACCGAGGGATCATAGGAGTAAAGCACACAATACGCAAGTCAATACCCACTTAAAATGAAAGAGACGGTAATGCAAAATAAACAGTGATCCCCTCCAATATATTCGCAACGGCCAAAGAAGATAAAATCAGCCCCATAATACGGCTAATAATACTTGCTCCACTGATCCCAATGAATCGATGCATATGGGTCGCCATTAATAACAAAACCAAGACGATTAAAAGCACCAATAACATTATTCCTGCCGTCTGTAGCTGCTCCATAATACCAAAGCGATTATTTTCTGTTAATAACACTGCAGCCAACATCGCACCTGGACTCGCAATGGAAGGAATGGCTAATGGAAACACCGCGGTCTCAGCACTGGACAGGCTCATTTTAATCTCCTCTTCAGGCTTACTCACCCCAAAAACCATCGTCAGTGCAAATAAAAACAGCACAATGCCACCGGCTATTTGAAAAGCTGAAAGCGGGATCCCAATCCAAAATAAAATGTATTCTCCAGCAATGACAAAAAAGAGTAATATTAATGCAGATACACCTATTGCTTGTAATGCAATTTTCTGTTTCATTTTTTCATCAAAGTGCTGAGTTGCCGTCATAAATACCGGAATGGTGCCGATAGGATCAATGACTGCAAAAAAAAAGATAAACACCGAGAAGTATTCATTCATAACGCATCTTCAATATCAATTCCAACCACTTGATACTGTAAGGCTAGTCGATTTATTACTGATTAGCTTTAAATCGAGGTAACGAATACTAGAAGCGGTTGAGCTTTGATGGTAATTTCTGCAGCCGTTTTTAGTGCCTTTAGACAAAGCAGAGCTTATGCTGTGTTGGTATTCTCGGCTTGGGTTCCAGACATCCTCTACCTCATCCATCTGATGTTTACGGATGAACAAATGTCGTGTGCGCATGAATGTGAATGAACAACCTTGGGAATGTGCGTCAATAAACGATAACGCTAGTAAGAAGGCCCCCAAAACACTGCACTCATTTTTTGATAAAGCAGCATTCACTAAACATGTTCGACCTTATTGTTATAAGCCTCTTTTATTAAAGAAAAGGGCTTAGAAAACTAGGTTGCAACTCACTAAGCCGCGATTAAAATACGTTTAGTTCAACAATAATTTAACCATGAAATATCAGTCTCTTTAATCAGGTAAATTATAACCCCAACGAATTGAGCAATTCATCAGCATCATCAACTTTATTCTGACTGTCAGTGTTTGGCGTTTCAAGCTTAACTTGGCGGCTTAATATTGGTTTTCCGTGTGCTTCCAACAATCTATCAGGATCTTGTTCTTTCTCATCTATGTCATGATTAAGCGAAATAAATTCTGTTTTATCCATGGCAAATTCAAGATAGAAACTATGATTTCCCGCGGTTCTAAATGCCACTCGACGGCACACAGCCTCTGTTAAATTGGTATCCACAGATAAGGTAATTTCTTTATTGATAGTCAACATCTTAGGTTGGCTTTGAGTGATCGATGATTGTAGCTCTTGACTCACTTTATTAGTAAAGTCCCCAATAATCTGATTCATTAATTCCCCCATCACATTCGCCACTTCATCTGATGTATGAGAAAAAGCCAATTCAGATTCGGGCATCCCCATCTGCACCATATAGGTACGATAAATTTCCACTGCTGCAAGCGACGAAAAATTAATCACCACTAATCCTGAAAAGCCGCCATCAAAAATAGAAAAACAGCCTAAATCGGGCTTTAAACATGTTCGAGTGATGGTTTGCACCATTCCAGCATGTGTCACCGAGGTACTTGTCGTTTTTGACAATATATGTGACACAGAGTGACAAAGTTTAAGTAAAATATCCTGTGAAGTCACAACGGGTGTACTTGGTATCATAATCCATTCCAATGGTTAACAGCTGATATTCATCTTATTATTAAGGCCTATGTTAACGAAAAAAAACAAAGAGTTCATTATAAAAAACAAACTAATAGCAAATATATGTTTATCAGGTTACTCAACACATCGCATCAGACTTTTTACATCACTCCATCTCATAATTAATCAGCAACTCATAATACGGCTGCTATTATTGATAAAAGAAAATGTATCCGCTCATTCAAAACGGAACATAAGAGGACGTTATTTTCACAAGCCGTTGCACGTTAATAATGAAACAATAATAATGAGAAAAATAATTCAATGGCAAAAATGACATTAGCAGTACACGAGCAAACATTTTGTATTCATAGTATTGGATCCAATGAGCCCATTCCTGAAAAGGTTTTCGCACAAGACACCTACTTTATTGGCAAAACGAAAGATGAAATATCCATCGTTGCACCTCAAAGCCTCGATCTTAATAGCCAAGATTCAGAACATGATTGGCGTTGTTTAGAAGTCATTGGTCCACTAGGTTTTTCTATGACGGGCTTATTATCAAAGGTCTCTGGAATTTTAGCCAAAGAAAAAATCAGTATTTTTGCCATTTCTACTTTTGAAACCGATTACATATTAGTCAAAAATCATGATCTTAAACATACACTGCACTCATTAAAAAAAAATCGCTATCAAATCATTGATGCATGACCCACTCGTTCATCAACACTTTTATTGAGCATAAAAATACCTCAACCTTTTTACACGTTTTAAATCCAATCGATTCAGTTACCTCACAATATCAATTTGCTATTTAATATCGTATGCTTACATAGCTAAATCTCTTTTCGTGCTTGTTGCAACTGTCATTTTATATTGATTTAGCTATCGTCACGCTTTGAAAAAAGGAAGGGCCTTGACCATGCAATATCAAAAATCAGTGTTAATCTCAGCCCAACACGGACTGCATACCCGCCCTGCCGCCTTATTAGTCAAACAGGCAAAAAGTTATTCGTGTCAAATCATCATTGAATGCCAAGGAAAACAAGCTAGCGCAAAGAGCCTATTTAAACTTCAAACATTAGGTTTATATCAAGGCGCTCACGTCACCGTTATCACCGAAGGAGAAAATGCACATCTTGCCGTCGATGATATTGCCAATTTGCTTTTAAAACTGAACTAGGAGTGCTTTATGCCATTATCCGGTATCGTGGTTTCTTCAGGCATAGCCTTTGGTCAGGCTCTGCACTTACATCTACACCCTGAAAGACGCGATTATCATTTATTGCCCCTAGATCAAATTGAACAAGAAAAACAAACCCTAATCAATATTATCAATCACAAAAAACAGCAACTAATACAACACCTTCATCGTCTTCCTAACCAATCTCAAAATTACGCATTGATAGAGGCAGATCTACTCTTGCTTGATGATGACGAGTTAATCAACAGTATTTGTAATGAAATTGAGCGATTTCAGCTATGCGCCGCTGTGGCTGTGGAACGCATTTTTTCCTATCAAGCGGCTGAAATGAAAGCATTAGACGATCATTACCTTGCCAACCGCTCTGAAGATATTTTGTCTTTAGCCCGTCGCCTTATCGACCAAATCAATGGAGCTCATACCATTGAGCTTCATAAGATTAATCAAGCCACTATATTACTGGCCAGCGATATCACCCCAGCAGAATTTTCCATGCTACCCTTAAAATTTATTACTGCCTTGGTAATGAAAACAGGAGGCATAACCAGTCATACTGCCATTCTTGCTCGTAATGCAGGGATCCCAGCCCTTTTTGATTGCGCTTTTGAACGGGCTAATATCACTGATCAGCAGCCTCTAGCACTTGATGCGCTAACAGGTAAACTTTATGCATCGCCAAATAGCGTAACACTCACTCGGCTCAAAGCATTAAAGCAAAGCCATCAAAAACAAAAACAACAATTGCTCAAATTTCAACACAGGCAAATGCAAACTCAAGATGGTCATAAAGTGCCTATGCTCGTCAATATAGGCTCCATCAATGAAAGTTCACATATAGATGAAATGGGCGTAGAGGGCATTGGGCTGTTTCGAACTGAATTTATGCTTATGAACACCAATAGCGCCCCTGATGAAATAAAACAATATCATCTCTATAGTGATCTTGTTCACCTCCTCAATGGTAAGATGTTGACGATTCGCACCTTAGATATTGGCGCAGAAAAATCCTTACCTTTTTTAAATAATACGCCAGAAGAAAATCCAGCACTCGGTTTAAGAGGGATCCGCTACACATTAACCCACTCAAATTTACTCATCACTCAACTTCGCGCCGTGCTCAGAGCCGCGCAATATGGGCCTATTCGCCTTATGTTTCCGATGATAAATCAAATTGAAGAATTAACTGAAATATTTAATATTATGGCACAATGTCAACTTGAACTGACTAATGAAAATATCCATTTTGGTCAAGTCAGCATAGGGATTGTTGTCGAAACGCCTGCAGCAGTGATGAATTTAACCTCCATGCTACCTCACTTAGATTTTATTAGTATTGGCACGAATGATCTCACTCAATATGCCATGGCTGCCGATCGAAGTAATCTCAAATTAACAAAAAGTTACCCTTCATTATCTCCGGCAATATTAAGTTTCATTAATTTGATCTTATCCACTGCTCAGCAAAAAAGTATCCCCGTCAGCCTGTGTGGTGAAATGGCCAGTGACCCTCATATTGCGCCACTGTTGATAGGCATGGGACTGGATGAATTAAGTGTCAATTTACCTGCTATCTTAGAAGTCAAATCCTCACTAAGTCACTTCAGCCTGCAGCAATGCCAGGCCCTCGCTCAAAAAGCCCTTAAATTAACAACCATAAAGACATTGCATCAATGTATCTATTCTACAAAGTGACCGGACGTGCCCCCTCGTAAAGCTGTCGCTTTGATTAAACAATCTTTAAGTTCTCAAAAAGTATTTACAAAAATGTTAATATGACACCAGTAACATCATCTATTAGTAAACAAAAAAAACACAATTATGAAATAGTCACGACCTTCTCAAGTTTATGTCATTTTTGTCATGGCACATAAAAATAGATGATGGTAGTCTCAACTGACTACAATAAAAAATGAAAAAACAACAAAAATAAAACAACCTTCCCCCCCAGTCGGCCTGAAAGTAAGCTTCAGTGTCACTTGGAGAGACCAAACGAGCAAAGTTGCTAAGAGGTAATGTATGGGATTTTTAAGCCGAATTAAGCGATTAGTATCTGGGCAAACCACCCGTTCGGGTAACGTTAATATTTTTGCACCTTTATCGGGCAAGATCATTGATATTGAAGCCGTACCCGATCCTGTTTTTTCTGAAAAAATTGTGGGTAACGGCATTGCCATTGAGCCTAAAGGTGACAAAATATTATCCCCTATTGATGGACGAATAGGTAAAATTTTTGAAACAAATCATGCATTTAGCATAGAATCGCCCCAAGGGTTAGAAATTTTTGTTCATTTTGGTATCGGCACAGTAGAGCTTAGAGGGGCAGGCTTTACACGTTTAGCCGAAGAAGGACAAGAAGTCAAAAGCGGCGATCCCATTCTTTCATTTGATTTAGCTTACCTTAAACAACATGTTGACAGTGTACTCACCCCTGTTTTATTAGCCAATATGGAAGATATTCAGGGATTAGAAAAACGCCATGGCTATGTTGAAGCGGGTAAAGATGTCATTTTTTCAGCCATACTTTAACCCATTCGCCACTGCTTTACAGTAAAGTTAACGTTAGCAATCCAAATAAGATCATTCATACTAGCGCCTGAAAAAAAATCAATTAACCTTTTCTATGAAACTTAGCGAGTAATTAAAGGTTTTTGCTATTGAGTCGGTTATTTGAGAATGCCACAATAGACGATAATGAACATGCATTATCCTTATTATATGGAGTTATCATTTTGACATTATTTGGCATTAAAAACTGTGATACGGTTCGAAAAGCCCGTAAATTTATTGAGGCAAACACACTGACTGTTTCATTTCATGACTTTAGACAAGATGGATTAACGCGTGAGCAGCTTGAACATTGGACCCGCCTCATCGATTGGAGCCAATTACTCAACAAACGTAGCACCAGCTTTCGTGCATTGTCAGAAGCGGACAAAACAGATATTGATCAGCAAAAAGCCATTGAACTGATGCTGGCCACTCCAACGTTGATCAAACGCCCAGTGCTGATTGAGCAAGATAAAATATTGCTTGGTTTCAAAGAGGCTGACTATAAGGCTTGGTTTAATTTATGAGTCAATCAATCGATGTAAACACGCAACGTGAGGTATTAGCCCTCGCCAAAGCCCTCATTTCACGCCCCTCAGTCACGCCTTTAGACGAAGGCTGTCAGCAACTGATGAGTGATAGACTCAAAGCCTGTGATTTCAATATAGAACCCATGATCTTTGAGGACACAACCAATATGTGGGCCCGTCGAGGCCAAAAGGAACCTGTTTTCTGTTTCGCAGGTCATACCGATGTCGTGCCCACCGGCGACTTGAATCGTTGGCATACTCCACCTTTTGAACCGACAGTCATTGATGGCTACCTTTATGGCCGCGGCGCAGCGGACATGAAAGGATCATTAGCTGCCATGGTTGTCGCAACGGAGCGATTTGTAGCCAAACATCCTGATCATAAAGGCTCTATTGCTTTTTTAATTACCAGTGACGAAGAAGGGCCTTTTATCAATGGTACCACCCGCGTCATTGATACCCTTGAAGCCCGTAATGAAAAAATCACTTGGTCATTGGTCGGTGAACCTTCATCCACTCATAAGTTAGGGGATATTGTTAAAAATGGTCGCCGTGGTAGCCTCACAGGCAATCTAACCGTTAAGGGTGTACAAGGTCATGTGGCCTACCCACATCTTGCAGAAAATCCAATCCATAACGCAGCGCCAGTATTAGCAGAACTGAGCAATATCGTGTGGGATAATGGCAATGCATTTTTTCCTCCAACCAGTTTTCAAATCGCCAATATTAATGGTGGAACGGGCGCATCCAATGTGATCCCCGGTGATTTAAAGGTCATGTTTAACTTTCGTTACTCAACAGAAGTCACCGCAGACATATTAATTGAGCGAGTTATCGCTTTATTGGATAAACATCAAATGGATTATGATATTGATTGGATTTTTAATGGTCTACCCTTTTTAACCGATCATGGACCACTACTGGATGCAACTCGAGATGCCATTAAACAAACGACTGGCACAGATACCGATCCTCAAACCAGCGGTGGCACTTCAGATGGACGCTTTATTGCTCCCACTGGCGCACAAGTTATTGAATTAGGGCCAGTTAATGCCACAATTCATAAGATTAATGAATGCGTCAATATTGACGATCTTGAACAATTAGCCTTATGCTACGAAAAGATTTTGGAAAATCTCTTGTGTTAACCTCTCATAAGGTTCTGCTTGGTCTTAGCCAAGATCACCTTAAACGCTTTGATTACGGGCTATTAGAAGCCAATACCTTAGCGGCTTTTTTACGCATGCAAGAAGCCGCTAAACGCGATGATATCCATATTACCCCTTGCTCGACATTTCGCAGCTTTCAAGCTCAACAAGCCATTTGGGATCAAAAAGCACAAGGAAGGCGAGTCCTATTAAATAAAAATAACCAAGCGGTAGATATTCAAGGTAAAACAGACGATGAATTAATTGATTTAATTTTACTTTGGTCTGCACTGCCTGGCACCTCACGTCATCACTGGGGAACAGATTTAGATGTCTTCGATAACCAAGCTATCAAACCTGAGAACTTACAGTTAATTGACACTGAATATCACATAAATGGCCCTTGCTATCCGCTATCACTCTGGTTACAAGAACATGCACAGCAATACGGTTTTTATTTACCCTATCAAGCCGGTTTAAGTGGTGTCAGTCCTGAGCCTTGGCATTTAAGTTATTTTCCGCTTGCCAATACCTTACTGGCACAATTTAACCTCCAGCATTTAACGCAAATGATTGAACAAAGTGATATTCAATTGAAACAGGCATTATTACCTCGACTCACGCATATAGTGGACGACTATGTATTACGAGTTGCACCACCCCCTTAATAACGTCAGCATTGAACAAGTCGGCTTTACTAAACTGTATAGACCAGCTTTAAAATAAACGATGCTAAAATAATGACAAGATCAATATAAGAGTGAAACACAATGAAGCTACTCAAGCCTTTATTTGATAATAACCGTCGCTGGGCCGACCGTATTGTTAAAGAAGATCCTCAATTCTTTGAACAATTAGCCATTCAACAACATCCAGAATATTTATGGATAGGGTGCAGTGACAGTCGTGTCCCCTCCAATCAAATTATTGACCTCATGCCCGGTGAAGTTTTTGTACACCGTAATATTGCCAATATGGTCATGCACAGCGATATTAATTGCTTATCCGTTCTTCAATACGCTGTCGAAGTCCTCAAAGTTAAACATATCATGGTTGTTGGCCATTACGGTTGTGGTGGCGTAAAAGCCGCCATGGGCTCCGATAGATTAGGCCTTATTGATAACTGGCTACACCCTATTCGCAGCTTATATAAAGCGCAAAAAAGCGCCCTCTCCAGCTTAGATGAAAGCGCCCAATTTGATCGCCTCTGCGAACTCAATGTCATTGAACAAGTCGGTAATGTCACCGCAACAACCATAGTGCAAGATGCTTGGCATCGTGGCCAAGAACTAGCGATTCACGGATGGATTTATAGTATCGAAAATGGTTTGTTATCAGACTTGGATGTAACTGTTAATAAAGACGATCACTCCACTGAAGACGAATAATCCATCGTTGAGGATGAATGATATAAAAATGTCATCATTATTTATCATTCAGCCTCATTTTCCCGCTTTTACCTATAAATATATCCCTATTAGTCCAATATTGAAGAAGAATACTCGCTCTTTTTCCCTTATGGCAGTTATAATCGCAAACATTATTTGAAATGTTAACTCAGCACAACGCATTCTAAGGAAATCCACATGCCTGGTTTTGAATTATTTGGTCCTGAAGAGAAACAGGAAGTCGCAGATGTCATGGAAAACGGTTTTACCTTTCGCTATAACTTCGATCACATGCGCAACGATCGTTGGAAAACCAGAGAAATGGAGCAGCTGTTATGCGAAAAGATGAACGTGAAACACGCTCATCTTGTATCCAGTGGTACCGCTGCACTGCAAACGGCCATGGCGGCTGCAGGTATTGGAGCTGGCGATGAGGTTATTGTGCCTCCGTTTACGTTTGTCGCCTCTGTTGAAGCCGTGTTCATGGCGGGTGCGGTGCCTGTTTTTGCCGAAATTGATGAAACCTTATGTTTATCTCCTGAAGGCATTGAAGCGGCTATCACACCTAAAACAAAAGCCATTAACTTAGTCCATATGTGCGGTTCAATGGCTAAAATGGATGAAATCAAAGCCGTCTGTGAAAAGCATAACTTGCTGATCCTTGAAGATGCGTGCCAAGCTATTGGCGGCAGCTATAAAGGTCAAGCATTAGGCACAATTGGGGATGTGGGTTGTTACTCATTTGATTCAGTCAAAACCATCACATGCGGTGAAGGCGGTGCGGTTATCACCAACCAAACCAGTATCTATGACCATGCCCATATGTTCTCAGATCACGGACATGATCACGTCGGTAATGATCGCGGTGCAGAATCACATCCCATAATGGGCCTTAACTTTAGAATTTCAGAAATGAATTCAGCAATGGGCCTTGCCCAGTTGCGTAAGTTAGATAAGATTATTGATATTCAACGTACCAATAAAAAACTCATTAAAGACGCCATGAGTGACATTAATGAAGTGACGTTCCGTGAAATTCCCGATCCTGAAGGCGATTCAGCCGGCTTTCTCACCTTTATGTTACCAACAGAAGAGCGCACTATAGAAATCAATCAAAAGCTGGCACAAAATGGGGTTGATGGCTGCTTCTACTGGTATGTCAATAACTGGCACTATTTAACTAATTGGAAGCACATTCAAGAGCTCAAATCACCCGCAGCCTTACCCATTACATTGATTGCAGATAAGCCTGATTATACTCAAGTTTCGGTTCCTAAATCTGATGCCATAATGAGCCGTACCATTTCAATGCTAATTAAGTTATCTTGGACAGAAGAGCAAATCCAAGAGCGTATTAACAACATTAAAAAAGCGTTCGCATAATCGCTAACACAATCAATCGCGAGGGGCTATACAGCCCTTCACTCTAGCCTCGACTAGATAAAAATGTAATGGAGCCAATGATATGAGTTTTAAGAATTTCAAGGTCGTGCCCAAAATGATCTATGGTCGCGGTTCATTTGCTGAGCTTGACAATGTCCTTACCGCTGAGCGAAAACAAGATGATGATTATGTTGTTTTTTTAGTGGATGATGCCCATAAAGGTAAACCGCTTGAAGCCCGCATTCCTTTAAAGTCACAAGATTTTTTGATTTGGGTCAATGTCGATGATGAGCCCACTACAGAGCAAATAGACAATCTCACTAAAGAAGTACAAGCATTTAGCGAAAAGCAAGCTGTCAGTGTGGTCGGGCTAGGTGGTGGATCAACCATCGATATTGCTAAAGCGGTCTCTCTTATGCTCACCAACCCTGGTGGCTCGGCTAAATATCAAGGATGGGATCTGATTGAACATCCAGCCGTTCACCATGTGGGCATTCCAACGATTTCAGGTACTGGTGCAGAAGCATCACGTACGGCGGTATTATGTGGTCCAGAGCGTAAATTAGGCCTCAACTCTGATCATACTGTGTTTGATCAAATCATCATGGATCCTGAGCTAATCAGCGGCGTTCCCACAGATCAATGGTTTTACACTGGAATGGACTGCTATATTCACTGTATAGAATCATTGGAAGGCACCTTCTTAAATGAATTTTCAAAATCATACGGTGAAAAAGCCCTTGCACTGTGCCGTGAAGTCTATTTAGATGATCACCCCGAAAAAGATGACAAACTCATGATGGCTTCTTTCATGGGCGGAATGAGTATCGCATACAGCCAAGTTGGTGCCTGTCATGCTGTTTCTTATGGCTTAGGCTACGTCTTAGGCTATCACCATGGTATTGGTAATTGTATTGCCTTTGACGTACTTGAAGACTTCTACCCTGAAGGTGTTGCAGAATTCCGTCAAATGCTGAAAAAACATAATGTCACCCTGCCTAAAGGTATTTGCAAAGATTTACCTGATGAAACCATTGAAAAAATGGTAAAAGTTGCGAAAAGCATGGGACCTTTATGGCATAATGTTTACGGTGATGGCTGGGAAGAGAAAGTCACTGACGACATGTTAACTGCACTGTATCGACGCATGTAATCCTAAGGCTCTCAATATCTGTTGATGGTATTGAACACATTTTTTGGGCTGCTTGCAGCCCTTCATATTTTGTAAAATAGGTCAATCAATGAATGTCACTTTATTAATCCCTGCCCGCTATGGCTCTAGTCGTTTCCCAGGTAAACCATTAGCCCCTATTAATGGTAAACCCATGATCCAACATGTCTATGAACGTGCAGCACTGGCTAAAGGGTTAAGTCATATCTATATCGCCACAGACGATGATAGAATTAAAGCGGCAGTAGAGTCTTTTGGCGGAAAAGTGGTCATGACAAGTGCCGATGCCGCATCTGGAACGGATCGTATTGAAGATGCAATTACCCAATTAGGCTTAAATGATGATGATTTAGTCATTAACCTACAAGGCGATCAACCTCTCATCGACCCTATTTCTATCGAACAAATCATTAGCCTATTTAAGCGCCATCCCGGTGAGTTTAGTATGGCGACACTAGGGTTTGAAATCACAGAAGAACATGAACTTAACGATCCAAAGCATGTGAAAATGGTGTTTGATAATGACTTTAACGCACTGTATTTTTCTCGCGCACGCATTCCGTTTGGCCGTGACACCGATGACTACCCCGTTTACAAACACTTAGGGGTTTATGCTTATACACGGAAATTTGTGTCTACTTTTGCTAAGCTGCCTTTAGGTCGGTTAGAAGATCTTGAAAAGCTAGAGCAGTTACGGGCCTTAGAACATGGCTATAAAATTAAAGTCGCTATTAGCGCATTCGACTCACCTGAAGTGGATACACCTGAAGATATTCGAATATGTGAAGCCCGTTTAGCCGTTGATTAAGTCACAAGACAAAGTCAGATCTCAACCTCACTTAAACCGCTGTTGGGATCTTATTTTGTTTGGGGTATTATAGTGTAAAGTTCCATTTTAAACACTGAGCACTAAGAGGAAATAATGTCTAATTTAGAAACATGGCTTATCATTATTTTAATCCTTGGTATTATTGCCAGTAACTTAGTGGTACTCAAATACAATGCTAAATTTAAGCTCACACAATTTGGTAAAAACCATAAAAAAAAACCTAAAAAGACACAAGAAGAAGTCAATACTGAGAGTACTCTTACCAATAAATCTTCAACAAACAATAAAAAAGATAAGGATCCTTCATCAAGTCCTTAACATTGACGGTTTCTTTTCTCATCACACAAACAAGCTTCCCCTCCTCCACCTTGCAATCTAGCATTCTAATGCCACAATTTGACAACGAATAAAATAAACGAGTATTAACATAATGACTCGGGCGAGAATAGGCAAATTATCAAGTTCAATCATACTTGTATTCATGTCAATCCAAGCAGCGCATGCCGATATCGCGAATACTCCCCTTGTCGGTGGATTGTTTAATTCGACCCATATATTGAAAAATCAAATTGTCGCATCACTCTCTTACTCGACTCAATTTGCCCGTGATATGACGCTATTTACCATTGGCGGTATGACATTAGAAGTCTACCTACTGACTTTGCCCCTTGAGAAAACGGTAAAAAAGCGTGTGATGAAACAAATAGCTAATCCACATTATTCAATTCCTTTGGGCTATTTTCTCTATCAGTTTTATGACCGATATACCAATATTCATAATGACGATCAGTTCAAAGCGCACCTACAAACTCATTACACTCAACAAACCTTAAAAACATTTGAGCATTCCTTACTGCAATTTGAATCGAACTCAAACAAGGAAAAAAATAAACAGTCGCCCGAAAATCATATTCATCAGCAAGGCTTTAAAATCAATAGAAAATTTATCGCAACTATGGTCACAGTGTATGATGCATTAGTTCAAATTGATGAATGGCAAAAAATGGAGCAACTGCCAGATCAATATACTTATTTAAGTCAATCTGATGACGACATGGCCTTAATCGCAAAAATGCAACCCATCGTCATCCACACGCTAGAACAAGCAAGCTTGAATATGAATGATGGTGATATGAAACAATCACTCAATGCCATCATAAAAGATAATCATCCAACACAAGCATCCAAGGTCAACAATAAAGCTCAGGCTTTAACCATTACCTTAATTGATTTTGTTCGCTTAAATGTATTAAAAGCTTATCGACAATTTATTTATCAAGATGAAAAACAACAACGCCTCAATCAATGGCTACAAGCCGCATTTCATGAAAAGCCCAATCAAGCCATCGCTTTTTTACAATCACAGCAACAGCGCCGTCTGGCAGTGCAGTTCACTGTAGATGGGTTACAACAAGGGTTAATGCAAGGATTAGTCCAACCCAAAAGTCACTTTATTGCCCATGCCTACCAGCAGCACCTCAATCGACACCACTTAAACAGCCCACTTGTGCAATCGAGTCCTGAGCATGAACCCACCGTTAACTTTATGAAAAAAATAACAGAGCAAGTCTATCAGGATCCTCACTATCTTCCTTTTTTTAAACGCTTATATCGTCAGTTTCCCCATTCAATCGCTCAAACAGGTATTTCGTCAACGCCCACTATTAGTGTACGTAATTTACCCATAATCAAAACTGGCGCTAAGGTCGCAGGACCGCAAGGAACGGGCATTCCCAATTTTCACTTTGTCGATAGAAAGAAAGACAGAGCCTACTATTTTTTTGGTAATGATGCCCTTCAGCTCGACAGATTGCTGCAAGCCAATCATGTACAAACCATGTTTGACCGTTTAGTGCATTTAAAAACTCTCAACTGTAATGCACAATATGATTGGAATGCCCATATTAGCTATGATGGCTTAGTCAACTTAGGTGCAGGTGAGTCACTTCGTGATTTTGGTGAAAAACGTTGCCTCAAAGAGCTCGATGAACGCGCAAAAATAGAAGTTATCTTGCATAAAACACGTCAATCACTGATCGACAATATAATAACATACCAACAAATCCCGTTCTGGCAATTTTATACTAAGTTCACTCAGAAGTGGAAAATTGAACAAGATATAGAAAGTTACACCAAACTTGACACAAAAGGCATGCCTGATTTTACCTTAATCTATAATCCTTGGCCTGATCACTTCGCTCATTTTGTGGGCCCATTCAGTGATGAAATCATTATGCCTAGTGGGGAGCTCAACCGATTGGATTATTGGGTAAACCGTGTTGAGCAAGCATATCGACAAGCAGGAGTTTATGATCAAACCTTATGGGGTATGGCTGGCGATCATGGTCTTGCCCCTGTGCATTACACCTTAAATCCTGAAAAAATATTCGTACCTATACTGGAGAAAAAATTCGCCTCTCCCATCACAATTAAAAAAATCTCTTCCGATGAAGGCGAAGGCCCAAAAATCACCAATACATTACACGCCCCAAGTTACAAAACCACAGATGCCGTTATCGCCTCCACTGCGGGGGGGAACTTCATGATTGATCTCTTCAACGCCAAAAAAAATTGGGCGACTCAGCCAGTCTATCAAGAACTCATTCGATGGCATCCACTTAACGCCAAACCAAACAATAACATAGATATTGTGACAGAAATATATCAATCATTGGGCGACACACTCGATTATATGGTCTTACGTGAAACCCCTTGTAGTGAACAGTATTGCCAAATTAGGCTCATTGGCAACCGCGATGGCTACAGGCATGATGAGAGTATCATCAAGCACAATGATCACTACTATTATGGTGCGTTTGATCAAAAAAACACTTTATCAAGCGATGTGGTATTACTTGATCTCAAATTATTTAACCCCTATTTACCCACCCCTCAAGCAACAAACGCCTTAAACCATTTAATGGCTCAATGTCTTGAACAAGCGGATCCTAACAAGCCTGTTACATGGTGCGATGCCTCACAATGGCGAACCCTAACCGAGCGCAGCCCACGTCAAGACTCCATTGTTCAACTGGCGCAACTGTACGCCAATGAAAGAGCTGGCACCATTAACCTTTTCCCGAGAGAAGGAATAGGATACAACACCAAAGTGCCTGGTCGACATGCAGGTGAAAGTTATCTCGAAAAAGACGCATTTATTGGTTTTTGGGGAACACCTATTGGACAAAATGCGGAGCCACTCACCTCTGAGGCCAATGGTTCATTGGCGCCAACATTGTTTGAGTATCTAACGGGAGAGAGAGTAAAAGTCAATGAAAATGGCTGGGGTTACCCATCACTTTTACATAAACTCGATATTTCTGAATATTAATCAATCTGTTATAGGCAGTAATATATTGAAAAATCTATAAGTTATTCAAAATCAAGCTCTGGTAATATGCTCAAAGCATGCATTTTTCGTGCATTGTATTTCAATGCCCAATCTTGATACCACAGTTTCACCGTCTCCTCACCGCATACATCAGTAATAAATTGCATTTGCTCCCTTAATTCATGAACAGAGATAGACTCATCACGTGTAGAAGACGGTACATGATGATAAAACTCATTAAACATACTCATGCAAAAAACATAATAATCTTGAGTAAATAAAATAAAAAAATGCCACATTTCATCAATAATGAATGTTTCATCAACGATATTCAGTCGCTTAGACTTATCATGTGAATATTGCACACTGGTATACAAAAACAATTTTAACTGTTCAAAAATTGCTTCTGCTTCAGGCTTTGAAATAGCATAATATTGAGTGAATCTATCCACCACATTCACATTACGGTATTCAAGTAACTTAACTGGGATCATAAAACATCTCACCAAAAAATAAGAAGTACTATCGAATAACAAATGGTACTTCTTAACTTCATTAGAACAACAAATTATTTAACATTGAACAATAAAGTGAACTTGAAATTCAATATTAATATGGCGTCTTGCAGCCATTCGTGCAAGAGTAAGATCGATGGAATTCATGAAAGTGACCTCAACAATAAAACACACCATTATTATATCAAATCCACATAAAATAGAACAATTATCACTCCATTTACATACTGTCATTAATATTAAAAAAAACATATAAAGCAATACATTGCATTAAGCAAATTTCTTATGCTGAATATAAGCTTGCAAATACTCAAAAACAGAATGAGTTGACCAACAAATACATATTCTGCAATAGGATTGAAAGCTGAAACCGTCAAAGGTTCATGGAGTGGCTTATTTTCCATTATACAACTCAAAAAAGGATCTTTACAAAATAAATGCCCCAATTTAGGTTCAAAATACGCTATATTTAAGCAACTGATATTTGTATTTTACTCACGAATATTATTATTGTTCTATTAAGGTTTATTTATGGATAACACGATTTTTAATGCGCAATTGCAACTCACTCCTTCAAGTCAGTCATCCATAAAAATAGCTCTATCTCCTATGGAAAAAATTTGGCACATTGTTGCGATGATCCCGCAAGGGCAGATCAGTAGCTATGGAAAGGTGGCCGATTATGCCGGACTGCCAGGCCGTGCACGCTTTGTCTCAACAGCCTTAAAAAAAGCACCTTCCCACCTTTCATTACCTTGGCACCGAGTGCTAAATAGTCAAGGTAAAATAGCCTTTCCAAAGCACAGTCCCGCTTTTAGAGATCAAATGCAGCGGTTAACCCTAGAAGGTATTCAGGTGGAAAATGGACGAATTAAATTAACCCAATTTGAATGGAAGCCCGATATTGCCACCTTGGTCTTATCTATCCCTTTTTAATTGGCCATGAATTGAATGAGTCATATTATATTTTTAATTCTGATTTTGATGATGTTTTAAGGAGTGTCCCTTTGTTAAAAATCATATCTTTTATCTCTATATTTAGCATGCTCTTCATCAGTCCATTGGTTCAAGCAACCATCACACCACTCACCCCCCAAACGGCTGAGTATCAAGTTTATTATGGCAGCATTGAATTAGGTCAAGCGCGATATCAATTATCTCCAAAACAAGGCAGTATCTATCAATACCGTTTTGATAGTGATGTGAGTTTACTGGTGCTTTGGGATAAACGTCATATCCTCAGTGAATTTACTGTTGAAGACGATAATTTAATCCCCATTCGATACACCCATGATAGAAAAGGCACAGGCTCCGACTATCAAGACCAAACTGTCTTTTTAAAAGATAAACAAGAAATTTTTAGTCGCTACAAAGATAAAAAAGTCAAACTCCCTTACAAAGAGCTGATCTATGATCCCCTCATGGCTCAATTGCAATTTCGCTTAGATATCAGTAAAGGCGCTAAAAACCTCGAATATAAAATGGTCAAAGAAGGCGAAGTCGATGACTATAAATTTAAAGTCTTAGGCCGAGAGCAAATTAAAGTCGTTAGTGGTGTATATGACACCATAAAAATAGAAGTCGTTAGAGACAGTAAAAAAAGGCAAACTTTTTTCTGGATGGCGCCTTCACTGGCATATTTACCCATTAGGCTCACCCATTTTGAAAAAGGCAGTAAACAACTGGATATTCAGTTATTAAAATACAAATTTAGTCCTGAACTCAGCACACAAGTGGAAACGAAAGCCGACACAACGCCTCCACCAACGACGACTCCTAAACAAGAATAGCGCACTAATATTTTATCATAACGGCACGGGTTATGATCCGTGCCGTTATGTCTCTCCTTCCATTTCAGCGAGCTGATTAATCACCACCTCACCTTTTCTAAATAATGTCCATTGCCCAGGAGCTAAAATATGCCACTCTTCATTATGAGTGAGTGGACGCGTTGCAATCACAGTGACAATATCATTCGGTGTCGTTTCTTTATCAAAATCCACCACAACATCAGTGTCAATCAGCTTTGCCTTACCAAAGGGAGCCTTTCGCGTAATGTAACACAAATTATTGGAACAATAGTTCATCAAAAAATCACCATCACTTAAAATCATATTGAACACACCCAATTGCCTCACTTGATCGGCTAAGGTTGCAATATAACGATAAACAGGCAACATATCTTGGGGTTTAGAATAACCAAACTTATCCAAAACCTTATCTAAAATCCAACAAAAAGCTTGTTCACTATCGGTATCCCCCACAGGAAGGAAACGAGTCGATGTCAATATATTCTCATAGCCACTCAATTGCCCATTATGGGCATAGGTCCAATATTTCCCCCACAATTCACGCATAAAAGGGTGAGTATTTTCCAATGAGACTCCACCACGATTAGCTTGCCTAATGTGGCTTATCACCAATTCACTTTTAATCGGAAATGACTTAATCATAGTGGCAATATGTGACTCACTACTCGGACAAGCGTCTTTAAATGAACGGCTTCCTTTACCTTCATAAAAAGTGATCCCCCAGCCATCAATATGGGGACCCGTCACTCCCCCTCTTTGCGCCAACCCTGTAAAACTAAACACGATATCAGTCGGCACATTCGCGCTCATGGCCAGCAGTTCACACATGATATTCACCTACGTTATACACTATAAACCCTAATTTTACGCTATTTTACCCAGTTCTGATCGGAGATTAAATAATAAAAAAACAATAAATATTTAAACAAATGTTTAAAAAAGCTTGTATTACTTTTCACTAAGGTTTAAATTTTATAGCACACAGGTCAGACCACGAATACTTTCGGTCTGGATACCAGTAAATATTCGTGACCGTTTTCGATAACTGGGTCACACTTTGAAGGAGAAAGACAGTGAATATGCTACTTTGGATTATAGCGATGATCTTAGTATTAGGTGCATTAACCTATTTACGAGTATCGTTGCTGACTGCAACACTTGGTGCTGGTATTGTGATGGTGGCAGGTTCGATGATGGATATTATCAACCCTGTTGCTTGGATTGCTTTTTTAGTCTTAGCTTTACCGCTTAATCTGACCACTTTTCGTAAAAGCTTCATCACTCGCCCATTACTAAAAATGTATCGTGGGATCATGCCAGAAATGTCTTCTACGGAAAAAGAAGCCATTGAAGCGGGTACCACATGGTGGGATGCGGATCTTTTTTCAGGCAATCCTAATTGGAAAAAGCTACATAATTACCCTAAGGCAACCTTATCAGCTGAAGAACAAGCCTTTATTGACGGTCCAGTTGAAACAGTATGTGCCATGGTTAATCAACATCAAGTCTCCCATCAGCTTGCCGATCTTCCTGAAGATGTTTGGCAATATTTAAAAGATAATGGCTTTTTTGCCATGATCATTAAAAAACAATATGGTGGCTTAGAGTTTTCAGCTTACGCTCAATCTCGTGTCCTACAAAAGTTAGCTGGTGTGAGCAGTGAATTAGCATCGACCGTCGGTGTGCCTAATTCTCTTGGTCCAGGTGAATTATTACAGCATTACGGTACTAGCGAGCAACAAAACCACTATTTACCCCGTCTTGCTAAAGGCCTTGAAGTACCTTGCTTTGCATTAACCAGTCCCGAGGCAGGCAGTGATGCAGGTGCGATTCCAGATTTTGGTATTGTCTGCAAAGGACAATGGGAAGGCGAAGAAGTCCTAGGTATGAAACTGACCTGGAACAAACGTTATATTACCCTTGCCCCTGTGGCCACGGTATTAGGGCTTGCCTTTAAACTGAATGATCCAGATGGTTTATTGGGCGATAAGAAAGAACTTGGCATTACTTGTGCGCTTATTCCAACAGATTTAAAAGGGGTTATCACAGGTCGTCGTCATTTCCCGCTTAATTGCATGTTTCAAAATGGCCCCACTCAAGGTGAAGAGGTTTTTGTGCCTTTAAGCTTCATTATTGGTGGCCCAGAAATGGCTGGCCAAGGTTGGCGCATGCTGGTTGAATGTTTATCTGTTGGCCGTGGTATTACGCTGCCTTCTAACTCTGCCGGAGGCATAAAAACCACCGCACTAGCCACAGGTGCATATGCCCGCATTCGTCGTCAATTTAAATTAGCCATTGGTAAACTTGAAGGTATTGAAGAGCCAATGGCCCGTATCGGCGGTAATGCCTATCTAATGGACGCCGTTGCCTCACTGACAACCACAGGTATTGATTTAGGTGAGAAACCATCCGTCATTTCTGCTATTGTTAAATATCATTTAACCGATAGAATGCAAAAAAGTATTATCGATGCCATGGATATTCATGGCGGTAAAGGCGTTTGTCTTGGCCCCAATAATTACCTTGGCCGAGGCTATCAAGCTGCGCCAATTGCTATTACCGTGGAAGGTGCCAATATTCTTACGCGTTCTATGATCATATACGGTCAAGGGGCTATCCGCTGTCACCCTTATGTCCTTGCCGAGATGGAATCAGCCTTTGATCCCGATGCCAATAAAGGCTTAAATGACTTTGATGCGGCTATTTTTGGTCACATGGGTTTCGCAGCAAGTAACTTTGTACGCAGTTTCTGGTTAGGCTTAACCTCAAGTCGTTTCTCTAATGCGCCCTATTCTGATAAAACGAAACGTTACTATCAACATATGAATCGTTTTAGTGCGAACTTAGCACTACTGTCTGATTTAGCTATGGCAACATTAGGCGGAAACCTAAAACGCAAGGAACGGATTTCAGCGCGTCTAGGGGATTTATTAAGTCAATTATACTTAACCTCTGCCACGCTTAAGCGTTACCATGACGATGGACGTAAAACAGAAGATTTACCGCTTGTTCAATGGGCTGTAGAAGATTCATTGCATAAACTGCAAACCTCACTTGATGAACTATTAGACAACTTCCCAATGGGATTGGGCCGTGTACTGCGTCTAGTCATTTTCCCCTTTGGTCGTCCATTAAGTCGTCCAAGTGACGCCCTTGATGGTAAGGTTGCCGCCATTATGCAAACGCCTTGTGCCAGTCGCGACCGTTTAGGGAATGGCCAATATTTTGAGGCCCATGAGAATAATCCTATTGGAGTACAAGAGGAAACCTTTAAAGATCTTCTGGCAGCAGAACCATTATTTGATAAAGTCTGTAAAGCTGCAAATAAGCGACTACCTTTCATGTGGTTAGATAAAGTAGCAGCAGAAGGTAAAGCGCTGGGGGTCTTATCTGAGGATGAAGTAGCCTTATTGGAAAAAGCAGAAATAGGTCGTATGAAATCCATTAATGTCGATGATTTTTCAGCTGAAGAACTACAGGCAAAAATGAAGGTAAAAAAGAAACACATTCAAGCAGCATAAGTAAAAAAACAGCACTTGAATGAAAAAGGAGGCTCACAATGAGCCTCCTTTTTTATAAACGCTATTGACAAGGATTATCTCACCTGCAATCCACCTCTTTGACTTCAACAGTGAAAAGCAGGTAATGCACACTTATCGACCTTACTGTTTAACCAATCACATTACAAAACATTAAGGGTATAGTCTTCCACTTCTCCCCAGCTAAAGCTTTCACAAGCCGATACGGAAGAGTTCCACTGCATAGCCACTCTCATAACGGTTGCTCCTGTCATTGCTGAAGCTGGAACCGTTAAGGTACCTGTAACCGTATTACTCGCAGTACCACTAAAGAGCTGCTCACCTGCATCATCAAAATCACCATCTTGGTTTAAATCGGCCCAAACTTGCCAAGTTTCAGTATAAGATGCCCCCGAATAGCCTGGAGTTAACGCCATGGTGTACTCAGTCCCTTTAGTCATATCGATAATTTGCCCAGTAAAGTCGGTATAACCACTGGCACCTGAGCTGTTACTAAAGCTTCCAACACTGACACCACTTATCCACTCATAACTATTTGAACCACCTGCAGCAGAGCAGTAATCAGGTGTAGAGGCGACATTGACCGTTTGCGTGACTGAATGTGAGCGGTCATCGACATCAGTCACTGTCAAGCCCACTTGATAAATCCCTCCTCCAGCATAAGTATAAACAGGGTTTTGCACTGCAGAGCTGCCGCCATCACCAAAATCCCATGCCCAAGTGCTAATACTGCCATTTGGGCTTGAACTCAGATCAGTAAAGCTCACCGTTAAAAATTCTTTACTATATGAAAAATCGGCGACCGGTTCATCGGGGATCACCAAATCAATCCCCACAACAGCAAATGCATCACGCACATCAGCAGCAGGATAGTCAAAATTCGGATTAGTATCTTTAAGTGCCATAGCGGCATCTAAAATGCCTTCAGCCCCTTGTTGGAAATTGGTCAGTGGCCCCCAATAGTCCAAATTGGCTTTGACCCAGATATCAAATGCCTTATGCGTATCCCAACCAGCAGTGGTAGCTAAATTATAAAAAGCGCGATTAAAGACTCCACTGGAATAGTGCACCCCCAATCCATCGTAATAGTCATCCACATGCCCAATAGAGCGGCCATCTAAGGTTGGATCGGCAAAATAACGTAGCGCCCCCGTTGCCGCTTTAAAAATATCCGCTCCCACCATAAAGTCATTAGTGCCTTTCATGTAAAACTCGGCGGCATCACCGGAAATATCAGAAAATGACTCATTAATGCCACCTGACTGCTTCTCATATTCTAACCCAGAATTTTGCTCGGTTACCCCATGACTCACTTCATGAGCAGACACATCCAGCGATGTGAGTGGATAGAAAGTATTTCTACCATCACCAAACGTCATGGAAGAGCCATTCCAAAAAGCATTCTCATAATTATTTGAGTAATGAACCCGCATTGTTAGCTGAAAAGTGAGTGGCGCGGTTTGATACCAATCATTAAACATATCAAACACCACTCCACCAAAGAAGTGCGCATCATTAAGCGGAGAATAAGCGCCATTAATTTCTTTCTTGGTATTTTCATAGCAACCAAACTCAAAAACAGATGTGCCCGATGTGCCATGGTTTAAATCCACAGTTTTCACATTGGTGTTTTCCATTTGGCAAGTCGTACCGTCCACATCAATGATATCAAATACAGGGAAATCAGTGCCATAATGATATTGACCCACTTTTGCATTACCACCTGGGCCTGTCCCATTAGCAAACGCTAAACCATCATAACTCTCAATCATTTTCCCCGTTGTGGCATCAATAATGTAAGTTGGTCGAGTAGGATGGCCTCCTTTCGCTGCATCGGCAAAAAACGACACATAAATAGCCAACTTAGCTTGATTACGCTCATTTAAATAAATCACTTTCTCACTGATCGCATTTTCAAATACCCAGCTTTTTACTTCAGGATATTGTGCTTTTAATGCATTTTGCTGCTTAACCAGTGCCGCTTTAGCCTGCATTTTATTATTTTGTATACTTTGAGTGCTCACATCTTTGTCGATACCTTGCAATAAAGCCCCATGTAACGCGACTACCTGCTGGGCATCATCAGTTGTCACTAAGACATGGTGTCCCCAAACAGGTAGCCCTTGATACAGCTGGCGATAACGGCTATGAGTGATATTGGCTGTGGTGGTACGTTGCTTGATTAAATCTAGATTATCATTCTTAGTAAAATTAAGTAGGCTTCTTAAATCACTTTTATCTGCATTAACATGTAATAATTGCGTTTGATTATTACGTAAGTCAAGTTGTGTAGCCGCAAATGTAATCGAAGGTAAGAAAGAGAAGAGCCCTAATATTGAACAAGAGATAATACTTTTTTTAAACATTTAAATATCCTTATAAATATAAATTTAAAAACTGACCATCATTGAGTGAAGCAATGAACAATATACTTTTTCAAATCATCAATAATTGAAATAACAATACTTTTATTTTAGATGAAATATTAAAATTATATTCCCCTCACCCAATCAGACAAATGATCAAGGTATTTACCTATCTTCAAATACTTTGTTAAGAAAAAACATATTCTCGATATGTTTTACAGCAGTATTTCGATCTAAGGCTAGTACAGAGAGTAAACTTGTCAAACATAAAACATTAACTTTTGCTAATAAATCAAATAACCTATAAAATCAAAAAATTAAAATAACCCCCAAATAATTGAAGTTGAAAAGTAAGTTAAAAATAATGAAAAAACAGAATATAAGCCGTTACAATGATTTCAATATCATTTATTTTAAATAGTAAAGTGACAATATCAATCATTATGGATCATTACGACTTTAATACTACTTATTGAATGAAATATAAACAACAATGATTATCATTAATTATAAGAAAGTCATAAAAATGATTGAGAATAAAAAATACAATATCTATTACTAGTAAAATATAAGTAAAATTATCGATACAAAAAATTTTTAATAAAAATAGAAAAAATAATATTAAACATCAAGAGTAATTGCTAATAATGGTGCATGCTGCTGCGCCCCATAAACATCATTATCTCCTTGACTACCGGATGGTTGAATTCTGTTAAGAACAATTTTTATTGATTTTGCAGGTTCAAAATAAATAATCGATTTAACCTCTTCGACAGAAATATTATATAAATTTGCAATAAGCTCATCATTAATCTGCTGTGTCTTTTTTAAAACATCATAATCAACTCTATGATTAAAAATAATATCCAATGTTAATTCAAATGGACTGCAGTTTTTAGAGCGGATCACCTTAGCCAGCTCAGTTAATACCTTTTTCATGACTCAATCACCTTCAATTTAAAAAAGGAAAAATCTTGCATTTCAATTAAATGATACATAGAAAAACAATAGACAGGACCAGCACTTAAGTCTGACGGCGAAAAAGGAAACGCCAAATTTCCTGCTGTAGCAATGCGGTTAGGGTAACCGAAGTGCAATAAGGTTGAACGCGTCAAACTACACATACTATCGGCAATGGCTTGTTCACTGGCAACCACCTCAATAACCACTCCTAATTCATGCGCTTGAGTTATTTTCATGGGTTCTTGTTGTCCCATCACCCCATTCTTACCATATACGTGAAAATCAATAAAAGCTTCAACGGTATCTTCTTCCATTCGAGTGCACATTTTATCTTTAATCGTTGTTAAAATATCATCAATTGTATTAATCATGATCGGATCGCGGATCCCAGCAATACTCACCGTTCGATAACCTTGTAACCGCGCTCCTTCCAATTTGACTCGATAAATATCATCTTTAACAAAACGACTTCCCGTCACACGCACCTGTCCATTGCCTAACGCACTAAACACAACTTGGGTTAAATCTAAATATCCACCCGGCCCTGGTAACAGGTAAGGGTTCGATTTTTCATATAAAGTATGAGCAGCAACGGAATCTTCAGTAAATTGCCTTTCATCACTGCACGAAATAAGCGTAAAACCAGATTGATCAATCACCCCCACCACGCAATCTGCGCCAGATCCCGGTTCAGCCGCAATAGCAGCGCATTCTAAAATCTTGCCCATATGAATAGCAAGGCCTGCATCAAAGCCACACTTTATCGGAAGAGCAGCAAAAACAGCAGGATCATAAGCCCTTCCAGCCAAAATAATCTGACATCCAGCATCTAATGCCTCAATAAAAGGCTCAACCCCCATTTGAGCAACAATTGATGTTGTCGCTTCAACCTCTTCTTTCACAAGTGGCGCTAAACCTGCCAGGGCCGTCACTTTATGACTCTCAATTCCATTGATAACAGCTTGTTTATCAATATCAGCAGTAATAACGCCAAGCTTCGCAGTAATACCTTGTTCTACAAGTAACTCTTGCACAATCTCAAGGGTCCAATCTAAATGTGCTTTCGCACCTGAGCCCCCTGCAGAGCCCACAATAACAGGGATCTTTGCTTGCACGCCCGCAATGATCATCTGCAGTAAATCTCGCTTAACCGCGGCCCTATCAGTAAAAGACTTACCTGAGCCTAAATAAAACGGGCCAGGATCCACTGAGCCTGCATCAACGGCAATCACATCGGGCTTCATCGCCATGCCCCGCTCAAACGAGGATAAAGGAAAGCCGTAACCTAAAATAGCAGTAGGGGATAGTACAGTTAATGACTTAGGTGTCATAGTGTCTTTAGGATAAAGGAATGTCTTTTAAAGTATAGAACAGGCACACATAGAATTGACAATAACGAAAATCAATATAGAGAATGAAAGCAGAATGGCTGCCTAAACAATCATTCACGCTTTCACCTTCACATTATTTTAATCAATCCGCCTTAACTTTCGGCAATTTTATTCAAAATCCGTTTCTCCGAAATAGGATAAGCCGTCCCTAAAATTTGCGCAAAACAAGAAACACGGTACTCTTCAATCATCCATCTCGCCTCCACTAATACTTCAGATTCGGGCATGTTTTTAGTCAATTTTGCCACTTGGGCATCCAATTGTGCTTGTACCTTGCTTATGCTGTGCATATGCAACCTGTCACGGTTTGGATCCACAGGCAACTTATCAAGACGATTCTCAATCGCCTTTAAGTACCGCAGCACATCAGGCAAACGTTGCCAGCCACAGCTTTGGACAAAACCTTTAAACACCAGCTTATCTAATTGCCCATGAATATCGCTCATGGCAAAAGCAATATCGAGACTGATCTTCCCCTTTAAGCGTTTCTTCACTTTTTGATATAAAGTCAAAATGGCTTCTACATCGAGGGAGATTTTCTCAGCCGTGGGATTCAACTCTTGGCGTACCCAATCCTTTGCAGCATCAAAACTGGCCTCATCACGAATATCCAGCTTTTTTTCGTCCAATAAACGTTGTACTGCGGCCGATAAAATATCATCGATTAACACTTGCACCTGACCAAAAGGATTAAAATACATCGCAAGCTTGGCTTTATTAGGCAAACTCTTTTGTAAATATTTCACAGGAGAGGGAATATTAAGCAGCAGTAATGTTTTTAACCCCGCAGAATGCTCTTTATCCGCCTCATGTTCATCATCAAATAATTTGATAGAAACACTGTCTTTATGGGCCACTAACGCCGGAAAGGCTTTTACCTCAAAATTACCCTTATTTTGCTGGTATTGCTTAGGCAACTTACCAAATGACCACGTAGTGAGGGCATCTTGTTCAATTCCTGCATCCGCCACTTGACGAATAGCTTGAGATACTTGCCCTTGCATGCTGTCTTTTAGCGGTAATAATTCTCGCCCTTGCGCCAATAACTGGCCTTTATTGCCCTCTACCTTAAAGTTCACCTTCAAATGTTTGCTCAATTGGGCAAGATCAAAATCATGAGGTTCAATGCGTACACCACTCATACGCAGTAACTGCTTACACATGGCATCTAGCAAGGGTAAATCAAACGGTATCATTGCCTGTATACAAGCCTGAGCATAATCGGGCGCAGGCACAAAATTACGCCTTAAGGTTTTAGGTAAAGACCGAATAAGGGCCACAACTTTCTCTTCACGCAACCCTGCAACTTGCCAGTCAAAGTCGCTGTCATCCACCTGATTAATCAAGGCTACTGGTATGTGCACCGACACCCCATCATCAACCGCAGATGGCTCAAAATGATAACTAACCAATAAATTCAAATTGCCTTTTTGCCACCGCTCAGGAAAGTCTAGTGCCGACACATGAGTGTCACAGCGCTGCATCAAACTATCGCGTTCAAAATCCAGTCGCTCTGGCTCTTGCTGTTTGGCTTTTTTCCACCAGCGATGAAAAGACGCGGCGTTATACATGCCATCGGGCACTTTAGACTGATAAAAGTCCACCAGCACTTGCTCGTCCACCAAAATATCGCGGCGACGAGACTTATGCTCCAATGATTCAATATCTAACAGTAGCTTTTGATTGTTAATGAAAAACGCTTCTTTAGTCTTCAATTGGCCTTCTGCCAACGCACTGCGAATAAAAATATCCCGAGCTTCCACTGGATCCACCGGTCCATATTGGATTTTACGGCGATTCAAGACTGTCAGCCCATAAAGCACTTGATTTTCAAAGGCCACCACACTGCCCTGTTTGGCTTCGAAATGCGGTTCAAGATAGTTCTTTTTCACTAAATGCCCAGCCAAGTCAGCTATCCACTCAGGTTGGATTTTCGCGCAGCAACGAGCAAATAAGCGAGACGTTTCCGTCAGCTCTGCCGCCATCACCCATTTGGGACCCTTTTTAGCCAAAGGCGAACCGGGAAACACAAAAAATTTACGATTGCGAGCCCCCAAGTATTCCTTGTCTTTATCTTTAAACCCAATATGGCTGAGTAAACCAGTCAGTAAAGCGCGATGCAATAACTCGTAGTTAATCTCAGTATTCGCCGTATTCAGTTTCCATTTCAAATCATGTGTGGCTTGTCTAAGCTGGGCATACAAATCTTGCCATTCTCGCACGCGCAAGTAAGCTAAAAACTCTTTCTTACACTGTCGCCGAAACTGATTACTGCTATATTCTTGCTGGCTGGTTTTAATAAAATCCCACAAATTGAGCCATGAAATAAAATCTGACTCATTATTAATAAAACGCTGATGCGCCTGATCCGCCGCTTGCTGTTTATCTATGGGTCGCTCACGTGGATCTTGAATCGACAAAGCCGAGGCGATCACTAAGACTTCATGTAAGCAATCATTTTTATTGGCCTCAATGACCATTCGCGCCAATCGAGGATCCACAGGAATATGCGCCAGCTGCTTGCCTAAAGGTGTCAGTTTCAGCCCTTGGCTCTGTTTGTGCACTGCTTCTAGCTCTTCAAGCAACAAAAAGCCGTCACGAATGTAACGGGGATCTGGCGCCTGTATAAACGGAAAATGCTCAATGTCCCCAAGGCCAATAGCCAACATCTTTAAAATCACCGAGGCTAAGTTGGTACGCAGAATTTCAGGATCGGTAAATTCAGAACGAAGATTAAAATCCTCTTCACTGTATAAGCGAATACACACGCCTGCCGCCACACGTCCACAGCGGCCTTGTCTCTGATTGGCACTGGCTTGAGAGATAGGCTCAATGGGTAAACGTTGCACTTTAGTACGATAACTATAGCGGCTAATGCGGGCAAAACCGGGATCAATCACATAACGGATCCCCGGCACAGTCAAAGAGGTTTCTGCGACGTTCGTTGCCAGTACAATGCGCCTGCCCACATGACTATTAAACACTTTTGATTGCTCGCCATAGGATAAACGCGCATATAAAGGCAAAATTTCCGTATCACGGTACTGACGTTTATTGAGCTGCTCCGCCACATCACGAATTTCACGCTCGCCGCTTAAGAAAATCAGAATATCCCCTAAGCCTTCATTCACCAACTCATCGGTGGCAGCAAAAATGCCATCCATCATGTCCATATCGGTCTCATTATCTGACACTAAAGGCCGATAACGGGTTTCAACCGGAAAAGTTCGCCCAGATACTTCAATCACAGGCGCATCATTAAAGTGCTTAGAAAAACGCGCCACATCAATGGTGGCCGAGGTCACAATCACTTTTAGATCGGGGCGTTTCTTTAATACATTCTTTAAATAACCTAAAATGAAATCAATATTGAGACTGCGCTCATGGGCCTCATCGATAATAATCGCATCATATTGATCAAGAAATTTATCGGAGGTCAGCTCAGCCAATAAAATCCCATCGGTCATGAGTTTAATATACGACTCAGGCTTAATGGCATCGGCAAAGCGGACCTTAAAGCCCACCGCCTCACCCAAAGGCGTTTTCATTTCCTCTGCAATACGAGAGGCCACACTGCGCGCCGCCAAGCGCCGAGGCTGAGTATGACCAATCAAGCCTCGCGTTCCTAAGCCTAAATCCAAACAAATTTTAGGTAGCTGAGTCGTTTTACCTGAACCGGTTTCCCCTGCAATAATCACCACTTGATTAGCAGCAATCGCAGCGGCAATGTCTTCACGCTTTTGTGAAATAGGCAAATTTTCGGGATAATCAATTCGAGGGCGACGAGCAAGGCGCTGCTCAACCTTTTCACGGGCTTTTAACGCTTGCTCAGTCAGTCTTTGACGCTCTTCATTCTTTTTCGCCGCAGCTTGTTGCGCAACAGCCTTACTATCGGCATTGTCTTTACCTTCTTTGGTATGAACATGCTGACTTTTTATTTTCTGTTTACCCTTTCCTTTTCTATTAGCAGAATGAGGCCCTTTGTTTAATCGAAACAGACGCTTTCTAATACGGGCCGCATCGGCTTGATAACAGGTCTTTAAAAAGGCTGCCGATAACGGATGAGGCGAATGATGCTCAGCAGGCGCTGTCGGCGTACTCTCAGCAGCCGATTTAGAAGGTAAACCAGACGATGAGTCAGAATGAGTGTCAGCGCCATGGTCGTTAGCGCGCTCAGAATGTGAGCCAGAATGAGGGTCCGAATGCGAAGTCAAGTCAAAAATCCATAACCAAAATCAAAGGCGATGATTTTAACAAGAAATCAAAGTGTTTGATAGTCGCACTTTTTAGCCAAAGTCTAAGGCTTCATTCAATCTTCAAATGAAGCTCCTACATTTTTGTTTAGGTTTATCTGCTATTGATTCAATGTATTTGAGGTGTTGGGTTCATGGATACTTAACGCTTCCAGCGGGGTTTGTGCAGATACCTCTGTGACACACAGCAAGTATTTGACCTGCATGGATAGCAGGCGTCCATTTCAACATACCAATCCCCGACTTTATCAATACTTTTATCCAAATGACGAGATTAGAATGTAGGTAGCAATATTAATCTTGCCACCTAGCGGAATAGACGTGATCACCAGCTTCTATTTTTTATCTGGCTTTGCAAAACGCATGATAAATGTCACTCGTTAATTTAAGTCACTTTCTCATCCTCAAGTGATTTAAATTTATTCATGATTAACTTTGGGATCAAGCGTTCTTCTTTTGTCACTAATAATCCAGAAAAAATAACCAAAACTCAACATGCCTATTTGCATTTAGTCGACTGTTCTTTAATGATCAACCATTCATCCTTCATTGGTGTAAGCAAGTCGATGGGCTACTATCTTGTTCAAAGCTATATCCCATCACTGGTTTAGCTTTATTCATTTTCACACTTGATTAAGCGTTCGGTACATGCTCCTTTCGGCCATTCAGACTACATCCAACAAAAAGAGTGAGTATCCTTTATCACTCCGATCAAAAACGCGATTACATTCATAGATCAATTCAAATGTTTCATGTTTCATGTTTCATGTTTCATGTTTCATGTTTCAATGAGGATGCTAAGAACAAAACAACCCATAAATCCACATAAGCAGAAATGTTCTATACTCATTTTGAAATAATTTAAATTTTTCATATCAATTACCTATAGAGGCAAAATATGTCCAATATCATTTCTCAAGCAGTCTTCTCCATTACAGAGTTTAGAGCTGGCGCGTCATCATTAACGGCTCAGGTAACAGAAAATGATCGGATCCATGGTTATCGTTTGCTAGTTGAAAATGTCTCGGGCGGCTCTGCAACTGCCTTAGCGCAATATTGGCAAGATAATACTCCGCTTGGACAGCCAGTAGAACTTAACATTACAGAATCAACGCCCCTTGGTAATTCCATCAGTACGCCAGCAAGCGCCACGAAAGTTGTTATTACTTTTGGTAACATCACCTTCCCGATGGGCACCGTTATTATCACTATCTCAACAGAGTAAAAAACGCGAAGCAAAAAATAATGCACGCCGCTTTGTACATGGACTTTATTGCCATTTATTCAAATGGCAATCCCATTGTAATGATTCATCTACTTCCGGTGTATCTCTGAGTAGTGGATTAAACGCCATTTTCGCGTAATTCAAACCACTTGTCTTTCACTAATGAGACTGCTAACAACTATGTGATTAATCAAAGTCTATATCAGCTTCCAACAAAAAGAATGAGCATTCTTCCGTCCCCTAGTTAAAAAACGCGAGCACGACTTTCAAACAGATGACACCTCGCCCACTGTCTGCCTGTTAATATCGTTGCATTTAGATCCGTAAATAAGAGTCCTCAAGTAGTCCAAAATATAAGCACCCAACAATGAGTGCCTGAATATGAACATATCGCTTTCAGCCAAATAGAGACTTATTCGACGCCAATAATTGCCATCAAATTTTTTCATTATAAAAGAAAAAACTAGGACAAAATAATTTGTATTTTTTAAAGACAAATAGTCAACCACTTAACATTGATTTCACTAATTATCATTTATATTGTACTAGTAATAAACTCATTCAGCCTGACGTCACGGTCAAAAGATAATATTTGAACGCTAAATTCTACCGACTCTATTTCTAATTAAGGCATCTGATAAAAATGTGAAAAGTTTGTCTGTGGCTCAGCGCTGTGGTTATCAATTTGAAGGTCAGTTATATAACCATCGTTTACTGCCAAATGGTGACATTGACAATACAGTCATTTATGCGAAAACGGGTTTGTTAGTAAAATGACCCGATTCAAAAATCAAAAAATATCATACAGTTTGGCCATGAATAAAATAATAAACCTGAACTCGGGATAAGCAGCGCCGCTTAATAGCGGTATTTAGCCAAATTAAACAATAAAGAATAACGGGACTTAACTTAAAATATTGATTTTAAATGAATTATCAATATTCTTTGACACTCATTATCCCGAGTTCAGGTTAATAAGCACTTTATCTTGTCTGTAAACATGTTCCTTTTAATACTTCTACACCGCAATCAACGAGGAATTGACCCCAGCTTGGATTAAAGAAAAAGCAATCAATCGCTAACTCACGCCATAAAAGCCTCTGATATAGCCTCCAGCTTATCGACAAGTATTTATTTTATAATTCTTCTCAACGATTATCATTAGCTGAATTTTCTGGTGAGCGGATCAACCAAAGTGGATTATTTGGTTTTATTTGATATCGCACTGGATGAGCGTCAACAGGAGCAATCATTGCTTCAAAAGTCACTCCAACCTCTGAACGTTGATGATGACCGCCTAGTGTATTGTAATTACTATCACTTAAAATAAGATGAGCGTGTAAAAAAGGCTTGCTATCTCGTAAAGCTATGTTGCCTGTAAATGAGACCAATTCATAGATCTCGGTGTTAAACAATTTATGATCAAAGTCTTCTCTATTGGCATTATAATATGCCAAATCAACATTCTTAAGCGCGCCAATTGCCTGTATCCATGCACTTTGTATTTTCGCTTTATTAACGCAATCAATAATAGTATCTGGAAGTATACTTCCTTTTTTCAATACTAAAGTGAATGGCTTATCAGAACTTATGGATGCACATTCTGCTGATCCCATTGCAAGCTGCTGCTCATTAGCATAACTTGAAATACTTATTGCCATTGCAATAAAAGTAATGATGAAGCGACATGTTTTCATTTTCTAAATATCCTATATTTTAGATCCCGAAATATAGTGTAGTTTGAGTCTAACCCCATAGCGAACTATTCACTATGCTCATTCTTCTTTTCAAATAATGCTCAACTTAATAAAATGTCATTGTCATTAATATGTCGATATCCTCCACTCCTGATAGGTGAATACACTGGATATTAACAAACGTCATCCATCTAAATACGATTAATAAGGTGTTTTAAGACTTAATGATGTCATTATCGGCGACGAATACATTCAATCCCATACACAATAGGCCAAGTCAATTTGCACCCCTTCTATGAAACAAACTTACCTCAAATGGTAATATCACAATTTAGTCATACCTCATCACAACCACAAGTCAAATATAAAATTAGCAGGTTCACCATGGCTAACAGCCAATTCCGGCTGTTTAAATCACATTAATATAGTCCAAGATGATTAAGCCAAACGACCCATATGACTTCAGCAGCATAATGAATTTTTGACATGTCATTTGGCATTTTCGCAGGTGAAATATCATTGCCATTAACAAAAGTGAGTATAAACAGCGAGGTTAGTAAATACTAACCTCTTTCCTGTTGATATCATAGTTAATATTAGTATTACCCCTAAAGGATTAGCCATTAACATTAGCAATGGATTAGACAATATTATTAAGCTATTCATTGTAAACATGGCTGAATAAAAGCCACTGCCATGGATCATTTGAATACAGTTAACACAATCTTTAAATAAGTATTCATCACGTGAAAAACAAGAGCAAAGTAAACAGAAAATCTAAAACAGATTAAGTAATCACAATGGGGGCTAAGGGGTCAACGCCCCCTAGTCATTCTAAGCTGATGTTCAGTCACGCAGTATAAAAGGCCTTGCTTTTACATATAAAAGAGGCCAGCCCTTTGGGAGTCTGTAAAAGCACGGACTTCTGCGTTGTATCACCTTAAAAGGCAATAAGCATTTTGGCCCCTTTTCTTGCAAAAGAGTACGCCTTGAATTAGGCACTTTTACAGGCTCTGAAAACAGGCATCTTAACGTCTAACTGGTATATCTCTAAGAAAGTGGCACCGCATTGACTCTCAACGTTTACCCACTTCAATTTATCCTCGTCTCTCCAGAGGAATAAAACACTCTATCAATCATAATGATTGACCATAAGCTCCTTTTTATTTTAACAACTCATTGAAACAATACATAACCTATACGTTCTGCTGAGCTATGTGTTCTTTTACTGTTACTTTCATCAATTGTCAGTGACAGCGTCCCCTCAGGACTTCCTGGTAAGCCATTGAGTACTGCCCAACCCCCATCGGCGCCATCTAATCCCATGACCGAAGCAACAGCATGACTGCCCTCCCCCGTAACATAAAGATACTCCCCGCCATTCGCGATACCTTTCACAATATCAGCCCCGATTGCCGCAGTAAAATAAAGCCCTTCAGCGATATAATGTCCAGACTCAATAATGATAATACCCACATCTTCTGCTAAGCGGCTTCCTCTGCTGGTGCTAGTCCCTTTTCCAGCGATAAAGGCTATCTCTGTTGGCAAGCCAAGATCTTTCTTACCACCATTGCTTGCACTCCAAAAGTATGAAAACTCAGTATCTTGATAGGTCATAACTTGGCCAATCACCACAGGCATTATATAATCCGTATTGTTTAACATGGTTTGCGTTTCAGCTTCCCAGATATCTTTATGTCCTGTTAAACTGGCCGTGACTCTTTGCGCCTCCATTTTTATACCATGCTCCTCTTGGGTATAAATCCCTTCCTCCACGACCATATAACTTAATGTTACCGATATCGCCTCTCCCGTTTGATTAATGTCTTGCGCCATGATCTCAAATTGATTACCAGTAGCGTTGCGGATCCGCGGCACGGTAGCAACATGACTCAATGTATAAACAGGCGTAGCTACCACCACCATATTATCGTAATCGTGACTTAAGCTGACCGTTTGCCAGTGATTGCTCACATTGATTAACACGCCATGTTCCATCTTAGGAGTACATTGCTCACCCACCACAGTGAGAGTAAACATTGGTGATGATGTGCTTGCCATACCATCTGATATTTCAAAATAAATGTTTTCTGCATTACCTTGATCGCCACAAGCAGGAGTCCCAAAAATTTCACCTGTTTGCGTATTAATCTCAAGCCAAGTCGGTGCATTGACGATAGAGAAAGTCATATTCATCGCATCTTGCTCATCGCCATCATGCCAAGCAGGAAAGAAAGAAAAAGAACCGCCAATCATAACAGTATGATCAACAATATGGCTGTATCTGAACAGGGGGACTTGATTATTTACCAGATCATTTTCCACATCGACATACCAGATCCCCGAGCCCACATTACCGCCAAACTCCCCCCTATGTGACGCCATAAGCAAATCACCATTATGATCGGTCAGAACATCTAACATGCCATTTAAAAATTTAGTACTTTGCGGTTGATGGGCACCACTGGAAATCAGCTTTTCTAATGACCATTCTCCCTGATCTTGATTTAATAAAAACACCGCATTTTGCACACTCCAGCTGCCCATGACAGCACTTTGATGATAATTGCCACTGGCCGTCACAAAATCGAGACCACTCGGCGGAATTTTATCCATATCATATTCAAGCATTAAAACTGGACGCCCCTGCTTAGCAGGATCCGGTTCAATCACTCCCAGTGCAATGGCTTGAATAACACTCTCATGGGTACTTTGCACATCACGCCAATCCCCTACAGTGGTATTACTTTTAGGGCAGCCATAATCGATGCCGCGAACAAGTTTATAAAGCTGATCTCTAGGGGTACCATCAACAGCCGTTGGATTCGGACACAAAAAAGTCAGCGATGAGGCATCATTCACCGCATGCATTGAAGTGTAAATATCACCGAGTTCATCTGTGGCGATACCAAAAGGATTACGTAAACCTTGAACATAATTGCGGATTTTATGTGGCTCACTACTGGTAAAAATTTGAATATCTTTATTATGTTCCTGTAGTAATGCATTTAAATAATCTTCGTGACTATCAAAATTATTCGGATCGATATGCCCTCCAATGTCATACCAAGCAGTGTTTGCTGTACTGGTGTCATTCAGCTCAAGTAAATTTTCAATGAATAATATCGACGCCGTATAAGCTTGCTCATTGGTTTGAATGTCACCTCTAGAGCCTAGCGAAATAAATAATGCATTACCGCTAACATGCAGTTGCTGAATTTGATGATGTGAGACACTTAACGACTCAGCAATAACTTGGCGAACTTCATTGACCTCATTCCCATCTGCGATGGTTTCTCCCCAGATCCTATCGCCATCATCATCACTCAATCGAATAATATTTTGAAAAAAGTTTCTGCCACCACTGTTATCAAGTACCACGGTCGGCGCTAAGTACATAAAAACCTTACCTGCAGTATTCGTATGGTGATTGATTGCAATGGGATCGTAATGAAATGCAATACCAATAGAGCCATGGCAACTCTCACCTGGCGTTTGCCCCGGATTCGCCTCATTACATTTTCCATTTAACGCATTTCGAGTACTTTCAAACACGGATGCTGAAACCGCCGCTATGGGAGCCTCATCAAACCCCCCTTCTATTTTATCGACTTCTTGATATTGATACGCCAAAATACCGTGGGTTAAGGTTGCTGCGTACAGATAGTTAGGATCCCCTGGTGCAATGGCAAGCTGAGTATAACTTGGCTCGCTACGAGGAGCATCATTAGCGGAAGTGGGGTGCTCTATCAAGGTAAAAGCATCTTCACCAAAAATATGCTGCTTATCCGCATCAATAAGATAATTTCGAGCCATTAAAGGGGAATTGAACACGCATATAAAAGCGATAAAGACATGTAACAACCAACGATATAGTAATCCACTTGACAACATAGCTATCTCCCTATAACCCGTCGATGAATAATCAATAGCAAATAAACCTGTTAGCAATATCGATAAAACGTTAAAAGGAAATAAAATTTAGACATAACAACAGATTAAATCCATATAAATATATTGACTTAACAGATGAAAACAGTATGAACACTTTGAGTATTTGTCGATAGTGGTCAAAAAGCAAAGAGACACAAAAAAAAGATAAATAAACAATAAAACCCAGTCAATAAAAACCTGATGTAAAAAATCACTCGGTTTATTTATTGGTATACTAAAAGTTGGCATCATTTTCAATCAGCCCAAGGATGAAGGCAATCATGAACATTTTCGTGCTTGATAACGACATTGAACACTGCGCTCAATATCATTGCGATCAACATGTGATTAAAATGATCCTTGAAAGCGTGCAAATACTCTGCACTGCGTTAAATAAAAAAGGCTTTGTGGCACCCTATCGTTCCACTCATATTCATCATCCTTGTGTACTCTGGGTTGAAGCGTCATTTGACAACTTTCTCTGGCTGAAAGAATTAACGCGAGCACTGAACCAAGAATATCGCTATCGTTATGATAAACGAGATGATCATAAATCTATCGCAGTATTGGATACCTTAAAAGATGACAAATACAAATATGAACATCTAGGCTTAACCGAATTTGCTCAAGCCATGCCCGATCAATACAAAATCGTAGGCGATCCAATCAAAGCCTACCGACAATTTTACCTAGGGGACAAAATGCATTTTGCCAAATGGCGTAAACGCCCCGCCCCCGATTGGATCACCCATCCCGACGGCTAAAGCTCACAAAATGCACATCATGCCTTAGCTGGTTAAAGGGCTAAATGTGAGTAAATCCGCACAGCGTCTCTGCTTCACTCTTATTTTTAGCCCCATCAACCATAAAATCTAACTGAACGGTAGTCAAAACAGGTGCGCTATCAGTATTTTCTTGTGTCGATGTCCATTTCCAATGCTTTAATACTGCGATAGCAGATTGATCAAATATCCCTTCAGGGTATGACTTTTTGACTTTATACTCACCCATTCTGCCATCTTTTTTAATACCGACAATAACATCAACACAGCCAGACACCCTTTTTCTCGCTGCACTAATGGGATATTTAGGATGTTGACTCGTCTCCACCACCCAATATTCCTTAACGCGTTCCTTATACTCCTTTGATGTTAAGTCTATATAGTGTACTGGCGATTCAGCCACCCCTTCTACAGCATCATTTGAAACACATGCCCCTAAAAACAGGCTAAAAATGGATAATGTAACGACTTTCCTCATGGCTAATTCCTTATAGCGTTTATGCCAAGTAACAGGCTAGGTAAAACGTGTGTGACAGCATTGACTTCACAATTTCAATCTCATTGGTTGAACAGCCAACGCTGAGGTTTCTCGAAGCTTTTCTAATGAACCATAAGACTCAAACCCAGTCGTTTTATATAGATAAATCGCACCTAAATTGACAGTGGTAACAGCTAAACAAAGGTAATCTACATCACAGCCTTTTGCCCATACGATGATTTTGTTAAGCAGTAAACTGCCAACACCCTGACCGCGCACACTGGGAGACACCCACATTTGATAGATATGAGCCGTTTTATCGAATGGATGGTGAAGTACCCCAAAAGCGAGACCGACTGCAACTCCATTTAACTCAGCCATTAATGGCAGTGCATATTTAGCCCGATTATCAAGCTCAAGACGAGAAAGCCATTCTTCATTGGAAAACTTAATTTCAGAACCATAAGTACTACCAAATGAATCAGGGGAGTCTTGTAAAGATAAAAGCCTTAATGCTCGATAAGTTAGCCAGTCTTCCTTTTTCAAGACTCTTACATTCAGCGTGCTCATCTCTATCCTTTGATGCCTAAACATTTATTCAACAACAGCAGGATAATCTTCCAGACTGCTTACTCTTTTTTTAAAACAAATCATTAAGTTTAAAACAGTTTTTTAAAGCAGTTTTTAAAACAAATCATTAAGCCAGAATACATTTATAACTCATTGTTGTAAATTGATTATTTCGACCCAACAAACAAGATCTCAGCAAATACCACACAACAAATGACCTATAGATAGACCATGCAACTTCACAGCATCACTTTTGATGAGCGCTAGGTTCACTGAAGTTACCAACGAAAATTAACCTTAGCTAGATATCTTTGGCTTCATGGAAATAATCGTGGATGTCCTGTTAATCTCTCGCTGTTAATCTCTCCTGTTAATCTCTCTAGTTAATCACTTATAGAAGGTGTTTTTGGTTAATTTATTTACCATACTTCGAAGACTTCTCCAAGATGCCTAACGCCTCAATCAGAGGCGAAAAATAGTTGGTTAAAATTAGCGACGCAGGAGCAAAAACCAACTGTTATTTGTCCTGATTTATTTGCTTATTAGGTAACTATGACACAGTACATAGACCAGTAATCACTTCCCCAAACGCTCCTTTATATACAAAAGGCTTTTCTTGAGACTTCTTGTAAGTCTAGATCTCAATATAATCAATGGTGTATGGATAAACGGTGACTGATTTATAAGTATTTTCACTAGGCAAAATATCATAAACTTTTGGCATAACGCCAGACATTGTATTAGTGATTTTTTCGCCTGTAATTTGACCTGATTGGCGATTAACGACAAAGGTACTACCAACATCTGGAGTTACAAAGCCAGCTTTAGTTATTAACTTTCCTGAATCATCCAATTTATATACTTCTTTAACCACACACTTAAAGTCATTTATTGCAAAAGAAGAATAGGAAATAGTTGAAAGTAGTACCAGTAGTAGAATATTTCTCATAACTCTCCTTGTTACCTAACGCCCGATTAAGTAGCCCGAAACGCACAATGATAGTTTCTGCATAGCAGAATAACCACTGAAACACCTGCAAACCAAAAATGCCACGCGTTGAGGGTCTTGAATTGCTTGTTAGGGGCGTTCTTCAGCTTACGAACAAGTCTCCTTGCCCTTTTTCCAAAGTTCTTTTGTGTCTGTAGGCCAAGCCTTGGGATGTTTGGCTTATTTGCTGACCATTGATATTGTCTAATACAGTTTCGACCGAGTATCCTGTTATTGTTATTTCACCGACTTCGTCTAATTTGCTATGAATGTTTAAAGCACACTGAATCGCAGAACCATGTTGAAAACTAATTCTTTCGTCTAGTACGTCTTGTTTAAACTCTTGGTCTTTCATGGTGAAACTTATAGTTTCACCATGAAAAACACCCTTCCATTTATAGTTACCCTGTTTCAGAACTGGAGAAACAATTTCAATAATTGCTTCGTCAACCGTTTCAACTGGTAATACGTTAGAACTTAGGATAAAGCGTTTAAAGCTACCACGTACTACCTCGGTTTCAGGGCTAACCTCGCTACCGTCAGATGAGAGACCATTTACACCTAACTTAGTGACTTTGCTGTATGTATTCAGATGTTTAAATAAGTTAGAGCGTCGAGTAATAACCTTGTAGTTTTCATTTACTACTTCAGCGACTTTTGTGACTGTTTCAGGTTGAACTTTATCTTCTGTTATTTCTGCTTTTAGAGCTTGAATCCTCAATTTTCGCTCTTCTATACTCAAACGAAGGTCTTCTTTTTGAAGCCGCTCTAATTCTGAATCTGATTTTGGTAGCAGAGGGACGGCTATCGCTGCAATGCCAACAATAACAGAAAGAACTCCAGCGTTTGCGTTAGCTAGCTGCCATATGTCACGAAGTCCACCCTCTCTGTGAGCTTCGCATTCGATCAAGACATTTTCATCAAGTGTTTTAGCGATCTCTGTAAGTATCGCAATAACTTCTGCTTCACAACGATTACGTACCAACGCATCCATTGTGTGTGAGTCATCGCCGAAATAGTAGTGCATTTGAAATTTAGTAGCTAAGTGTTGCTTATTCATATATTGCATCCATAGAGTTCACCATCAATATGCAGCCTAATGCGGCCACTTTCAAATGCAACCATGTGATTATCGTCAAATTTCCAGGCAAAGCCCTAACCTTTGTATAGTGCGCATGCGCGTTTTTCTTTTATTAATGATCAATAGGTTACCATCAAACCAAACAGTTAACCACTGATCTAGCTACCAATAAGCAACATATTCATTACATTCGAGACATATTATTGACGACTGGGGCTCACTTAATTAAT
Organism: uncultured Shewanella sp.; assembly: GCF_947501665.1. Lineage (GTDB taxonomy): Bacteria > Pseudomonadota > Gammaproteobacteria > Enterobacterales > Shewanellaceae > Shewanella. Next base: position 874 of record NZ_CANMWS010000017.1, on the reverse strand, counting down.
TGAAAAGTCACTAAATATTTTATATCTTATTTGAATAAATGCGCATGCGCACTTTTACTATGAGTCATTCCAAAAATCAATTAAGACATCCATAATTAATTTTATAACGCCGTAACCCAAAATCTACACCTCAAGATCTGCTATTCGTTCTTTACCATTAATATAAAGGTTAATCTAACATCAAAAAGATTGTTAAGCCTATGAAAAATATGATTTATATGAGTTTCATGCAAAGTAAATCACTGAACTAATTTTCAGAAGTTGTTCAGCATAATAAAAGAACGGTATAAAAATCAATTAAGACATCCATAATTAATTTTATAACGCCGTAACCCACAATCTACACCTCAAGATCTGCTATTCGTTCTTTACCATTAATATAAAGGTTAATCTAACATCAAAAAGATTGTTAAACCTATGAAAAATATGATTTATATGAGTTTCATGCAAAGTAAATCACTGAACTAATTTTCAGAAGTTGTTCAGCATAATAAAAGAACGGTATGGTTAAATGCTAAAAATGAGTACTCATCAAATCCCGTTAAGCACTATCGAGCCAACGAAGGCAGCTCCCAACACCTTGACGTCGTTTTCGCTCTAAATGCGCACAATAAGCATCCAACTCTTGTAAGCGACCAACAGGCCCTTTAAATAAACGTGTAAACTCTTTAGTTAATTTAAGCCAGTTATCAGGTGGAATATTCAATCGATTTAAAATCGGCATCGCAGACTCACTCATTGCGCCTCTTTTATCATTACGACTATTATTAAGAATTAGCCGCCCCGTTTCATCCACTAACTGCAAATAATCATTCAAATGAAATGCCAAGCCATTAGGAACATCAAGCCTTTCATTACCCACAAATCCTAATAA
>NZ_CANMWS010000016.1 GCF_947501665.1 uncultured Shewanella sp. | reverse complement strand
AATATCAATAGCAAATACCTGCCCAAGCTCAAGGATTCGCTCTTCAACCCAACCCCGTCGATGCTCATAAGACTGCCCTGTATAGTCATCAACACCACATAAAAAGGCTCGCCTGACGCAGCGCGATATACAGTGATAATAAGGAGTGTCCTCGATACTAACAATGGCTTTTCTTGGTATTGGCATAACATACCCACCAGTGACTGTTCAACTATTCAAAGCCTAATTTACAATCGCAAACTAGGCAAATAATCATGGGTGTCTAAGTTAATCCTCGTCTAAGTTAATCTTTTGCTTTGTCAGACATGGGGGCCCATGTACTAAGCTTCTAACAATAATTCAAACTCATGCTCATTTTCTTCAACTACTTTGAACCCGAGTTTTCTATAAAGATTAAAGGCCGGATTACTCTTTAACACGCTCAGCCCTACACTCTCATCTTGCTGCTTCGCTCTGTATATCAATTTGTTAATCAAGTCACTTCCAATTTTTAAATTTTGAAACTCTGGATGTACTTGGATCTGAAAAAGATACCACTGCTTTTTGTCTGCTAGGTAGCTCGTTTTAAATAAGCCTGCCTTTTTATTTCCTATCTCGATTATTTGAGCATCTTCGAAGTGGTATCTAATTCGAAACAAATTTTCCTCTTCAGTGCATGGGACACCTGCATTCTCAAGGTAAGCTCCCATCGTCATCATTCTCAAATCCAGTAGAAACTGAACGTCTTCTTCCCTTGCAGCACGTAAATTTACTTCCATATTCCCCTCTATAACCTAACGCCACCCACGGGGCAAGGCAGTACTCCAACCCCAGCATGGACATCATATATGTCCTAATTAATGTTAATTATTTTTTAAACCGAAACACGCTACACAACGTATATACTTTAGCTATTAAACTAAAGGTTGATGAATATGTTTTCGATATTTAAGAAAGATCCCATTAAAAAGTTGGACAAACTTTATGCCAGTAAACTTGAACAAGCTATGCATGCCCAGCGCAACGGCGATATCAGATCCTACGCAATGATAACTGCCGAAGCTGAAGCAATAAAAAGCAAAATTCTAGCACTAGAAGCTTCTTCAAAAACATAACACCTCACTAAAGAACGAATAATGTCTTGCTGAAATATGAAGCGAAGCGGAACCGAGCAAGCTGTTACGAGTCCGACTTGAACACTGCTGTTAAGTACGTATTTCGACACGCCAAGGTGGATTAAGACGATTTTCACCTGCCCAATAAAGCTTAATTTTATTACCAGACGGATCATGTAAAACAGCTTCTCGCCATAAATACCTCTCATCCGTTGGTTCCTGATCGAATTGAATACCTTTAAGTTTTAATTGATTAACCCAATGATCTAACTCTTCGTGTTCGAAATAAATAACCGTGTGACTCTTAAAATCAGCGTTTTCTAGAGATAATGAAAACGTAGAGTCTCCCTCTGGGCACTCAAAGCGAGCATAGTGTGGCGTATCGACTATTTGCGTAAAACCAAGGTTACGATAAAACTTAGTGCATTCACTCATATCATGAACGGGTAATGTAATTTGATTTAAATTCACCAAAACTCCTTGTGTACCTAACGCCGCTCTTTGCGGCTGGTTTGAAGCGCAGCGGAAAAACAGTCCGACAACATGCGCTTGTTAATCTTTGGCCTATTCATGTGGCAGAATTTCATTTAGGTACTCTTGTAGATCGTAAAATAATTTAGATGGATTATTTGTTTTAGCAGATAAAAAAGAGCCAAACCCATAATCTGATAGCAAATACCAAGAAACGCCATCCATTACTACAACATCGATTCCAGACTGTTCTTCAAGAAGTGCTTCTTTTATTGCAGAAACTGACAACTCTCTAATTTTTTCACTTTGCTCTCGTGTCACCTGTGCTCTAGATACTTCAATGCTCTTCCCCCAGTCGTAGCCGCCAAGGCCGCTGTATTCCCGCACCACCAAGCTTTCACCACTTAACTCATATTCGTAAGGCTGCGAAAATGAAGGGGCAATTGACAAATAGAACTCTGGGCTATCCTCTGAAAATCGCTGCCCTATTTTAAAGTCGTTATTCGCACATGACACCACTGCAAATAACATTATTAGTATGATGATCTTTTTCATTGTATGAGTTTAACAGCTTATTCAACAGCAGCAGGATAATCGTCCAAACTGCCAATGTTTTAAAACAGTTTTTTAAAACAAATCATTAAGCTAGAGTACACTGCTAACCCATTGTTGTACAATCATTATCAATCAACTCTCTTCAACAACAAACAACCCCTTTACTAACAAGAGAACAAGAAAAAAATGCAGCAGTGTTTACGAGTTCCAACGCGCTCTTTTTAAGGATCATCACCTTAATTCTGGGTATTCAAATTAACGCTTTAGCTAAACGGCTGCCGAAGGCAGTCCAATGGAGGCCGTCTTTTGGGCCGGAACGAATTTAAGCGTATTGTTATGTTTTTCGCCTATTTTCATCGAAATAGAAAGGTAGCTCATCTGAATCAAAAATGCCTTCACCAAATTTCTCACTAATATGTTCAGGGAACATTCCCCTCATTTTTTCATAAACTGCTGCATGTAGTATTTTAAATCCAGCTTGGTCATTTACTGAGCCTAGAAAATCTTCTATATCATCTAATGTTTGGTAGTGTGAAGGCTGGTGGAAAAAACGCATATATTCTTGAAGCGTAGTGTATACATACATCAAGTCTTTTAGGTTAATTTCAACTTTCTCATTGGGATCAATTGAGTCGAAGCCATGAGTAATAATACCCTGTAAATCCTTAGTAAAAACTTTATCGCTCATTTTAATCCTTTATAAACATAACGCCTTTAGCAGGAGCGTGCGGCTTTATGCGCGTCGCCTGCCTAAATTTGTTAAATGTTTGACGCTGCACATTGCAATAACTAGCAATAATAAATGCGCAAACATTTCGTATTCCGTGAGATCGTACGAGAACTCACCATCTGATTCAGTAATCCAGTGTAAAAACGGTACTGGGCCGATAAATCCTTGATACATCCATAGCCGCCACCAAAGTAGAGTGCCTCCAACTAGAAAGATAAACACTAAAACTGCTGTGATAGAGAATTTAACTTTCTTCTTCATACTTCAATAAATACATTTAACGCCCAAAGCAGCGGCGCGCGTTAGCGCGTCCAGCCCGTAGGGCGTTGCTGCCTTTGCTTGTTAAATGTTTTCTTCAGCATACTTGCCATTAACCTTGAATGTTGCCTCGACTGAACGTATGGCAGCCCAAAGAATAATAGCAGCCAAAAATATATTGTTACCGCCTTCTGCTGCCATACCTAAGCGATTAAGAATCGTCATATAGGCAGCAAAACATGCGATTACCAATAGAAACACTGCCGCAACGCGTGAATTCCATTTGAACATAACGCCAGCTAATACTGCGTAGAGAACTGCGTCTATGATTAGGCTTGGTGCTATGAAATAACCGAGGCCGGCCTGAATGGCTGCAACAACAAAAAATCCCATTGCGCAGTCTTTAATTGTTTTAAGAGCATCTTCGCGTGATTCGATTTTAGCGAACATCCCTTTCTTCTTTTCTTTTTCTTCCATCGATGCTTCCTCTTGGATTGATATTTAACGCCGCCAGCAGGGGCCGAAAAACCAGAGCGAAGCGCCGGTTTTTTGGTCCCTCTGGCTGGCTTTGTTAGGGCTTTTATTCTGGCGAGGCATTAAACTCGATTCTCATTGGCAGATCAGTCATTGCGTAATGTATGAACTGCTGACCTAGCGCTGTAAGCTCATAGCCTTCATTTTCATCAAAGGCTGACACTGGTGGCTTAGGGCCACTACCTTTAGGTCGCCTTTGCGGAGTTTTGGATATTACATTACCCATATAATCTCGCTCTTTATACTGACGAATGATGCTACCGGTGCTTAGATCCCTGAACAGAAGTTTATATAGATCTGCATCTGCCGAATCCTCGCGGACTTGCCCCTTACCAATTTTTCTCCAGATTTGGCCTCTAGTGATTCCATCACTGTTATAGATTGCACCAATAACTTGAAAGTGCATTTCTGAATAGATATTAATCCAGTCGATAAACATTCGAACCACATCGTCACTAGAAATCTGGCAGCTAGCTGCATTGGCGAGGATATTGCGTATGTATTCGCGTTTTTCTTCACTTTCAGCGCAAGACCACTCCCTAAATGTTTTCTTTACGAGTGATTGGTAAGAACGGCTTTCTACTCGTTCTGAAATAGCTTGATCTTGAAGGTTGAGTCTTCCCATTATTTCGATAATGGTTTCTTCCTTCTCCTTTAGCTCGTCTTCAAGCATTCGAACCCAATGCTCGAAGAAACGATTTACCTTATCCTGCTCATGTTCAGACCAAGCACCTACAATTGCTGAAAAAATACCACCCGCGAAGGGTACAGCCCCACCGACAGCCGACAATGCACCACGAGTTACTTTTGATACTTTTCCGCTTTCCGGGAGCTTACTCTCTTCTACATCTTCGATTTCATCACTCATTGCTGATTCCTTGTGATTGCCCTAACCTTTGTATAGTACGCATGCGCGTTTTTCTTTTATTAATGATCAATAGGTTACCATCAAACCAAACGGTTAACCACTGATTTAGTTACCAATAAACAACATATTCATTACATACAAAGCGCGCATGGTAATCCATAGAAGACATATTATTGACGACTGTGGCTCACTTAATTAATTGAAAAGTCGCTAAATATTTTATATCTTATTTGAATAAATGCGCATGCGCACTTTTACTATGAGTCATTCTAATGAGTTATTAATAGTCACACTGTAATCATATGATGTTATTCGTTATATATTGATACACTCAACATGCAAAGCGCGCACAATACTGTTCTAGTGTTATATTCAGCCATATCAACACACCAACTCGAAGAAACACTTTTCTTTAGCTTGTGATTTTTGCTTTTTCTCTTTACACGCCGTGTAGATGCATTTGTGGCCTTTGACTTCAAGGCGAAAGCCATAAAATGGCTGCTATGAGCGACAAATATGGATATTTGGCTGGCTGTTAGACAAGGATGTCATTTGAAGTCGCAGAGCACTCATGGCCAAAAATGTTCCCGACAATTTAAGGCATTCCCTGCTATCCATGCAGATCAGATGGCTTCACAATGTCTAGCAGGAGTATCTGCACAACAGCCTGCGGTAGGCAATAAACTCGAATATAACGATGATTTTCAATGAAAGATCCAAGACTACACAAGCTGAATGACGTTATCATTGAGTTTACTTGCAAAATACTTGAGAGAAAATCAATATAAATAATCGTGAAAAAATAAACCTCATAAAAAAGACCACTTAATGTGGTCTTTCGGTTCGATCATACAAAATCAATTCTATTGATTTTGTATCAACTGCGTTGGCGTGCAGGTTTACCTGCAATGGCTTTATGCTTACGCACTGCACGGCGAATTTTCGCGCCGCGCACTTTATTACGAGCCACACTGTGCTTGTCAGTGCCCAAAATACTGCGGGTCTCTGGGTCCATGCCTGCAGTTTGACGTAAGTAATTGACTTGCTCAATAGGCAGTTCAATCCAGCCACCTCGCGGCAATGATTTCGGCAGCTCAATGTCACCGTAACGAATACGGATCAAGCGGCTCACCTGCACTTCTTGAGATTCCCACAAACGGCGCACTTCACGATTACGGCCTTCGGCAAGCGACACATGCCACCACTTGTTCATGCCTTCGCCACCCGCAGGTTTGACTTTATCAAAGCTGGCAGGGCCATCTTCTAATGTCACTCCTTTACGCAGGCGCTGAATACAGGCATCGGTCACTTCACCAAAAGTGCGCACCGCATACTCACGCTCCACTTCATTAGAAGGGTGCATTAAACGGTTTGCCAATTCACCGTCTGAGGTAAATAACAATAAACCTGAGGTATTAATGTCTAATCGCCCCACCGCCACCCAACGTGAATCTTTGGTGCGCGGCAAACGATCAAATACCGTCGGCCTGCCTTCTGGATCTTTACGGCTACAGATCTCACCTTCCGGTTTATGATAAGCAATAACACGGCACACCACTTCTTCTTGTGATTTAATCGACACCGCACGGCCATCAATGCGCACTTTCACATCGGATTCGACGCGATCGCCTAATTTCGCAATTTCACCGTCAATACTAACTCGACCTGCAGCAATCCATGCCTCCATCTCACGACGGGAGCCATGGCCTGCACGGGCCAAGACTTTCTGCAATTTTTCACTCATTAGTAGACTCTTCTATTTTTTCTTCTAAATGTTCTGGCACTACTTCCTCGCTGGAAAATAGGCCCGCTAATGACTCAGGATCCGTTAACAGCGGTAATGCTGTTAGGCTCTCTAAGCCAAAATACCCCAAGAAATCGGGTGTAGTGGCATATAAAGCCGGCCTGCCAGCCACTTCCTTATGTCCCACGGTTTTAATCCAATTTCTGTCTTGTAACGTTTTAATGATCTGGCTACTGACCGCCACGCCTCTGACCCGTTCAATATCACCCCGAGTCACCGGCTGACGATAAGCCACTACCGCTAATGTTTCTAAAGTTGCACGGGAATATTTCGGCGACTTTTCTTGCCAAAGCGGCTGTAACAATGGACTGAGTGCCGTTAATGTTTGAAAACGATAGCCCCCCGCCACTTTGACTAATTGTACGCCTCTACCTTGGTAATCTTGTTGCAATTGTTCAATCGCCGCTTCAATTTCAGCCCGCGATACCGTTAAATTAGCTAACACCCCTGATTTTAACGCACTCACCGTCATGGGTTTTGCCAATACAAACAAACTGGCTTCAATAAGCTGTTTAAGCTTTTCTGCACTGATGTCTGACAATTAATACGCCTTTACATGTATGTTTGAAAAAGGATCGGTTTGGATCAATTCCACCAGCAATTCCTTAATGAGTTCCATTAGGGCTAAAAAGCTCACGACCACCCCGCTGCGGCCTTCTTTCAGTTCAAATAATGCCTCAAAAGGGACATAGCCTTGCCCTTTTAACCGCGCCAAAATTTGACTCATGCGTTCACGAGTCGACAACACTTCTCGTTCAACATGATGATGGACATGCGCTTCAACTCGCTTGAGAATACGTGCAAAGGCGCTGGCCAAATCCGTTAACGACACTTCAGGCGGCAATAACTCAGGCTGAATACTGTCACTGGGTGTGGCCTTTGCCTGAAAAAAATCTCGCTCTAAGCGCGGCAAATTATCCAGTTGCATTTGCGCGTCTTTAATCACCTCGTAAGCTTTTAGCTGCTTGATGAGCTGTAATCGAGGATCCTCTTCTTCCTCCATTCCCAGCTCAGGCTTGGGCAATAAGAGGCGCGATTTAATTTCTGCCAATGTAGCTGCCATCACCAAATAATCGGCGGCTAACTCAACCTTACTGCCTTGTAAAAAAGCCACATATTCTAGATATTGCTGCGTAATGGCATGGATAGGTAAATCCACCACATCCAGTTTTTGCTTACGGATCAAATAAAGCAATAAATCCAATGGGCCTTCAAAAGACTCTAAAAACACTTCCAAGGCTTCTGGAGGAATAAAAAGATCTTTTGGGAAAGCCTTCATTGGCTCCCCCTGGATCACGGCTAAGGGAATTAGTTCTTGATGCCCTTCCATCCGTTTATCCTCTTCATTTTAATCGATATATTTCTATTAATATCCACAGGGTTGATAACACATAGCGTACACGGGAAGACCCAATTAAACGGACCATTATCCACGTATACCCACTTTAAACATGCACGAGGGATCCAATTAATGCAAATAAAAGTCTGTGTCTATTCATCCAACTCAACAAGCCTGCTTGCACAAAGTGCGCGATTATACCTGTAACCGCATCACAATTAAAGAAAAGGCGCCACATCACCGGCCCCTTCACGTAAGACCTCAATATCACCTTCGGATAAATCAATCACAGTGGTGGGTTTTTCTCCTAAATACCCACCATGAACAATCACATCCACTTGATGTTCTAGCAAATCGCGAATGTGCTCAGGATCCGACTCGGTAAAATCTTGCCCAGGCAAAATTAAACTCGTTGACATCAATGGCTCGCCCAGAGCTTCAAGTATCGCCAATGCAATCACATTATCAGGGACTCTTATACCGATCGTTTTCTTTTTTGGGCTCTGTAAACGTTTAGGCACCTCTTTGGTGGCTTTAAAAATAAAGGTATAGGCCCCTGGCGTGTGATGTTTTAATAAACGATAAGCTTGATTATCGACTCTTGCATAGGTGGATAACTCTGATTGATCTCGGCACATCAAAGAAAAGTCATGATCATTTTCAATCTGCCTGATTTTTGCAATGCGGCTCATGGCATTTTTATCGCCAATTAAACACCCCAGTGCATACCCCGAATCCGTTGGATAAACAATAACGCCGCCATTTTTTAATGCATTAATGGTTTGATTAATTAATCGTGTTTGAGGGTTATCTTCATGTACATAAAAAAATTGACTCATTTAGCTTCCATCCAACGTTTTGATTGCCACACCCAATGAACGCCTTGGGGCTGGAACAAGTTTCGGCCTAATTCTATCCAGCTACTGGGAAAATGAAAATCACTCCCCAATGAACAAGATAGGTTATTTAATACACTGAGCGCAATTAACTGCGAACGATCATCTATGGTTTGTTGCCCCAATACCACTTCCATGGCATCACCACCGGCTTCCTTAAATTCTCTCACTAAACGTTTCACCCATTTTGCCGAAAGCTTATACCCATTTGGGTGCGCAAGCACAGCGACTCCGCCTGCTTGATGAATCACATCAATGGCATTAGCCATGCTTCCCCAGTTATTGGGCACATAACCGGTTTTACCTCGAGCCAAATAACGTTTAAAAACATTAGCAGTGTGGGTTGCATAACCTTTTTCGGCTAACCAACGAGCGTAATGTCCGCGACTGATGGCGGCATCTCCGGCATATTCTTTCGCCCCTTCATAAGCACCTTCAATACCCGCTTTATGCAAACGCTCACCAATTTCCTTGGCGCGCTCGCTGCGCAAAGAGCGCTGGTTTTCAAGAAAACTCACTAATGCAGGATGATCCACAGCGACTTTTAACGCCACAATATGAATGTCGAAGCTATTCCAACGGGTTGAAATTTCAACGCCATCAATCAAAGTCAACGGCGTCTCATGGGCTTGATTATAAGCATGGGCCTCAGCCAATCCGTCAGTAGTATCATGATCGGTAATAGCAAAAACCTTGACGCCTTTTTCAATGGCCCGCTCAATTAATTCAGATGGGGTTAATTGTCCATCGGATGCTGTCGTATGACTGTGTAAGTCAGTTAATATAATTTCATCTGTCATGGAGGCGCATTCTACGTGAGTTTTATGACGTTTGGGGATTTAAATACGTTTATGGGGCAATTAATCTGCTCAATATTCACTTTATATCAATCTAAGTAACCTGAAATCAGGTTAAATAGAGGATCATTCAGCGGGAATGAAAAAACGCGGACATAAAAAATGCCAATCAATAAAATGATTGGCATTTTAGCAATAATAAACAATGTGCTTATCGTACTTTGCGTTTCTCGTTCATTAAATCAGTGAAGGTTGAAGACATTTGCTTAACAACAGTATCTGACACTGGCTTATCGTCTGTGTCTGTTAAATAAATCGCCGTTTTGTTTGGCTCACCAGACACATCCTTTAAAGTGATCCGGTATTCGCCTTCAGGGATTGCCATATCACTGTCACTCCAAATGGAACTCCAAAAGCCGGAATCATCCACCACTTTGACAAAATACACACCAAGATTAGGATCAGTATCGGTAATATCAAAGCCCATTTCAGGCAAGACAATACCTAAACGCTCCCAAGTGCGTTGATAATTTGCACTCGCTATCCAATAAGGGCTTTTTTCACCATCATTAATGAAACTCACCTCAATGCCTTTGCTCTCTTCTAAGCGCTTGTTTTTAAGAGCATGATCACGTTTAACACCAATATAACTCACCACTTCATTGAGCATATCAATGGTATAACGACGCTTGTCATCCCCAGTCAACAAAATATCTTGAGATTCACCATTGTAACTTTGTTCATGCTCAGCCAAATTAATGGTTAAGTCTCCCGTTCGCCCATGGGGGCTAACATTGATATCAAATAAGTAACGCTGACGTAAAACAAAGACCTTATCTTCACCCCACATGCTTGAATCAACCACTTCTTTAGTGGTGATCCAATCCGTTTCTATGGTACCGGCCTGAAAATCCTCTTTAAGGATCTTAATCCCCGCTTTTGATAAGTACTCTTTAACATCGCCAAACAGCTCTTGTTTAAGATCGACATCAATACCAATGGTTTCAACAATGACTTTAATATTATCATTGCCTTCTTCAACACGAGTGCCCTCAGCCATTGGCAAAACCTGTAAAGGTGGACGTATATCTAATGCAGGGCCAATGAGTTTAGGATCTGCTTTACTGCCTATGGTTGGAATATCGTATTCCAAACTGTATTTAGGCGTTAGCAGTCCTTCAGGAATAATCAGATCAGGCGTCACCTGTGCATTGGCATATTTCTCAGCACCATTGGCTTGTCTTCTTTCCATGGACGTACTGCAAGCTGAAACAGCTACAATAAGGATCAGTGGTGTGACTTGCTTTAGCATTATATTAATTAACCTCTATTCGGGCATTTTTCATTTCATCTAATAACAGACCATGGTTCTCATCAGAAAGTTCCGTCAAAGGAAGACGAATTTTACCATTAGAGATCAATCCCATGCGATGGGCTGCCCATTTGACAGGAATAGGGTTCGCTTCACAAAACAGCGCTGAAAATATCCCTTTCATAGGCGTTTCAATGATTTTGGCTTTTTGCGTATCACCCGCCAATTGTGCATCACACATGGCTTTAAATTGTTTAGGCACAATATTGTTAGCAACAGAAATAATACCGTTACCGCCTAATTCAATAAATTCACGTCCCGTGTCATCATCGCCACTGTAAAGCAGAAAATCCGGCCCACAGAGTTCACGTAATCGCGCCACGCGAGATACATCACCCGTGGCTTCTTTAATACCAATAATATTGGATACGCTCACTAACTCTGCCACGGTTTCTGGCAACATATCCACGGCCGTACGCCCTGGTACATTATATAAAATTTGAGGAATATCAGTACTGGCGGCAATTGCTTTAAAATGTGCGATTAATCCCTTTGGTGACGGCTTATTGTAATAAGGTGTCACACCTAACATTGCAGCTACGCCCACTTTGGCTTGTCCAATCGTTAATTCAATGGCTTCTGCTGTAGAATTAGCACCATTACCACCAATGATGGGAATACGCCCTGCGGCAAATTTAACCACTTGAGCCACAACATTAATATGCTCTGAGGTGGGTAAGGTCGCTGATTCTCCCGTGGTTCCTACTGCCACGATAGCATCAGTCCCTTGGGCAATATGGTATTCGACGAGGTGTTCTAAGCTTACAAAATCTACTGAGCCATCACTATTCATTGGTGTGATTAAGGCTACAATGCTTCCGGTTATCATGTGTCTTCCCCAAGGATTTAGGATTGGCTATGGTACTGATGACAAGGTTTAAAAACAAGCCCTAGTCTACTCTCTCAACCCAGTAACCGCAATTCTCATTAGGGCAGATAAATGAATGACGTCATTTTATGCCAAATGGCGGTCTTTTTACGCTGTTTTTTACAGCATGTTGCGGTATATTTACACAGCCATTCATTGATGACTAAGAAGGCTTCTCTCAAAACAAAGGCAACGGTGTAAAATCAACCACAACGAAATGACTATCTTGATACCACAGGGCTCTTTCGCTTTATTGTCTTTAGGATAAAAGCGGCTTGCCACAAAAAGAATAAGTTGTGATAGCATTAAGCACTGAAAATAAATGCAAGCCCCAAAGCGGCTACTATTTTAATCAATAATGAGGAATTGGAATGTCCAATCACTTGGTTGTCACATCAATGGGTGCAGATCGTCCAGGCATTGTCAGTAAATTTGCTCGATTAGCCAGCGACTGTGACTGTGATATTGTCGACAGTCGAATGGCATTATTTGGGAATGAATTTACCCTTATCATGATGCTGTCAGGCTCTTGGAGTGCGATTTCTCAAATGGAAGCCCAATTGCCCGAATTAAGCGTCTCACTTGAAATGATGACTGTTATGAAGCGCACCTCAAAACATACAGCCCCTCACTACCCTGCTCGCTTAGAAGTGACATTTAATGGCGTTGATCAACGAGGTACCATGCAAAAAATCACTCAATTTTTAGCGGATCAATCTCTTGATCTTGCCGCTGTCCGCTCTTATTCAGAAGACGATAAGACCACAGGCTCAATACAACATGTTTTTTTAAGTATCAATGTCCCCGAGGCAACCGCACTCGATCAACTCGAAATTGATATCAACCAGCTTGCCCATGAACTGTCTCTTGCATGCAGTATTCAACAAATGCAAGATATTTCGGCACAGGATAATCAGGAGCTCATTTCATCATGAATACGTTAACAGTAGGCGATAATGCCCCAAACTTTACTCTCACTAATCAAAATCAACAGGCCATATCATTGGATGCCTGTTTAAAAAAAGGCCCCGTTTTGGTTTACTTTTATCCCAAAGCCATGACCCCTGGATGCACAGTACAAGCCTGTGGCTTAAGAGATAGTCAATCCCCCTTAGACGATAAAAATGTCACCGTATTGGGAATAAGTCCCGATCCTGTGGCTAAATTGGGAAAATTTGCCGATAAACACGCACTCAACTTTTCGCTACTAAGTGATGAAGATCACGCCATTGCCGATGCATTTGGCGTATGGGGCGAGAAAAAATTTATGGGCAAAGTCTATGACGGTATCCACAGATTGAGCTTTTTAATTGGACAAGACGGTAAAGTCAGTCATGTGTTTAATAAATTCAAAACGAAAGATCATCATGATGTCGTGCTGGCTCATTTAGCAGCACAATAAGACCTGTGCCAAAGTGGTTTCAAGTGCTCACCCTCGCGTTCACTTGAAACCTTTCATTTTTACGAACGATTTCAATACGTTTAGGTTAGATAAGGCAGTATCAGAATCACAGCAATGGTCCACATGATCAAACAAATCGCTCTATCAAGATATACCCAAGCTTGTGGTTGATTAAAAGCAGGACTTAAATATTTAGCCCCAAAACTTAGGCTGAAAAACCAACCTAATGAAGCCACAATGGCCCCTATTGCAAATAAAATTCGCTCAATACCTTGAAACTGAACACTAATACTGCCAAGCAATAACACAGTATCTAAATACAAGCTTGGGTTTAACAAACTCACGCCCAACGTCAGTAATAACACACGAGGCAGTGAATCCACTTGTTTAACATCAGTCGATAATTGACGACTATGGAAAAAGGACGTATACAGTGCGTGTGCACCATAGGCAAACAAAAAAACAGCGCCACCAATACGGGCAACATTAACAATGACAGGAAAAGCAACGACAATTTGGCCAAAGCCTAACACACCAAAGGCTATCATTATCCCATCTATTCCTGAACACAATACTGCGATAAGCAAGGGATAAGATTGCCTTAACCCTTGCTTTAAAATAAAGGCATTTTGTGCCCCCACGGCCACAACAAGGCTTCCGCCTAACCCTAAACCTTGCAGAAATGCCATTTCCATATGCTCTATTCCTCCAAAATGACATTAAAGGCAACTCGCTACATGACATTTTTCAATATTCTGAAGTGAAATAAGACTATGAATTTCACTTCAAATAACTATTGACTATCAAGTGAACCTGACGACTCAGGCACAGGCCAAGCATTCACCACGGCTTTAATTAAAGAGGCTAACGGTATCGCAAAAAAGACGCCCCATACCCCCCATAATCCACCAAAAATCAGTACGGCGGCGATAATGAAAACAGGATGTAAATCCACCGCATCCGAAAACACTAATGGCACTAATACGTTGCCATCAAGGGCTTGAATAATGCCATAACCTAACATTAAATAACCAAATTCAGGTGTAATTCCCCATTGAAAAAACGCCACTAAAGCAATAGGCAGCGTCACGAGTGTCGCCCCCACATAAGGGATCAACACCGACAAACCTGTTAGTACACCCAATAACGCAGAATAACGTAACCCCATCAATGCAAAGAACACATAACTCACTACGCCGACTATCACGATTTCAATCACTTTTCCGCGAATATAATTTAAAATCTGCTGATGCATTTCACGCCAGACCCGTTGTGATAATTCTCTATTTTGAGGGAAAAAACGCGTGCTGCTTTGAATCAAACTCTGCTTATCTTTCAAAAAGAAAAATACCAATAAAGGCACTAAAATAGCGTAAACCATAAGGACTAATACGGAAGCTGAGTAGCCTAATAAATGCTTGCCAAAATTCAGTAAATGTTGGGTATCTAACAATTTTTTAATTTCAAGGATCATACTGTCAAGCTGCTCAGTATTGATCCACTGAGGATATTGATTAATGAAGCCTTGTACGGTTTTAAGGCCTTGATCTAACATTGAAGGTAAATCTGTGGTTAACGCCACTCCCTGACGCCAAATACTGGGCACTAACCCAAACACCGTCAACACACACAAACCTAAAAAAAGCAGTAATACAATAGAGGTGGCAGCCGTTCTTTTAATGCCCAATTGCCCCATTTTTTCAACAGGCCATTCCAACAAAAAAGCCAAGACAAGCGCAACCAGCAAGGGGGCTAATATATCGGCGGCAAAGTACAAAAGACAAGCCCCGCCCAGTAAAATCAGTACTAATGTGACCGCTTGAGGATCGCTAAATCGCGTGGTATACCAATGACGAAGAATAGAAAACATGTTACTTCCTAAAAGAATTTACACTCAAATAATAGGTGAAAATACAGCAAACCGACGCCATTATGCGCTAAAATAATTGACGTTCTCATTTTGAAAAATTCGTGATGACAGAACGAAAAAAAGATCCGTTCATTTTTGACAAAACATAGCGTTAAAGGAATATCGTCAACCGTAAAACCCCTTTAATCGATACGCTTTCGTAACAATAGCCCTTTTTTTTTAAAAATGCAGGAACATCTTGCTTAGATCCAGTGTCAGACAATAACACACATAAATTTCCATTTTGTTGTTGTTTTAATGCCAGCTTAAATTTTACCAGTGCTAACGGACAAACATCATTTGTTAAATCAATAATATTCATAATCAACTTGCTATAAACAAACTTTGCCTATTATCCTAGTAAGTAACGAAGATCACAAGCCTGTCATTTCGGGCCTGTTTAAAACGATGTTAGGCGGCCAATGGCGCAAATGAGCCGCAGCAAGATTAAGTCGCTTGTAGAGATGTCGCTGTAACTTGTAGATGTTAATAAGGATCCACTTGAGTAACTATACCTTTTCCAAAAAAATCTTGGCCAGTGCAGTATCACTATTCTTATCCTTAAGCCCAGCAATAGGTAAGAACAGCACTGAATTACCTGATTTAGGGACGGCTGCTGTCAATACATTTAGTTTAGAAAAAGAAGCTATCTACGGTGACGCCTATATGCGGGTGATCCGCTCATCCAGCCCAGTGCTAAATGATCCTGTATTAAATCAATACATCACAGAGCTGGGGAATAAATTAGTCGCCCATGCTCATGATGTTAAAACCCCTTTTTACTTTTTTCTCATTCGAAATGATGAAATCAATGCTTTTGCTTTTTTCGGTGGTCACGTCGGTGTGCATACAGGGCTCTTTTTAAATGCCGATAATGAAAGTCAATTAGCTTCAGTGCTCAGTCATGAAATTACCCATGTGACTCAACGCCATTTAGCCCGTTCTTTAGAAGCCCAGGAGAAAACATCGACGGCAACCATGGCCAGTATGCTTGGCGCTATTTTACTCACCATAGCTGCGCCTCAAGCAGGCATGGCCGCACTTGCCACCACACAAGCACTGTCAACCCAAGCTAAAATTAACTATACCCGCTCCAATGAAAAAGAAGCCGATAGAATTGGCACACAAGTCATGGTGGATGCAGGATTTGACCCTAAAGCCACTGCTGACTTTTTCGCCAAATTGGCAGCCCGCTATCGCTACACCACAACCCCACCACAAATGCTGCTCACTCACCCCTTACCAGAATCGCGGATCACCGATGCTCGCAACAGAGCATTACAATATCCAAATCGATATGTACCAGATAATTTAAATTTCCAGTTGGCCAAAGCCCGTATACAAGTTCGCTTTTCCAGCTATAGCCCAGAAGCAGCATTGAGCTTATTTAATCAACAGTTAAAAGAAAAAAGCTATACCTTTAGGAGCGCCGCTCTCTATGGCAAAGCCCTCGCCTTATTTCGCTTAAAAAAGTATGATGAATCTAAAGCTATTATCGACAAATTACTAGCCAAAGATAAATATAATGTGTTTTATATAGACACAGAAACGGATTTGTTACTTGAAAAGCAGCAATATAAAAAAGCCATCACAATGCTCAAAGAGCGCCAGCAACTCAAACCAACCTCCACTGTGATTAATACTAATTTGGCCAATGCCTACATTGAAGCAGGGGAACCCGCAAAAGCCATTCCGTTATTAGAAGATTTACTCTTTCTCAATAAAGACGATCAAATTGCCTACAGTTTATTAGAAACCGCTTACCAAAAACTCAATAATAAAGGCATGGCATATTTTGTAAAAGCCGAATCTCTGGCACTGATGGCTGATTATAAAAATGCTATCGATCAACTCAATTATGCGTATCGTTATTCCAAAGGCCAGCCGTTGCAACTTGCTCGAATCAATGCTCGAATACAGCAATTTAAACAAGCAGAGAAAACCCTCGAAAGCTTGAAATAATCTCAGCGTTTAAATAAAAAAGGCACTAAGTTTAATTGGCCAATATGGCCAATTACAGTATCATAAGCCGAATATTACCCATAGGATTAACCTTGTTATGACACAAGTTAGCATATACCATAACCCAAGATGCTCAAAAAGCAGACAAACCTTAGCATTATTAGAAGAAAATGACTGTCAAATTACCATTATCGAGTATTTAAAAACGCCCCCCAGCGAGCAGACTTTACGCCATATTCTTGATTTATTAAAGCTAACGCCAAGGGAATTAATGCGTAAAAAAGAAACTGAATATAAAGCACTTAATTTACAAGACGACACACTCAGCACAGCTGAACTTATTCAGGCAATGGTGGCCAACCCAAAACTGATTGAACGCCCTATTGTGCTAACCAATCAGCATGCCGCCATTGGCCGCCCTCCCGAAAATGTCTTAACCTTGCTGGATCAGGATAAGTAATAATGAATACCCAAACCCTTTTTATACTGTGCCGCGCAGGCTATTGTTTGCTATTAGTGCTTTTAAGTGCGCAGTTTATTCATCAAGGGATCAGTGGCGAGTACTCTCTACTGTTCAGTTTATTGTGGATTATCCCCCTACTCTTCCCCCTTAAAGGCGTTTTAACGGGCAATCCTTATACGTACGCTTGGGGCAGCTTTATTTTATGCCTGTATATGCTGCACGGACTCACACTAGTCTACGTCACACAAGATCAATTCATCTTTGCATTAGGTGAAGTCTTACTCATCAGTGCCCTATTAATCGGCTTCCCTTTTTACGCAAGAATGCGAGGAAGAGAGTTAGGGTTAGGCCTTAAAAAGAAAAAGAAAAAGAAAAAGAAAACCGAATAACATGTGGCCGCTTCATTATCACTGAGGCGGCATTAGCCTATTAGGCACACACTTTTCATTCTCATCCATTAAGAACGCCAAGCATCGACCATTTGTGATGTATCTTGGTAAATCGTAAAGCGTGTAATTAAGCCCGCCTGTATTTCTAAAATTTGACAAGATCGTAAATCAAATTCTTTAGGGTGATCTTGAAAATGACCTTGTTCTCGACACTCAGCATACGCCCCCTTTTCAGTCTCCGTTAAACTCAACACCTCAAATGCCTTAACACGATTAATTCGGCCTATAGTGTCAAAAAACGCTCTGACTGCTTCAACACCTTGATATCGACCAAAGTGCGGCACCTCATCAGAGCCCACCAACTCCCAAACAATATCAGGATGTAACAGGATAAAAATACCTTCAATATCTCCGGCCAAAAAAGCATCATACAAACGATTAGCAATAGCGCAATAGGGTTTTTGTTGTTCCATATAGCCTCCAATATCTTTTCATTCCGGTGAGTTCTGTATCTTCAAGTATCAGACATATAGATTTAATACTTTAATTTTTCTTTTGTTTTTCCTCTAAAAATATAATAGGCATAACTCGTATAAATGAGCAATAAGGGGATCATGAATGCAGCAGGAATAAGGGTGAAAGACAAGGTCATATCTGATGCCTTGGCTTGTTCGTAAGTCAACTCGTAAGGCACAATATACGGGAAAATATAAATAAACATACTGATATAAGTCAGTATAAAGATAATGACGCTGAATAAATAAGGTAAATAATGCCGAGGCCCTTTAATAATAAAAAACAAGATAATAAAATTAACCAGTGTCAATGATAGCAATAGGATCAGTAAGATCATTTTGACTGATAATAATGCCACACTTTTATGAAGCTCTGTTTGCAAACCTAATACTAGCATCATGACTAATAACATGACGGCAAATATCATGGCCAGATCTTGAGATTTTTTCAATAACTCCCCTTCGGTTTTTAAAATTAATCGACAAGCACCTAACAACATATAGCCTATTGCGAGAGTGATGGCCGTTGTAGCCTTGAATACTAATCCATCCAAATAATGCGCATTGGCATACCCCACCACCAATTGCCCCACTAAATAACCATGTATTAACGCTATCATTAATGAAGACATAAAAAAGAGACGGTCCCAATTACGAACACCCTGCTGAGATTTAAGCCTAAATTCAAAGCAAATCCCTCTAAATAACAACATTAAAGCCAAAATAATCGCGGGAAGGTAAATTTTAGGAAAAAGAAATGCAAAACCAATAGGAAACATGCCATAAAATGCCGCTAACGAAAACACCAACCAGGTTTGATTACCGTCCCATGTGGGTAACAAGACACTAATTGCAATATCTTTTTGTTCTGGATTAAAAAAAGGAAATAACACTCCGACTCCTAACGTAAACCCATCAAGAATAACGTACATCAATAATCCAAAACCAATAATCAATAGCCAACTTAAACCCAGATAATCCATATCATTCATCCTTTTTAGAAATATTTTCTTCAACAGATTGAAAATACGCATAAGGCATTCTTTCGGTTCCGGCAGTAAACGGACCCTGCTGTATAATTCGGCTAAAATATCGAAAGTAAAAAAAGCCAAAAACAATAAAATAAATCACAATAATCAATGCCAATGAAATACTCACCTGAAGCACAGTCAAATCACTCACCACATTCTCTGTGCGAATAAGATTGTATACAACCCAAGGCTGACGCCCGAATTCAGCCGTAAACCAGCCGGCGATTATGGCAATAAAGCCAATAGGCGAACAAAGTACGCCAACTCGTAAAAAGGTTTTTGCAACATGAAGTCGATTGCTAACAAGTAAAAACGTACCAATGATCCCCATTAACAGCATTAATAAGCCTATTCCTACCATCACCCTAAAACTATAAAAAACAACCGCGACTAAAGGCCTGTCTTTTTTGTCAACACTCTTTAATCCAATCAGCTCACCCTCCCATTCATGGGTATTGATTAATGAGGCTAATTTAGGTATTTCAATCGCAAAGCGATTTTCTTCAGCCTCTTCATCTGGATAAGCAAATAACACCAAAGGGGCACCTTTTTGTGTATTCCAAACCGCTTCAATCGCCGCAGTTTTAATAGGTTGATGCTCATGCACTTTAATGCCCACGTCATCCCCCACAAAAAACTGTGCAGTACTGAGCAGTAAAATACTCACCACAGAAAACCGAATACAAGGAATAGAAAAATCATGGTTTTTGTTGTTAATCAAGTAATAGGCACTCACGCCTAGTATTACAAATGACGTACTTAAGTACGCTGCAATTAACATGTGAATATACCTAGGAATAACAGAAGGGTTAAAAATAACGTCAAACCAACTGGTAATAATAAATTTCCCCTCACTGTAAATCACGCCATGTGGGATTTGCATCCATGAATTAGCCGATAAAATCCAAAAAGCGGATATCGTGACCCCTAAGAAAATGACGAGGTTAGAAAAAAAATGCAATGATTTACTGACTCTCCCCCAGCCAAAGATCATAATGCCTAGGGCTCCTGCTTCAATAAAGAATGCCGTTAACACTTCATATGTGAATAATGCCCCCAGCACAGGTCCAACTTGCTCAGCAAACCCTGACCAATTCGTACCAAATTGAAACTCCATGACGATGCCAGACACCACTCCCATACCAAACGTTAACGCAAACACTTTTGTCCAAAATTTGACTATAGCAAGGTATTTATCATTTTTTGTGATCAACCAAGTCGCTTCAAAGATCATCAAGAAAGTCGACAACCCAATACTAAAAGCAGGAAAAAGTATGTGAAAACTAACAGTGAAAGCAAATTGAGTACGCGAGAGTATTTCCATCCAATCCATAGGCATGCCTTCCCAATAGGTTGATTAATAACCATCGCTACCAAGTATAGAAGTAAATAAAGGATAGGAAGAGAAAATGATAAATAAAGATAATACCTTATAAGATGAGGCGACACTAAAGTGAGCCTTATTACAGGCTCTCTTTTGCTCACACCTATCAAAAAAGGGAAACACCGTTATGTAACGTAATAAAATATCACGTTAGCATAGTGAAATAATCAACGCCATTGGCTCAACAATGATGAAGAGGCTATTGGTGCAAGAATAATTAATGACCTTACCTAAACCAGAAAATCTAATAATGACTGACATTCATTAAACTGCCTTAACCGCCCACCGATGGCCTGTTTATGGTCAATTTGACCGATGTGAGCACGGTATTCAGGACGTTGAGAAAAAGCCTGATTAAAATCTTGAGCGGCTTGAGCTCTATGGGCCTGAGTGGGAAAAAGTTGTCTGATCTTTTGCAGCTCACCATAATCGAGCCAAATCCCCCCGCAGCCGGGGCAACTATCAATTTCTATTTGATTTTTAGGGCTATAGAAATGTCGAGCCATGACAATATCGGCACATTTTGGACAGCTAATACGCGGGGTTACATCAATATTCGAGTTATAAAAAGCCTGTAAGTGCGCCACCAGCACTTCACCTCGACGTTCATGGGCCTCATCAAAATGCTGTTATTCATTATGATCAAAAAACACACCACCACAGTGCGTTGAGTAGTCAATATTAATTCCACCAACATTAACTTGACTCAGCTCTGTATGAGTTCTTGGGCATTGCATCTTGATATCCTTATTCTTTTTTCATTATTATAATTATTTTCAAATAGTAACATGACATTCTATAGAGAATAAAGCCTCTTCAACAACGCCTCAATGACATAAACTGACTCCTTCAAGACAGCCGATAGCCATGGTCATTGATACTCTTACCTTGTTAATCATTAATCTAGAGTGGTTAGGTTATTCCTATACCAAAGAAGATGTCGCAGGCCGAGTTCATGTTAGAAGCATCATAGAGAAAACACAGCAGATAAGGGTAGATTATATCGCCTCTCATCAACCGGGAATGATTTCAAAAACAAGTAGCCAGCAGTACATGGACACTGATGATCTTCTTAGCAATACACTTAACGCTATACTAAGAACCCCTGCAGGTTTTAGGGCTACTGTTTAAACATGGATGAATGTGATGCTATTATTTTTTGTCGATATTGTTGTATCACACTATTAACTAACACATTGCCATTTAAAAAGTGTGTCAGTTAGCATCAAACAAAGAGGCCAAAATCAAGTAAGTTGACCATCAACTTACCAAGACAAAATACCTTAGCTGAGAAACCAATGTCTTGGCTCAAGGGCAATATCATTGAATATGTTAGTTAGGTTTTGTCAGCAGGATGATTAACACCATCATTATAATCCTTCCATATGCAGCAGTATTCACTTAACAACTCATGGCGCAATCACAAGTTTGTCCCTTGCTTAAGTTTCATTTCCATAGGTTGATAAGCGAGGCCTGCAGACTCACTGGCATCGCCTTTGCACTGAAATCCGTATTTCTCATAAACGGGAACTGAAGACAGGGATGCACTGACAGTGACTGTTTTTACCTTCGCATAATGCATTACTGATGAAAGCAGTTTCCTACCAATACCTTCCTTCTGATGCTTAGGACTAATAAAAAGCATTGCAATATGACGACCTTCTTTGAGTTCAATTACGCCTTCAATTTTTTCACCTTTTTCAGCAACAAGCATCAAGTTGTCCCCTTTCATCCTGTCAAAAAAAGCATTACTTGTAGCAATATTAGTGAAAGTTAACACCCCTTCATCAGACAATGTGTCTGCAACAGATGCCAAAAATGAATGCATACAGATTGCACTTACAGCATCAAGATCCTTCTCTTCCATTTCCCTAATAATCATTAAAATCACCCATAAACTTAACGCCTTTATTTGGGGGGCGCTAAAGCATAGCGTAAGGCATCCCAGCCACGCAGTGGCGACAACATAAACTTGTTATACATTTACTCGCAAGCCATAGTATCTGTGATGTCTATTTCTCGGAAATTGAAAATCCTTAGCTTTGAAATGAAGTGCCCCCAACTTTCAAACACACCACTTTCAGGCATTAGTGGACAACTACTTGTATAATACCTTTTACCATTTCTATCTATCATTTCAATGTCATATTTTACTGCAAATTGCAGGGAGCTTTTCACGGATAGCATCATTCCCGTTTCGCCCATTGTTGATAGATTGAAAGATATTCCCTTTTTACCTTCTGAGGCTTGCACAACACTGTTTATCCCAGCATCAACACTCGTAATAACAGCATACGTACCCATTTCAGGAACAATAAAAATCTCTCCAACGCCTTCTGTCTCATTACTCTTCGTATTGCTAACGGCACAGCCTCCTATACAAGTGAGCACTGCAAATAAAAATATGATTCGTTTGATCATCTATAATCCTTTGACTCCATAACGCCGCAATATAGTGATTATTAAGCTCATTAATTAATCTCAGAGAAACTTATATTTTGAAGCTTAATTAGGTATTAGATACTTCAGAAATCTCAAATGAAATCTTAGGCGCTGAAAAGAAACCTGTAGACTCCTTTGTTTCTTTAAGCTCGTATTTTTTCCCCGCTTCAGCTGTAAATTTCATTAATACAGGTTCTTCAAGATATAAAGACTGATTCATACTGCATTGGCAGTATTTAAATAAAATAGTGTGTTCCCCTGGTGATAGGACTATTGTATTTGTTCCTATTGCAGATATATTTAATTTTTCTTTAAAAGGTATTTCATCTATCCACTCAATATCAAAATTGAAAGATGCTTCTAAAACAGAGACCTCTTCATTAGACGCTGAAAGCGGAACACCAACTCTATAATTGTATGCGCAAGAACAAAGAGAAATACACAAAAGAAGTGAGATTATTTTTTTCATTTTATATCCAAATCGAAATAATAAATTTATGTCGCTCAAAAGGCTGACTAAAACCTAACAACTTATTCAACAGCAGCAGAATATCCCAAATATGATTAACTTTATGAATATAGGATACATTTCATATTCATTATTGTAAATAAATAATATACATTAAATTAACAAAACACGCGAAACACCCACTAAATACTCAGCTCATACTGAAATAAAAAAATAAATAATAGTCAGCTTCTCAACAGTAAGGGATTATTGTACTCAGCCTCTATACCCTCCATTTTGCCACTCCCTTTACTTTCAATATACTATCAACCTACAATACTGTTTTTTTATTTTATTTTATTTTTTAATAACTTATTTTATAGGGTAACTTTGGGTGTCTCGATTATTGCTCTCTATCCCCCAGAGTCACCCTGGAAAAAGATGGTCTAACCAGGAAAACAACATATATATTTGAGTCTATGTTGTCAGTAGTGATGTGACATTTCATTGGAAGGGTTATATCAACTTGCTTTAACTCTTCCAATATTTCAGTAATTTTCATTAATCAATACTTAATCACTACTAAAACCTGCCAGCAGAGGCTAGTGAAACAAATCCAGCCTCCTTACTGGCGATACTCGCTGGCTTTGTTATATTTTTGTACATCTTACCGCCCAGTATGCGGCTGGAATAGTAATAATTAGCGGGAGAATTTGAAATATAATTATAGCTCCAGCATATACAATTCCAGGCCCCCAATCCTCTAGCGACATAGGGCCATATATTAAACTCCAAATATTGTAATAAGAAATTAACAGTAAAAGGATGCTTAATAAAATTACAGCCATTCCCTTTTTAGCTTTACATATTGACCGTTTGCATTTAATGACAATTATCAAGGCAGGTAGTAAGGCAATAATTGAAGGTATTATGATTAAAGTTATGGGGATCGTCATTTATGCCCTATGAAATTTAACGTCAAGTTTTGCGCAGTACTTACAGCCCGGCAGAGGCTTAGCCGCAGCGAACAACAACGCCTTATTATGTTTCTTCACTGTGTTTGACTACCAATTCTAAGAAGGCAGTTGGCTTAACTATATTTAGACCGAACTTTTGCTTTATTATCCGCGAATGCTTATATATTCCAATATCTGACGTTACAAAGTAGCCGCCATATTTCTGAGCCTCGAACACATGGAAACAGTCTGCTTCTCGCTTTATTAGACCGCCATTACCAGCGATAATTGTTTCAATTTCTCTGAGAGTCCCTTTCTCCTCATCTGTGAGATTCAATCGTACCGTTTGACGTGATTTTGGCTCTATCTCCTGAATCCAATCCGGTGTATTGGGGTTACGAATCTCACTAACTATGGAGTGCATTAACATAACTTTCTTTTTGTTCTTCTCTAAGATCTCTCTAGCCCTTTTAGAGGCCTCCTGGTCATCAGTTCTTCCACCATCAAAGGCGCATGAATCAAAGAATACAAAATCATTATATGGATTGAAATTCATTTTCTACGCCTCAAACATAACAACTTATTCAGCTGCAGGATAATCTTCCAGACTGCCAATTTTTTAAAACAAATAATGAAGCTAGGATATACTGCTAACCCATTGTTGTACAATCATTATCAATCAACTCTCTTCAACAACAAACAACCCCTTTACTAACAAGTAACCAAGGAAAAACATGCAGCAGTGCTTACGAGTTCCAACGCTCTCTTTTTAAGAATCATCACCTTAATTCTGGGTGTCCGAATTAACGCCTGAATCAGCCGACGCGTTAGCGGTCGACTGTATTGATTTGTTAAATGCAGGCTCTACCGTATGAAGTTGAACCAATCTACCCTCTGGGTTTATTCTTAGATGATAGTGGTCTTTATTATATACAACCGCCATTTTTCCATGCCTTGTAAAATCAGCAGTTGGGTTTGACGCAAGGTATACTTCGATTTCAGGCTTAATCCTATATAAAACTTTCTCTATTAGTGACTTTAAATCAGTCGACTTATAAGGAAATGGTGTTTTTTGCTTAAAATTACCAAGCTGATAGTCTTTTAAATGGCGTAGCGCTAGGTGAATATAGGAATCAACATCCCAATATACTTGCTTTTTACCATGCAAAATTATTGACGGCGAAAATTTCTCAACAGCCTCAAATATACTTTTAAAGACTGGTTTATCTGAATCTTCAATATCATTTGTTATTCCAACATGATTCAATTCTTTTACGATCTTATTGAATCTATCCATTGCCAAAATACTTTTAATTTCAGAAAAATTAGTTTTATCGAGTTCAGTTAATGAACCGCGTCTTTCCTTGACCTTATAAAAGCTTAACCAGATATTTAGATTAGTTTTGAGATCTTCTTCAGTAACGCCAAACTCTGAAATAATTCTAGAATCAATACTTCCATTATTAAAGGCCAAAGTTATACCAATCAATTGTTCTTTCTCATAACAGACAAGTTTGACCCCTGAATTATGTTTTGAGACTAGGTAATTTTGATTTAGTATATCAGTATCCAGATCACTACAGTCCACTTTAACTTCAATAACATTAGGGACTTTTTTCTCACCCGTATCATACTTTTTCGACTCTTCCCTATATGGCAAAAATGATATGGATTCAATATCTTCGACATTAATTCCCCGGTATTTTAGATCGCCTCTCTTTGCATCACTTAGCTCTCGATTTGGACTATCAACCCGTATTCTTTTCTTCGAAACCTCTTGCCCTGTATGAAAAGAGGCCACAAGAGAATCTAAGGCTCCCCTATCATAAAAGACAACACCCAATAATGAGTGTCCAAACTCGCCATGTGACAGACTCCCTACTCGCAGCTCAAAGGTCGTCATAAATTGGCTTTTGCCAACTATTTCATAGAGATCTTGATAGTGGAATGCAGCACCAGAAACTTCAACACTAGGAATACCAATTTCTCGATAGTCGATTATTTTATAATTGTTTCTCATAGCTTTCCTTTCTTGCTAACGCCGCGCTCTACGGAAAATTTGACCGACAACAGCATCTTATTAACTTTTGAATTCGGATAATGCTACATTGCAAATTCTCTCAGGTGTTACTTCTAGCTTCCGTGTATTATCAACAGTAACAAAATCAATCTCGTACTCAATAAAACCGAATAATTTATAAACAGTTGCCTCATAACCACCAATTGATGTGGTTGTATTGCCATAGGAGGTAACTCGACATAAGCGGCTGCCTTCAGCCACTGAATACCGGGGCTCATAATCTCCAACGACCAATGCCACTCCTAATACGGCTGGCACCGATAGCAAAGGAAAAATTATAAAAGGCACTGTGCATAATGCCCCTATAACTTTAAAGGCGTAGTTTTTTAGCATGAACAATTGAAGCACACAAAGGCCAAGCAGTAGATAGACTGTATACAAAACAACGAAATCTGAGGCTATTCCTGAAAACGAAATTCCTAACCAGGTAACTACACAAACCACAATGAGAGTTATGCAAGCAAATGCAAACAAAAAACGGCTATTTGGTTCCAACCTTTCCCGCAACACATAAGCAACTATGGGAGTAGCAAAAAGTGTTGCGTATAGACCGAAAAATACGATGTTGAATTGACTCACTTTTTAAAGCTCACCTTTGCATACTGCGCATTCACGTTTATCACATCTTCTCAGTCAGAAGCAGACCAGAACTCTTGATCAAACATCCGCAATCTTGATCAAACATCCGCAATCTTGATCAAACATTCGGCATACTACTAACATATGATATTGCACCATTGACTCTATTAAGTATGGAAACCAATAACTTCACTACTAACGATTCCACACTCCAGTCAGCAAAATACCCTCAAACGTTACTTTTGTAAACAAATTGCTTTAAACTAATGAAAGAAACGGAAAAAAATGCGTCAATCCATGAACTGCCTCACAACTGATTGAATGACGCTTTTATCTTTGTTTAGACTTAAACAACATTAGAATGTAGGTAGTGATATAGACTATGGCACACGATTCGACATCCCATTTGAAGAAAGCCACTTCTTTTGCGCTTTTGATGTTAATGAACCCATTGAAGTTGCCGAAGATATTTTATCAGTCATCGCGTGAACGAGGCACGGATGCCGAGATAGCCTTAGTTGAATCAGGGATGATGAATCTGAGGCGATAACGATGACTTTTAATAAAAGAATAAGGAGCTTAACTTCGTCGGGGCGTTATGGAGAATGCAAGGAGGATAAGGACGAGCAGTCCTTCTTGCCCCAGTGTGAGTGGGAACTCACGACTTTAAGCCTCACCGCAGGTGAAATCTAGAAACACTCCGTTGGGCGTTATGGTGTTCATTAGAGGGCGAAGGTCATAACAATGACCGCTTTGAGCGAGAAATAGGGTGTATATGGCAATGCCATAAGTACATAAACGAGAAGCATGGCCGTTCCATAGCATCCCTCTTCTTTTACCAATAAGGGGCACGGCATTCATAAATCCGTTTATATTGATGCTGAACTGGCTTTTTTATACGGACATATTTTATCGAGCTGGCCTTTAGATATGGATCTCGTTAAGGACGAGCAGTCCTCCTAATCCCACTCTTTATTACAAGAAGGACTCAAACCCAATTAACATTATGGCTAACACAACCATAAAAAACCGTGCTGCTTTGCACGGTTTTTTATGTGTGAAACCTTACTGTAAATCGGTTAACCCATTAACCGATTTTCTCCAGCCCACCCATATAAGGGCGCAACACGTCTGGTACAGTAATGCTGCCGTCGGCATTTTGGTAGTTTTCTAAAATCGCCACTAAGGTTCTGCCTACCGCTAAGGCAGAGCCATTTAACGTATGCAATAATGACGGTTTCTTCGCCCCTTTGGCTTTGAAACGCGCTTGCATGCGTCTGGCTTGGAAGTCTTGAGTATTACTGCAAGATGAAATCTCACGGTAAGTATTTTGCGCCGGTAACCACACTTCGATATCAAACGTTTTGCTGGCGGTAAAGCCCATGTCACCAGTGCACAGCACAACCGTGCGATAAGGTAGACCTAGTTTTTCCAGCACGGTTTCCGCATCGCGAGTCAAGCCTTCAAGGGCTTGCATTGACTCTTCAGGTTTAACTAACTGCACTAATTCCACTTTATCAAATTGATGCTGGCGAATAAGACCCCGTGTATCACGGCCATAGGATCCCGCTTCACTTCTAAAACACGGTGTGTGTGCGGTAAGCTTCACTGGCAAGTCCGCTTCATCAATAATGGTATCGCGAGCTAAGTTGGTTAACGGCACTTCGGCGGTAGGAATTAAGCTCAGGCCTTGACCTTCTTCGGTGGCAGGCTGAGTGTGGAACAAGTCTTCACCAAATTTAGGCAACTGACCCGTTCCATGTAAACTATCACTGTTAACCAATAAAGGCACATAGGTTTCAGTATAACCGTGCTCAGTGGTGTGCAAGTCCAGCATAAATTGCGCCAATGCACGATTCATACGGGCAATTTGCCCTTGCATGATAATAAAACGCGAACCACTGATTTTCACTGCGCTCTTAAAATCAAGCCCACCTGCTGCTTCACCTAAATCCACATGATCTTTAATGTCAAAATCAAATTCACGTGGGGTTCCCCAGCGACGTACTTCCACGTTTTCATTTTCATCCGCGCCCACAGGCACAGACTCATCGGGTAAATTAGGCACACTCATCGCAATGGCGTGCAGCTCTTCTAATAACGCCGCTAACTCATGCTTTTTAGCATCAAGCTCATCACCTAAGCTGCCCACTTTTGCCATAATAGGGGCGACATCTTCGCCTTTGGCCTTTGCTTGGCCAATGGATTTTGACATTGCATTACGGGAAGCTTGTAACTCTTCGGTGGCCACTTGCAGTACTTTACGCTTTTCTTCAAGCTTGCTTAAGCGATCAACATCTAAAATAAATCCGCGAGTCGCTAAACGCTCAGCGGTAACTTCTAATTCATTTCGCAAAAATTTTGGATCTAGCATGTGTTATTATCTTATTAGTTAAAAACGAGAAAAAACAAATTGTTGCCCTAAATATACAACAAATAAACAAAGACCGATATTCAAAATCACATTTAAAATGGCTTTGATCACTAACCCTTCTTGTAATAACAATAAGGTTTCGTTAGAAAATGTTGAAAACGTGGTCAGTGCGCCCAGCAACCCCACTCCGACCAAGGCCTTCATTTCTGGACTCACATGGGCCACTTGTCCTAAGGCATACACCACGCCCATGGCAAATGAGCCTATGATATTGACCAGTAGTGTACCAAAAGGAAAAGCACTACCAAATAGCTGAAGCATAAATAATGACAAACTATAGCGTAAAACCGCTCCAATAGAGCCGCCTAAAGCCACGAGTAACAAATTATTCATAGCGCTTTACCTGACTGTGTTTATCCAGCTCTGCCAAAGAGGCTAATTTATCTTGAATGCGTTTTTCAAACCCACGGGATGTGGGATAATAAAACTGACTGTTTGCTAACGATTCAGGAAAATAGCATTCTCCACTCGCATAAGCATTGGGTTCATTATGGGCGTAACGGTATTCAGCCCCAAAGCCTAAGTCTTTCATTAAATGGGTTGGCGCATTACGTAAATGATCAGGCACAGGTTCATGGCCTGATGTTTTTGCTAATGCTCTTGCGGCGCTAAACGCGGTATAAACGGCATTACTTTTAGGCGCGCAAGCAAGATAAATCACCGCCTGAGCAATAGCACGCTCTCCTTCGGCAGGTCCCACTCGATGAAAGCATTCCCAAGCATTAACCGCCACAGACATGGCCATAGGATCGGCATTACCCACATCTTCAGAGGCAATCGCCAACAAACGACGGGCCACATAAAGTGGATTGCAGCCGCCTTCCAACATGCGGCAATACCAATAAAGGGCCGCATCGGGAGACGAGCCACGAATGGATTTATGCACCGCAGAAATCAAGTCATAAAATTTATCACCATTTTTATCAAACCCCGCCAACTGCTGCCCAGCCACTTGCACGACCATCTCGGTTGTAAATGACTGGCCATCACTGAGCATATCGCTCATCAGTTCAATCAGGTTCAATGCTTTACGCGCGTCGCCATCACTGACATTGGCCAATTTTTCCATCACATCATTTGGCATGACTAATTGACGTTTGCCTAAACCTTTTTCTGGATCGTGAAGGGCTTGAGTGATAATGCTGATGATTTCGCTCTGTGTCAGCGGTTTTATCACATACACACGCGCACGAGAAAGTAAGGCGTTATTAATTTCAAATGACGGGTTTTCTGTGGTCGCGCCCACAAAAATCACCGTACCATCTTCAATGAAAGGCAAAAAAGCATCTTGCTGACTTTTGTTGAAACGATGCACTTCATCAACAAACAACAAAGTACGCTGACCACGAGACTGAGCCACATTTTTCGCCAGTTCAATGGCATTTCGAATGTCTTTCACGCCCGATGTGACAGCAGAAATACGCTCTACATGGGCATTGGCATACTGAGCCACTAACTCTGCTAAGGTTGTTTTACCCGTGCCCGGCGGCCCCCAAAACAACATAGAATGTGCCCGCCCCGCTTCCAACGCCAAACGTAATGGCTTACCCTCACCGAGCAAGTGAGCTTGGCCAACATACTGAGCAAGGGTTTGTGGGCGCATTTTTGCCGCTAATGGCCTAAAGTCAGGTGAAAAATCAAGATCTAAATTTGACACAATGACAGCTTACTCCGAAGCATGTAAACGTTGATCGTCCACGTCCACGCCTTCAGGCAACATAAAAGTAAACAAACGGGACTCAGCTTTGGTTAACGTTTGTTGATTCGATAAACGGAACTGACTGACATTACCTTGTTTATCGTTTAACACCATTTCAGTTAACAGCTTTCCTTTAAAGCACACTTCCACTGCACTCATGGCCGCATCGATATTCAGCGGTTTAATGCGAAAGCAATCCCCCTCTTGTTTAACTTGATATTGTGCCCATGTTTTTTCATCACGATGGACTAATAATGCTATCGGGGACGCTTTTATGGCTTGATCCACATCCATCACCGTTACTTCTTCTGCAAAAGGATTATAAATCCACACATCAGTGCCATCAGCCACGATTAATGACTCATCAGGCTCCGTTAAATGCCAATAAAAACGATTGGGAAAGGCCAACGCCATTACCCCTTTGCCCGTTTGGATCACTTTTTGATTCAAATCGGTGACAGTTTGACTAAAATCAGCTTTAACATTATTGATTTGTGTTAATTTATTTTTCAGTGTGCTTGCATCATCGGCTTGTGCTGCCATACTGGAGAGCAGCAGCACTCCCGAGATTAAA
Source organism: uncultured Shewanella sp. (assembly GCF_947501665.1). Lineage (GTDB taxonomy): Bacteria > Pseudomonadota > Gammaproteobacteria > Enterobacterales > Shewanellaceae > Shewanella. The sequence goes on along the minus strand of NZ_CANMWS010000016.1, from coordinate 110,603 downwards.
ACTGTCTTTCTCATAACCATCCCTAACAAAATACGTGTCTCTATCACGCAATACATTAAAAACCATTGAACGGCAGTCATGTGAATGCGTTATCACTCTCTTTGTTCAAGAGCCCTTGAACAGAGTCCTGACGGATAATGCGTTAGCTCACATGCTCCCCCTTTTACTTTTACTTGCCATTACCCTTTAGCGCTCACTGAACCGCATTTGGCGACTTGCCTACACACTGCACTTATCACTGACTTTCATTGTCTATTAAAAGTCACTGGGTGGTGGCGGCGCCAGCACTTCTCGATTACCATTATGCCCTTGTGCGCTCACCACGCCTTGTGCTTCCATTTGCTCAATAATACGTGCGGCGCGATTGTAACCTATCTTAAATTTTCTCTGAACACTGGAAATGGAACCCCGTCTTGACTGGGTAACAAATGCCACCGCTTCATCATAAAGGGCATCAGTATCATCAGCATTTTCAGGTGTTTCTCCCGGTAATAACACCGACTCGCCCTCTCCGCCTCCTTGAATAATGGCATCAATATACTGAGGTTTACCTCTTGCATGCCAATCAGCCACCACTTTATGCACTTCATGATCGTCAATAAAAGCACCATGAACACGAATAGGTACGCTAGTGCCTGGCGGAAGATAAAGCATGTCTCCCATGCCCAATAAGGTTTCAGCGCCTTGCTGATCTAAAATTGTTCTTGAATCGATTCTTGAAGACACCTGGAAAGCCATTCGAGTGGGAATATTGGCTTTAATTAACCCGGTGATGACATCCACTGATGGACGCTGAGTGGCTAAAATTAAATGTATCCCCGCCGCCCTTGCTTTTTGCGCAATCCGAGCAATTAACTCCTCCACTTTTTTACCGACAATCATCATCATGTCAGCAAATTCATCCACGACAACCACAATAGACGGTAATTTATCTAATTCTGGCGCTTCAGGCTCCATGCTATCGGAAGACTTCCATAAAGGATCGACTATAGCCTCTCCTTTTTCTTCCGCTTGTTTAATTTTGGCGTTATAGCCCTTTAAATTTCTCACCCCTAACGCTGACATCAATTTATAACGGCGCTCCATTTCCCCCACACACCAACGCAAAGAGTTGGCGGCTTCTTTCATGTCAGTCACCACTTCACACAGTAAATGAGGAATACCTTCATAAACCGATAACTCAAGCATTTTAGGATCAATCATGATAAAGCGAACATCATCAGGGCCTGATTTATACAATAAACTGGTGATCATCACATTGACCCCAACAGATTTACCTGAACCCGTGGTACCCGCCACTAATAAATGCGGCATTTTACCTAAATCAACAACGACCGGCTCACCGGCAATATCTTGACCAAGCACCATACTCAGATGAGAGTCATTATCTCTAAAGGCATGGCAATCGAGTACATCCCGCATAAACACGGTTTCACGGTATTTATTTGGCAATTCAAGCCCAACAAACGCTTTACCGGGAATAACTTCCACTACACGTACACTTTCTGCAAGTAAAGAGCGCGCAAGATCAGTGGACAAATTAGTGATTTTAGAGGCTTTAACGCCAGGCGCTAAATCCAACTCAAAACGGGTGATCACCGGTCCTGGGTACACGCCAACAACTTTAGCTGCGATGTTGAAATCCGCCAACTTTAGCTCAACAAGCTTACCGACTTGGTCAAGTTCTTCTTGGCTAATGGAATTCGCTTTTCGATTAGGAATATCCAACAAACTAATACAAGGTAGCGGCGCCATGTCGACAACTTCAGCGGTTTCACTCTGTCCAGGTAAAATCACCACACCATCAACAATTTTCGCCTTATCAGACGTGTTTTTCTTAACAGGCTTAGCTTTAGCCGTCACTTTCTCGTTGACTCGTCTTGCACTAGCTGTCACTGCACCTTCTGACATTTTAGTGTCAAAATCAATAATATCATCTTCAAAATGCTCGACATCAGCGACTGATGTGGATTGAAAATCCCTGACATTGGTATAAGTTGACAACTGAGGCTCTATTCGACCATCTGCCGTTTCAACAGCCTCATTTGGCTGCTCAGATTCATTTTCTTCTTGTCTACAACTTAGCTTATCTTCGCGGTCGAGTTGTCGCTTTTCTTTAAATTTTTCAACCAAAGACATAAAACCTTGGGTATCGGCCGTATCTTTGCTCCCGCCAACGATTCCAGTTTGCAAGCGATTCTCTTTCAGTCTGGTGGGTAAACGAAACAGATAAACACAAAAACGGATCGTGAATGACCCGAGTATATCAATCAAGTTCAGCCAGCTAATGCCAGTCAGTAAAGTTAAACCTGCACAAACAAAACACAATAAGAGCAAGGTTGTGCCCAATTGATTAAAATAAGGCAACATGGCTGCGGCAATCACATCACCAATCACACCGCCAGCAGAATAATCATAAATATTGGTGGCATTCATACTTTCAAGCGCCCCCAAACTGAGTACAACTAATAAAAAGCCCACTAACCTTAATCCTACTGAAAAATAATCTATTTCCAGTAATTTATGGGTACGTTTAAAAAGCAGCCACCCTGTAGCTGCAATAATAATCGGAATAACATAGGCGCTATAGCCAAAAAAATACAGCAAGACATCTGCCACCCACGCGCCAACAGCACCGGTAACATTTTCAATCTCACCATTAAAATTTGATTGGCTCCAGCCAGGATCAGATGAATGAAAACTGCTCAGCGCCAGCAATACAAAAGTGGCAACCATGCAACAAAGGATCAGACTCCCTTCTAGAAGTCGTTGTACACCAGAGAGCGTTTTAACACTTTTTTCCTTAAACAAACTAAAACCTTTGCTAAAAATTCAAACCATAATAATACTAACAATACCAGAAATAAGCTGAATGTGCAGTGTCAGGTTTCGCTTTTTAATCATTCTGTTTTTTTGACTAATCAGTCATTTTTAACAAAAAATTAGTAACACTTTGTATCATTTTGTTTTATGCACAAAAAAAGAGCCTTTCGGCTCTTTTTGCAGCATATTTTAGCGTTAGCTTCCACTGACCGTATTAATAGCCACACGATTTGTTTGCTTCACTTCTTCCATCACAACATAGGTTCGAGTATCCGAAACCGAAGGAAGGTGTAGCAATGTTTCTCCGAGTAGCCGTCTATACGCAGACATATCAGACACACGGGTTTTCAATAAGTAATCAAAATCTCCTGACACTAAATGACATTCTTGAATATCATCAAGGAGTTGTACCGCACGATTAAACTTATCAAAGACCTCTGAAGTATCTCTGTTTAGTGTAATTTCAACAAAAACCAATAGAGATGCACCAATATAATGCGGATTGATTAGCGCTGTATAACCGTTAATATAGCCTTGTTTTTCTAGCCTTTTTACTCTTTCAAGACAAGGAGTTGGACTTAAACCCACTCGTTTTGAAAGCTCCACATTAGAAATACGTCCATCAATTTGTAGTTCATTGAGTATATTTCTATCGATTCTATCTAAGTCTTTTATCGGACTTTTTTTATTATTTACCATATTATTAACCTTAAATTAGCAGTAAAACGATACAACACACTGCAAATGGCCCATCTTTAGTAGCATAAACTTCCAAAGGAGTAATATACTTACTTTACTGAAAATATAACAATTCAGACTTCCCTTCAATCACTATCACGCCCGATGTAAATGGGTGTTTATGCAATTTGAGGCTTAATGATGATAATTGGTGTTCCTAAAGAAATCAAAAACCATGAATACCGTGTTGGTATGGTTCCATCCAGTGTCCATGAACTAAAACTAAAAGGACATGATGTATTTATCGAAACAAATGCGGGTGTTGGCGTCGGTTTTTCCGATCAAGATTATCTAGATGTGGGTGCAATCATTCTCAGCACTGCAAAAGAAATTTTTGACACAGCAGACATGATAGTTAAAGTGAAAGAGCCTCAGGCAATTGAGCGGGCCATGTTAAAACCCGATCAATTACTGTTTACTTATCTCCACCTTGCCCCTGACTTACCTCAAACCAAGGACTTAATTGACAGCCAAGCTGTTTGTATTGCTTATGAGACCGTCACCGACGATCGCGGCACCCTTCCCTTACTCGCCCCAATGTCAGAAGTTGCTGGACGTATGTCGATACAAGCTGGAGCAATGGCACTTGAGAAATCTCGTGGTGGACGTGGCATGTTGTTAGGTGGCGTCCCTGGTGTTGAACCTGCTAAAGTTGTCATTATTGGCGGCGGTATGGTGGGTACAAATGCCGCACAAATGGCGGTTGGACTGGGCGCGGATGTCGTGGTACTGGATCGAAATATCGATACGCTACGTCGTTTAAATGTGCAGTTTGATAATAAAATTAAAGCCATTTATTCGACAGCAAGTGCCATTGAAAAATATGTACTAGAGGCCGATCTTGTGATTGGTGGCGTACTGGTACCAGGTGCCGCCGCCCCCAAATTGGTCACGAGAGATCACATTAAACGCATGAAAACCGGTTCAGCTATTGTTGATGTTGCTATCGATCAGGGCGGCTGTATTGAAACCTCTCATGCGACAACCCATGAAGACCCCACTTACATCGTTGATGATATTGTACATTATTGCGTCGCCAATATGCCTGGCGCCGTCGCACGGACTTCAACTTTTGCCTTAAATAATGCCACCTTACCTTACATCATTAAATTGGCTGATTTAGGCTATAAGAAAGCATTGCAACAAGATAAACATTTGCGTAATGGCCTAAATGTAATGCACGGTAAAATTACCTGTGTTGAAGTCGCTGAAGCCCTTGATTTAGCTTATGTCGATCCTATGTTATTGCTTGCTTAACTCTCTTTTTGTTCAATGATAAACCCATTGGCAGCATAAAAAGGAAACTTAAGGTTTCCTTTTTTATCGATCATTGAGTTTTTCGATTAAAGCAATCTAGAATAATCTGCTTTCATGGCTTTACCCTGAGAGCCAAATTCCCTACAATCCCCCCACGCGTTAAGGAATGGAGAGAGCAATGACCCAAGCTAGACACTGCAATTTACTGATATTGGGTTCAGGCCCCGCAGGCTACACAGCTGCTGTATACGCAGCACGTGCAAACCTAAAGCCTGTTATGATCACAGGCATGCAACAAGGTGGGCAACTGACCACCACCACTGAAGTGGAAAATTGGCCTGGTGACGCTAATGATTTAACGGGCCCTGCATTAATGGAACGTATGCAAGCTCATGCCGAAAAATTTGATACCGAAATTATTTTCGATCACATCAATGAAGTTGATTTAAATGTGCGTCCTTTCAGACTGAAAGGTGATAATGGTGAGTTCACTTGTGATGCATTGATTATCACCACGGGTGCATCAGCAAAATATTTAGGCTTACCTTCTGAAGAAGCCTTCAAAGGCCGCGGTGTATCCGCCTGTGCTACCTGTGATGGATTCTTTTATCGAAACCAAAAAGTCGCTGTTATAGGCGGAGGCAATACTGCGGTAGAAGAAGCATTATATTTAAGCAATATCGCTTCTGAAGTGCACTTAATTCATCGTCGTGACACCTTTCGATCAGAAAAGATCCTCATTGATCGATTAATGGATAAAGTCGCTAATGGCAACATTATTTTGCATCTGGATCAAACACTCAATGAAGTGGTGGGTGATGATATGGGTGTAACCGGCCTTAAGATGAAAAGCACTAAAGATGACAGTATTACTGATTTAGCTGTTGCTGGTGTATTTGTTGCTATCGGCCATAGCCCTAACACTCAAATGTTTGAGGGCCAATTAGATATGAGCCATGGCTATTTGAAAGTACAAAGCGGATTACAAGGCAATGCGACGCAAACCAGTATTGAAGGCGTATTTGCCGCTGGAGACGTAATGGATCAGCATTATCGTCAAGCTATCACCTCTGCAGGAACAGGTTGTATGGCTGCACTGGATGCTGAGCGTTATCTAGACGCCAAAGGCTAAACGAAGCACTAAGTCTTCATTGGCTAATTAATTCAAAAATAGCAGGCATTTTTCCTGCTATTTTTGCATTCGTTTTTATGCGGTTAGCGCTAGCTTCTCTTGTTTAGCAAGATAAGCTTGAGCCACTGATTCCAAAATTTGTCCAGTTAAAAATAATGTGGTTTTCGCCACTTGGATCACAGCTTGCTGTTCTTCTTCCGTCACAACCCACTCTTCAATGGCATCATTGACATCTTGCGCATGCTTAACATCAATCACTGCATGAGCGATAAAAAAGCTCAATTGTTTATCCGTTAATTTTAACACATGACGACACGCATCCAGTAACCCTCCTAAATGCTCATAACTGTCTTCAGCCCAATAGCTGTACCCTAGCCTTGGGATCACCCCGCCTCGAATGGCCACACTGTGTAAATAACCATTCAATGCTTCGGTAGCTGGTAAAGGCGGTGTATCAAACACACTTGAATCAACGCCCATGGACTCCAAATCTCTCACGACCATGTTTTCATGCCCAAGCTCTTCTAGGGCGTGACGCATAGCAAACCGCAGTAAACCTAATTTTTTATGATCTTCGGGAAACGTGGCCGCAGCCTGATTAATCGCATTATTCTTGGTATAATGGAACACTTGCACCATCGCATCGATATACAGTTCTTTGGTGATCGCTTCAGTGGCTAAGCGAAAAAAAGTCCCCGACTTTATTTTTTCCCATTCTTTGTCGCAAATTACTGCTAATTCATTAATAAATGACATGTTTTATCCTTAAATATCCGCTATATTATTACAGTCTTAAAAAAGATTTCAGAAAGAAAACTAAACGAGAAAAAACAGTCAACCCTTCAACTGAGTCCCAGTGCTCTGCTAATTGCCCTTGCTCTAATCGATAAATATCGACACATTTTAATTTAACGGTAAAAAGTCGATTCGATGCCCAATGCGTTGCATGTAAGCAAACCCAGTCTTTATCCGCAAAAACAAGTTCGACTTTTGTGCCTGAATGCTTAAATTTTTGATAGAAAGTATTAAAGTAAGCTTTAAAGTTTTCTCTACCATTTTCAACAAATTGACTATGATTAATATAATCAGCCTTCATTAAATCGTGACAACATTCGACCTTTCTTTGGCTAAAAACACCATCATAAAAAGCCAATACTATGTCTATATTTTTTTGTGAAATCGATTCGCCATGCTTAACTGTCTTTAGTCCTGCTCCCTCCTCAGTCGCATATTCATTGTCAATCTGCGCTTTTTCTTTTACCACTTCGAGCATAGTATTTACCCCCGCTTCTCGTCCATCATGACATTATTGATACTCTCATAAAGCGATAAGCCCGGCTGTTTGGCAATCCCTAATAACTGGGACATGCTAATCAAAGTATTCGCTTTATATAATTCATATTTCTCGTTTTCACGCTCTGATATAGTAAAAGCAATCACATCATCATCAAAATTAGCCGCTTTTCGTTTTAACTTGGGTTTTGAATATGTAATATATTGACTTTTTTTGATACTCATTGTGACTAAAATACCGGCAACCACATTTAATGCATGAGCAAGTCCATGTCCCAGACCATAATCTTGATTAACAGCCAATCTTGAAAATTCAATATAATTATTTTGAAAGTCACAGCCTAAAAACGCACTTAATGCTTTATTATTAATATATTGACACACTTCAAATGGATAAGTGGCAATACGTTGAGTCCCTACTATCTCTCCTTTAAAAAAACAAGCAAATAAATAAGAGGAATAATCTTTATCATCAATAAAAAAATCATTGTTATAAAATTGACTAAAATAACTGGCATGCTTTGCATAGATTTTTTTTCTTGCTTCAGACAATAAATATAAATCACTACCATTTGTTACTTGACGAATAATTAAGTCTTTCCTTCCTATTATTTTTTGAGTCAGATTATCTGTATATCGATATAAACGGTCAACATTCGGGTTAATTAAATTCAAATTGAATTCATCATTAACCTTATCATCATTTACTTTTTTTACGGCTATACTCATACTTATTTCCTGATTGATTAAATATCAATACCACAGAAAAGTTAACTAAGTATTTGACATAATACAATTGCATTTTGTCTTATCCATATGGCTATTTGTCACATTTTACACTCTAGCGCTAATCATATAACACAGGACAAAAATAACAAAAAACACTATAAAATCAATGTTAAACATATAATCAACAACGAAGAGACAAGCCTAACCATCATGTCTCCCTTATTTTTATTATAAAATACTAGAACACTTAATCGTTTAACTTTGGTTAATTAAATTTAATTAAAATAAATTGTAAATTTATTATTTTAAATTGCGTTATAAATCTAATAATGTAAATTATTAAAATAAAATATAAACAACTGGTATTCTTATGACATGCATCTTTTGCAAAATAAACAATGGTGTTCTTCCTTGTATTAGTATTTATGAAAGTAATGATTGTCATGTCATATTAGATAAATTCAAATTGAGCAGAGGTCACCTTTTAATACTCAGTAAAAGGCATAAGCAATCTATTACTCAATTAACTGATAAAGAACGTTCACAGCTTATCAACGTTGCCTCAAATATCACTTTAGCAATGAAAAGAATGGATCATAGCATTAAGGATGTGCATTTTTTAATTAATGATGGTCCCAGTGCTTACCAACATATTCCTCATGTACACTTACACCTTATTCCAAGGTATCGGTGCGATACACTTTATTTTTTAATTAATATGTTCACGCGGTATATTAACCCATTCAATTATATCATTAATAAAAAAACACTCACTTGGGCAAAAAAACTGTCACTCAATATAAAAGATGGCTCCAATGAGACAAATTGCTAATAACTTGATTCAAATTGTCGTTTTATTCCATTCATTTCTTAAATAATATTTAAATAATATTATCATTACCGCTAGAGTTGATAGAATGAAACACAATGAAATCATCACAGCAAAAAAAATGGTACTCAAAGTACCAGAAATACTCTTTAAATTACCCCGCATTATTAAAGGCCTCAAAATTGCCGACGCGAGAAATAAAACAAAAGCTGTCGGCCTCGGGCTCTGTGTTGAAAAAGCGGCGAAGAAAAATCCTCTAGGGTTGGCCATTCGTTATCAAGAACGCAATATTACTTATCAAGTATTCAATGAGTGGAGTAATAAAATTGCTCGTACTTTGCTCAATTATGGACTCAAAAAAGGTGATTGTGTTGCCATTATGGTTGAAAATAGACCAGAGCTCTTAGCAGTAGTCACAGCATGTGCTAAGATCGGTGTCATTAGCGCAATGATCAATACCAGCCAACAGGGAAAGGTACTTACCCATAGCCTCAGTATCGTCCAACCAAAACTCATTGTTGTTGGTGAGGAATGCTACGAAGCTTACGAAGCCATTCGCGATGATGTTCATATTCCCTGTACCCATCACTTTTATTTAGCCGATACTGATACACTCACCAAAATGGGACATGCCCCTGTTCACTGGCAAAATTTAGCACTCATTATTCGAGCACAATCAGGAAAATCGCTGCCTCAAGTCAAGCATATTACTGGAGAAGATCCATGCTTCTATGTATACACTTCAGGCACAACGGGTTTACCCAAAGCGGTGATCTTTAATCACGGTCGTTTCATGAAAGCTTATGGGTCTTTTGGTCATGCAACAGTGCACTTAAAAGCAAGCGATGCTATGTATGTTCCTCTGCCCTTTTATCATTCAACTGCTATGGCTATCTGTTGGGGATCCATTCTGGCTGGTAATGCCACTTTGATCATGACCAGAAAATTCAGTATTTCTCGTTTTTGGTCTGATATTCGTTACTATAACGCAACGGCATTTGGTTATATTGGTGAATTATGCCGCTATTTAATCGATCAAGCGCCAACAGAACATGATAACCAACATCAAATAAGAATGATTTTAGGTAATGGTCTACGTCCTTCGATTTGGCAAACGTTTAAACAACGATTCAATATTGAGCGTATCTATGAATTTTATGCTTCCAGCGAAGGCAATATTGGCTTTAGTAATATCTTTAACTTTGATCATACTGTTGGCTTTTCTCCGGCTAAATATGCACTAATAGAATATGATAAAGAAAATGACCGCCCCATTAGAAATAAGCAAGGCTTTTTCAACAAAGTCTCCAAAGGACAAACAGGACTATTACTTGGTGAAATCAGCCCTAAATCCCCCTTTCATGGCTACACCGATATTAAAAAGACACAGCACACTGTATTAAGAAATGTTTTTGAAACAGGCGACGCTTGGTTTAATACCGGTGATTTGATGCGAGATATTGGCTTTAAACATACCCAATTTGTTGATCGCGTAGGAGATACATTCCGTTGGAAAGGTGAAAATGTCTCTACGACTGAAGTTGAAATGCTCATTGATGAAATTGATGATATTAGTGAGTCCGTCGTTTATGGTGTGACCATTCCTAATACGAATGGTAAAGCGGGCATGGCCCAGCTCAAACTCAATTGTGATATCGCCGATTTTAATTTTTCGACATTTTATCGAAAGTTAAAACAAACTCTTCCTCAATACGCTATTCCCATTTTCATCAGTTTAAGTAAAGGGATGGATATGACCGGCACCTTCAAATATAAAAAACATAGACTGAAAGAATTGGGGTTTAATATTGAGAACTCAGATAACCCTATTTTTGTATTACTCCCCAACACAGATACCTATCAACCCTTATGCGCTAAACTGCAGCATCGTATTATCGAGGGGAAATACCGTTATTGATAAAAAGTAACACAAGGGCCTGCGTAGAAATATTATCTCTGCGCAGGCGTGAAATGATTAACCTTGCTCTTGTGCAAGCGGGGCTGAAGTTGTGATCATTTCAGGCTCTTCTGATGACAACAATGCCAGACGATACATTTTTGGCGTCATGTTAAACCATGATTTAAACGCTCGATAAAAGGAACTGGCATCTTTAAACCCTAACATACTCCCAATACTTTCAACACTATGACTTTTATTTAATAAATACCCAATGACTTTTTCTTGCCTGACTTCACTTAAAATAATCTTAAAATTCAAGCCTTCCTTTGTCAGTTTTCGATGTAACGTTTGTCGACTCATATTTAATTTATGTGCGACAAAATCCGAGGAACAAGTTTGAGAGTGTAAATATTGCCGAATAATTAATATCACTTTATCTCTTAAGGAAGCATCAATATAGAGTACTTTCATTTCTTGTTCTATACGTTTAACCAGCATATTCTTAATATAAGCATTTGCCGATTTAATTTTTAAACTGGCCACACTGTTGGAAATATCAAGGAATGTCTCCTTTTGATTAAAACACACTTTATCACCAAATATTGTTAAATAATCAGGTAAATTAGCGACATTATTGTGTTTAAAACTGGCTTTTCGTAATGTTAACTTATTTTGCGTTAAATACTTAGCCCAAGTCACCATTGCACTCAAACTCCGCTCAGTGGAAACCTGTGTAAATTCATAATCATAATCGGTAAGGTAAAGGATCCGTATTCCCCAACCATATTCGACCACATCAATTTTTTCGCATTGATTCATCAATACAATATATTTCTTATATAAATAAAGCGCTTCTCTTAAGTCATCGGCTACCGACAATAAATGAGATAATACTCCTTGAGCATTTCGGTTTATTTGCGTACCAACAGCAAAACCAATATTGCTCAAACGGGGTGATTTGCTTCCCAAAGCCCACAACTGCCTTTCAAACGCGAGGGGAACACGCTTTTCAACCCCCATGAGATCTTGACGTTTAAAATTCAGTTGGCAGGCATTCTTTGGTGTTATTACTTCATGACAAGACAATACATCGTACAAATCCAAGACTGCAGCTGCAGATACTGTTGGATAAGCAGTCAGGCCAAATTCCATATGTCGTTCTCCCAAAAAATAATAAACCCTTTTAAAACCAGAATAAACAGCATTTTGCTTCTAATCAAGACAAAATATTTTACCTTGGTTGGTACCTTTGATGGATAAATAGCATAGTGAAAACAAATAAAACGCTTTACTTTATTCCATAAAAAACCCTAAAAAAACGATGCAATATTATAGTCAATTGCCTACTAGCCCTGTATTATGCGCCCTCAAATGAATCACGAAGACAAAGATGTTATGAGTCAATCAACTAAACCATTAGGTAACGCTTTATTAGAACATGCACAAAACCACATGCCGTTAGGTGTGGCTGATAGTTACCGCTATTGGGGAGAAAACAATACTGTTTTTGTCAAACACACCCAAGGCTGTACTATTACCGATGAAGATGGGCAAGAATTTGTTGATTTTCGCTTAGCTTATGGTCCCATTATTTTAGGTTATCGCGACACTCGAGTGGATGAAGCGGTGATTAAAACCATTACTGAGTGTGGCACCATCTCAGGTTTCTCAACGAAATTAGACTCAGAAGTTATCGCTTTAATTAAACAAATGTGCCCCAATATCGAAAAAATGCGTTTTGCCAATTCAGGCACTGAAGCGGTGATCGGTGCCGTTCGTACTGCGCGAGGTTTTACCAATCGTAATAAAATTGTTGTCGTTGAAGGCGGGTTCCACGGTCTCTATGATGAGATGATGTGGAAATCAGATGTTGATAATTGGGATGTAGAAAACCAAGCAGCGCCAGAAATCGCTTCATTTGGTAGTGGGATCCCAGAGGCTAGCCGAGAACATCTAGAAACAGTTCCTTTAAACAATTTTGACGCCATTGATGCGGTATTTCAACGGGTCGGTGATGATATTGCCGCCATTGTCATTGAACCAATATTAGGCAACTGTGGCAGTATCGCTTCATCGCAAGCTTACATGCAAAAGCTACGTGACATGTGTGATACCCATGGCAGTTTGTTAATCATGGACGAAGTCAAAACCGGCTTTCGCGTGGCCAAAGGCGGCGCACAATCACTCTATGGCATTCATGCCGATCTCACCACTTATGCTAAAGCCATGGGAAATGGTTACCCTGTCGCTGCTTTCGGTGGGCGCGCCGATGTCATGGATGTCATCAGCTTCAGTCAAAAAGGCGTGACCCATGGCGGTACCTATACGGCGAATATGATTGCCTTAAGTGCAGCAAAAGCCACGTTAACTTTACTCAATGAAACCGATGCATATACTCATATTGATCAAGCTGGTAGTAATATACAAGCATTACTATCACGCGTCTTTACCAAACATGGTATCGCACATAAATTTGCTGGCCCCAATGCAATGTTTGGTGTTCATTTTGGTAAAGAAGTGCCACAAAATTACCGAGACTGGAAAAAAACCAACAGTGATTTATACACCCAGTTCGCCCATAACTTAATCAAGTATGGTGTCATGTTAGAGCCCGATTCTCGTGAACCTTGGTTTATTTGTGAAGCCCATAAAAATATTGATCTTGCATGGCTCGAAGCCACCGCCGATCGCGCAATGGAAGAAGCATTAAACCCACAAAGCTAGTCATTATCAGCTCAAAATTAAGCATAAAACGGCTTATGAAGTAAGCCGTTTTTACTCTCTACCCTTAGTGCTTCAGAATTTATTTTTTTACCATACATAAATCGTAAAAAACAATAAAATAAGAGACACTGAAATCAAGCCAAACCAACCTAATCCTTCTGTCACTTCTTCTAGATGATGTTGATTAAGCTGTGGAAATAAAATTGCGGCAAAAGAAAACATTGGGATCATACCCAATAAGGGCATTAATCGCTGAGTCGCCCTATCATCAGGTGCAAATAACCAATACATGACGAAATATAATGTTATTAGTCCAATAGCAGCGAATACACGTCTTTGCATCCACTCAGCAAAATAAACATAAAATCCAACCAAGATCAGTGCAATCACAATCATGAGTGCAAGCATTGACACATCCTTGTTAAACATCTGATGGAAACACAGTTATACCAAATAAGAACCATATAAAACAATAGCTTTTATATGCTTTCGCTTGTTCACTTCATCAAAATGAAGGGGGTCAGTCAGTTAATCCATCAATTAAGATTTTAACTCTGGATTTTTTCCACGCCATGATAAAGCCACAGCCGCCATGAAAATCAATAGAAAACCGGCATACGTATGTAATTGCAGCGTTCTGCCATAATAAAACCAGTCTAACAAAGCCGAAAATACAATCGCAATATAATAAAATGGCGTTAGGCTTGCAGGTTTATTAACGTAACTGTAAGCCTTAGTCCGTAAAGATTGGTTACTAATCGTAAACACAGCAAGCCCAAGCAAAATCAGCCATTGTGACTCAAACTGAGACACAACTAGAATATGCGATAATGAAGTGAAATGACCAAAAACAAGGACGAGAATAAAGGTATAAAAACTTGAAAAAGCAAACATCATTAAAGTCACATCAAAAGCCGATCCCCTTTTTGATGAATAATGCATAGTCACTTGTGAACATGCATTTAAAAAACCTGATAATAACCCTATCAGCATCAACCCATCCATCTCTCCTGAAGCCTGTAAAATGAGACTCACTCCAATAAAACTGATTATTGTTGCCACTAAGGTTTTTATTTTTATTTCAGCTCTAAAGCACAAAAAGCTGATAAAAGGTAAAAAGAGCCCTGACGTTGTAAAAAGTAAGGTGGCATTTAATAACGAACCATGTAATAAATAATAAAATAAACAATATTGAGAAGACACAGTCAGTAATGCGCGAAACAAAAGCAGTCGCCACTGACTCAAGTCCCATTTATCCCCAATTAATATAATCGCTATCCACAGCAAAATGAGAAAAGGAATAAAAAAACGCAAAAAAATCAAAACAGGAAAATCAATTAAAGTTGTTAACTCTTTACCTAACAATGCTACTATTGACAAAGAAAAAGCGGCAAATAACATCAAAACAACACTGATTAAAAAGTCATGATTTGAAATACGCTGGGTTGTCATTCCATTATCTCCTTTAACGCAACCAATTTAGTGATACGAGATAAAAATGTTAAACTGGCTTCTTGTTCTTCATCAGTCAGGGCTTCACAAAGATCAGTCGCCACTGTCACTCGGTAATCTCTGTCATGAGCTTCGCGCGCGGTCAATTCGACGGCATTATTAGTCGATACGCCCGTTAATATCAGCTGTTCGATATGGTTTGCCCGTAAAATCAAATCCAAATCTGTTCCATAAAAAGCACTCACTCTGTGCTTTACAATTTCGACATCTCCCATTTCTCGATTAAGTGCCTCACAAAATGCGCCTCCCCAGCTGTTTAATACCAGTGCATTATTTACCTTTGCTCCGCTAAACAATGGAGATGCCGATGAGACTTCTTTGTGATCTGCACTAAAGCCGACTCTTACATGGCAAATGAGCATATCTCTGGCTCGCCCCCATGCAGTTAGCTGATTGACTTTATTGAGAATGGCTTTATTTTCTATACGATCAGCATACTGAGCTAATTTACCCTTTTTATGACAAATTTCATTGATTAGATCTAATGTGATAATAGCACTTCTCATTAATCGATTTCCTCATCGGTTATAACAAAAGATGTATTCAGTATAATTCAAAAGAAGCATGTCACTTTTAACCTAACTGATTGATTATGTTTAATCGCCACTTTCACAAAAGATCTGTAATGGCGTCACTCTGTCAGTACTGCCATATTTCGAATATTTTCAGACAATTTATCCGATACAGAAAAAAACATGTTCAATTCTTTTTCGGATATGCCTTTCTTTAATTGATCAGAAAAAGAGAGTTCAATTTTTTCTATTGATTCGAAAAATGCCCTACCTTGTTGGGTTAACTTTAATAGTTTACTGCGTCCATCGTTTGGATTTTTTATTTTTTTAACCATCTCCAAAGTACATAACTCATCAACCAATCGAGTCACTTGTCCTTTATCTCGTTTTAAGGTCATTACAATATCTAACAGTGTGGTCTCAGTATTGAACCATATTTGTCTCATCGCGCGTAACTGTAATGGCGCTAATTTACGATCAAGCTGCTTAAGTTGTGGCTCCATTTGCGTGATCAAATCATAATTCAATCGAAAAGCAACTTCGTGAACTGTTCGGTTATTCTTCATATAACATACACTTATTTTTATTTCCTATGCTTGATCCAAGTATAACATGCACTTATCATTAAAATATAGTTGACATTTATCAATCAAAATAGTTTAATTGACAAATATCAACTAAATCGAGCAGTAAAATGAATATTACCCAGCAAATTATCATTGAACGCAATCCTGAAATTATGTGGAAAATTGTTGCTGAAGAGTTTGATCAAGCCCATAAATGGATGGGGTTCGTGACCCACTCTTATCAATTAAAAGACTCCGCCCCAATAACCAATGCTCCCATGTTTGGCCGGGTTTGTGAATTTACGGATAAAGCTGATGGACTAAAAGCCAAAGAAGAAATCCTGTCTTATTCAAAGGATAGAATGGAAATAATATTCGATGTCGTTCCACTCAATACCCCATTAATTTTTCCTGTCAGAAAAAATATTGTCACAATGATCGTGAGTCCTGTAGGCAAAAACAGTGCTCAAATCACTTGGAATGCAAACGTCACATTGACTTCTTTTGGGCTGCTTATTTTTCCTTTGATTAAACGTGGGTTGTCAAAAAATTTTGCCGCAATATTGAGAGATCTCCAGCAATATGCATTAAAGAATGTCAAAAGTTAATCCTGCTTATTCTCACTGTCAATCATCAATTCACGTTACAAAAGGAAATATTATGATCCGTATTGCACAATTATTGTCTCTCTGTTTTACCCTTATTTTTCTTATTGCCGCCTCCGCGAGCTTGTTTTTCCCTGAAACGATTGGTCAAGCAAGTGGGTTTAACCCTATCTCAGACTATGGACTCACCAATATTCGTACCTTAGGCGCCCCCTTACTCAGTTTGGCCGTTGTGACTTCTCTTGCTCTGCTCCGCAAAGACTGGATTCTACTGCTACCAGCGTCTCTGTATTTTCTTTTCAATGGTTCAGCGAGAGTCATATCCCTTTTTAATGAACAGTACGACCCTATTATGCTCCGCGGCTTAATGCTCACTTTTGGTTTATTCATTCTCTCTCAACTGGCATTACATACTTTTAGAATAAAGTATCGTCAATAATATCCATTCTCGTTATTGATGAAAATATTACTCATAAAAAAGCGAACAATATCACAATGAAATTGTTCGCTTTTTTACATTCAAAAAACCTAATTATTTTAATCGTTTAGCTTCACTTTCCAAATAGCGGGACCGGTTTCATGGGCATTGACGCCTTGTGAATCAACCGCAACAGTCACAGGCATATCTTTCACATCGAATTCATAAATAGCTTCCATGCCTAAGTCTTCAAAAGCAACCACGCGTGACTTTTTAATGGCTTTTGAAACCAAATAAGCCGCGCCGCCCACTGCCATCAAATAAACTGACTTATGCTGCTTAATGGACTCAACCGTCGCCGGACCGCGCTCTGCCTTGCCGATCATGCCCATTAGGCCTGTTTTATCGAGCATCAAGTCAGTAAATTTATCCATACGCGTCGCCGTGGTTGGCCCAGCTGGCCCCACCACTTCATCCCCAACGGGATCGACTGGCCCCACGTAATAAATAAATTTACCTTTAAAATCGACCCCTTCAGGTAAACCTTCGCCGCTTTCAATTAAGCTTTGAATACGCTTATGGGCTGCATCACGCCCGGTTAGCATTTTTCCACTCAATAGGACTGTTTCGCCGCTCTTCCACTCTTGCATTTCTGCTTGTGTAACCGTATTTAAATCCACACGACGCACACTCTCGCCCACTTCCCAAGTGATTTCAGGCCAATCACTCAATGAAGGCGGCTCAAGATCCGCAGGTCCCGTACCATCGAGATGAAAATGTACATGACGGGTTGCCGCACAATTTGGGATCATCACGACAGGTTTTGACGCAGCGTGGGTCGCAGCAGATTTAATTTTCACATCCAATACTGTCGTCACACCGCCTAAGCCTTGTGCCCCAATCCCTAATTTATTCGCTCTATCAAAAATCTCCAGCCTGAGTTTTTCATCAGTTGTCTCAGCACCTCGAGCTTGTAATTCTTGAATATCAATGGACTCCATTAATGCTTCTTTCGCCATCACAGCCGCTTTTTCTGCTGTGCCCCCAATGCCTATTCCTAACATGCCCGGTGGACACCAGCCAGCGCCCATGGTGGGTAATACTTTCTCAACCCAAGCGGCTATATCATCACTGGGGTTGAGCATGGCCATTTTGGCTTTATTTTCCGATCCGCCGCCTTTGGCAGCAATCATCACCTCAACTTGAGCCCCAGGTACCATTTCAACATGCACAACTGACGGTGTATTATCACGCGTATTCTTACGTGCGCCAGCCGGATCGGCCACAATCGATGCACGAAGTGGATTATCAGGATTGGTATACGCTCGGCGCACCCCTTCATCGACCATTTCTTGCACGGTTAAATCCGATTTATCCCATTGCACGCCCATACCGATTTTGACAAATGTCGTCACAATGCCGGTATCTTGACATAAAGGACGTTTTCCTTCTGCAGACATACGTGAATTAATCAATATTTGAGCAATCGCATCTTTTGCTGCAGTACTTTGCTCACGCTCATAGGCGTCTGCCATCGCGTCGACAAAATCTTTTGGGTGATAATACGAAATATATTGCAAGGCATCCGCAACGCTTTCAATTAAGTCACTTTGTTTAATGACAGGTGTTTCTTTACTCACAGACACTTCCTCGTTCACATTCATAGGGGCGCGTTCTCGTATCCAGATTGGCATACGTATTTTATTTATAGACATTATGATACTCTTTCGCGACTTTGAGTTAAACATCACTTTTTAGATAGGACTAATCGATGAGCGAAACGGCAAACAATGCCCTATTCTTTCAACGTATTGATTGTAATTTAAGCACAGAAGCCCTTTTTGATTATTTTTCAGACTTACCTTGGGCAATCTTACTCGATTCAGCCAATGCCAAGCATTGTGATGCCCATGTCGATATCATTTGCGCCGCCCCTATTGCGACACTAACAACAAAAGATCAGATCAGTAAGTTAACGTATTTTGAATCAAATCCCCTTAATCAGCTTCAAAGCGATAACCGAACCCCTAAAAGGGTACAACATTCACAAGACGATCCTTTTACATTGCTGGAAAAAACGTTAGCCGAACTGTTCCCTATACAAAAAACCGCCCCCTTCCCTTTTTGCGGTGGAGCCATGGGCAGTTTTAGCTATGATTTAGGACGTCATATTGAACAGATCCCACAAATTGCCGCACAGGATATCGCCTTACCTGAGATGAATGTGGGCTTTTATGCTTGGGCACTGATGTTCAATTATCAAGAAAAAGCTTGGTATTTATTGCATTATGATGGCGAGCAAGCAGCCAATACGTTATATGATCAATTACAAACACGCTTGGCTTTTCCAGCTAAAAAAGCGACGACATTTAACTTAACTTCGGCTTGGCAAAGTCAGATCACAGCCAAAGAGTACAAAGAAAAGTTTAACCAAGTACAAGCGTATTTGCACAGTGGCGATTGCTATCAAATCAATTTAACTCAACGCTTTAATGCCTGCTATCAGGGAGATGAATATCTCGCCTATAAAAAGCTACGCACAACCAATGCTGCGCCATTCTCAGCTTTTATGCGTTTACCCGAACAAGCCATATTATCCATTTCACCAGAGCGATTTATTCAACTTCGTGATCAGCATATTCAAACTAAGCCCATTAAAGGTACAATGCCTCGTTTTAACGATCCCCTTAAAGATGCACAATCGGCAAACACCTTACGTCAATCCACAAAAGACAGGGCCGAAAATGTTATGATTGTTGATTTATTACGTAACGACTTAGGTAAAGTGGCGCAAGCGGGCAGCGTTCATGTGCCGACATTATTCGATATAGAAAGCTTTCCTGCCGTGCACCATTTAGTCAGTACCGTCACCGCAAAGCTCGATGATAATGCCAGTTCAGCACAATTACTACGCGCCGCTTTTCCCGGCGGCTCCATCACTGGGGCCCCTAAAATTAGGGCCATGGAAATCATTGAAGAATTAGAACCTTCAAGACGTAGCCTTTATTGTGGCTCAATGGGTTATCTCAGCCAAGATGGTAAAATGGACACCAGCATTACAATCCGCACTTTAGTTGCAGAAAATAATACATTATATTGCTGGGCTGGCGGCGGTATTGTGGCGGATTCTATTGCCGCGGCAGAATACCAAGAAAGTTATGATAAAGTCAGTCAAATCTTACCCGTACTCTCCCATGCTCCTCTTAATCTGTGATTAACATCATTCTGGGTGGCTGAAAGCTACCCACGGTATAAAACGAATGTTATGCTGTTTATTAACATTGCCGATTTAACGTTAACCCATCGATTAAAAAAGCCCACTAATAGGATTATAATGACGTTAAATGAATTTAAGCTCCGTTATCATGTTCATCAACTCCCCTTGCATCCACCTTTAATGGTAACAAAGCCATTAATTCCTGCAGCCGTGTTACTGGCACTTCAATCCATTAATAATGAATTACATCTCATTTTAACACGCAGGCCCACGCATTTAAGAGCCCACCCAGGGCAAATTAGCTTTCCTGGCGGAAAAGTGGAACAAGGTGATGCCAATCTTATTGCCACCGCGCTTCGAGAAGCCGAGGAAGAAATAGGCCTTTGCTCGACGAATATTGAGGTATTTGGTCAATTCCCCGCTCAAAAAACACTCACAGGTTTTGAAATCACGCCAATATTAGGGGTTGTCAAAGCCCCTTTTACACCTAAACTCGATGCAGCAGAAGTGGCAGAGTATTTTACTGTTCCGTTATCGTATTTACTCAATAAAGCCCACAGGCAAGTTCAGCCGTTTTCTCGAAAAGGTCAAACCTACCCAATCTACTTTATTCCTTATCGACATCACCTCATTTGGGGCGCGACAGCAGCGATTATTGAATTACTCTGCCAGCATGTAGATACTCATTAATCGAATCACTCTTTATATTTATTGTATTCTGGTTTACTTCTCAATAAGCCAAAACAGCAAATGAAAGGTAATGAATGCTAAAAATATAATATTTATCCCCTTTCACTGCAGTTTTTTCATTAGATCACCGCTATAAACATAATATCTGTCCTCTTATTGCAACTTACCTCAGTTTACACTTGAGAAAAGCCGTCATCAGGGTAAGATGGACAATCACATTTTGATTAACACATTTCGTTGGAGAGCTAAGCAACAATGAGCATTACATCTGTCGCTTCTGTATTTAAGGGTGACTTTGCGATTGGATCGCAAATCACGGTACGCGGATGGGTAAGAACCCGTCGTGATTCTAAAGCTGGAATTTCGTTTTTAGCCGTTTATGACGGTTCCTGCTTTGACCCTATTCAGGGTGTAGTGCCTAATAATTTAGACAATTATAATGACGAAATTTTAAAATTAACGGCTGGTTGCTCTGTTGTTATGACGGGTGAAGTGGTTGACTCTCCAGGTAAAGGGCAGTCTTTTGAATTACAAGTCACAAAAGTAGAAGTCGCTGGTTGGGTTGACGATCCAGACACTTACCCCATGGCCGCCAAACGTCACTCGATAGAACATCTGCGTGAGCTGGCTCACCTGCGCCCAAGAACCAATATCATTGGCGCCGTCGCACGCGTGCGTAACTGTTTATCACAAGCCATTCACCGTTTTTACAATGAACAAGGCTTTATTTGGGTCTCCACCCCACTTATCACCGCATCCGATTGCGAAGGCGCTGGTGAAATGTTTAAAGTCTCTACCTTAGACTTTGAAAACTTGCCTCGTGATGAACAAGGTAAAGTGGACTATAGTGAAGACTTTTTCGGTAAAGAATCTTTCTTGACCGTATCTGGCCAACTCAATGGTGAAACCTATGCCAGTGCTTTGTCTAAAATTTATACTTTTGGTCCCACTTTCCGCGCTGAAAACTCAAATACGAGCCGTCACTTAGCTGAATTTTGGATGGTGGAACCTGAAGTGGCCTTTGCCGATCTGGAAGATGCCGCCGCCCTTGCTGAAGCCATGTTGAAATATTGCTTTAAGGCTGTATTAGAAGAGCGCCGTGACGATCTTGAATTCTTTACCCAACGTGTCGACAAAACCGTACTTGAGCGTCTCGAGTCATTTGTCAGCAGTGATTTTGCTCAAGTGGATTATACCGATGCGGTAGAGATCTTGAAAAACTGCGGTAAAAAGTTTGAGTTTGATGTTGAGTGGGGTATCGATCTGCAATCAGAGCATGAACGTTACTTAGCCGAAGAGCACTTTAAAGCGCCCGTTGTGGTTAAAAACTACCCGAAAGACATCAAAGCATTTTATATGCGCTTAAATGATGATGGTAAAACCGTTGCCGCGATGGATGTTCTCGCTCCCGGCATTGGTGAAATCATCGGCGGCGCGCAACGTGAAGAGCGTTTAGACGTACTGGATGCTCGCCTTGCTGAAATGGAGCTGGATCAAGAAGATTATTGGTGGTACCGAGATCTTCGCCGTTATGGCACAGTACCTCACGCAGGCTTTGGTTTAGGGTTTGAGCGTCTTGTGTCATATGTCACAGGTGTCGCGAATATTCGCGACGTGATCCCTTTCCCTCGCGCAGCAAAATCGGCTAATTTCTAAACACCCTTTCTCAGCAGAGAAGCTAAGCCGATGATAAATAATAAAGTAGCTGTGCTTCACAGCTGCTTTATTAACTCAGTTCCTCTCTATTTATCCTGTTCCACAACTAAAAGTGACACTTCTTGAGTGACATACTCAGGAAAAAATGTCATTGCCGCTTCAGATCCTGAACGCCCATGAGTGTGATTTTTTTCTCTTAAATAGGGTATAATAGCTTGAAGATCTTCACTCACTTCCACACTTTTAATCGCAAAGCTACCGCCACCGCCCCCACCATTTCCGCTATTTGCTCCTCCTCCAAAGCCACCTCCCCCCCCAGCACGAGAATGGCCTCCTTTACCTTCTTTATAGTCATCAGTAAATTCAAAGTTATCTGCACCATACCAAGTTGTGCTGCTTGCCCCTCCAGACTGACCTCCCTTTCCTCCCATACCATCTTCTCCTTTATTACCACTTAGACTTCCCCCTTCAGCTAATGCTCCACCACCACCTCCATCCCCCTTTCCTTTTCCATACACACCTATCACATATGTACTATCAGTATTTTTTGCGAGAATTTCCTTTTTCCCACAAAAAGTATCATCCTTATCTGATAATAAAATTTGGCACACTTGGCCACCTGCGTAACCTTTGTCACTTTTACCTGCTCCCCCGCCTCCACCTGCAATCAATATAATATCTTGTTTTCGAGGCGAGTCATCTTTAACGCTCCCATCATCATTATATTGAGTATTATCGACCCAAAACAATGTCGAAGAACCTCCTGTACCACGACCCACCGTACATAAGCCGCATGACTCCGTTTTTCTTCCATTTTTTCCCCACAACATATTAACTTCCTGTTTTACTGCTAACGCAGAGCCTTTACTACCTAAACTTTCTAAACTTGAAAAAAATTCACTGTAACCACGATGTCCACCTTTTTCATTATTCCCCTTACCATCACCTTTACTTCGACCTCCTTTTGCTCCCCAAGCTTGCCAATAAGATAGCGTTGTCAATGCAATAGTACTGCCTTCATTGACACTGTTTGCCCCATCAAGAATCGATTGAATCGTCAGTTTACTTGGCGTACTGTTGATACCTAAATGGCAACTTACATAATATATGCTCTCTGTAGTATTGGCCTCACAGGTTAAATCTGAATCATCGGCCCACACGACTAAGGGCATTGAAAATATCAATACCCTTACAATATTCATTAGTATTCTCATTTTATTGACCTTAAATAAAGATTAAAATCGATTCTTATTATAAACAAAGGTAAAATAAATGAACTTATTTTAATTTTTCATTCAGAAAAAAAACAGATAACCATCACCAAATTTAATACATCTCATTGCTCAACACCTTATAAAGATTATATTTAATATACTAGAATATAAATATAAAAAAACACTCTAAACATAAAATAGAATAAAATCATATTCTAATATTGATAAGGTTTAATATTAGCTTCAAATGAGTAAAATGATTTTTTTAAAACCTTAATAATATAACGTTAGCCTTACTTAAAATAATTGACTATATGATATCATTGAGTTTGTATTGTTCAGCACAATCAAAAACACCCTCTCAATATTTATCGTTTGGCTTGCTCAACAAGAATAAGTGCATCCGTATCAAAACCCAAGGCCTTTGATTGAGCAATAAAATCCGTTAACACCTTTGAAGGCACAGTTGGCGTGCGAGAAAGTAACCATAAATAGGAAAGATCTGGCCCTGATACAAAAGCATACTGATAATTTTGCTGACTCACTTTTTCGGGAAATAAATTAAAAATCACGTAAGAGCCATAAAAAGGGCCAAAGAAAGAGACTTTTAAATAGCCTTTATCTCTTTCTTGTACAAAATAAGCCTTCCCCTGCGCTTCTTTCCATTCATCATTTTTAGGCGAGAAACCGCAATTAATCACATTCACACCACCATCATCACGCAAAATATACTGCGCCGTGACTTGGGTTAATCCTCGCTCAAATGAATGATCTAACCTTGCAATTTCATACCATGTGCCAACATATCGATTAACATCAAAATCTTTCACTGGGGTCATATTTTTTGGCATGCCTAAACAGCCACTCAGTAAAAACAAAACCACTAACATCGATATTTTTTTCATAATCGCCTATTAATTGATACATTGAAAAATCTACCTCTTTAATATACTAGCAACCACTATAAAAAACGAGCTAACAATAATAATATCGTCATTATGACACTTGAAAATGACCAAAAATCATCCAGTTGATATTCAATCACTGACTTTGGCTTATCTAAAGGGTTCAGTTTTCAAATCAGGTTACTAAAGACAATAGTAGGTAATATAGAAAATGGGATAAATCATTAAACAGCACGTTAAAGGATAAGAGTGGCCGTTCATTATTATAAAAATTACTAATATCATTATTGATGAAAGATCAAGTCAAAACTCATACAGATAATAGCTTGAAACACAATAATCCTAACTCAAAGAGGTGATGATTCAATGTTATAAAAACCAGGCAAACCTAATCCTATAACTTTATCCACTACTTCGACACTAGCCATAACTTCAACAACTTGAGGATTGTCTTCAAGCTAAGTCTAGTGTCAACTCCTCCTTAAAGCGCCTTTATCATAAGTTCGGTCTCACTGGCGGTATTGGTGTCACTATTGCATCCGCGTCATTCTCAAATGATGATGATACAAACACGAAAGAAGGTGCCAATGCCGCATTAAGATTCGCATTATCACCACCAGCATTCACGTCTCCCCAGAGAATAATTTTACCATCGTCCCTCACCGCGGCAAAAGCATACCCATTTGAATAAATACGATCAATATGCACCAACTCATCTGACACCTGAGTACAATCTCCTCCTTTATTAATGTTCCCCCAACACATCACCTCACCTGATGTTTTCAATGCTGCGAATGCATTAGGTGTTGTATAGACATGTTTTACATGAGTCAACGAAGCAGAAATAGCGCTTACATCAGCCCCAAAATTATCATTTCCCCAAGCAATAACAGGCTCGGTGGGATCCTGCTTCACCGCGACAAAGGCGCTATCATTCGCATACACGTTAGCGATGTCATTTAACTCATCTTGCACAGCGCTGGCATCACCGCCAAATGACGGGACGCCCCAAACAACTACCTCTCCGTTGTTTTTTAATGCAGCGAATGCTTCACCCGTACCCACTATTACTTCAACCCCTTGCGTCAATCTATCCGCTACGGGATTAAAATACCTCTCGACAATGAAATCTGCCCCCCAATATTCAACGGCGCCATCATAAGTGATCCCTGCAAACATGTATTTATTAGAGAATACTCTATCTATATCTTTTAATAATTTAACTTCTTCTGTTCGGTTAAGTCCTCCTCGCAATGTTTCCACTGTGCCATCCATTTTGACAACAGCAAATCCATACTGTTCAGTAGTATAAATATTATCAATATCCAGTATGCGATTCGATAATTGCCTAGGAGAAAATATTCCCCATAGATAAACACGACCGTCATCCGTCGCTACAACAAACTCAGATTGCGATGCTACTATTACCGCGGCATCTTGGCCAACCTCAGCAATAATATTTTGAGGATCCCCCCCATAAGTATTTACCCCCCATGCAACCAAGCTGCCATCACTTTTTTGGGCTAAAAATGCCCCAACAGTGCTATAAATATGCTCGACATCCGTTAGCTCACCTAAAATACCATCAATTCCATTATAAAACCCAGGTGCAAACGCATAAGGATCACCTCCGCTCCAAGCCTCTCCCCATGCAACAACCTTTTTATCCTCAGTGACTGCCGCAAAAGCACCGGAGGTAGCATAAATGGCTTTCACATTAATCAATTCATCTGCCACAGCTGATGAGTCTCCTCCCTTAGCAGGATCTCCCCAAGTCCTCACGGTTTTATCACTCATCAGGGCCGCAAAAGCCGTTCCATCTGGATGTGAAACAATATCAACAACATAATTATCAATATCATAAATCACATGTTGTGCTAAGGCTGTTTGTCCAAATTTATCTTTACCCGATACCGTTAAGCGTACAGTTTGTTTGGCCCCATTGAATTCAGGCTTAAACACTTTAGCGTCAGCTTGAACAACATCATTTACTGTCCACTGATATTCATAAGCTTGTTCAACACAGGACTCACATCCTACACTTGCAATTAATTCACCTGCGAGTGTACGCTCAAAGTCAAGTGCGGTAATCACAGGTGATGCTGGCGGTATAATACTAATCTCAATCAGGCCTTCATGAAAATAAGCCGCATCTCGACTGTTCTTCACTGAATAAACCAATGTCTCAGTACCATAAACCCCCTCATAAGGCATATAGGTCACAGTGTTTCCTACTATCTTGACTTGACCTAACTGAGCACCAACGATACCAATAATATCAACGCTAATAGTGGGATCGGTCACGGTAATAAAATCATTCATATCGACCGTAATAGGGGTTTCGGCTAAAGTTTCTAACTCCACATTATTGGCTGTCACTACAGTAGTGTCTGAATTAACGGTAATGACCACATACCCAGTAGACACATGCCTACCATCACTCACCTGGTAACTGACCACATCAACGCCCTTAAACGCATTGGAAGAGTAAATCAGTTGTTGTCCAGATAATGAAACCTGAGCAGGTGATGTTACACCACTGACTTTAGAAATCACTAAATCTGCCTGAAGAGAATCAACATCTGCAATATAATCGGCTAAATTAACCGTTAAATCCGTCCCTGATGTTGTATTCAGCTCAGCGATTAGCGTCACTGGTGCATGTGGATTACTGTCAAGAACCGTCACTTCAAATGTCGCCATCTGATAACCACCATTATTATCTGTTACTGTATATATCAGACTCTCAGTACCAATAAAGCCATTAGCATCATAATTGATCGTTAAGGGGTCATCACGATTTAATGATGCACGCCCAGAGCCGCTTGACAAGCTCACCAAATAAAGTGCATCGCCATCGATATCATCAACATAATTTTCAATTGAAAATGTCTGCACAGGAGAATTATCAAACATATCCACTCGAACATACTTCGCTGTTGGCGCGGTATTATCAGCACGACTATCGTTTATGACAACAGTCACAGTGCCAATGGCATAACCTCCATTTTCATCAGACACCATATAACTAAAGTGATCCACTCCGACAGTATCTGGTGTATAACGAACATTGACATCATCAAGGATTACTGCACGGTTATTAATAGTATAAATTTCCGTTAATTTTAAAGTGTCACCATCAACATCATCAATTAAATTCAATTGATTCAAATCAATATTCAGCTCTTTGTTAAAATCTAAATCTAGGACAAAACTATAGTCTTTGGCAGTGGGAGACATATTTTCCATCGCTGGATTAGCGTCGGTAGAATTGACTACAATATAAGCTAAGCTTTGGCCGCCATGGCCATCTTCGACAACATAAACGGCTTGATCCACGCCAACAAAACCATTAGGACTAAAGCTCACCCCTAACGCCCCATTAACCATAAAGCGGTCGGATGCTGGCACTAATTGACTCAGCAATAACTCATCCCCGTCAAGATCGGTTATATAATCCACGAGTGAAATATTGATTGCTTTATCACTGGCAGTTTCTAACGTAATATTGTGAGCGACAGGGGCATTATTAATACTGCCCGCAGCAACAACTGAGAGTACCAGATGAGATTGATAACTCATTTCATCTGTTGTCAGTGTGTATGGAATTACCTCTACACCAAGGGTCTTAGCGGTATAATCAAGTGACGTATCTGAGACATTTGCAATGGTACCCTTTACAGCCTCATTTGCTGCAATGCTGATGACATAGTCACTCTCAAAAAGGCCGTCTAAGTCAATGGAGATAGTATCCCCTTGCTGTACTGTAAATACACTTGGCGATAATAATGTGTCACTCACCTCACTATCGTTACTCGTACTTGAATCACTTGATGATGTATCATCACTCGCTGTTGATGTGTTATCACTGCTAGCATCGTCAGAGGCACTTGTGGTGGTTGTATCAGAGGCCGTATTTGATGACGTAGAAGAGCCACTATCATCTCCTCCACACCCCACTAAAATAAGTACCAGCAATAATGCTGTAGTATTAAAAGAAAAATAAGAAGAAAGGCTTGTATGTGATTTAGCGATTTTAATATTACGCATATTCAACTCCAGATCGATTTCCATATAAAATCAAATGGTTAATAAATATATAGCTATCAATTGAGTTATTAACTGGCAACTGGCAACTGGCAACTGGCAACTGGCAACTGGCAACTGGCAACAAAATATTAACAACTTAATAAGCAGCTTTCATGGGTCGTAAGTAGGAAATATCACTGATCTAATGGATTGAATTAACTCTACATGTAATACTAATTTACTATGTTGCATCCTATTTATTAATGCATTTGCAGTTATAACAAATGCTATATTATATATAGAATCAACCTATTACTCTAAAATGATTAGCATAAACTCTGGATTTTTTGAAAACACTGGAAAACACAATAACTGATAAAACGAGTAAGATAAGCAAGCTTTTGCCAGTCTTAATACACCTTTAACATAGAGCTCCCCCTTTTGATACTCAATAGCATCATTCACTCATGGATACAGATTAATAAAAAACAATAACATTAACGATGTTTCTATACTGTCAGTGACTCTTGCATGATAAAAAGCATCATACTGGCTCTTTGTCTGTTGGCAGTGCTGAATGCTTACAGCGTCACTTTCTAATCCAAAACCTGCTCTACCGCACATGCCATATTGAGTAAAACCTGACTGCAATGGAGCCACTTGATCGGGATAAATAAGCCAATAATCACGCCAGGTTCTACCCTGTTCATTTGGGCTTAATATTGCTTTGCGTGTTCTGTTGGCTAATTGAGTGAGTAAGAAAACAGGTGAAGCATTATGCTTTAGCAATTCTCCACACTTTATTCTACTCATACTCAGCACTGTGGGCAATGAAGGCTCATAATCGTCAAAAGGATCCGGTTGCCATGCTACATGATAAATAGGGGCAACATGGGCTGGTACCACCATATCTTGTATCAGATGCATCAATTCCCCTAAAGCGATATAACGTGTTTTGTTACTCTGCCCATTTTCAAGCTTTACAACTTGCTTGATAAAATAAGGATGCAGTGAACGCTTCATTCCCCATACATTATTCTCAATATAACCCGGTTGATTTTGTTGGTAATCATAAGCAGCATCATAAAAGTGCCAATTCCATGCCCGTGAAAAAGAAGGAGCATCAAGATCAGTATTAGCCTTTACCACTTGATCAATGGCTTGGCTATCAAATTGTAACGGCAATACATGGGGAAAATATTGCTGACAAACTGAATACATTTCAAATGCCGCTTGAGTATGTTGCTCATGTTTATCAGGATGAAATCCGAAGGTCACGCAAGGAAATAACACAAAAAACACCCATAGGGTCGACTTAATCATCTGCTGCATTTTTAATTCCTTATTCTTAAACACAACTTAAGCATGTCAGCATTAATATTCACAGTAATATTGCACTATGCTCGCCAAAAAAATGAGCGTATGACTGGGGATCTGAGTAATTTGATTAATTAATGCATTTAATTGCTCATTTGAAACAATTTGATGCGAGATGAATTTGCCTCTAGACTCTTCTAGCACAGCAAGGATCATCTGCGTATTATTCGCACCACTTAATACGGGTTGAGCACAATTCACTTTGATATTTTTAAAGCCCGCATCATGCAATAAATGATATAAGTTCAAGCCAATATTAAAATCAACACCCAGCTTATCCCCTAAAGCCAATAAAGACTGGCGAAAAACACCCAAGGTGTCTCTGTGATTGGAACTATCCCAGCTTTGATGCATCGCCTCATCAATAATCAAATACTTCTTGCCTTTATCTTGGGCTGGTTTACTTGCCTTTATTTGTTTTAAAAAAGCCAAGGGCTCCCTTAAATGCTCCATCATAAAACGCGTATAAGTAAAATCGTATTGTGCACTTGTTTTCGCTATAGTATGGGCATCTTCCTGTAAGTAATGAATGTTCTGCAATCCGCGCACTACGCTCCCCTCTCTTGATGTTGTAACTTGCTCAGAGCTGATATCAACCCCTGTGACTGTGCCCATTCCAGCCATCTGACGCGCAAGCCAAAACGACATGTAACCCGCCCCACACCCTATATCAACAATACGATTAATATTTTTAAATTGGATATGCGTTTTAATAAATGCACAACTATAAGGTGCATAAAGCTGATGTAGTAACGCCAGTCGGCTTTGCCCCAGTTCACCAACTTCATACATATAGCTGTCAGATCCCATCAATGATTATTTCCGTTGCTGTTATTGCTTAACGTCACTTAATTATGGCGGGAAATTCAAACAAAAGTAGCAAAAGAGCCAATAAACGATGAGTAATACCCATTCCATTATGTCGATGATCAATTCAGAGCCTTTCAGGTTTTTCAATTCAAGACACATTGATTGATGAATGGAGACTCCCTTTACAATGAATGCAACACTGAAGTGGGGAGCCCAAAGGCTCACCCAACCCGATTTTCAACATATTTTATGGTAGGTTAGATGTTTTCAATAACCGATTTCATGATCATTCATTCACCTATATATGAATGACATTTGTTCATCCGTAAACATCAGATGGTGGGAATGTCTGTTAAAGCAGGAGGTATTAACAACCTTGACTACAGTTAAACTAAACCAATATAAGGAGCTAATCATAGCCACCTAAAATAGCCCTTTGAGCAAGCTGCAAGTAAAGCGGTTCATGATATCGGTTATATTCTTGCAAACAGGTATAAACCAATTTAATGACATGCGGTTCACGAGATAATCTTGCCGCCGCGATGACGGTCTCAAAATTAGCCTTTATGTTTTCTTCGCCACCCTTTGGCATAAACTTTATTCCCGCAGAATAACCAAGTCCTGTACTTAAGTATGCTATAACAATCGCTTGCCAAAGCATTTTCACGGCATGTTCAACATCCTTTAAATAAGGCACGATCACCGAAAAAGCATGGCATCCCGTGACAGTATGCAATAGTGTAAAATTATTTTGGTTATGAAAGGTTTCAGCACAAAACTGCCTCACACCTGAAAACGTCAGCGTTTCAGGCTGCCATCGATGCCCACCTTTGTTTAACACTACCGCCATTTCACTCATACGGTCTACAATGATCCCTGGCGAGAAAACATACTTTTCTCCCAATGGTGCTAACCTTTCAAAGATACCGTCTAATGACTCATTAGTAGGCTGTTCGATTAATGTAAATGATTGAAACTCACTACACCAATAAGCCAAAGCAATAGCGATTTCATTGTCATGACTTGCCTCAATCGCATATGCCAAACGAATTAATGCATGAAAGGCTGACGCGGCAAGTCCAGGCATTAATAACGGTAACACTCTTTTTAATACAGCATCAGCGCCATCCATCGCCAGTTGATGTTTGAAATACTTCAAATAAGGCTTAAATTGACTTCGATCTCCTAAGTGAAACATGACATCTTCAACAGCATTAATGGACTCCAAACTGCCAATTAACGCTAATTCATCAGTGCTCGTTTGAAAAGTATGCATTAAAGTTGCTTTCGACGCCTGTAAACCTTGTAATGCCATTAATACCATAGGTAAGTGTGTGGCTAATCCTCCTCGATAAATGGGGTGGTACTGACCTGCTCGCTGAAGTAGTTCATTCAATGTCTGCGAAACATCCATAGGTTCTCTCTCTTATTATTACGTCGCTCGTAAAAACAATCACTCCTTCATGGCGTGATATTTTTCCAACAGAAAACTTAACCTTGCCTAAACAATAAGGTGTTAAACCACACTTTTAGCCTATTACTGGATCATTCTTATAGCAAGCAAGCTCTCATACAAGCTCAATATGTTAAATCTCCCTATACAAATAAAACAAGATATCACCTAAACAGGTAAAACTGTTTTCAATCACTAAGGGAGTCATTCATGCTAAAACATACCTGTAAACCACAACAATATGATTTTTGGACAAAGTTATTTCATTGGTTAATGGCCTGCATTATTATTTACACTATGTTAGCAGGTTTTAGCTTACATATTATTAAAGAAGACACGCCGCTGTGGCACTTCATTTCACAGTTGAATATATCATTAGCTTTTGTATCCTCGCTTATTTTTATTCCAAGATGGATTTGGAGCTTTTTTCGAACAGAACCTCAACAAGTTAGCCTACCCACAATACAAAAAAGTGTGGCTAATATGGTCCATTCCCTAATGTACTTTTTAATGTTCTTTGTCTATATCACAGGCTTTTTTATGTTAACTAAACCCGTTACTTTATTTGCAAAAATTCAATATACTAACCCGTTTATCGAACATAACAATATCTGTGAACTCTTTTTCTTATTACACCGATTTTCATGTTATCTATTATTTTTTATGGTTATTATTCATATCTTAGCAGTGGTAAAACATCAATATATCAATCAAAACAAAATACTCAATAAAATGCTATTCTAACTTTTATGCCAAATAAACTATCTCAATATGCAGACTTCACCATTCATTATCAGCAGTTCAAATAGGAAAATACATGTTTGCTGTTATTTATCGTTTTAGTTTACGACCCGAACAAGAAGCCATTTACCAAGAATGTTGGGCAAAAGTCGCACATTATTTTATTGAACAGTGCTGCGCCATTGGTTCCAGTCTCCATAAAGGGGAAGATGATTTGTGGGTCGCCTATTCCCGCGGGCCTAATAAAGCCACTCGGGATAAGGCTTGGCCGGGCACTGAGTCACCCAGTGACACTTTACCCGTAGACATTTGCAGGGCAATTGAACACATGCAGCAGATCAAAAAAAGTAATCAAGACTTACTCCAATATGATGAAATTTGCCTCGAGGTTGTTAACGATCTTTTATGATCTAGTCAATGTCACCTTTTGACAAAAAATAGCGCTGCCTTTATCCGCTAACAACGTTCAGGCTCACCTTAATTCAGCCTTCAATCACTTCATTGGGTAAATGAATCATGCCTTCTAAATATAATACCGCCCGACCTGAAACAAGAACTCGGCCTGCCTTAATATGACAAGTTAACTTGCCTCCTCTCTTTGATGCTTGATAAGCATTAAAGACCGACTGCTCCACGCCACTTTGTTTGAATCTTTCAGCCCATAAAGGGGCTAAGCCAGCATGAATAGAACCGGTGACAGGATCTTCATCGCCACCATTAGCAGGCCAAAAATAACGTGATATAAAATCATATTGTTTCGATTTTGCGGTTACCACCACATCTAATGGCGCCAACTGCATCAAATGCTCTTTCTTTTGTTTCACCTCTATCACATCTTTTTCATTTTCAAAAATAACAAAATAAGCCTGCTGATTAACATATACCTCTTGTGGCGGAATCGATAATCCTCTTAATAAGGCCTCGGGATACGCTTCTATTTTTTGAGGGGGCTGCTCAGGAAAGCTCATTTGAATTTCTCCTGAGGCAGTATAGTCCACCGTCATTTCACCTACGGCATCAGCAATGAAACTTATTCTTGTTAGAGGTGAACCTTCATTCATCGAACGGTTAAAAATAACAAAAGCGGTGGCCAATGTCGCATGTCCACAAAAGTCAATTTCCTTTATCGGAGAAAACCATCGAATATGATAATGATCTCGCTTATTTTTAACCACAAATGCTGTTTCTGATAAATTATTTTCAGTTGCAATCGATTGCATTACCCTATCAGGCAACCAAGATGTTGTGATCACAACTGCAGCGGTATTACCTTGAAAAGCCTTATCGGTAAACGCATCAACAAATTGAACTGCTAACTTCATTTTCTCTCTCCATACTATGCATTCATCTAAGCGCTTTGGAATATCTCCATGACAGAAGGCTCCCAATCTCACTCATTAATGCCTATTGTCTGTCAGCACCTGTTCTATAAATTACAATAAATAACCTAAACTCGGGATAAGCAGCGCCGTTTAATCGCGGTATTTAGCCAAATTAAACAACATCCATTGAGAATTAAATGGGGTTATTCTCCCTCAACATGCCAAATCCCAAACCAATAAACCACACAATTTGCCCCAGACCAAAAATAGCAGTCATCATTTCAAATAAAAATAATGTCGATAAAAATGATAATCCAGAAAAAAGGGTTAACACTCCTGATATGCCAACCACTATCCCCCAAAAATGAACCCAAGGATGAAAAATTGACTTTTTTAACCCCACATAACTGACAATGAGTACCCATATTGCGCCCACCAGTTCAATGCCCCCGCCCAAAGCATCAATCACTATCGATACACTTTGATAAATCATCATCGTTTGTTCAATACTATGATGATTATCATTGGTCAGCACATCTAAACTGGTCAAAAAAATGAGGCTACTCGCCAGCACAATGGCAGCCCATAAGTAGCCTACCGTGGTAGCAAAACACATCAACTCAGGTGCGAGTGGTTTGAAGCGCCGGTATATAGCCTGAACTAAAATAAGTAAAACAAAACTAAACACGATGCCACATACAAAATAGCCTAAAAAATAACTATCTTGATTGTCCAGCATAAACTCAACATTACGTTGTGATTTATCGACTGCCACATCCTCAATACACGGCGCTGCCGCGCAAGAAGTCATTTCAACATTACTCGGATCTAAAATAGAAAAAAACAAAACAAAACCGAATAGATAAATACATGCCTCTGTTAACGCTGCTAAGCCTCCCCACTTTTGTATTGTCATGATTAACGCTCCTTATTAACCTTAATTTACTGATGTATCCAAATGATCTTTTGATATCGCGATACCTTCAACAAACCCTAACTGACTTAAAAATAGAATGAACTAAACCACTTTAATCATTCTAAAATTAATTAATTTTTCATCATGAATAAGCACTTCTTGTTGCTTATCCACTTCAAAGCCAAAATGTTGATAAAAATGCTTAGCAGTGAGACTAACATCAGAATAAAAACGCATAATCCCAGCAAGCTGACCTTGCATAAAAATATGCTGCATTAAAGCTTTTCCCACACCGACTCCCTGATATTGATGATGACAGAAAAAATGATCAATATAACCATCCGCTTGTAAATCAGCATAACCGACTATTACTCCATTTATTTCTGCAATAAAAGGAGCGATTTTGTCCATTTTTTGCTGCCAAACGCTCAAATCAAAATCATCAGGCGCCCAAGCCATCACTTGCTCATGTGAATAATCCCGAATATTCACATGACGGATAGTATGGAAAAATAATGCCCAAGTATGGATTGCATCTGCAACACAATATTGTCTAATGTTGATCGCCAATGTCGTATCGGTGTGGGGTTCTCTCATAACAGTCTCGTTTCAGGCTATTTTAAATTATTTAATCAATATATTTCACTTATAATTAGTATACAATTTAAACTTACAAGTCAATTAATTAGTGTAATTTATCGTTAAAAGTAATATCTATTCAATATTCTAAAGAATAAAATTGATGAAAAAAATTCACCGAAATCTTATCTTTAATCCAAATCCGTTTAGATAAAAGCCTATAATGCACAACAATATATTGTGCCTTGATAACATCTCGGTATTTTAACGGTATGTAAGTGCTATTTTATGGGATTCAAGCAAGATAGCTATCTATCACGGTATTCACAACCCCGATACCTAATGAGTAAAAAGCACAACTTAGATAGGGGCAAAACTGGGGAATTACGCCACTTTGCTTATTCAAACTTTAGTTAAATTAACACCAAAGACTAAACCCTAACCTGAAACTTAAGTCTCTTGCATCAAGGCTTAGTTAACATTCCCCATTGGTTTTAACACTTGATATAACCTAAACAGGAGCCAAATAGCTCTGTTGCATGTATAGATTAATGGCCTTTAACACATGGGTTCGATTAATAGTGCCAAGCACACAGTTATTATCAACAACTGGATACACCTTAGGTTTCATTCCTGTCATTTGACCTGCCACTTCTAAAATACTGGTTTCTGGCGTCATAATAACCACATCAGTGAGCATACAATCAGCGACTGTCGCTGTAAGATCGCAATGATAACTGCTTTTTAGCATGACATCTAAACAATCTTGTTGTGTTAAGAAACCAATAATATGTTCATTTTCATTAACGACTGCCGCCCCCAGCTTATGATTATCCAGTAACTGATCAACCGCTGTCGCCAAGTTCATTTCAGGCCTTAATAGCACAGGCCGCCTATCCATATAATCTTTCACTTTAATTGAATCCATATTACTTCCCCTTAAATTCAGACTCTCTCTAAGTCTAGTTAAGATTTTCACTTAAGCGGATGGATTTACCGCTAATCAATCAAAGGTAAGCTAAAAATCTGAATCAGCACTGACAAATGGAGGAAAAAGAGCCCTGCACGAATGAGGTGAGTCGATTTTTAAATCTTATAAGTTTATATTATTATTAATTAAACACGACCATTAAGCGTCTTGGACTTATAAAATGATAAAGATAGTGTATGCTATAGATAAACAAGGAAAATGGGCATTACCCTTAATCAAAAATACGGCATTGGTTACTGTGACTCAAACAGCGAAGTTGACCGCATTTTAGCCTTAAAGCGTGTCTGGCCCATAACGTTCTATATACATTAAACAAGAAAAATGCTCATTGTGGGTATTGATGCCAATCTTAAACCATTATTGACTCTTAATGTGATAAAAGGATCTTTTTTGTTCACACTTTTTCATAAAAATATTCTCGCTCGCCTGTTATTTTTAAGCTGTCTGTTAATGGCTTTGCCCGTTCAAGCTAATGACTGGCTTAAAGTCAATATTAGTGGGGTCAATAAAACATTAGAAAAAAATATTTTGGCTCATCTTGGCAAGTTGCCTAAATCAAGCGTACAACGCCGTGCTTTCCTTTTTAATGCAAAAGATAATATCAATGCTGCATTACAATCTATGGGGTACTACCATAGCATTATCAAGCAAGAAACCACTCCACATAAAAACGCTGCATGGGCCTTCACCATTGATATCACCTTAGGTAAACCAACACGATTACAATGGATAGATATTCGTATACAAGGAGAGTTATTAGATGATCCGGTTTTTAATCAGTGGCTTAATCAGTTAAAAATACGGCCTGGTGACATACTAAACCAAGGCATATACGAGCAAATGAAATCTCAATTGATCTCTATGGCACTGGCTCGAGGTTATTTTGATGGTCAATATACCCAATCACAAATTATTGTTAACCGAGACTTAAACTTAGCCAAAATTAATTTGTATTATCAATCTGGCGACCGATACCGCTTGGGCGATGTTACTTTTGAAGGCTCAACCTTAGAGCCTTACCTACTCAACAAGCTCATTCCATTCAAAACAGGTGCCCCATATAGCAGTAGCGATCTTAATCAATTTAACCAAAAATTACTGAATACGGGATACTTCTCTAATATTCAAGTATTACCTTTAATGGATCAAGCCAAGAATGATGTGATCCCCATTAATGTGAATCTCTCTCCTCGACCGGATCATTCCATTAAATTAGGCCTTGGCGCTGATATTGGTAACACCACAGATAATAACATTGAGCCCAGAGTCAGTGTGACTTGGCAAACGCCACAAATTAATCGCTACGGGCATTCACAAACAACCACAGCCCTATGGTCTTTAAATCGGCCTAGACTGCTTACCACTTACAGCATTCCGTTAACCGATCCACTGAATGATTTACTCAAAATTCGGTTTGGCATTATTCGTGATTATTATGGACTCACGCAAGAATACAGCACCAGCAGTGAAAAATATTACAATACCGGTCAGCTCGACTCGACACAATATCTAGTGGGTGTGGCCCGCCAACACCGATTAAAAGATAAATGGGTATTTTCTTATTCTGTTGAAGCCTTGAAGGAAAAATACAATCAATCCGATGTGAATTATGATCCCCAGTTTCTCTTATTTGGCGCTAGCCTATCAAAAACAGTACGTGGAGATAACACTCTGGATCCTAAATCTGGCACAATGCAAGCGTACTCTATTGCTTATGGCGATCCCGATCTGGGTTCAACCATTCGACTGCTAAAAATGGAAGCTAAATTCAAATGGATTGAAACTTTTTTTACCAAACATCGATTTGTGTCTCGATTAGACTTAGGGATCAATGTTACCGATGACAACAATTTAGCCGAAATTTCTCCCTCACTGCGTTATTTTGCAGGCGGCGATCAGAGTATTCGAGGCTACAGCTATAATGAACTGGGTCCATATATTGATTATACCGACTCAGACGGTAATCAAATTCGAGAAGTTGTTGGGGGGCGTTACCTGATTGTTGGTAGTTTGGAATACCAATATTACTTCACTCCCTCATGGCGAGCAGCCGCTTTTATCGATGCGGGTAATGCGTATGATACTGGCCAATTTGATCCTGTTGTCTCCGTCGGCCCTGGTATTGCTTGGATTTCTCCTATCGGACCCATTCGACTGGATTTAGGCATAGGCTTACAAAAAAACGATACCTTAAATCGCCCTTGGCGGATCCACATCATGATGGGATCGGAACTATGATGAACAAGTCCACAGAAAAAAAAGACACTTCAGCCTCTGATAAGTCTGCCCAGTCCCTCTCTTTATTTAGCCGAATAAAACGCGGGTGTTGGCGCGCTTTCAAATTTTTTACTCGTAGTGCCATTTATGTTCCCCTGTTTATTTTATTATGTTGTGCCACCATTGTTGGCACTCAACTGGGCAGTCGTTTCGCTGTTTATATGGCCAACAAGCTGATCCCTGATCTCAACATGGTTTATGGCAATGGCACTATCAATAAAGGATTAAGCTTATCTTCCGTCCATTGGAAAATGCCAGGGATCAAAGTCGACATCATCAAACTAAAGATCGATTGGCAACCCTTATGCTTATTACAAAATCAACTGTGTGTAAAACAACTAAGCAGCCAAAAAGTCAGTGTCAATATTGATACTGCTAAGCTCCCCAATTCACCCGACACTCTCGATAATAAAACACACAATACAAATGATGAGGCAATCATCACATTGCCATTGGCGATTCAATTAGCCCAATCTGATCTGCGGAATATACAGGTCACAGTCAATGATATGGCTTTTGATATTAAACGCCTCAAGACTCAAGCACAGTGGACAACAACAGGTATTCGCGTCAACGACATTAACGCAACAGACTGGAAAGTGAATATACCGCTAGGGAATCCCTCCCCCAGTCCATCAAGTGCACGCCCTTTAACCAATAAAGTATCAACAAGTGCATTGGATCATACTCAAACTAAAAACACCCAATCGAGCTCAACTCATACAACGGCCAATGAGTGGGCTATGGCTCACCTGCCTCAAGTCTTTATGCCCATTCCTGTATTTGTTGAGAACCTGAGCCTCAATCAAGGCAGTTTAATATTAGGTGAACGCCAAGATGATTTTAAAAAAGTTACATTAACGGGAAGTTACCAGAGTTATCTGATCCATATCGATTCGTTTTTTGCACAACATACAGACGGTAAAATCAACCTAAAAGGCGATATACAATTAAGAGAAAATTACCCTATCGATATTCAAGCAAAGGGTGAGATAAACCAATTCAAAGCCATTCCAGCACTGAATAATCAATCATTTAATATCAATGCTTCTCAGGACTTTAGTGATCTGCAGGTCGATTTAACCGCCAAAGGACAAACCAATTTAAGCTTAAAAGGACAAATTAACCTCACTCAACCCACACTCGATTATCAAGTTGATCTCAAAGCACTGAGCATTATCTGGCCATTAGATACTGCACTTTATCAAGCTCATGATCTTCATTTTAAAAGTGAAGGCACTCTGACTCAACAAACGGCAAGCCTCACGGGCAATATCATCACCCCTTTTCAACCCGAGGCCTTCATTGAATCTGATATTAGCCATAAAGATAATACCTTAACCATTAAAACGTTTGATGCCAAAAGTCCTATGGGTAACATCACACTCAATGGTTTTTTATCCTATGCTGATGATATTCAATGGCAAGCCAATGTCACGACAGAAAAGCTCGATGCCAGTCAAATAGAATTAGCATCTTTAGATACAGATAAAGATAAAGATAAAGATACAAATTATCTTATTCCCATGAGCCAAATAACAGGGTCATTTTCCACTGCAGGCAAAGTCAACCTTAATCATAAAACATGGCAAGTCTCAATCAATAATACCGACTTACACGGCACTATCGATAGCTACCCTTTGACACTGACAGGGGATCTCTCTATCAATAATGATTTTCAACTCAGTGCAAATAAGCTCAATTTAACCGCATTGCAAAGTCAATTAACCCTCAATGGAGATGTGACCAACAATTGGTCACTTAACGGTAAGTTATCGATACCTGAGTTACAGCTTTGGGATCCAAATGCCGCTGGCGCCATTAACGCCAATATAAGGATTACAGGGGAAGCATCTCAACCACAAGCAAATACCGAATTTGCTATAAATAATATCAGCTATTTAGATTACACTCTTGATAAAGCAAACTTATCTGGCACCATTAACTTATTTGACAACCATGCCTTTGACCTCAAGCTATCAGCCGATAATATCGATCTCAATGCCCTATCTTTAACAACGGCCAATGTTCAGGTTAAAGGTAACTCTCAACATCAAGAAACCAAAATCACAACTTTAGGGGATCTCGCACTTAAGAGTCAAATCAGCAGTGATTCGAATCTAGAAAAAAAACAATTTAATGCTAATATCAATCAGTTATCTCTCAATTCTATACTCTCTGAAACCAAACTCATTACTCCCATTGCCATCTCTTGGGATGGCACACAGCAGCAAGGTACTGTCACCCCTTTTTGTTTACAAGATGCGCAGGGAAAACTCTGTGTCACAGACAAAGCGGCTTTCGGCATTCAAGGGCAGTTTGCAATGAATTATCAAGGAAATTTAGGGACTTTAATCACCCCCTTATTGCCTAATCAAGTATCATGGGATGGCTTAGCTCAACTGACAACGCAACTTAAATGGACTAAAGATACTTCACCAATAGGCCGCTTATCATTATCGCTATCGCCTGGCAGTTTAACTCTTACACAATTAAATAATAGACAACATACCCCTGTGGAAATAAAATATGAGTCAGCCAATTTTGATGCCTTATTGGATCCTAAAAAAATACAGACCACTTTAACGCTAACGTCAGATAATATCGCCAGTATTAATAGCCGACTGAGTATCAATATTGCCCCTGATGATAGACAGTTATCAGGTTATGTCAAACTCAACCAAGTCAAGCTCAGTCTCATTGCCAATTTTTTCCCTCAATTAGATACCCTCACAGGTGATCTCACCAGTGACTTTACCATTGCGGGTACACTCAGCTCGCCTACATTATCAGGTCATGTCACCTTAAAAGAAGCCAGTATATTAACAGCAGCTAACCCAACTTTAATTGATGATTTAAACCTCAAAGTCACATTAGCAGGGCAAAAAGCAAATATTAACGGTCAGTGGAAAATGGGGGATGGCACCGCAAGTTCTCAAGGGGAAATTGACTGGTCTCAAAACCGTCCCAAAGCCCGATTCACACTAAAAGGGAGTCAATTATCCATTATTCAACCTCCTCTAGCTATTTTAAAATTAGCCCCGGATCTTGTTATTGATATCGCTGACAATACAATGAATGTCACCGGGGAGCTCGATGCACCAAGTGGTGAAATAACCATCGTTGAGTTACCCGAGGGAGGCGTCGCCGTTTCAAAAGATGTGATCTTTCAAGATAGTATCGCAACTCAAGAAAAAGCTGCCAACCCTATGATCATGACAGCGAATTTAACAATGAAAGTCGGGGAACA
Source organism: uncultured Shewanella sp. (assembly GCF_947501665.1). Lineage (GTDB taxonomy): Bacteria > Pseudomonadota > Gammaproteobacteria > Enterobacterales > Shewanellaceae > Shewanella. Next base: position 68,138 of record NZ_CANMWS010000016.1, on the reverse strand, counting down.
ATTAAGCATAGAAGGAATGGGATTAACAGGTCGGTTAACGGGAAAATTAAATTTAAAGCAAACCGAGCAAAACCAAACTCAGCTATTCGGCGAAATAAAAATCATTGATGGCACTTACAAATTTATGGGACAAACGTTGATCATTAATACCGGAGAATTGCAATTTATAGGCCCCATGGATGAACCTAGTTTGAATATTGAAGCCGTTCGAGAAATTAAAACCGATGATATTACCGCAGGTGTACGCATAACTGGCACCCCTAAAAAACCCATTGTTACCCTGTTCTCTTCTCCCGCAATGGAACAAGCAGAAATTCTCTCTTATATTCTCAAAGGAACAGGCCTTGAAGACGGTAACGACTCCCTGATGCTCACCGCCGCTTTTACCTTAAGTCAGCAGGCCGGTGTTGGCACAGGCACCATCAGCAATTTAACGAACACCGCGACAGGCTTGATTGAAAAGCTGGGCTTTTCTAATGTCCAACTCGATACCAATGATGATGGAAAAGTCGCGATCAGTGGCTATATTGGCGACAAACTCATGGTGAAATATGGCATGGGTGTTTTTGATACTGGGTATGAGATGACGGTTCGCTATTATTTACTGTCTCAGCTTTATCTCGAAACCGTATCGGGCGCGTTGGAACAGTCTCTCGACTTATATTACAATTTTAACTTATAATATAGCTAAATCAATATACTCGAGAAGTAGATAAGCAGAAATGAGCTCAAACGTCACAAGAACGGGAGTATCAACCTAATGGCATATCTCACATATTTGCAACTGAGTGGCCTACTTGCCTTATTTTACTTATTTCCAGTACAAGGTAAGGAAAATCAAAAACAGTATGTTTATTATTCCGTTGAAGATATCAACAATGTCGCTAATCTTCCAGCCCCACAACTCCCAGTAAAAGCCTTATCTAAAGCCATATCTTACTGGCAACAGTCCAACCCTAATCTCACTTTTTTACCCTCAAAGGATCCCAGTATTGAAATAAAGTGGCAAAAATATGCTTCAAGTACACACTTAGGGCTAGCCACTTGCCTCTCTACCGGTGAAAACAAGCCTAAACATTGCGTGTTAGACATTTCTTTAGGTGCCCGTAATTGCCAAGGACAATTTGTGCAAAGTGATGAAAATATGGTGATCAACATTATTATGCATGAAATAGGACATGCTTTAGGACTCGGCCACCATACTGACTCCAATCATTTGATGTACTCTCCCCTAGCTGATAGTAAACCTGATGGGCGTTTTAACCGAAAAGGCTATACCATCCCCAGCCAATTAAACGCACTGTATCTCGGACAAGAAGACCTGCTCAGTCAAGAGGCAAGCTTGAAAGCAGACATGGACTCGCTGGATTTAGATATTAGCCAAGAAAAAATACGTTATAATGATTATTATCAGCAATACCAGTATTACAACAATAAAAGTTTAACTGAAAGCCAATACCGTCAGGCAACTGAAATAACTGAAGAAGTGAATAAACAAGCCAACAACATCAATGCGTTAGTCGAAAAACGTAATGCACTAACCCATCAAATCAACCAAACTATTAATGAATTAGGCTGTTTTCCCAATTTTAATGTGCGCCGTTAATCCCATGTATAGCGATCGCTAAATCAAGATAAGACAGCAAGAGACACACTCTGGAAAACGAAGAATAAGAATAAATGCCCTGAGAATCAGGGCATTATTATAATTAAAGCGCGAAAAAGAAATTAAGCTTCTTCGCCTAAATACTCAGAGCTAGACAGATGTAAATAATGTAAATAACGCTCATATTGCGTCACCACATCAGCCAGCAACTGCTCTTGGGTATAACCCATGACATCATAATGTTGACCACCATGCTCCAAGAATACTTCAACACGATAATAGCTTTCCTCACCTTCTTTAATTTCACTTTCAATGGGGTTAGGAATGGTATGCTCACGAATACGTAAACCGTAAACGAAATCATGTTGTTCATCTTCTTTAATCACAAAGCGCACGCGATCGCCAATATAACGCATTTCAGCTTGAATGTTACGTTTGACAAAACTACGGCACGCTTTAGAAATGGCTGGGGCAGCAATGTCTTTTAAAAAAGTTTGCGCCTCTTCATGGCTAGGATGGCACACAAGTACATCAATGCGCTCTTCCCAACTCATATTAGTTTCTGCGTATTGCACACTGGTATTATGAGATTGTACGCTATTAAGCTTAAGCCAATCATCTTTAAGGGCTTTAAACAGACCTAAACACATGAGTAGCATCACCAATAAAAAAGGTAATGCGCTGGCAATCGTTATCGTTTGTAGTGCTTGTAATCCACCCGCAAGCAAGAGTACCGATGCCACGACACCTTGTAACAATGCCCAAAAAATTCGCTGCCAAACTGGCGCTTCAGTGTCCCCACCTGAGGTCAAATTATCAATCACTAAAGAGCCTGAATCCGATGATGTCACAAAAAAGGTCACCACGAGACACAAGCCAATACTTGATAATAATGTGGGCATAGGTAAGTATTCGAAAAACTTAAATAATGCTACCGATACATCCGATGATACCGCTTCTTTCAGGTATAAAGCCCCATGATGACTAATGGCATCAATCGCCGTATTTCCAAACACGGTCATCCACAAAAAAGTAAACGCTGTGGGTACAAACAATACCCCGACAAGAAACTCTCTAATCGTACGGCCCCGTGAAATACGTGCAATGAAAGTGCCCACAAAAGGTGACCAAGAAATCCACCAGCCCCAGTAAAGGAGTGTCCAGCCTCCTAGCCAGTCATTTTTTTGCTCATAAGCATATAAGTTAAACGTTTTACCCACCAGATCACTTAAGTAGCCGCCCGTATTTTGAACAAAAGCGCGCAATAAATCCACGGTTGGCCCAAACAACAGGACAAACACCAATAATAAAAAGGCCAGCCCTAAATTAAGCTCACTGAGTCGTTTAACACCTTTATCCAATCCAGAAAAAACAGATAAAGTCGCAATCAGAGTAATGGCAATAATTAAGACCACTTGCACAGTCGTCGAAATCGGCACATCTAATAAATAATTCAGCCCAGAATTTAGCTGTAATACGCCAAAGCCTAAAGACGTCGCCACACCAAACATGGTGCCCAATACCGCGAAAGTATCCACAGCATGACCGATTGGTCCATAGATACGCTCGCCAATGAGAGGATACAGGGCACTGCGAGGTAATAGCGGTAATTTATGACGATAAGAAAAATAGGCTAAGCTGAGGGCAACAACAGCATAAATAGCCCATGCATGGATCCCCCAATGGAAAAAGGTGATTTTCATGGCCTCTTTTGCCGCCGCAATGGTTTCTGGCGTCGCATCAGGTGGCGCTAAGAAATGCATAACAGGCTCAGCCACACCAAAAAACATCAAGCCAATGCCCATTCCCGCAGAAAAAAGCATCGCAATCCAGCTTTTGTAGCTATAGTCCGGCTCAGCATGATCAGGGCCCAGTTTGATGTCTCCAAACCGACTGACCATAAGAAAAATAATGAAAATAAGAAAAACGGCAACACCAAGAATATACAACCATCCAGTTTTAGCTTCCAGCCATTGTTGTAATGATTTAAAGATAACTTGAGATTGTTCGGGCCAAAATGCCCCAATTGATACCAGTAAAAAAATAAGTAATACAGATGAAAAAAACACAGGAGCATTGATGCTCGACTTGATCATTTTAACCTCTCAGAATGAACCATTACGCTCCACATAACACACGGTTATGCTAAAATGGATCTTCAACTCCAGAGTGATAACACATGAAAAAAACAGCATTGTTTATTTCAAACAAAAGCATCAAAATAGCAAGGATGCTCTCTTTTTTAAAATAAAAATACTATCAATAAGTTAAAATCAAAATATTGGAGTGAATACCGATTCAACTCAATAAAGGATATTCGATAACGTGGCTTACCCAGCCCCAGTGATCCGCGCAGGTATTTCAGCCAAACGCTATTGAATCGCCTTTCTTTCCACACAGCAAGGCGTAATGTTAACACAGACCAAAGACTGAAAGTAATTCGTTATCAACAAATATTAATCATCCGATGAGTGCGTTATGTATCTAATACGTTACTAACAACCATAGTGCATAACAAAAAAGCCCCCCGTTAAAGGCGGCTTAATCACAAAACATAAGTGACTTTCCATCACACTATTTAAGTGTTACTTTGCCCAAGCTCAACAGGCATATCATCGCGCAAACTTTGCCACATCACACCACTATTAATGCCATAATTACGCATTAATGAAGTCACTTCATGATAATGACCACTTTGTGCTAACACTTCGAGCTGTTTATAAAAATCCAGTGCTAACGCTCTGGCATCACTGCTGGAAAAATAATAACGACCGACACGGCTATAAAGACCTTTAAATCCATTTAAAATAAGCACATATAAAGGATTACCTGAAGAAAAAGCCAAGGTGTGCTGTAATTGATAATCAAAATCAGCATAAGCTTGCGCTGTATCTTCTAAAGTGTGGATTTGCGCCAAAATATCCACGGCTTTATCAGGATTATTGCGAATAGCGCCTTTAAAATAAATCGCGCTGACATTGCTTCTTGCTGACAGCAATTGATCCACGAGTTCAGGAAAACCATCTGGATTTAATTCTGCGATGGTCTCTAAAATATTCAGCCCCGACGTTTCCCAAAAATTATTAACTCGAGTGGGTTTACCATGCTGAATCGTCAACCATCCATCACGTGCAAGACGCTGAAGCACTTCCCGTAAGGTCGTTCGTGTGACGCCAATTAACTCAGACAACTCTCTTTCGGCGGGTAAAATGGAACCTGGGGGGAACTTATTGTCCCAAATGGACCGTACAATATACTTTTCTGCAAAGCTTGCAGGACCTTTGGCATTGATTATCATCAGCCCTTGTCATCCCATTATTAGCATTAACTTGTCTACTGATCATACCAGAGCCATAAAAAATGGAAACCTTATCTCTCACATTTCTCTCACCCAAATCAACATATTGACGTTTAAATGAACGTATTTGACAAAAAGTCATGTTTTTTTGAAAAATTCACCAATTAAGATTCCTTAATCTAAAACTTCCCTGTATTTTACAACCAACAAATTTATTGGGCCCTTACTTTGATTTTAGCTATTTCAACGTTAAAAATGTTGTTAAAATGTTCTCCAATGTAAATCAAAGTAATTATTATCTGAGAAAAATTTATGACGACGACTATGAGTCAAGCCTTTATTCATAACTTCTTAGGCCAATCGCCTAAATGGTTTAAGCTGACAATCTTAACTTTCCTCATCATCAACCCCATTATTTTTTATATCGATCCCTTTACTGCTGGCTGGTTGTTAGTCATCGAATTTATTTTTACACTCGCCATGGCCCTCAAATGCTATCCACTTCAACCCGGCGGCTTATTGGCCATTGAAGCCATTGCAATTGGCATGACCTCCCCTAGCCAAGTGCTCTATGAAATTGAAGCTAACTTAGAAGTATTACTGCTACTTATTTTCATGGTGGCAGGGATTTATTTCATGAAACAGCTATTGCTGTTTATTTTCACCAAAATCATTACGCAAATTCGCTCAAAAATAGCTGTCTCTTTAATGTTTTGTATTGCTTCAGCATTTTTATCAGCTTTTCTTGATGCACTGACTGTCATTGCCGTCATTATTACTGTTGCGGTCGGATTTTATAGCGTCTATCACAAGGTGGCTTCAGGTAAAAATTTTACTGATAATCATGACCATACCAGTGACAGCCACGAACAATTGTGCGAAGAAGAATTAGAGTCTTTCAGAGGTTTCTTACGTAATTTATTGATGCATGCGGGGGTTGGTACGGCTTTAGGCGGCGTCGCCACTATGGTGGGTGAACCTCAAAACCTGATTATCGCCGCACAAGCTAATTGGAGTTTTGGGGAGTTTTTCTTACGTATGGCCCCCATTACTATGCCTGTCCTGGTGGCGGGTGTGATCACTTGCTTTTTCGTTGAGAAATTCAAAATATTTGGTTACGGTCAGCAATTACCTGATGCCGTGCATAAAATTTTATCCGAATTTGCGGCTTATGAAGACGCGCACCGTACCCCCCATGATAAAATGAAACTGATTATTCAAGCCCTTGTCGGCGTTTGGCTTATCGCAGGCCTTGCGCTTCATTTAGCCTCTGTCGGTTTAATTGGTTTATCGGTTATTATTTTAGCCACTGCATTTAATGGCATCACCAATGAGCACTCTCTGGGTAAAGCCTTTGAAGAAGCCTTGCCTTTTACTGCTCTTTTGGCCGTCTTTTTTGCTATTGTTGCAGTGATTATCGACCAACAACTTTTTGCTCCGGTGATCCAATGGGCGCTGAGTTTTGAAGGTAACACGCAATTAGTGATTTTTTATATCGCCAATGGCTTATTATCAATGGTGAGTGACAATGTCTTCGTCGGCACGGTTTATATTAACGAAGTTAAAACCGCCCTACTGGATGGCCGAATTAGCCGCGATCAATTTGATTTATTAGCTGTTGCCATTAATACAGGAACCAATTTACCTTCTGTCGCCACCCCCAATGGTCAAGCGGCATTCTTATTCTTACTGACTTCGGCTATCGCCCCCCTCGTCCGCTTATCTTATGGTCGTATGGTCTGGATGGCACTGCCTTACACTATTGTGTTATCGATTATTGGTATCTTGATGATCCAGCTAGGCACGCTAGAGCATTTCACCCAAATGCTCTATGATAATCAACTGATTTCTGAAGCCTCGGGCATCGTAAACAAAGCAACATCTAATCACTAAGAATGATACACTTAGGTAGAATTTAGGCTTTAATTGAAACGCACTTCTCACAGTGCGTTTTATTTAGGAGAACTCTTTTGAACACTTTGATTCATTTTGCACAATCCCGCCTAGCTTGGTTAACGCTGACAATGGGGTCAGCCTTACTGCTTATCATCGCCCTGTTTTTTCAATATGGCCTCTATCTTAGCCCTTGTGTAATGTGTATCTACCAGCGACTTGCTGTGGTCGGCTTGATTGTGGCGGGTATTATCGGCACATTGGGTTATCGCTCTCGCTTCATCCGCTTTTTGGCCATAATCCTTTGGGGAGTAAGCAGTATTTGGGGGCTTAAATTTGCCATCGACTTGGTCAATCTACAAACCAACCCTTCCCCTTTTGCCACTTGTGCGTTTTTACCCGAATTCCCAAGCTGGATGCCCTTACATGAATGGTTCCCCAGTGTTTTCATGCCATCAGGCATGTGTACAGACACGCCCTGGATTTTTGGCGGGTTGTCTATGAGTCAATGGATGATAGGCATTTTCAGTGCCTACTGCATTGCTTTAGTCATATTCATCATTCCAGCCCTAATGAAAAATGTAAATACACCTCATCGCCCCATGTTCAAAATGTAAGTGTTCAATACTTAACAGTCATGCCGTTATATCAATGAAAAATGCGACCTTTTTCAAGGCCGCATTTTTTATTTTATTCATCCCCTCCAAAGAAGCCACAGTGAAGCCGCTCGTTGAGCAATAGCAAAAAATAACTTATCAATTAACAGTGTCAACAGCCCATTTGACTGACAAGGCTAGTTTAGGAATACCATGGGATGGCACCCATCTTTTATATTCCACAAAACCATGCTTTTTATATAAATTAATGGCAGGACTATTCGCTACTGCCGTTTCAACAATGGCTTGTGAGCAATCCATTTGGGCCAATACATAACGAATTAACTGATCAGCAAGCCCCCTTCTAACGTATTCAGGGTCAACCGTTAAGCTGTGAATATCCAGTTGCTGCTTGGTCACTTCAATTTCAATCACCGCCGCAAGCACTTCATGGCGTTTTATCCCATAAAACTCACTGTTCGTCCGCTCAATATCTTTCACCCAGCGCCGTAAAGGCGGGAAATCAGCCACACCAATCAATTGCGCTTCTTGTTGATAGGCACGCTGAAAAACCCTAAAAATCTGCCTCGATACTGCTTCATTTTTATGTTCCAGTTTTTCTATCATCACTCTTGCCACTCCATGGAAATTCATTTCGTATGTTGCATCATTAAGTAAATGATGCAACATAAATAGTCAATAAAATCTGTAAATTAACGCAATATCAAATTCAAATCTTAGTGGCATTAATGCATCATCATGTTGGCGGCCATCACCAACAATAACACGGCAAAGATTTTCTTAATGGTTGATACTGGTAAGTAATGTGTCGCTTTAGCGCCTAAAGGCGCGGTAAACCAAGACGTGCACACAATCCCCAATAAAGCCGGTAAATAAACGAATCCAGCAAACCCATCTGCTAACGCAAAATGCGCACTGCCTGAGCTGATGTAACCGATTGAACCAAATAAAGCGATAACAATCCCGCAAGCAGATGCACACCCAATGGCTTTTTTCATGTCCAGTGAGAAAAACGTCAGCAAAGGCACTAATAGAGCACCACCGCCGATGCCTATCATGGCAGATAAACCACCCGTGATGGTGGTAAAAAAGGTTAACAGTCCTTTATTCGGCATTTGTCGCTCAGTCGCCGTGTCACTTTTGGTGCTGCTATACAGCATTTTGCACGCGATGAGTACCACACTGATAACAAACACTAAACGAACCGTTTGTTCGGGTAAGAGTGCAGCCATAAAGCCGCTGATCAGCGCACCCAGCGCCACGCCAGTCATGATCCAAGGCGCAAGCTCCCAAGGCACATTGCCCTTTTTATGATGGGCAATGGCCGAAGAAGTGGATGTGAATAATATTGACGCCAATGACGTTGCAATGGCAACGATAACCACCTGCTCAGAGGGTAAAACATCAAAGTGAAGTAAAATACTGCTCAGCACGGGTACAATAATTAATCCGCCGCCAATGCCTAACAGGCCCGCTAAAAAACCAACGCCACTGCCCAATAACGCGCAAAATATTATCAATAACACTAATTCACTCATTCAGCTCACTTCTTATTTCATCGAGGGTTAATAAACGCCAATCAATATAGCTGACACCCGCGCTAACATTCAAATAAATAGCTGATGAATATTTCTCATGTTGAAGGTGAAATAAATGCGCTTTTCATCTTGACGCGAACCCAGTATAAAACTCACTAAGCCATTAACACTAGGGCTGTACAGCTGATGGATGGGTTGAGAGTCATCAGCAAATTAAACAGGCCAAGAGAGCAAGCCAGACATTGCGTTTTATCTCAGGTTCTTTACCTCAGAAATAGGATACCGGATCACCATGAATACAGATTTTACCTTTACCATTAAACGCATTTCTCTCGATGAAAACTATCACCCAGCTGATAATACGCGGATCACGACCAACTTTGCCAATTTAGCGAGAGGGGACTACCGCCAAGCTAACTTACGCAACGCGTTAACCATGATTGATAATCGCTTTAATGCATTAGCCCATTGGGATAACCCCAAAGGCGATCGCTATTCTGTCGAACTTGACATTATTTCCATTGATATGAAAGTCGGAGGCGACGCAGCGCCCTTTCCATCCATTGAAGTATTGAAAACCCATATTGTCGATCATAAAACAAACCAGCGTATTGAAGGCATTGTCGGTAATAATTTTTCCTCGTATGTACGAGATTACGATTTTAGTGTATTACTGTCGGAGCACAATAAAGATAAGCCTCAATTTAGTATTCCAAATAACTTTGGCGAGCTGCACGGTAAACTGTTTCAGCACTTTGTAAATTCAGATAGTTACCAACAAAACTTTACTAAGCCACCGGTGATCTGTCTGAGTGTATCGGATAACAAAATCTATCAGCGTACTGACAATCACCACCCTGTATTAGGCATTGAATACCAGCCCAATGACACCTCACTGACTGAGCAATATTTTAAAAAAATGGGCTTACAGGTGCGTTATTTTATGCCTCAAAACAGTGTTGCTCCCTTGGCGTTCTATTTCTTTGGTGATTTGCTCAATGATTACACCAGCCTTGAGCTTATCGGAACCATCAGCACCATGGAAACGTTTCAAAAAATCTATCGACCTGAGATTTATAATGCCAATGCGGTTGCAGGCACATCCTACCAACCCAATTTGAAGAATCTGGATCATTCATTAACACAAATAGTGTATGACCGAGAAGAGCGCAGCCGATTAGCCAATGAACAAGGGAAGTTTGCCCAGGAGCACTTCATCAAGCCTTACCAAACTGTTCTTGAGCAATGGTCAGCTAACCAAGCTTAATCGTCACGTTCAATCATCAATCCAAATAAACGGCATTATCTATTATGAAAACACTATTACCGACATCAACGGCAGGCAGCTTACCGAAACCCACTTGGCTGGCACAACCTGAGACACTTTGGTCACCTTGGAAATTGCAAAATGAAGAATTAGTGGCCGGTAAACATGATGCGTTACGTTTAGCACTGCAAGATCAACAACACGCCGGTATTGATATAGTCAGTGATGGCGAGCAAACACGGCAGCATTTTGTCACGACCTTTATTGAGCACCTTAACGGCGTCGATTTTGAGCAACGACAAACCGTGAGAATTCGTAATCGCTATGATGCCAGTGTGCCCACCGTCGTCGGTGCAGTTTCACGCCAAAAGCCTGTTTTTGTTGAAGATGCCAAATTTTTACGCCAGCAAACTAAGCAACCCATCAAATGGGCACTCCCAGGCCCCATGACCATGATCGATACATTGTATGATGCTCATTACAAAAGTCGCGAAAAACTCGCCTGGGAATTTGCCAAAATTCTTAATCAAGAAGCCAAAGAATTAGAAGCCGCTGGCGTGGATATTATCCAATTTGATGAGCCCGCCTTTAATGTGTTTTTTGATGACGTCAATGATTGGGGCATCGCCACGTTAGAGCGCGCCATTGAAGGACTGAAATGCGAAACCGCAGTGCATATCTGTTACGGTTATGGCATTAAAGCCAATACTGATTGGAAAAAGACCTTAGGCTCTGAGTGGCGACAATACGAAGAGGCATTTCCCAAGTTGCAACAATCGAGTATCGACATTATTTCACTCGAATGCCACAACTCTCACGTGCCAATGGAGCTGCTTGAACTCATTCGAGGTAAAAAAGTCATGGTCGGCGCCATTGATGTTGCAACCAACACCATTGAAACACCAGAGGAAGTGGCTGATACTCTTCGACGCGCCCTTCAATTTGTCGATGCCGACAAGCTCTACCCTTGCACCAACTGCGGCATGACGCCCCTATCTCACACCGTGGCAACAGGCAAACTCAAGGCCTTAAGTGCTGGCGCTGCGATTGTTCGAGAGGAACTTATCAACGCGAATAAGTGATTATCCACTTTTATGCTCACGTGGCGCTCGAAAAAGTGAGAGTCACGTGAAGCATGAATGGCTTGGTTATTTCCTTGGTTATTTTTCCGTTTAAGCAACTGGCTATCAGCAACGGTACACCTCGCTCTGAATATAAATGATTTAATCTTTAGCCAAAATTAACGTGGTCGCGAGTGTATCTTGGGGTCCCACCTTTGCGGCTCCTCCCATAATGTATATCTTATTATTCAGCGTAACAGAGCCATGGCCATGGCGAGCTGAAGGCATGGTTGAAATTTCACTCCAATTTTCAGTAGCTGGATCAAAAGCCCATACTTGATTAGAGGCTTTGCCTTCTCTCCAATTGCCATTTGGACCAAATGCTTCACCGCCAGACACAATGATTTTACCGTTTAAAACCGAGGCTGACATACCGGCTAACGCAACAGGAAAGGGTTTAATCGCAGTCCATTTATCTTTTTTCACATCATACACCTCAGCAAATTGTTTATTGCTTGATTGCACACCGCTTTCTCTCCCCCCGATGACATAGATTTTGTTATCTAAAACGGCGCTTGCTGCAGAACTTCTGACAATACTGGGCTCTGTGGCTTCTACCCAACGTGTGTTATCTACAAGAACATAATGCTTTTTAGTGTCTGCATGCTTTCCCGTTTCAGGCGATATCGTTTTCCCCCCGATCACATGAATATTATTCCCAACGGATACATAAACGGACTCTGCCAATGGAATGGGTAATTCAGGGCCTTTTTGCCACGTATTTGAGGTGATGTCCAAACGGTACACAGTGTTTTGTATTTGCCACGCCTTACCTTGTTGCCCGTAAAAACCACCCACGCCATATAAATAGTCTGAGTTACTCACTAAACCAAGGTGGTGCCTTTCTTCTGGTAACTGAGGCCCTTTTCTCCATTGTTGAGATCCAAGGTTAAAAATAAAGGTTAACCGAGTAGGAGATAAGCCAAAAAATACTGGCTTCTGACTAGGGACATACCCACCAGAGATATAAATTTCTTCATTATAAATTGCAGGATATATTTCTTGGATAGGTGTTGAGATTGACGGTGCTTCTGACCAGTTATAAAGATTATCGATGGTTTGTGCTTTTGTATGCACCACACTGAGGCTGGCAAGGGACAGTAGCCCAAAAAGTTTAATCAAATTCGTTTTCATAAAGTATGAACCTTGTTTTTTATACTGCCATATTTGAGCATTAACAGATTAAAAGTAAACGCTTTTAAGTGTGGTAATTTGTAAGAAAATATATCCCTATCTACGTTATAGAAAACTCAAGATCATTAACCTGAACTCTAAATGACGTCGCATAGTTAGCGATTTCAATAGTACATAACGCCTAAATCAGGTGTGCCATAGGCGTCACCTGGGACATATAATCATGGGTGTTTTAATTAACCGTTAATTAACCGCGTTACCCTTGCACCCTAGATCCTCGACATAACTAACTGCGGCGTGACACCTTTGTCACACTCTGTGACAACAGGCAAATTCAAGGCCTTGAGTGCCAGCGCTGCGATCGTGCGACAAGAACTCGCAAACGCGAATAAGTGATTAATCCGCTTTTATGCTGACGTGACGCTCGGAAAAGTGAGAGTCACGTCAGCCAAGGTTGGTTGACATAAAACAGAGTATCACACAAAAAGCAGTGACTTTTGTTGAAAAATGTTGAAGGATCAGTTTTGTTTTTCTTATTTATTTTTTACTTTCTTTTTCAATATATTGTGGTAAATTACCGCCCTTAAGGGAAGAGTAGCATTTTTAAGTAATAGTTTTTAAATAAAAGTTTTTAAGTAAAAGCCTACTTAAGATAAGGAATTAAGGGAGCGGTATGTCAGGGAAGGTAGTGCAACTTCATCAATTGATGGAGCATGAAGCGTTAAGCATTGAAACGGACTTTACTCATCTTAAAGATAATGAATTAAAGGCTTACCTTGCCACAGGTGAGTCACTATCCAGCCTTAAAACCGCCCTCACTCGCGGTAAAAAATTATTGCTTGTCGACAAACCTCGTGCGCCTATGTTCATCATGGACTTTCCCAAGGCTGAGCTCAGCACTGAAGACAGAGTCAAAATCATTTTGCATAGCTTAAAGCCTATGCAAGTCAGGCAAGTGCATTCCGCCATCAACCCCGCGTATCCAAAAGATGTCATCAAAGCCATTGATAATCGCTTAGGCACTGCAGGTGGCATGATTAATATTGGCGGCAATCCGTATCAAAGCCCGTCATCGGATAATTTGCATCCGCCAGCGGAAATGCCTAAACGCACGCAAGAGCCTGTGATTAACGATCCACCACCAAAACAAACGGGGCCAGATAAATTTGCCAAGTTTAATATGCCCGCTTACGGCAAAAAGGTCTTTGCCAAATCCATGGTTCTGGGAAAGCACGTTTCTGACATGCGCACAGAAGAAGAATCCGCTAAGAATTTTGGAATATTGTCATTATTTAAACCTGATGCAAATGCCGCTAATAATAGAAAGCCCTTAAACCAGAATAATGAAAATAAAGTGGTGTCATTAGCAAAGCGTGGTGATACACAAGAAAGTGACAGAGGAGAATGGTCATTCTCTGGTAAAGCAGCCAGCCGCTTTAACCCTTATACCCAACTGCTTGCGGTGTGGGCCAAAGAAACCGGCGGTGCTCAATATGAAGATTTTGATTTTCCTGTCATGGTCGAAGCCACGACCCGTGTACGCTTTTACTATCAGCTCCCGACCGAACAAGAACTGAAAAATGACAGCACCCTCGATAAAAACAAGCCCATACTAAAGGCCGTGCATACCGATGAACGGCAGATGTATCCCGATAGAGTCAAAGTAATCCAAGCTGTGATGGCTGGTGACGGCATACGCGCAGAACTTACCGACGAGCTGAGTTTTCATTGGCAGCCAACGGGTGAAGCAATTGTGGATGCTGAAAGTGATCCTCAACAAGAAACCAATACCTTAAATAACAATAGCACATTAGATCCAGCTAACGCTTTAGATAAACAAACAAATGACGCCTTATGGGACTTAAAGGTTCAACCACAAACAGAGTTGGATACGAATAATATCGTCGAGCCCAATGTAGAAGCCATAGTGAACTTTCCTTCAGAGTTAAAGCTCAAACCTGTGTATTTAGCCCTGCACACAGGTGAAGATGATGAAATGGATTTGAAATGGCTTAAGGTACCTTATGGGCAATTGACTTTTGACTCAGAAGGTAATGATGTTACCGATCATCACCTATTTACACGGACACCCCATATTCCTCATAACTCTAAAGGTATTGTTTTTGATAATTCCGGCATTACTATCGGTAGAGGGTTGGATTTAGGTAAGCGAACTGCCAGCGAAATTGAAAGCTTATTTAACCAAGCTGCTATACATGCTAAACCGATTTCTCCCGCATTATTAACTTGGTTAAAGGGGGCGGCAAACAAAAGAAGGCAAGTAGGTTATGAGTACTGGAAAACCTTAGATGCCAACGTGCCAAAAGCAGAGCAAGAAATTACCCGTAAAATGCAACATCATTTATTTAATGTCGTGTATGCTAACTACATGACAGACACAAAGAGAATAACAATTAAACAGAGTGTTTGTGATGCTTATTTGAATGGTAAAAAAATAGATTGGGATGCATTGCCACAAAATGTAAGGGAGATCTTGATCGATTTAACTTATCGAGGAGACTATACCGGTATTGATGATCCGAGAGGTAACACACGAAAAGTCGTCTTGCCTGCTGTATACCAAGACCAAATTTCAGGGAACACTGGATCAGATTCAAAATTTGTTGCAGCTTTGGAACAAAGCTTTTGGAAAGAGTCATTTAAAGTTGATAATAATCGTTTTGATAGAAGAATAAGGCATTTATTATGAAATTACTAATCTATATTTCACTCTTAGTTGTATCATTTTCAGCGTGTTCTGATGATATAAGTAATTATAAGTATTATCAGATTGATAGTAATATCTCGGATGGAAAAGGGCCATTTTATGCCGTGTATATAAAAAATGACAATCCATGTATTTTTATTAAGGATTTTAAAAAAAAACAAACACAAGAGTTTTGCCAAATGGGCGATAGCCCCTTTGATTTAAAAAGAGATTCCCCTTCAATTTATCCAACTCAGATGAAAATATCGGCTTTTACACTACATTTCATTGTTGCAGCCCCTTGGAATGAACAGAAATGTGAAATTAGCCTGATTAGAAAGAGCATTAGTTGCGAATCTACAGGGCTCTGATTCTTTATTTTTCTCTTTTTTAATTTACCAAAGCATTATCAAATGCTTTGGTAAATTTTGCCTCTATCTAATCAATTCATAATACTGTTCATATTTAATCACTTCATACCTCACTCTTACTTTTTTCGTAATCGTAACGTCCACCACTATCGAGACAAGAGTCAACTTTCCAATATTCAGTGTTTTCTATAGTAAAAAGGCCAATCAAACTTATGACTAAGACTATTGAAGACGCAATCAATTTTCTTTTGCTCTTTCGAGCTAAATACCAATACTAAAGAAATAAGTGCAACGATAGGCAGTAGAATCATCAAAACCATATGCAGTATTTTTCATATCTAAGCTTAACGCCTAAATCAGGTGCGCCATAGGCGTCACCTGAGACATATGATCATGATATATAATTATGGATGTCCGAATTCCCACCCTTACGTTTAGATGTCAAGTTCGCCGACAATATGCTCTTCTCCGAATAAGTAGCCCAGCCTAGTTAAGGCAGGTTCTGACAACTGCTGAGTAATTAATAGAGTTAAATTATGCTTGGCTCTAGAGCACGCAACATAGAAAAGATTACGATTTCTTTCAAAGCTATCCTTTCTATTATTAGGATAACCATTCTCCATAAACTCCAGCATTTGGTTCCAGTTATACTGATTCCAACCACGACCTAACACAACAAGAACGTTATCAAACTCTGCACCTTTTACACCATGCTTTGTTGAAAATGGCGTTTTTTCTTCAATAAATCTTGTTAGTTGTATAACTTGCTGATAGCTAATTGCCCTTAGAGAAGTCATCTTCCTTAAAAATCGTTTACTGCTTTCATCTAAATCATCAATGTTCGCAGTTTGTAATTCCTGATAACGGGCTTCCATTTGAGTGACCTTGTTTGGCAATCGAGGCTTATCTATACCGGAAAGGAAACCTAACAAATCACCAATTGTGCCATTTAAACGGATATCATTTATCCGATTCAGGTTTTCTCCCCATAAGCGCTTATCATCTTGGCAATGAAGGTGAGGAAACTTTTCGTTAATGACTTGAAATATCTCACCATATTTTCTTGATTCAAAAGAAGCTGAAATTGGTTCTATAATATCGGCGAAATACTTGATATATGGATCATTCTTTTTTAAATAGTCCTCTGCATAACTAAAACAATCTGCGAGATCTTTATAACCCTGCTCTGTCGCAAGCACATTATTTGTCAACATCAACACTTTTGTATTTTCAGAGTCAAAATCCCATCCGTCGGCTTCCATAATGCCTTTCACATGCTCAAAATATTCATGTGCAATATCTTCGGGTAAATCACCTGCCCAATGCCCACCTATTCGCCGATATCCAGTCCATGAATTGGAATGATATATTGAAACCTGCCCTTCAGACTCAGGATCAAATTCATACTGAGGTAGCTCTGGCCGCATCTTATTCAAACATTGAACAATATTCCTATCAGACCGGAAATTTGCGTTTTTTCCTATTTCAACAATATTATTTTGTGCACTTACAATTAGGCCACATGCGTCTTTACCGTAGATTTTTTGCCAATGATCGCCAAATAAACCAATTAAAATACCAGCTTCATTATCAATTAAATTTTTAACAATTGAAGACGCTAATCCAGCATTAGTATCTTGATATTCATCAATAAAAATAATAGGAAACTTAGCTTTTAGGAGCATTCTGAATTTTTGGGAAATCAACAGAGAAGACATTAGTTTAATAACGTCATCATGATGTAACGAAATGATTTCATCATCCATTTTCGGGAATCCTAAATCATAGATAACCTTTTGATTAAATATTCCACCCGCCTCACCGATACGAGCAATCCATTTATCACCTAGCTCAGTTATAAGATTACGAATTTGAGCCTGAAAGCCTTTTATAAATCCCCAGCTGAATGCATGTATCGTATCAGCGTAAATTACAGGGTGATTATCTGTTCTTTCTCGTATTTCATTTTTTGCAATATTAGTATAAGTAATACAAGCTATCTGCTGATCTTTTGTTGATAACTCGATAGATTGGTCATTAATGAGGTGTTTCAAAGCCTTAATAAGGGAATATGTTTTACCAGCGCCAGCACCTGCTTCTAATCGAAAGCAGGTTCCATCATCTATCGCGGTAAACATTTCATTTAAAGCTTGAACTGATGCTTGCTCTGCGGGGCTAACATCACACATATGCCTGTTCCTCCGCAACTTCTATACCTTCTAGCTCTGGCACTGTTTCTGTTTCTGTTTCTGTTTCTGTTTCTGTTTCTGTTTCTGTTTCTGTTTCTGTTTCTGTTTCTGTTTCTGCAGATGGTTCTCTAGGAGGAATAGTATTTCTATTTAACCAAACTAAACCTTCGGAGATATATTTAGGAACATTCCATGCGGTTTCACCTATAGAATATTTAATGGCAAAATTGGCCTTGCTTTCATTTCCAATTTTCTTAGCTCTTTCAAAAACGGACTTTTCCAGCTCTACACCTTTCAAACCATGTAATTCAAATAGATTTGTATTGGCCAAAATAAATGCATCTTCAAAGCTACGCCCACATAGAGCTTTTTCATCTTCGTCGATCTGAAATGCCAATCTACGGCATCCTGAAACTTTGGACTTTTCTGCTTTGGAGTAAATTTCATCCAAACTTGCGTACCCTTTCATACCAAACCAATTTGACAGGCCTGCATTACTTGAATGTGTACCTTCACTCACACAGGAGGCTGGGTATGTCGTTGTCTTCTCCCCCTTGATCTTCTCTACTGAATCTAAATCAGTAATGAACAATGTCTTAAGTTCAAGAAAGTCAATGAATTTATAAAAGTGATGCGCATATGCGCCGCCGATCTCAATCACAGACATATACTTTCTACGCAAACTGCATTGTTTTGCATCATCCACTTTTTTGATCATCTCGGGTAGAAGAATTCTTTCAGTGGCGCCTTCAATAAGAATCGCCCTATCCGCAAAATAAAGATCACATTTAGTCAGTGTTAAATATTTATGCAGGAACTCTTTATCGGCTTGACAATCTGCAGCAGAGAATTCTGCACCTAAGTCCTTTATTTCAGTAGAGCCATGAGTTTTAGATAAAAAATACCTCACTTTGCTAAAGTCTGCTTCATTAGCAATATGAGCAGAATGCGTACTTATCACAAACTGAATTGGCCAGCGGGCTCCTGCATTAAAAGTCTGTTCAAACTCTGCAACTATTTCATCGAGCTGCCGAATAAACACTTCCTGCATTTGAGGATGTAAATGCGCTTCAGGCTCTTCAACAAAGATAAGATGGGATTTTGGCGCTATTTCTTCAGATTGATATGCCCTAAAATATTCATAAATACGGAATAGAATAAAGATGAGGTTCCTAAAACCAAGACCGTTATAAGTTTCTGGCAAGGTAAAATGGTCATCTTTCTGATAAAAAACCTTAGTGTTATTTTCAAGTAAAGATTTAACATTCAATTCGGTAGACGCACTCAAATTAGGGTCCTGCAAGCCTGGATATCCAAAAATAGTAAGCGTTGGTAAAAGTTGCTCTACCTTTTGTTGAAAATCAGTATCAACTCTTGTCTGCAGTTCTTCTACAACTTCATTTATTTCTCCAGATAATACTCTAAAAGCTTCTGGTGCACCTGCATTGGCAGAGCTATTAAAAATATTGCCAAGTGACTTCCCTAGTACATCCCGCTCATTATGCGTTTCATCATCCAAGCCACGCTGGGCATTAATAACTTCAGAGCGAATCAAACGTTTTACTTTTGTAAAATCGAGCTTTACCCTATTTTCAGAATTGTCAGGTTCAATCGCATAAAGAACCGCCTCAAAATTTTGATTGATTGACTCTTTTAATGCTTTGAAGTAACTCGCCCGATCCTCTAAATCTAACCTGCCAAGCAGACTACTGACCCCTCCATCTTTAACTTGATAAGAAGCTAATATTTTTGTTTCGTATAACTCTTCATCAAGGTCAATAATGAAATCACCAAGTACGCCATAGGCATCAGCATCATCCCTATAATCAACCAATAACTCCAACTCAATCGCAGGAATCTGTGGCCTCAATTCTTCCTCTGCAGTATCCGCCTGAAAAGCAACTAAAGCGGTTTCAAATGAACTTAAAGATGACTGGTTAAAATCCTCATATTTCAATTTGGGTGATGGGCCTGCTAAAAAGCTTCTGAATATTTCTGCTAGGGAGGTTTTACCGGTGTTATTTCTACCAACAACTAAAGTAGATCTTTCATCCAATGTCATTTGAACATCTTTTAATAAACGGTAGTTTCTGATACGTACTTCTTTAATGATCACTTGATGTCCCTATTCATTTGATTAGTAAATTTTTCAGGCCCGATCTTCCAATTACGTTACAGACGCTTTCTAGGTGCGCCTTGCCCTATAGCATATAAGGATAGGCCGCAATGTAGCAGCGAAGCTGCATAATGTAGTTCCAGCCCCTTAGGAGTAATGTTGCCAACACTTGTTAAAGTACTGGCAACATTGCGGTTTCAGTTTGAAATTTAGCGCGTAGTAAGACCCCAACAAACTAGTCAATGTTCTTTCCGACCACAATCCAACACATACTCACCCAGCAAAAATACCCTCAAACGTTACTTATGTAAACAAATTGTTTCAACCAAATTGTTTTAACCAAATGATAGTTAGCATAAAAATCTATGAGTTGCCTCACAACGGATTGAATGACGCTTTTATCTTTGTTTAGCTTTGATCATATTAGAACCATATTAGAATGTAGGTAGCTATTTTAATCTTGATTTATCAAGCACAACCCATTGGAAGAAACCACTGGCTTTCTCTTTGTTTTTGATTTTTTCTTTTGCTCTTAACCCCCCGTGTAGATGCAATAGCGAACTTCTAAAACAGAGAGGTTTTAGCAGAGGCCACAGGGCCAAAATGTTCCCGACATTTTAAGGCATTCACTGCTATCCACGCAGGTCAGATGCTTGTGGCGTTTCATATTTTTATCTGCACATAAGCCTGCGGCAGGGTGAGATTACAATAGTAATCGCTATGAGCGGAAGACATCGGCCGTTCCTTCGCATCCCTCTTCTTTTACCAATAAGGGGCACGGTATTCATAAATCCGTTTATATCAATACCGAACTGGCTCTTAAACATTGAAGTTGTTATCAATATCCATGTAGCCTATAAGGATAGGGAGCCACGACCTTAGCCTCACCGCAAATAAAAAAGAATATTCACGTACAATATTCTGTTAAGCTGAGCAATCTTTCATGTCAGCATTCACGTGTATTAATCCACATCCTTTAATGGCCATAACACAATATGATCTTCAAGGTATTCAACTTGCTTCTCATCAATCACTCGACCATTAACCCCAATACCCGCTTGCTCCATGGCCACTTTGGAGCCTGTGATTAAAGGATGCCATGACGGTAAATCGCGGCCCAAGTATAATCGCCGATAAGCGCAGCTATTGGGTAACCAAGTCAGTTCAGCAATATTGTCCATACTGACTTTGGTACAACCTGGTACTTTTTTGAATCGACTTTCATAATCTAGACATCCACCATGCTGATGTTCCAACAATTCGCAAGCCACATTTGTGTAATATAAGGTATCAGTTTCATCATCGATAATTTTATTTAAACAGCACTTTCCACAGCCATCACACAAAGACTCCCATTGAGCCTGACTCATTTCCGTTAAAGGGGTTGTTTTCCAAAACGACATGATACTTCTTACATATTCTCAATCTGATATGGCACTATTTTACATGAAAAAGACCTCACTCCCTAATGCTCATTTGGCTGGTGTCTTCTGCTGCATGAAATGATCGAGTAATTTATTCAGGCGCGGAGGAGTTAATTCAGGGTATTCATTTAATAGTGTTAATAAGATTTGTGAGATATCGGCAGGCGATATGGGAAAATGCTCATTTAATTCTCCCACTGGACGAATATTAGGCCCCATAGCCACAAACCAGAGTGGATAATAACCATTAATGGTTTTTTCGGTGGCAGTGCGAGACACTCGTTTTAAATGATGACCATTAACCACAACCAAAATGGTATTATTTTTATATTGCGGCAATGATTGAAGTAATGCCCATAATCGAGCAATATAACTGTCAATACGCCTAGCTGCATATAAATATTTGCCGTAATTACCTTCATGAAGATGCATATCCGTTGCACCAAAAGAAAGATAGGTGACTTTTTGAAAATGCGATTTTATAGACTCAACTGCATAAGCATAAGTTTTTGAATCAAAATTTGTTTTCTTCCAATAGTTAGGCTTTTGTTTATCCACATCATTAAAGTACACTGGCACCAATTTAACGCCAAAAGGCGTTGAACGATAACCATAGGGGAAAACGCTCCTAAGCCATTGCATCATATCCGTATTCGGTGACACACTAGACGCCTCTATTTGAGGCTCTTCACTTTTGCTAAGTTCAGTCTTTGGTCTCTTAGGGTTTGATTTAACCTTACACGCATCAATAGCAGGTGCCCTATGGCACTTTTCTTCTCTATCTGAATGAACAATATAATCATGTCCAGTGCCAATCAATACACCTTGGCTCACCATCGTCTGCCATAAAAAAGGCATTAATTTTTCTCGTCGCGCGTGTCGATTATCCTGCCAAAAATCACGCTTTATTTGTTGAGGATCCAACACCCAATGAGGAGAGTTAATGAGCTTTAAATCGGCTCCATCAATAATTTCATTCCACCTCAAGCCATCAATGGTCACTAACACTAAATTATTAGGCGAAGGATATGAAGCCCCTCCCTCCTCTTTTGCAAAGGCTTGCATCATGATAAAGGGTAAAGAGAATAATAAAATAGATAATAAAAAAAGTGCTTTCATATCACACCACTTCTAACGGGTTATCAACGCCTTCCACCGACAATACGCTAGCAAAGAGCACATTAATTCAGTAAAAATCACGACAAACATCATCAACCCTTCTACAGCTGATGAAAAGAATTAAAGAGCAAACAGTCTATTAGAAAAGTTTCCACCTGACTATGAATTAACTTTCCTTAACCTTCGTTAATAAACACTAACAAGTATAACGATGAATAAATTCAAATAAAAAACACTAAAAGCCAACAATTCTTATACATATAAAACTAATTTACACGATTATTCTTCGAATGATACAGCACGGTTTCTTCGTCGAACCGCTGAATACCAACAACAAAAGACTATCATATGGATAAATATCGCTAACCGTAAAATTGATAACAAACAAAAATCGCGGCCACCACACCCGCTAAATCAGCCCCTAATCCACAAGCAACAGCATGACGGCCATTACGGATCCCAACAGCACCAAAATACACTGCCAGCACATAAAAAGTGGTTTCGGTACTCCCTTGAAAAATAGCCGCCAATCGTCCACTAAAGGAATCAACGCCATATTGATCCATGGTTTCTAACATCATCGCTCTTGCACCTGAACCACTAAAAGGCTTCATAATGGCGGTGGGTAAGGCATCAACAAAACGGCCATCACCACCTAAAAACATCACCACTTGTCGAATAATATCGAGACAATAATCAAGTGCACCTGATGCTCTAAGCAAGCCAATGGCCACTAACATAGCTAATAAATAAGGAATAAGTTGTATTGATTGAGCAAAACCTTCTTTAGCTCCTTCGATAAACTCGTCATAAACGGCGACTTTGCGGTAACCCGCAATCAAGATAAAACTTAATATCAAGGTAATAAGAACACCATTACCCAATAAGCTCGAAAAGTTCCCCATCGCTTGGGCACTCAAGGTACCGAGATACCACACAAAAGCCACCAATAATGCGAACATTACACTAAAATAACTCAGCAATACCGTATTAACCAAGGAAATTCTTTGCACCAACGCCACTAATAATATACCAGCAATACTAGATGCCGAAGTGGCAAACAAAATAGGTAAAAAAATATCAGCAGGATTGACTGCGCCTTGCTGGGCGCGATACAAAAAAATCGTCACAGGGATCAGTGTCACAGAAGAAGTGTTCAACACTAAAAACAAAATTTGAGCATTGGTTGCCACCGATTTATTCGGGTTTAAACTTTGCAAATCATGCATAGCCTTTAACCCCAAGGGAGTGGCTGCATTATCTAAACCTAACATGTTTGCCATTAAATTCATGGTAATACTGCCATAAGCCGGATGACCTCTTGGCACTTCAGGCATTAATCGACTTAACAAAGGCTCCAATACTTTTGCTAACGCGCCAACCACTCCTGCACGTTCGCCCACGCGCATTAATCCCATCCACAAAGCCAGCACCCCAATCAGTCCCAACGCGATTTCGGCAGCCAACTTTGCACTATTAAATAACGACTCAACGGTCGCCGTTAATACTTGAGTTTGTCCATCAGCTAACTGGAGCCCAACCGCCAAGGTAATAATAACGAAAAAAAATAGCCAAATTTTATTGAGCACACTCACCTCATTTTGTTCTAATGATGCTATCAATCCCAACAGTGGATCACACCTATAATCGATACACAGGTAGCCGCACTAATTCTTATGATATACTGGATTTTTTCAGCATCATACCCTCTATATGGTCCAATTAAATCAAAATTTCATTAATAGTATCGCTCAGGATCTTCCCAGTCATTTAACACTTGATGACTTTATTCATTTTTGTGGTCAACCTCTGAGATTGTCTATTCGTGTCAATACATTAAAAATAAGTTCTGCAGACTTCATTGATAGAATGTCACCCCTTGGCTGGGCCTTTGAGCCCATACCTTGGTGCCAAGATGGGTTTTGGCTCACGCTAACAACTGACATTCAACTGGGTAACACCATAGAGCACTTACAAGGTCTTTTTTATATTCAAGAAGCCAGCTCCATGTTGCCGCCTACCGCGTTATTCCACGATTATGATTGGCACAATACCGATACACTGTTAGACATGGCATCAGCCCCTGGCTCTAAAACGACACAAATCGCCAGCTTGATGAATAATCAAGGCTTATTGATTGCTAATGAGTATTCAGCTAGCCGTATAAAAGTACTACATGCCAATGTATTGCGTATGGGAGTCAGTAATACGGCTTTAACTCATTTTGATGCACGCGTCTTTGGGGAATACCTCTATGAAAGTGCCCATGCCATTCTCTTAGATGCGCCTTGTAGTGGCGAAGGCACGGTGAGAAAAGATCCCGATGCGCTTATCCATTGGGATCCAGAGAAGATAGATGGCATTGCAGACACACAAAAAGCATTAATTCAATCCGCTTTTCTCGCCCTGAAACCTGGCGGCACACTCGTGTACTCCACCTGTACATTAAATAAAGCGGAAAACCAAGCCGTTTGTTTATATCTTAAAGATCTGTACCCTGAAGCCGTGGAATTTGAGGATTTATCTCAGCTCTTCCCTCATGCCGACAAGGCATGTACTGAAGAAGGGTTTTTACATGTTTGGCCACAAATTTTCGACAGTGAAGGTTTTTTTGTCGCTAAGATCATTAAAAAACAGTCCATCCCTCGCCTCCATCCAGCGCCGAGAAAACAAAAAAACTTTCCTTTTACAGCCGCTAGTAAAAAACAAGTTAATGGCTTAACCGATTATTTTAAAGATACTTTTTCAATTCAGCTCCCTGTAGAAGGAATAATAATGCAAAGAGAAAGTGAATTTTGGTTGTTTCCTGCGCCTTTTATTCCTTTTATCGGAAAAATGCGTTTTCAACGTATTGGCATTAAATTAGTTGACAGTCTTAAACAAGGATTTAAGGCAAAACATGAAGCCTTAATGGCATTAGGTCACAGTCAACACAGTATTGCATTAACCCAGAATGAAGCGAAACATTACTTAATGGGCCGAGATATTTTACTGGCCAATAAAGTCAAACCCCACGGGGAAGTATTAGTCAGTTATAAGGGACACTTACTGGGCATGGCAAAACATTTAGGCAATAAATTAAAAAACAACCTGCCTAGAGACTTAGTCAAAGATAAAGTCGCCCTTGATTAGTAGGTACTAATAAATCTTGCCCTTATTAAGCATTATCTACTACACTTAAGTACCAGTTAGATGGAATAACTTAACCCTATTAGCGCATGGCTCCATCCTAGGAGCCCTTCCCCTAGACCCAAAACCTCACGGATCATTTTGGGTCTTTTTTTATGTTTTATTTAACGTGTTGACGAGCATCTTTAAACAAATTAAAGAAATTCTCAGAAGTATAAGCCGCTAGCTCTTCATAAGTCTCACCTCTAAGCTCAGCGACAAATTCAGCAACATCACGAACAAAAGCAGGCTGATTTTCTTTACCTCTATGAGGAACAGGGGCAAGATAAGGCGAATCGGTTTCAACCAATAAGCGATCTTTGGGTATTTTACGTATAGTCGTTCGTAATTCCGCTGCATTTTTAAAGGTGACAATACCAGACACTGAAATATAAAAGCCTAACTCCATGGCTGATTTCGCCATTTCATAGCTTTCAGTAAAGCAGTGCAGTACTCCCCCCACTTTATCGGCTTGACCTTGCTTTAAAAAATGCAGAGTATCTTCTCGTGCATCCCGAGTATGCACAATTAATGGCTTATTCACATCAACAGCCAAGGCAATTTGTTGCTCAAAACATTGCTGCTGAAGTGCTTTAGTTTCATCAGCATAAAAATAATCTAAACCCGTTTCACCAATAGCAATCACTTTAGGATCTTTAATAAAACCTTGTAACTCATCAATATTTAACCCTTCTTTGACATCTAACGGATGCACACCAGCAGACATAAAGACTTGCTCAAACTCTGCAACACGTTGTCTCATCGCTTGAAAACCATTCTGCCTGACATTGACACACAGAAAGTATTCTACTCCTCTCTCTTTTGCCTCGGCCATCATTTGGCGTAAACTGGCTTGGTCTGGCGCGGCTTTTAAGCGATCAAGGTGACAATGAGAATCAATCAGCACAACGGTTTTCCTAAAGGTTAATTTTTTTAAAAGGCAAGCATACCTATAAGCATAAATAACTACAAGGATGCCTTAGGGGTTTCACTTTACAATTTGTTGATAATCAGCAATAAACCGGCTAAATAATGCCGTTGTATTGATATTAGGCATTATATTTAATTGATGATATTGCAGCATTATCTCGGCAGATAAATCAGCAATTTTCATACGGATAATCGGATCTAAATCAGCTTGTTTAAGTAATTTTTGCTTTAACACTAAATACAAAATATTCATGGCATCAATCGCTCTCTCTTCATTCAATGCCCTCAAATCATTTGATAAACGACCTGAAGACAAACTCTGAGCCCATGCTTTTCGAAACGCTAATAGCTCCGTATATTGGCCTGTTTTAATACACTCAGCCAAAGCAATCGGTCCGCCGACTACAGGTAAACACCAGGTCACGTCTTGTTTAACGGCTAAACCCGTTGCCAACCATGTTGTTATTTCTGATGATGAAGGTAAGGTGACATTGATACGTTGACAGCGGCTACTGATCGTCGCCATTAATCGGCTTGGCGTATCAGACTGGAGTAATAAAACTGTTTCTTTTCCCGGCTCTTCCAATGTTTTTAATAACGCATTAGCCGCAGCAAGGTTGAGCCGTTCACTGTTAAAAAGTACCGCAACTCGCCGCCCTCCCTGTTGAGAGGTGGCCGTTAATTTTTGACACAACGCCCTCACTTGGTCCACTTTTATCTGATGCCCATCTGCTTTAATTCCATAAAAATCAGGATGATTGTTCGCTTCAAATAACAAGCAAGCTTTACAAAAACCACACCCTCCACGGGGCGTTGCTTTTTGACACAATAAAGCCTTTGCCATACTCAATGTGAGCACATCACCACCATAGCCTTTATCTAACCCAATTAAATAGGCATGACCATTCAGTTGATGTGTCAGTTGTTCACTAAACTGACTCAGTACATTATCGACCCAAGGAATTGCTTGCTCGGTCATATCACCAACCTTGCGCTTGTAATACTGCAATGATGTCTTTATGCACAGCTGCCATTGATTGACTGGCATCAATGACAGCAATACGAGGATCGCGTGCGGCTAAGTTCAGATAAGTGCGGCGTGCTCTTTCAAAAAAATCTAATGTTTGTTGCTCGATTCTGTCTAATGCACCTCGCGCTGCAGCCCGCTGAAGCCCTAATTGTGGAGCAATATCTAAATATAGCGTTAAATCAGGTTTAAAATCACCTAATGTGGCCTCACTGACCGCCTCAACCAACGGCATAAGCTGACGTCCGCCCCCTTGATAAGCCAAGGATGACAAATTATGCCGATCGCCCAATACCCACTGACCGTCAGCAAGCGCAGGTTTTATGACATTGGCAATCAATTGTGCTCTGGCTGCATAAATCAGTAGACACTCAGCTTCATCACAAAGAGGATCGCGCTCATCGGCAATTTTAACCAAGTCGCGCATTTTTTCCGCAAGGGGCGTTCCGCCAGGCTCTCGTGTACAAACAGGAACAGAGCCCACTTTTTTCTCAATAAAGTCTCTGACTAAGGCAATGGCACTCGATTTACCAGCTCCTTCAAGCCCTTCTATTACAATAAACTTCGCCATTGAACTTTTACCTTGATTGTTGTTATTTTGCACTCTTTTCTTCCAAAACCACTTAATTAATACTGCTGTAAGATAACCATAAATGTCGCTGGTTATCGATTTCGTTGATACTTATTCACAGCACGATTATGCTCTTTTAAGGTATTAGAAAACACATGACTGCCATCATTACGAGACACAAAATATAAATAATTAACGGCTGCAGGATGTGCAGCAGCTTGAATCGCCGCCAAGCTAGGCGCTGCTATCGGAGTCGGGGTTAACCCTTTAATTCGATAGGTGTTGAAAGGCGTTTTTTCACGTAGATCTTTTCGCGTTATATTGCCTTTATAACGCTCGCCCATACCGTAAATCACGGTCGGATCGGTCTGCAAACGCATCCCTTTACGTAAACGGTTCATAAAAACGGCTGCAATTTGAGGACGTTCTTGAGGTTGAGCGGTTTCTTTCTCAATAATCGATGCTAAAATGAGTAGCTGATATTTAGAGGTTAACGGAAGATCCGCATCACGACTATCCCAAGCCAAGGTTAACTCCTGCTGCATTTTCAAATAACTGGTATTGAGTAACTCGCGCAGTGACTCACCCGCACGGTACTGATACGTGTCAGGGAAAAACTTGCCTTCAGGTAAGTGAGACTCATCACCATTGGCTAATAACACCTCATCAAAAACATTAGGCTCATATGTCATATGCGGCACATTTTGCAATTGAGTGCTCCACTCCTTCACTGTCAATCCATCGACTAAGGTCAACGTAAAAACCTTTTCTTGATTTTTGGCAATTTTGAGTAACAAGCTGTCAATCGTATCACTGGGCTCGACTTGATATAATCCAGAGCGAATATGCGCAATACTGGGTTTAATACGGGCCAACCAACGCAATTTTTGTGCATTATCGATGAGTCCTTTGGATTGCAATTGTTTAGCCAGTTCATAGAAAGAGGTGCCTCGCTCCACTTGCAACTCTACCGGTGTCGATGTCTCAATGGGACTTTGTCCATATTCCAACAAGGTTTGATAAGCCCAATAGGCCCCCATTGCGGCTAACAGCAATACCATCAAACTACTCGCTATCAAACCTATCGCTACTTTCTTCATTTTCACAACCTAAAATACTGACCAGTTTACAAAACCAAGTTCAATTCTGTACGTAACATCTGTGTTAAAGGGTCGCTGGTGTACATCACATCATTAATGCGAGTCACATCCACCACTCCCAGTAAACTGTTAGTGACAAAAGCAGCAGAAAAATCAGTCAACCGGCTTATTGGTATGGGTTTCACATGCACCGAAAAACCCAACGCTAATATGCCATTAATGACTTGCTCCCGCATCATACCCGCCACGCCACTGTGACTGAGTGCAGGGGTATAAACCGCTTGCTCTTTATCCACAAAAAAAAGATTGGCCATGGATGACTCTATCACCAAATCTTGCTCATCCAATACCAAATAATCATCAAAACCTAAAGGAATGGGCACTGACTTTATCAGAACTTGCTCAAGACGATTACAATGTTTGATACCGGCTAACCGAGGTTGTCTGCCCAAAGTAACATCACTACTCACTAATGCAATACCTCGTTGTTGCCAGAGTGGATAATGCTTAGGAATGGGATGGGTTGACACCACTTCAGTGATGTCTAATTGTGACGGCGCGGCATACCCTCGACCGCCAGAGCCACGGGTTAATAACAATTTAATACAGCCGTGCTCCATTGTTAAAGCTTGCTGATGTAAATGTGCCTTTAATGTGGGTGACGCTTGCCAATCAAATCCGAGACGTTTGGCGCCTTGGGACAGCCGATTAAAATGGCCTGTCAAAAACTGTATCTCATGATGACTGACTCGCATAGTGGCAAATAAACCATCACCGTAAGCCAGCCCTCTATCTACAGGCTTCACTTGACCATTTTCAACACCATTAACCCAGACTGTCATCATGCTTTAACCTTGCATTGATACTTGCCACGCTGTTAATCAAAATAAAAAACAACTGAGGCAGCAAGCAGTGTCCTCTTTTTTGTTAATTATCTTGGCTAATACGGCTAGCCACCGCTTCTTGCTGATCTTTATACTTCGCACTTTTACGCGTGTTATAAGGCTTTGCCACAGCGTGTCTTAAACGTTCAAAGTTAAGCGCACCTATGGTCATCAAAGGTTTTAATGCTAACGGCAACTTACCACTGTTATAAAATTCAAGTACGATTTTACCTTGCCAACCCGGATCAATACGGTGAGCGGTCACATGCACCATTAAACCTAGCCTTGCTAACGATGAACGGCCGTCTAACCAACCCACAATATCTGCCGGTAAAGTCACATTTTCATGTGTAATTGACAGCGCCAATTCCCCTGGATGAAGGAAAAAAGACTCATCATCAGCAATCACTATGGTATCACTCATCACTCTGTCTAGCGCCGCTTGAACTTGCGTACTTGGGCCACTCAAATCGATAAAAGGCGCAGTGTGATCTTTAAACACCCGAAACTGATTGCCCAGTTTAACATCAACACTCACCCCACTGATGGCCTCAGAGCTTGGACGAGGCTCCATAATAATGGTACCATCATCTAAACACGCTTCTATTTCAATATCGGTTAAACGCATATTTCATTATCCTCTAAAATCACTCTTAGCCGTTATTTTGCGAGCAAATGTTGAATTCTAGCTTTTAAAATATCAGTGGCAATACGGTTTTTCCCGCCACGAGGCACTATGATATCAGCATACTGTTTTGACGGTTCAATGAACTGTAAAAACATCGGACGTACCGTTTCGGTGTACTGCGACATCACTGACTGCATGGTACGGCCTCGCTCTGCCACATCACGAGATAAGCGACGCATAAAACAAATATCTAAAGGCGTATCCATAAAGACAGTGGCATCCATGACATCACGCAGCGCAGGATCGGTAAGTAATAAAATGCCCTCTAAAATAATCACCTTTTTGGGCGTTAAAGATAAGGTTTCGTCAGTTCGAGTGTGTTCTTTATAACTGTAAACGGGAATGTCAGCAGATTCACCATTTTTAAGTTGTTGCAAATGACAACACAATAACTCATGGTCTAACGCTTTAGGGTGATCATAATTGGTTAAAACACGCTGCTCCATCGACAAATGGCTTTGATCACGATAATAAGCATCTTCTGAAATCACACCAATTTGATCTGTGCCTAAATCACTGCATAACTCTTCAAAAATCGTTTTAGCAATTAAACTTTTACCCGACGCAGACGCCCCTGCAATCCCAATAATCACACACTGCTGTGAATTCATTTGTATTCTAAACCCTTATTCATTCGACATACTAATAGAAACGGTTGGTTGCGCTTTAGACAACGCTAATTCTGCACCCACTTGCCTAGCAATCGCTAGATACAATTGTGCAATATCATTGTGAGGTGTTGCCACCACACTCGGTACCCCTTTATCCACGTCTTCTCGAATTGCCAAGGTCAATGGTAGTTGCCCTAACAAAGGTAATCCGTAACGTGTCGCCATTTTTTGCCCACCATCTCGACCAAATGGATGCTCTTGATGCCCACACTGGCTACATAGGTGGAAACTCATGTTTTCCACAATGCCCAATACAGGGACATTCACCTTTTGAAACATATTGATGCCTTTTTGAGCATCGGCCAGTGCGATATCTTGTGGCGTTGTCACAATGACAGCACCACTCAGTGGTACTTTTTGCGATAAGGTTAACTGAATATCCCCCGTCCCTGGTGGTAAATCAATCACCATATAATCCAATTCAGGCCACTGGGTTTCATTAATTAATTGCACTAATGCGCCTGCAGCCATAGGGCCTCGCCACACGGCCGCTTGCTCTGTATCGACAATAAAACCAATAGATTGTGCCACAATGCCATGTACATTAGCAGGCATCATCACCTTGCCATCTGGCGATACAGGCTTAAAGTTCGGGATCCCAAGCATAATGGGAATGGAAGGGCCATAAATATCAGCGTCTAACACCCCAACTTTTGCCCCTTCAGCCGCTAATGCCAAGGCTAAATTCACCGCTGTAGTGGATTTCCCCACGCCACCTTTACCCGATGCCACAGCAATGACGTGCTTAACATTATTAATGGGTGACTGAGTTTGCGGGGATTGTACAGCAAAATCAAAGTCAATGTGACATTTCACCGTATCAATTTCAGTGATTGCGCTTAATGTCGCCGCTATTTTTTTTTCAATCGCCGCTTTTTGAGAGTAACAGGGATAAGGAAACGTTAAGGCAATGTCAAGGCAACGCCCGTTCAGCGCCACATCTTTGACAATATCGGCCTCTAATAAACTGCGTCCAAGATGTTCATCCATGACTAACGCTAAATGACTTAACACTGGGGTCAATAACGGTTCATTCAGTGAAAATGCTGGGCAAAATGAAGGCAAAATATCACTCCCTAAAATAAAAGTTGTGCAATTGTAGCAGATATTGAGGCAAACATTAGTCTGAATTTAATCCACTTACATCAGCTTTTAATGAAAGTCTTTAACGGATCGGTTAGTATCTACCCCATACTTTTTGAGCATCACACAATTTAGAGACAAGATGGCAAATTCACAACGTAAAATACTAGTGACAAGTGCACTACCCTATGCCAACGGCCCCATACACTTAGGGCATATGTTGGAATATATTCAAACAGACATCTGGTCACGCTATCAAAAATTGCGTGGGCATGAATGTTATTATATTTGTGCCGATGATGCCCATGGTACGCCTATCATGCTCAAAGCACAGCAGCTGGGGATTACCCCTGAAGCCATGATTGCTCAAGTGCAAGAAGAGCACCAGCAAGATTTTGCCGATTTTAATATTCAATTTGATAATTTTCATAGCACTCACAGCGAAGAAAATAAGGCTCTTGCTAGCGAGATTTATCTCAAATTACGTGCTGGCGGTTATATCAAAACTAAGACCATTTCACAGTTATTTGATCCTGAAAAATCGATGTTTTTACCGGATCGTTTTGTCAAAGGCACTTGTCCTCGCTGTCACTCTGACGATCAATATGGTGACAATTGTGACAACTGCGGTGCAACTTACAGCACAACAGATTTAATCAATCCAAAATCTGCAGTCTCCGGTGCGACGCCCATCATGAAAGACTCAGAGCACTTCTTTTTTGACCTACCTGCTTTTGAAAGCATGTTAAAAGAATGGATTAATTCTGGGTCATTACAAACTGAAATGGCGAATAAACTGGGAGAATGGTTTGAGCAAGGCTTACAACAATGGGATATCTCCCGTGATGCGCCTTACTTTGGTTTTGAAATTCCCGATGCCCCGGGTAAATTCTTTTATGTTTGGTTAGATGCGCCTATCGGCTACATGGGTTCATTTAAAAACCTGTGTGATAAACGTGACGATATCAAATTTGATGATTTTTGGGCTAAAGATTCAACCGCTGAGGTGTACCACTTTATCGGCAAAGACATTGTCTACTTCCACAGTCTATTCTGGCCTGCCATGCTAGAAGGCGCAGGGCTGCGTAAACCCACCAGCGTTTATGCTCATGGTTATGTCACCGTCAATGGCGCTAAAATGTCTAAATCAAAAGGTACCTTCATTAAGGCTCGTACCTATTTAGATAACTTAAATCCTGAATACTTACGTTATTATTACGCCGCAAAACTCAGTAGCCGTATCGATGATTTAGATTTAAACCTTGAAGATTTCGCCCAACGCGTCAATTCTGATCTGGTGGGTAAACTCGTCAACCTTGCTTCTCGTACTGCCGGGTTTATTAACAAACGTTTTGATGGCAAATTAGCGAAAGTGGCCGACAATAGCCTTACTGACACTTTCTTAGCCAAGCAAGACGCTATTGCTGAGTGTTATGAAACCCGAGAATACGGCAAAGCCATGCGCGAGATTATGGCACTAGCCGACTTGGCCAATGCCTTTGTGGCAGAAGCTGCGCCATGGCAATTGATCAAGCAAGAAGAAACTCAAGCACAGGCTCATCAAGTTTGTAGCCATGCACTGAATTTATTCCGTATTCTGTGTACTTACTTAAAGCCTGTATTGCCTAAACTTGCCAGTGATGTGGAAGCATTCTTACAACTAGAACTGACTTGGAATGGCTTAAATACGGATCTTACCGGCCATACAATCACTCCTTTTAAAGCCTTAATGCAGCGTGTTGACATGAAAAATATTCAAGCCATCATCGACGCCTCCACAGAAAATCTGCAAGTAGCGGATACAAGTAAAGCCAACACAACAGAAACGAAAGGGGAAGCAAAACAGCAAGACGGCACCGCTCATCAATCTCCCCTTGAACAAGAGCCTATCAGCCCTGAAATAAGCTTTGATGACTTTGCTAAAATTGACTTGCGTATCGCCCGCATTGCCAAAGCTGAGCATGTGAAAGAAGCGAAGAAGTTACTGCGTTTAGAGCTGGATTTAGGCGGCGAAACCAAGCAAGTGTTTGCTGGTATCAAATCTGCTTATTCCCCTGAAGAGTTGACTGGTAAGCTCACTGTGATGGTGGCTAACCTTGCTCCGCGTGAGATGCGTTTTGGCACCTCAGAAGGCATGGTATTAGCCGCAGGTCCAGGTGGTAAGGACTTATGGATCATGGAACCCCATGACGGCGCTCAACCCGGTATGAAAGTGAAATAAGCCGCACTTTTATCCCCGTAACAGAGGATCGCTCAATCACGGGGATAACACAAATAAAAAAGCCGCATCTTTAATAAGAGCGGCTTTTTTATCGAAAGTGCTTTCAATAAGGGATCACATAATCATATATTAAGCCCTAGTGCAGTTGTGTAGTGTTTTCTTCTATCACCTTCAAAGTTGAAAAATGCGTTGGCGCCTTGACATTACTTGACAGCGAATTAGGCGACATTAAAACGTGTTTCACCGTTTGACTACTCTTATCCCCTAACTCTACTGACTTAGTCGTTGTATCCACGGTTTGAATATCAGTAAAATTGTCCATGTTACGAATATCATTCTTGTTAAATTGAACTAGAATAACCTTTATATTTTTACTCGCAGCGATGAGACCAAGCTCTTGCTGAGTCAAATATAACCCTGGTGTTGCTAATCGTGTTTTTAGTGATGTCATATCAAGCAGAGCTAAATTATTAGGAGTTGCCAAATATAAGGCCTCCAACTGCAACTCAGGCATATTATTTACCTCTGCTGCAACACTTCGTAATGCAAACAATAGTGCTTCTTTTTGCTCAATAGTGCCACTACTCACAATCGTTTGGATCATATTATCGACATACTTTTTCGTTCTCATCTCTTTAGGATCAAGCCCGATACTGGCAATGGAACAATCACCATTATCAAGGGTTTTGATCGCGAAATACTCTCCTTTAACACTATGAAGCGCTTTATCTCCTATCCATTGTCCACGCTCGTCACGAATGGTTTCCATTACTGTATAACTTGATCCGATGGTAACGGGAGGACGTTTTTTCCCGTCCGTTGAAAATAGCCCCTCTCTAAACTGATTATCGCGGAGTAACTCAACGTTACGCATTTCTTTTTGTTGTATAGAAATGTTCAGGTCACTTAATAGAATTTGCGCCTTCTTCAACTGACTTAACTTAGGTGAAGATAATATTTCCATTGCCCGCGGTGCATTGTCAATGTCTTCTCCAGTTAATCTAAGCAGCTGATCTAGGTATTGAAAATCTCGATCATAAAATCGCTTAATGATTTCATCATCGGTAAACTGAACCACTGATTGTATTGGTTCTTGAGGATTCAGTAAAAATGTCAGTTGTTCAGACTGTAATTCAGAATATAACCTTCTTGCCACTCCAGCTTCATCATTGTTTAATTCGCTCTTCATCATCAATAACTCAGTGACTTTTTGACAACTAGAGACATTTTCACCCATTCGACTCAATAGATCACTTAAGGTCATTTGCGGTAACAATACAATAGGCGTATTTTGAGCACGTAATTGCTTCCCTTGTGACATCAAAGGAGGAGCAGGCTCGATAATGTCGCTCTCTGATTGAGGTAGGCTGCCTTTCACCGATGAACTCATGGTGCTGCTCTTCGTATCACTACTGATATGACTGTCTGTTTCATCCAGTTCAGATCCTTCAATATTCAAAGGCAATGGATCATGCACTCGCTCAAATGGAAACGTTTTTAAAATAAGTTGGCTAACCTTATAAGACAAGTCGCCATTGCCATTCGTATCGATTGTAAATTCCTTTTTACCCGTGGCAGATGCTAATTCACTTAGTTCATTGAACTTTTGAACAAACTGCTCTTTTGTTAATGACTCATTCGTCATCATCTCAATGAAAAGCGTTTTTGCTGCCACTCGGTTACTCCAACAAAATAAGTCTTTGAAGGTATCAAACGCTTTTTCTACGAAACCATACTCGTAATCATTGTTTTTAAGTTGATTCAAATCAACCATTATGTTTGAAATTGTCCCAGAAACTTCCATTCTACTCCCCATTACATGACACTTTGAAAGTTAATCGTTCAAGGAAAGGGTAAGTATTTATTGTTCCATTTAATATCAATTTTGTTAGTTTCTATCACTTTTCTCCCACGAGACTCCATATAACTTTCGACTTTTTCGATTTTAGCCTAAAGGTCACTGTAATGTTTAAAATGGAGTACACCAATATAGCAATGACTCACACACATGCTACTAAAATTAAAAAACAAACCACATTAAAAAATAGCAGCCTATTACACTGGATTATCGATATCGATAAAATGCTGTGTCAAGCCAAATTTAGCCTCCAAATGTCGGCCTAATGCTTGAATACCATAACGCTCAGTGGCGTGATGTCCTGCAGCAAAATAGTGAATATTTTGCTCGATGGCACAATGAAAGGTACGCTCAGACACTTCTCCACTGATAAAGGCATCTACGCCTAACTGCGCCGCTAAATCAATATAATCTTGGGCGCCGCCTGTGCACCAAGCAACCGACTCAACAATTTGATTTTCATCTCCCAAATGCAAGGCTTTACGCCCAAGTACAGCTTTTAAGTATGCTGCAAAATCACTGGCTGGCATTTTTTCAGGCAGTGCCCCCTGCCACAATAACCCTGGGGTTGATAAACTCGGTAAATTCTCAACCACTTGGATATTATTCAACCCCAATTGACGCCCAAGCTCAACGTTATTACCCACTTCAGGGTGTGCATCTAAAGGCAAATGATATCCATATAAATTAATATTATTCTCAAGCAAAGCTTTAATACGTTTTTGCTTCATGCCTGTGATCACTTCAGGCTCATTTTTCCAAAAAAAACCATGATGCACTAAAATTGCATCCGCCTTTAATGCAATGGCTTTATCAATTAATGCCTGACAGGCCGTTACACCAGTGACTATGGTGTGGATCTCATTCGCTCCCTCAACTTGTAACCCATTGGGGGCATAATCTTTAAACGCGTTGATATTCAAAAAAGAAGTTAAATACTGCGTTAATTCAGTACGCAACATGGGATCACCCTAACGCCAACGATAAAAACAATATTGTAACCGATTTAGGGTATTTATCTATAACTTAACCCATGCTTAATGCATTATCTGTTATCGTTAAAAAATGCATAAAAAAAGGCCAATTTCACCGGAAATTGGACATCTGTGTGCTTTACCCTATAAAATCACGCCAATTCGTTATGTACACACAAAAAATTAACAGGTTACAACTATGTCTAAACTGACCAAAGAAGAAGTTATCAGCCAGCTTGAAGGCTTTTTAACAAGCCAACAAGGCAAAACAGTCTCTATTGAGCAAAAAGGAAGCTGGTACAAAATCGATGGCGGTAAATCTCTACGTTTCAGTGAATTAGAATCTATGTTTGCAGAGTTTAATACTGAAACTGGCACACAAAAAGCTGATACACCAACAACAGTACAAACCAGCAGCCCCACCGCGGCTAAAGTCAAAACCGTTAAGGTTGCCCACACACAAACAACCACAAAAACATCAGGGCAAACGCCAAAAGAATTATGGCGTCAAAAATTGGCTGGGCAAGGGCAATTACCCCGTGGTTTTTAATCAGTAATCGCACTCACCTTCCTGACACCTCACCACAAAAGTAACGTGCCAGGGAGGTTAACTTGTTAAGCGTTGCCACCTTATACCTTTCATTCTGTCAATTGATAAACACTGGTACTGCCACTCACTTCATTAGCAACAATCAATAGTGCCTCACCAGATGGACTCTTGTCCGCTGAAATGAACCTCATTCCTTCAGGCCCTAAATCGCCCACAACACTGGGATCGCCCTCAATCTTCTTTCCATCGATGTCTTTTTTATCAATAGAAAAATCAATGCTCATGTCTCGATTAATCACGTAATCGACAAAAAACACATCAAATGGATTTGTCACATCATAAATCATGATCCCGCCGACACGCTCTAAGCCAACGAACGCATAATGACGATGACCGATTTGACCTAATGCTAATGCTTCTGGCTCAACACCTTTATCATCACTGCGGCTATCACCTTTGTTTTGATCATTATTATTATTAAAATGCTGCCCAAGTACTGCTGCGGTGATTCGAACAAAGTCACTACCACTATCAAAAACTAATACACCATTTTGATCCCAAATAGAAAATGAACGTCCACCAAAACTGATTAATTGTTCATAGTCACCATCACCCTGCTCATCTCCCATACTCCTTGTGACTTTTAAACGCCCTAACTGGGTTTTATCTTGCGCGGCCAGATATTGAGGATGCTCGGCAGTCAATGTTAAACCCTCAGCACGCACTTCTTCTGAAAAACCCTCATAATCACGTGCATCACCTTCATTAGCAGACACAATAAAATCGGCATTATTCCAGCGATAACTGGCAATCGTATCCGGTTGATAAAGGCCATAGACACCTAAATAAGGCTGAATATTAATACCCTCATCTTTATCGCTAGCATCGATTTCATTGCCCGCAACACCAAAGTCTTTCAATCCTAAAGGCCATATTGATTCAATGGTCATACTCAATAAATTCACTTTTGCGATGGCATTATTTTCTTGTAAGCTCACATAAGCCATTTGACTGTTTTCACTAATACTGATGTATTCAGGCTCTAAATCTTGTGCAACACTCGAATTAGGACCATTGATTTTAATCAGGTTACTGAGTTCATTATAACGCACTTCTCCTTGATTAAAGTCTGTAAAATCAATATGAGTCGCCTGTGTGGCAGGGGTGTTATCAAGAATATCAATCACTGAAATGCTGCCAACAGGATCCACGCTATAATCATCATTAGGCTCACCTTCATTGGCAATCAATAACTGAGCACCATTGGGCGTAAACACGATATTATCAGGTAAATAACCCACCTCAACAGCATGAATAAACTGTCTTCCCCCCTCTTCCATCACTCGATAAAAAGCCACTAAACCTTTACCTTGTTTCCCATTGCCTTGTGAATCACCTCGCTCAATCGCAACCGCTAATAAATCTTGATAAATAGCGAGGCTATTCACCCCGCCTAAATGCAATAAGCCAACATCATTTTCAATATCGATTTCATCTACTTTAACCATATTATTAAGCACTAATGATGCTTCATGGCCCACAGGTTCTGCTGTTACAAGCAATGTTCCATCCAATATATCCACCTTTCCACTTTGTGCATTAATCACAAAAAGCTGTGACGTTTCTGGATGAAAATCGACAATTTCAGCCGCACTCACACCAAACGCGTTTGAGGCATATCGTGCAATAAGCTGCATTGACAATCTACTTGAATGAGAACAATTGTCATCGTCAACAATCAATTTATCGTCACATAGCCCAATAGAAGAAACCTGAGATGTGACAGGCGCCAACGCACTCAAAGACACATTGCTTTCGTTACTTATAACCTTGTCTTCAGTACCATCTTCACAAGCCATCAATAACAAGCTCGACAGCAGGGTGAGTAATATCAATCTTAATGATTTCATCTGTGTTGCAATTCCTTTGAATGTGACTTGCGGTTCTTAATGGCATTTCATCCGTACGCTACACCCGTAATACTTCCAGCTGAATATTGCAACTGGGAGTATCACGGGTAATAAAGCTTTACTAACAAAAAGCATCCTAAATTCAGCATAAAGCACAACAAAGAACAAAATATGACAACTAAATAACAATTAAATGAAACCTAAAAAATACATTTGAATAAAGTTTGAGAGGGATTTTAAATGAAATGATCATGAGAGCTTGTGTTTTCATCAAGGTCCCTTTTATTGTGGAATACTTGGAAAATATAACAGGCAAACGATGAAGAAACATGTGTCATCACACATTTCAAGTCTACGTGAAATAATTATTCTGATGGACTGCCCATACGTCCACCACCTAATAACAACTAAAATGAAGGAGTGGCCATGCTCGGGATCATTGGCTTTATCACCATTATCACTATTGTAGGATTACTGCTAACGGAAAAAACCAGTCCAATAACGGCATTAATTATTGTGCCAATCATAGGTGCACTGGTTGCAGGTACCAGTATTCATGATATTGGACTTTACTTTAATAGCGGCGCCCAAAAAGTCTTTCCTATTGTCATCATGTTTATTTTTGCCATTATTTATTTTGGGATCATGAATGATGTGGGTTTATTCACACCAATGATCAATAAAATGGTCGCTCTGTCTCATGGAAGCATTCAATCTGTTGTCATCGGCACTGTCTTTATTGCGGCCATTGCACATCTTGACGGCTCTGGCGCCTCTACTTTTCTCATTACTATTCCAGCTTTACTGCCCTTATACCGACGTTTACGTATGAGTCCCTATTTACTGCTGTTATTAGTGGGTGCCAGTGCCAGTATTATGAACATGCTACCTTGGGCTGGGCCCATTGGTCGGGCCGCAGCATTATTATCCATGAATCCCACCGATCTTTGGCGGCCATTGGTACCATTACAATTCATTGCCTTAATCATGCTCGTACCAATGGCAATGTTATTGGGGGTTCGAGAAAAACGACGTATCGCTAACTTGCCTCCGCTTCAACATTCACTCAATGAAATGGCTCATAATAACGACGGTTCTAAATCCCCCGCCACCTTATCAACATCCAATACACAACCTAAAAAGTTAGCAATGAATGTCTTGCTGACGTTAAGTGTCATAGGTTTGCTCTTATGGGGGATTATTCCTTCAGGATTCACCTTCATGATAGGTGTCAGTTTGGCGCTATCTCTTAATTACTCAAAAGTGAGCGATCAAATGGACAGGATAAAAGCCCATGCACCCAGTGCTGTACTAATGGGATGTATTATTCTGTCTGCAGGGGCTTTTTTGGGCATTTTAACGGGTACAAAAATGCTAAATGCCCTCGCACAAGATATTGTCACTGTGCTTCCCAATGCAATTTTGCCTTATTTGCACATTATTATTGGTCTGCTCGGCGCCCCTTTTGAACTCATTTTAAACACGGATGCATACTATTTCGCATTGGTTCCCATTGTTGAACACATTACTTCTAATGTAGGTGTCAATTCACAATCCGCCATATATGCCATGATCATCGGTAATATTCTCGGCACCTTTATCAGTCCTTTTTCCCCCGCACTTTGGCTTGGACTCGGACTGGCAGAATTAAAAATGGGCAGGCATATCCGCTATTCATTTTTTTGGATCTGGGGATTAAGTATACTGTTACTGATAGTTGCCATCATGCTGGGTATTGTATGAGGTAAATCAATATAAAAAACCAGAACATCAGTTCTGGTTTTTTATCAGTCATGCACTACTTTTTCGTCCAGCGATCCAACCAACCTAATACATTGGCGTACCATTGCTCTAAATTATGAGGATTAAGGATCCAATGGTTTTCATCAGGATAAATCAGTAACTCAGAAGGGATCCCTTTACGTTGTAAAAAACCAAAGGCTGCTAAGCCTTGATCGTAAGGCACCCTGAAATCTTTCTCACCATGGATCACCAACATCGGCGTTTTCCAATTATCTAAATAATTCACAGGATTAAACTTTTCATATAAGGCTTTATTGTCATTATACGTTCCACCAAATTCGTATTCAGGGAACCAACGCTCTTCAGTCACATAGTACATAGAGCGCATATCAAAAAGACCCGCATGGTTCACCAAGCACTTAAAGCCATCAGGCCAATTGCCTTCAATCCAATTCATCATATAACCACCATACGAGCCACCTAGCGCACAAGCACGGTTTTTATCCAACCAAGGTTGTTGTTTCACGACAGCGTTTAAGCCTTTTTGCAGATCTTCAAGGGGTTTCCCCCCCCAATCTTGTGTAATCGAGTCGGTAAAAGCTTGCCCGTAGCCAGTCGAGCCATGAAAATCAATCATCACCACACCGTAACCGGCTCCCGCCCATAATTGAGCATTCCAACGACGGCTAAAATTATTACCAAATGAACCTTGAGGCCCACCATGAACCAGAAATGCTATGGGATAACGATCACCCTGTTGATAATTAACGGGCTTTATCCAGTAACCATAAACCGTTTCATTGTTCCAGCCTTTAAAGCTAAACTGCTCAAATTCGCCAAATTGGATCTTTGCAAGCTTCTTCTGATTAACTTGAGTCAGTTGTTGTAAATTCTGAGCATCTAAATTAATTGAGAACAAATCACTGGGTTGGACTAAGCTTTTATGGGTAAATACAATATTATTAGCCGTAATGCCGACAATATTATTATACCCTTCATTATAAATCGCCCGCACATCACCAAATTGGGTATTCACTTCAAACAAAGACACTTGCCCAAGATCTTGCGCGGTAACATATAAGGTTTTATCGTCTGAACCAAATTGCACAGAATGCGGACTTCGATCCCAAAGGGGGGCGACTTCTTTTTCTTGACCTGTCACCATATCGCGTAACATAATACGATTTCTATCTGCCTCAAACCCCGGCTGTTTCATCGCAAGGTAAGCAAGATAACGGCCATCGGAAGAAAAAACAGGATGGGAATCCCATGCTTTATTTTTCTCAGTTAAATTAACAGCTTCCCCCCCTTTAATAGGTACTTTCCAAAGGTCATAATTGGTTGTCCAAGCTTGTGTATGACTCGGGGCTTTGGCACTATAAACAACATATTGGCTATCAGGCGTAAAGGTGGCTTCTTCTAGGCCGGAGAAAGGTTTCGGCGGCGTTTCAGTATCTAGCCCTTTGGTGATATCAATGGCATCGTTTATGATGGCATCATTAAGCTCGGCGATGAATAAATGACTTCTGGCATGATCATACCAAGTATCCCAATGACGCACCATTAACTGATCATATACTCGCCCCGTCGATTTACGGTTCTTTTCAGCATCAAACTTATCTTTTGAACACATAAGCGTGTCACATTCAGGTACCACTCGCATGATAAACAAGACTTGTTTGCCATCAGGAGAAAGCTTGAAGCCTTCTATTCCCAGTGGCAAATCAGTCACAGGCATGGCTTCTCCACCCGCTAATGACAAACGATATAACTGATCTAAACCTGTACGGTTAGCAAGAAAGTAAACGGCCTTACCGTCTATTGAAAATGTCGCATTGTACTCAGTGCTTGATGAGGAGGTTAGCTGAATAACCTCATGCCCAACGTTCTCTCCATCTTCATTGGCCGTTAAATTCTGCAAATAAAGATTAGACTGGGCCACACCATCCTTATTTATTTTTTTTATACTATACACCAGCTTTGAGCCATCAGGGGATAATGTTGGCGAACCTAACTTGTTCAGATTAACTAAATCTTTTACTGTGAAAGGCGCTGAAAAAGCAGATTGAGAACTCGAAGCGGCGCTCATATTATTTGTCGCAAAGGCCGACAGCATACTCAATGAGCTAATGGAGGCAAGTGCCAAAAGTAAGCATTTTTTTTTCATAAACACGGGTCTTTGTTGGATAAATGTAAATATTATGGCGCCACACTAGCCAAAAAAAACCACTTGGGCAAGGTAAAATCACTATTTCCGCTCATTAGTCCTATTTTCTATTGTGGCGTGTCCCGTAAATCTTACTCTCGATACCCAAGTAGAACAAAGATGCGCGTTTCACTTGGGTATATTCACCTGCTAATTTTACTTACTCTTTCATCACACAGTCTTAATGTGACTGTCTTGATGGGACTATTTTAATGCCAATAGTCATTAACGCTAAACATGCAACCTATTGTGACATGGCATTCACTGCTTTTAGATTAAGCTGTAAAATATCTTGATTAATATGCCAACCTTTAATGTGGATCGTAATATCCCAAGAACCATCAATATTTTTCACGCCCTCTTCGATAAATTTATCGTAAAAAACGTCTGAAGCAAGCTTACGTAATCGGTGAAAAGCATCATATTTTTGAGTATCACACTGCTGAACATGCGCTAAATCAGATAAGGCTTTTTGGGCTTCTTCTTGATGCACACCATAAAAAAAATCGGCAATATTCTCCCAGATCCCATAAGAAAAATCATAGCTATGAGTGATTCCGTTAACATCACTCTTTTGTGAAGTAAATCGGTCTAATAGTTGCCGTTTAAACCATACGAGCATTATTCTCTCCTCTCATTGCTCCTCTATATGGCCCTTTTTATACCAGTAAACTATCAAGCTCGCTGTCAAAAAAAGACAAACTTAGCAAAATAACCGCAATAGTTAGCAATCTTTACGTTTCTTAGTGTGTCGCAAAAACAACTTTTAATTATT
Organism: uncultured Shewanella sp.; assembly: GCF_947501665.1. Lineage (GTDB taxonomy): Bacteria > Pseudomonadota > Gammaproteobacteria > Enterobacterales > Shewanellaceae > Shewanella. The sequence goes on along the minus strand of NZ_CANMWS010000016.1, from coordinate 23,379 downwards.
TTCTTTCATTGATGCTATTAAATATTAACTTAACCCCATAAATTAAGGGGGACATCAATTCCTCCTTGTAAAAGAGAAAACAAATAGCAAATAGCAAATAGCAAATAGCAAAAAGTTAAAAATAAAAAACACATCAAAAGTTAATATTTTTCAAAGAATAAAGACTTCAGCTTTACAAGGTATTGATCCCACAAAAAACTTAGAGTTATTACACTAAAGCATAACCACATGAGTTTAAAGAATAATTCATCATCCTCAGGTTTTCACCTGATATAAATCGTTCAAATTCTATTATAAATTTAATAATAAATGAACAATGACATTGCAGGTCAGAGATTAAATCCGCCTGCTCCCAATCACTCAAAAATAAACAACCAATAATATGGACCACCTAATAAAAAATATGGATACCTCAAGTAATAATATGAACAACGTCAATTCTGCTATCAATATTCGTGGCACAGGTATTGCGCTACCAGAATACATTGTTCAATCGACCCAAATTGATGCAAGCCAAGGTTGGCCTGAAGGGCAAACGGAAAAAACCACTGGAGTGGCTTCACGCCATTATGTCACCCATGAAACCCCAACAAGCATGGCCGTAGCCGCGATAGAGCAAGCAATAAACAATAGTGACATTACACTTGATGATATTGATTGTATTATTTCCGCCAGTAGCACCTTAGAGCAATTGATCCCTTGTAGTGCGGCAAAAATTCATAAACAGCTACCATTAATTCACCCCATCCCGGCATTTGATATTAATATGACTTGCCTAAGTGCAGTCAAAGCATTGGATGTGGCCCATGCCTTACTTTCTACACAGCGCTATAAGAACATCCTCATTGTCTCGTCTGAAATCGCCTCTATTGGCCTTGATTGGAGCGTAAGAGAAACCGGCGGCTTATTTGGCGATGGCGCTGCAGCATTAATTGTTAGCCAAGCAACACAAAACGCGACTCAGATCCTAGCCAGTCACTTTGAAACCTACAGTGAAGGCTTTGAATTTTGTCAAGTCAGAGGCTATGGCACCTTACATCAACCCTCTAAAACAGAAGGCGAATACCAACCTTTTGAGTTATTTGAGATGAAAGGTAAATCTGTCTTTAAAATGACCACCCACCATATCAAGGGCTTTGTCGAACGGGCACTGGAAAAAACCCCCTATCAGATTGATGATCTTGATTGGGTTATCCCCCATCAAGCCAGCCAACTAGGACTACAGCATATTGAAAAACGGCTCAATATTGCCCCAGGTAAAATGGTAAACATTTTAAAAAATAGAGGTAATCAGATTGCCACTTCTATTCCATCTGCACTTCATGAATTATTAAACTCTGGCAAGGTCAACAGCGGCGATAAGATCATGTTACTGGGGACATCAGCAGGATTAAGTTTTGGCGCTATCATATTGGAGATGGGATGAAAGCCATTATCACCGGTGCCACAGGCTTTTTAGGGTCGCACTTAGTCCACTATCTAGAAAAACAGGGTTATCAAGTATTGGCTCTGGGTAGAAATGAAGTCAAAGGGCGTAAACTCAATTCCACTCAAACACGTTTTAAAGTAGTGGATTTAACCCATGAAAGTCATGTCATTGCAGGGTTTGAAACCGCAGATGTTATTTTTCATTGCGCTGCTTTTTCCAGTGCTTGGGGATCAAAAGAGGCCTTTTATCTTGCCAATGTTGCGGCCACAAGGCATGTGCTCAAGGCTGCTAAACATCATCATATTAAACGTTGTGTTTATGTGTCTTCCACCAGCGTTTATTTTAACTTTACCGACAAACTGGACATTAAAGAAAGCCAAGTACTGACATCGGGCTTTGCCAATGAGTATGCTAAGACTAAATATCTGGGCGAACAAGTCATGCTCAATGAATGCGGTGACACTGAAGTTGTGATCATCAGACCAAGAGGCATCGTAGGTGAAGGCGATACCAGCATCTTCCCCCGTATATTGACTTTACTTGATAAAGGTTTTTTCCCCTTAATCGCGCAAGGTCGAGCCTTAGTGGATATCACCTATGTCAAAAATGTCGCCCATGCGCTCTACTTGGCCGGTACAGCACCAAAAATCAATAAACACTGTTTTAATATCTCTAATGATGAGCCTATGACAGTAAACACTTTAATCAATTTGTTAACTCGTCACACTCATCAAACGGTTCGGTTTTTGCCAATATCTTATGCTATTTTGGCTAACATCGCGCGGGTAATGGAGGTAATCGCTAAAGCCTTCAACGCTAAAGAGCCACTGCTCACTTGCTATGGCGCAGGATTATTAGCCAAGTCACAAACACTAGACATCAATGCAGCAAAAACACGACTGGGATACAGTCCAATTTATGACCTTGAGCACGGAATAAAGCAATATTTTAATTCGGAGCCGCCATGCTAACCTTATTAAAAGTCGGTCATTGTTTCCATCCCGAAGCCATGGTGATGCAAGGACACTCTTGGAAAAGTATGCAATTTCCTGCCTATGTCGGCCTCATAAAACACCCAACACTTGGGTATGTGTTGTTCGATACCGGGTATGCAAAACGCTTTATACAAGCCACACAACCTTTCCCTGAACGTTTATATCGCAGCTTAACCCCAATGCACTTATGTGATAAAGAACAACTGGTTACCCAGCTTGCTTTAAGGGGCATTGGCGCAGATGAAATAAGGGTTATTTTCATTTCACATTTCCATGCTGATCATATTGCGGGTTTAATGGACTTCCCACACGCACAGTTTGTCTGCTCGCGGGAGGCACTCAATGCCATTAATGACACGAGTCGTTTCAAAGGATTACTTAAAGGCTATCTGCCTAAACTGCTGCCCAAAGACTTTACTCATCGTTGCCGCTTTATCGAAGACAGTCATCCTTTAAATTTACCCTATCATTATGCCCCTTTTCACTTAGGTTATGACCTATTCAATGATGGGAGTATGTTGGCTATTTCTTTACCAGGCCATGCCGCTGGGCATTTTGGTTTACTGCTGGAGCATTCGCAGCAAACCGCCTTTTTGATTGGTGATGCTTGCTGGACACAAGAAGCTTACACCCAAGGCGCAAGACCCAATAAATTAGCCCACATCATCATGGACAATGGGCAAGCGTATCTCAATACCTTAGAGAAATTATCTCACCTCTACGCCCGTAATAAAGACATTGCGCTTATTCCCAGTCACTGTAAAAAAACCATTGAAGCATTAACGCTATGATGAAATCGACGAATAGGGAAAATACCAATATGACAAGCACTGATCGCAACAAGATTGAATTCAATCCTGTAATAACAAAAACGCCTCGAAAAATAGCCTGTTTGGGTGCCTTTATCACTGGTTTTTTTAGAGCAAAATATTATCAAAAAATAACACGCTCACGATTAATGAAACAACAGAATAAACACTTCAATCGCTTTAAAAAAGAAGTGTTAGCCCATTCACCTTTTTACCGCACATACCTTGATTGGCCCTTAGCGCAATTTCCGTTAATCAATAAAAAAATTCACATGGGCAATTTTGATCAAATCAATACCGCTCATCTGCTGCGCGATAAGGCTCTGGATATTGCGATTACAGCTGAAAATACACGTGATTTTACCCCTACTTATGGGCAATACGCCGTGGGATTATCATCAGGCACCAGTGGTAATAGAGGCTTATTTATCTCATCGGAAACCGAGCGCGCAGAATGGGCCGGATACATGGTCGCAAAAGCCTTTCCTCATTACTTAAGACCTCAACGCATCGCCTTTTTCCTTCGTGCTAACAATACACTGTATGAAAGCACGCGCAGCTTATTCACGCAATTTCGCTTTTTTGATTTACTCACCACATTAGAAACGCACATTAACAGATTAGAAGCTTATAACCCCAGTATTCTCATTGCTCCTGCCAGTGTATTACTGCATTTATCGCGCTTAAAACCTGCTATTACCCCTAAGAAAATCATCGCTGTTGCAGAAGTACTAGAAGAAGAGGACAAACAAAAAATATCAGCCTATTTTGGTCAAAAAATACATCAAATATATCAATGCACAGAAGGGTTTCTCGGGATCACTTGCTCCCATGGCAACTTACATCTCAATGAAGACAACATCATCATTGAGAAACACTGGATTGATCAAACCCAACGACGCTTTTCACCTATCGTCACCGACTTAAGGCGACGCACTCAGCCCATTGTGCGCTATTTACTGGATGATGTATTAGTTGAAGAGCCCACGCCCTGCCCCTGTGGCTCATCCCATACTCGAATTAAATCCATTGAAGGTCGAAAAGATGATGTGCTACAACTGACTCACCACAGCAATAAAGCTATTCATGTCTATTCTGATTTCATTCGCAACACCATAGTGTCTCATTGCGAAAAAGTCGAAGAGTATCGTGTCACACAAACCCATACCAGTACACTGCTTATTGAATGCGGACCTTACACCAATGACAACAAAGATAAGATTGCCAGCAGCTTAAATTTGCTATTTAACAAACTTGATATTAAGCAGCCCAATTATCAGTTCAAGCCATATCAATACCCTAAAAAAGGGGAAAAGCGCCGCAGAGTGATAAACACAGTTAAATCAACATGATGAATCGATAGCCATCTACCTCCATTAGGAATGACATTGAAATGAAACGTTTTCTTATTACTTGTGCCAGAGCCCCTGTTTCACTCGAGCTGGCCAGAAATTTAGCCAAACATGGGCATCAAGTCTTTATGACGGACTCATTGCGCTACCCACTCGCAAAAAACAGCCGTAGTCTGACCCAGTTTATTCTCAGCCCCAGTCCAAGAAATAACATCAACAACTACCAAACAGCGTTATTGGACATCATTCAAACCCATGAGATTGATTATCTATTGCCCATGTGTGAAGAAAGCTTTTATATCTCAAAAATCAAAGACAAACTGACGCAACATTGCGATGTATTATGCCCCGGTTTTGATTTAATGCAGCAATTGCACAGTAAATACGATATTTTGTCTTTATGCCAAGAGACAGGCATCGCCCTACCCAAAACGGAGCTACTGGACTTTAGCAGTACGATAACCCCTGAGATATTGTCTAACGCTATCGTAAAAAGAGAGTTTTGCCGCTTTGGTACCGATGTTCTCCTGTCTCCCACCCCTAAAAGTGTACAACACTTGTCTGACACCGCCCCTGGCCGTATTTTAAAACAAGAAAAAATTCAAGGTAATGAATATTGTACATATGCGATAGCGCTAAAAGGTAAGGTGTTTGCACAAGCCATTTATCAACCGACTCATAGATTAAAAGTCGCTGCAGGTATTTACTTCAAGCCCATTGTGAACAAAAAAATAAGTGACTTTATTCACGCCTTTTGCCAAAAACATGAATACACAGGGCACCTTGGATTCGATATTATCGAAACACCTGATGATATTTATATTATTGAATGTAACCCTCGCGCAACCAGTGGCCTGCATCTATTAGAAGAGGCTAATTTGGCGGATGCATTTTTAGGTGTGAACGCTCAACATCGTCCCCATTTTCAACAGCCAAAAATGATTTCACTCATGATGGTATTAGCGGGCTTACCCTTCGCCATACATCAACGAAAAGTCAAAGCTTGGTATCGAGATTATCGACAAGCCATCGATGTGATGGCATGCAAAAATGATAAAGGGTTTTCATGGTTTCAATTTATTTCATTGGCTGAACTGGTTCAAATCGCTTTTAAAGAAAAAATCTCCGTTAGAGAAGCCGCCACACAAGATTTTGAATGGGACGGAGAAGCCATCAAATGAGTACACAAACCATACTCACAACACAGAAGCACCCCGTTGAAGCTTACTGCCAACACTTCATACCCTCGTCACGTATGATAGACAATGTCGACACCGAGCTGCAAACACTGACGGTGGGAAAACACTGCAAGTTGCCAATGAGCCTCAATCATACAGAGTTTCATAACAGTTATGTGTGTTCCCCCTATACCGCCTTTATCCCTTATTGCCTTGAGGAATTAGATAAACTGAATAAACCTTGGTTAGAGGCTCTCATTCGACCTTGTATTCGTTTATTGGGCCATTACCTTAAAAAAAATAATATTAACAAAGTATTACATGTCAACAATTGGCTATTATCGACTAATTTGTATCCCAAGAGTTTTCATGCTGACGCGATTGATAAACTGACGCAGACGTTAGTCAAAGATTACAGTGAGCACACTATCATTTTTCGCTCACTGAACCCTTATTCTAATCCTGAGCTAATCCAAGGTTTTAAACAAGCCGGTTATATTCTAGCCCCGTCAAGACAAGTGTATATTTATGATAAAAAGCTGGCCGATTATCAGCAGCGCCGAGATTATAAAAACGATCTCAATTTACTCAAAAAAACGCCTTATCAACGAGTGGATCAAGCCGAGATCACGCCCAATGATTATCCTAGGATAATCGAACTGTATAACATGCTTTATGTCAGTAAATATTCTCGGCTCAATCCTCAATTTACTGAAACGTATCTTGAAGCCATGTTTGCTCACCCACATTTCTCCTTTGAGGGCTACCGCAATGCACGAGGCAGATTGGACGCAATTGCAGGGCGATTTAGCATCGAAGGTATCGTGACCTCCCCGATTGTTGGTTACGATATTACGCAACCTAAAAAGCTGGGATTATACAGACTGGCTGCATTTTCAGGATTAGATTTTGCGCAGAAGCATCAAAAGATTTTTAATGCCAGCTCGGGGGCAGCCCATTTTAAAAGACAAAGAGGTGGTCAACCTTTCATTGAGTATTCCGCGATATATACCCAACATTTACCTAAAAAAAACCAGCGTATGTGGCAAGTGTTATCTTGGATAACCAACAAGGTTTTTGTTCCCTTAATTAAAAAGCATCAATTATGACTCTATCGATTACACAAAAAAACTGGTGTCCAGTCATACAATCACATCAATTAAAACAAGATAAACCACTGGCTGTGACCTATCATGATCAGGCCGTGGTGATATTTCGCGATGGCCATCAACTGCACGCCTTAAAAGATCAATGCCCACATAGGGGCGTGCCTTTATCTAATGGTTGCTTAAAACAAGGAACACTTGAATGCCCTTATCATGGCTGGCAATTTAATGGCCAAGGACAATTAGCCAATATTCCCGGTGATGTGAATTTCAAGGCCCCTAAAAATGCCTTGATTGATACTTTTTCCATATGCGAAGCCCATGGCCTTATTTGGCTCAGCAGTGACAAGCCCCTTCAGCGGCCTTTTATTCCAGAAGTGCACGCCAGCCATCGCTATTCAACGCACATAGGTACTATTGAAGCCAATTCAGTGGATATTGCAGAAAATTTCTTAGATGCACTGCACACCCATACCGTGCACACCGGGATCATTCGCACTAATCAACCCAAGCGTCATTTATGTCATGCCCGTATTACGGATCACCCAACGGGTTACCAAGCAGAATATATTGAAGAGAAAAAACAAACCGGACTCGTCAGTCGTTTATTTGGCAACCACATTACTAAAGGTGTCGGCCGTATTCATCACTCTGGCACCATTGAATTGGAATACTGCAATGCAAAAGGCATCGCGCTCTCGGTGGTCATTTATCTTGTTCCCGAAACCGCACAAAAAACCAAAATGGTCGTGCGAACCTACGTGAAGGGAAAAACCTTACTGAGTTATTTTAAAATGAAGGCCCTGTTTCCTTTTCAATATATTGCTTTTTTGCAAGATAAACGCATTTTAGAAATTCAACAAGCCAACCTTAACCATGAACCTAGTTTTAAACCTATGGTGACAAAAACCGATCTGATGCGACCTTATATTGTCAAAGCCTTTAACAATGACATCACCCCAACCCACAGAGAAAAACAGCTTCTGTTGTAATGCATGACTGACCTGAATTGACTTTATTCATAGGATAACATCTTGATAGACCAGCATATTGATACACTTTTTGACAAAGCAAAAGTCTTGGCCAAACGCGCTCAATTACCGGGATTAGCGATTGTTGTTCAACATAAAGATCAACAGCATTTTTGTCTCTATGGCAAACAATCCATTGACACAAACATGCCCCTGAATAAACACACTGTGTTTCCTATTTCCTCGCTCACAAAGGCCATGACAGCCTGCCTGATTGGCATTTTGGTTGCACAAAATAAATTAGCATGGGATCAACCCGTTCAGCATATTTTACCTGATTTTAATCCGCAATTTACCCTTGTGCATTTGGTCACACATACTCTGGGGTTACCGCCATACGCAATGGACTACTTGGGTTTTTTAGGTTTTTCATCAAATGATATGCTCAATGCACTCACCCATTGCAGCCAAACATCAGCGCCCACAGAGTTCGCTTACAATAACTTAGGCTTTGTTGCCCTTGAAAAAATCGTTGAAATTACTCTCAATTGCTCCTTTGAGAAGGCACTATCGACATTCATTTTTAAGCCGCTGGGTATGCAGCGCAGCTCCTGTGGTAAACAAGCCTATTTGCAACACACCAATAAAGCCTCCCCTCACAGACGTGCATTTAATTTACAAGGCAATGCCCCACTCGCTCTGTCTCGTTTTCCACATCAATTATTGGGGGCCGCGGGGATCAATTGCAGCATTGAAGATATGGGCAAATGGCTTAAGTTCTGGACTCATGAGCAACACGACAAACTCAATATGACTGCCCATGAACAGGCCTATTTAACCCATGGGGTGATACCTTGTACGATTAATGCAAAAACCGGTCATTACGCTAGAGGCTGGCTCATTGAAAAGCGAGCATCACACACCATTACCCGTCATACTGGCGGTTTTCCGGGGATCACCTCACTTTTACTCACCGTCAAAGAGCGACACCTTGGCATAGGCATTTTATGTAACCGTTCTAGTATCATTCCCCAAAAAATCGCCGACAAATTCTTACAACTTTTCATTGATGCCGATTACCCCAAGACGCAATTTGCCGTCCTTTCTCCTCGTGCATTAGCACACTACTGTTATTCAACAATGCCTGCACTGCGCAAACCTAAAAATACAGCCACACTCATTGGCCATTACCATAATCCCATTGTTGGCGACATCACAATCACTCCAGAGCTGACTTTTGGCATAGGGCCAATGAATTACCAAATCCAGCTGAGTCCGTTTAAAGGCAATACCTTTAAGGGGCGGTTTGACAATGAAGATTTACAGCAAAGTCTTGGCAGTATGAAAATCAAAATTTTGCAAGAACACATCGGTAAAGCCGTTCAACTTCGACTCTATAGCGACAAAATGGAATGTTTTATGGTGCCTGAAGGTGGCCGTATCACCTTTACTCGCTGTGAAGAAACAAAAGATAACTCATTGTATAAACAACTATAAAAATAAAAACGAATATTAGAAGACTTCATGACAGCCATTCTCATTACACCAAATAATCTCGATAAAATACCACTTCATTGTGATGATGCCGATTACATCAAAGCCATGATAACCCATACACCCGCACATTATATTAATAATGTTCACGCGCAATATCTTGCCATTCTTATCAACGATCAATTATTGCCATTAACGCTTAACTCATACCATAAACACAACTCATTTGTGTGTTCTCTATACACGGCATTGATTAACAGCCCACAAGCAAGCATTAGCAATCCGCTTCTAAACGGTACCCTGACGCTTCTCGGTAAGATACTTAATCTCTTTAAAATCGATAATGTAATATTTGTCAATAACTTCCTAACGGGCACAAATCTACACACTCGTCAGTTAACGTTAGAAGAATTGAGTGAAATCCATGCATTACTGATCAAAGCTTTTCCTTCACATAGCCATGTTTATCGTTCAATACAAGACAGTTATTTATCACCGCAACAAAACGCACTAACCTCACTGGGCTATTATCTAAGCCCCACGATGAATGCTTACATTTTTAATCCGAATGATAATTTACAACAAAGGCGGGACAATAAACGCGATTTAACCTTGCTAAAAAACACCTCTTTGACAGTGTTGCAACACGATGATATTCACCCTGAGCATTATGGAAGAATTGCGGAGCTCTATCAGCAGCTCTTTATCACCCAATACAGCACGCTTAATCCACAGCTCAATGCACATTTCATTGCACTCACTCATCAAAAACGCTTCTTTGACTTTACTGCCTTATATTGTGAGCAATCAAAAAAAGTCATGGGATTTACCGCCATCAAGCATAAAGGCAATATGCTAACGAATCCCATCGTAGGCTACGACACTTGTGCCCCTCAATCTCTTGGACTCTACCGAATCTTATATGCACTCAATTTACAAACCTGTTTCCAAAAAAGATTAAGGCTGCATTGCGGCACTGGCGTTAAACACTTTAAAACCAGCCGAGGTGCGAAAGAACACCGAGAGTTTGGCGCCATTGCCTTTCAACATTTACCCCGTTATCGCCGCTACTTTTGGCAAGTGACATTAACATTGATCCACTGGAGTTCAGAAAAATTTCTGAAAAAAACATCATAATGCATTTTAAGCTATTTTCCGCTGACAATATTAGCGAACTTCACGTTGAAGGTGTCGATCATCTGATCGCCCAGTATCTCGCCTCAGGCTGCCAACCTTTTATTGCCAATGTGGATACAGAAATGAATCTACTGCAGTACCAAGGTATGACAATGCCTTTTAGCATAAACAATAAAGAATATGAAACCTCCTATGTATGCTCACCTTATAATGCCTTTGTCAGTTATGGGCGAGATGCGCTATTGGCATCCATTCCCACTGTCTTAAGAACGCCCCTTAAAGTACTCATCAATGGCCTAGCTTCGCCATTGAAATGGATGCGCATTAACCGCTGTGTCCAAATGAATAATCGACTGTGGGCAACAAACCTATCCCCTGAGCAATCTGAATTTCCCGTCTATGATATGCGCCGCTATTTCACAAAAGCTTACCCAGATCATGCATTGGCTTTTCGCTCGCTCACGCAAAGCTTAAATCAAAATATCATCACCAAGCTAAAAAGCGATGGATTTATTCTATTGCCGTCTCGCCCTATCTGTATGATTGATTATCGAACGCCGCTGCCCAAGCGAAAAAACTCCAGTAAAAATGATAAACGGCATTTAAACAACACCCAATATCAACTTATCGATATACATGACACACGCTATTCAACTGAACTGCATCAGCTTTATCACAAGCTGTACATTGAACAACATTCGCCCCATAACCCTCAGTTTACCCCGTTATTCTTTCACACCTGTATTGAACAAAAAGCAATGGAAATAAAAGCATTACAAGATCCCCAAACCGGTAAATTGGTCGCCATGCTAGGACTATTTATTGAAGGGAATGTGCTTACAGTGCCTTTTTGTGGATACGATACTGCCTTAGATAAAAAGCAGCAGCTGTATCCTATTCTTAATGCCATTACGGCTCGGATCTGCGATGAGCGACAACTCATATGCCATGCCAGTGCAGGGGCAATGGACTATAAACGCGCCAGAGGGGGCGTAGAAGAAATGGAATATACCGCCATTTATGTCAACCACTTACCTTGGTTTAGACAATGTGGCTGGAAAATACTGAGTCGGCTGAGCCGCGCCTTTTTCAAGGAGCAAACTCAATGAATAAAAAGGGGTTTCGTGCCTTAATTTGGGTCAACTTTTCCGGCGCTACGGTTGATCACTTGATAAAAAATACCCTGGTGATATTCATAGGCTTTCAAGCGCAATCAGAACAACTGGCCGCGCAATTCACCACGCTTGCCTTAGCGCTCTTTATGCTACCTTGTGTGCTGCTATCCGGCTTAGCCGGACAATGGGGCGATAATCATCAAAAGTTACCGCTCTTTAAAAAACTGAAAACCATTGAATATGTCATTATCATTCTGATTTGCTACGGTTTATATATTAACAATCCTTATTTGCTTTGCGTACTCTTGCTGCCTATCGGCATTATCGCCTGTTTAACGGGTCCACTGAAACTGGCCATGATCGATGAAAGAGTCGATAAACAACGCCGTAGTCAATCTTCAACACTTTTTCAATTATCCAGCATTATCGCCATACTCATGGGTACCGCCTTAGCGGGCGGTTTGTTGCAGGCAGGCCTTAATATGGCCATTACTGGGATCTTAGTGTGCACATGCATCAATGCCATTGGAGTATATCAACAAAAAAACATCAGTATTGCCCATAACATTGCCCGTAAAAAGCCACCTTCGCCACGCTCATTTTGCACGCAATATCAACACATGTTTCAAACCATCAAGCAAGATCCTAAATTAGTCTTAGGTTGTTTGCTCATCAGCTATTATTGGTTTTTTATCAACTTAAGTTATTCACAAATGACCACTTTTGCAAAGTATCAACTCAATATCAATGAGGTGAATACCAGTCTATTATTTGTTGTCATGACGGTTGCGATTGCCTTTGGCTCTCTACTGTTTTTAATACTCAACACACGTCTCTCACAAGCTAAAATCATCATTGTAGGGAGTATGAGTGCTACATTAGGATATGCGACCTTAAGCATGATGATAGCATTCAAAGAAAATGAGCCTACCATTAGCCTGCTAAGCGAATTCCAACAAGTCATCATTGTCATTGCACTATCAAACTTATTCAGCTCTCAGCTACTTTTTCTCGGGTATGCATTATTGCAAGTGAATGGCGCAGAGACACAAAAAACCACTATTTTTGCTGCCAGTAATGTTATTTCAGCTGCTGGCATGATAGCTTCGGCTATCTTAATCAGCCTCGCCCTTCATTATCATGTGAACATAAAATCCCTTTTTTTGATTTACAGTCTGCTCTCACTCTGTGGTGGCCTAATGCTATGGAGGCAGTGTATTTCACAAGAAACCAAATCACTAAAGCAAACCGTTTCCCCATCACTCACCGACTAAAAAGGCAAGATCCATCACGTAGCGTTTCGGCCGTTTTTTATCGACATAAACCGTGATCCACCGCTCATCGAGATAAGCGGTGGGATCCCGCCATAAATTTTGACTTTTAAAGGTTTGTTTCTCACTGGTTCTAGGATTAATTCCTTGCGTTACAATTTGATAAGGATGGCGCCCATTCACTCTTAGATTAAAGTTACGCTCAACCCCTTGAAGTTTTGTATCTATTCTATCACCATATAAAGTGAGATTGGCCTTTTTTCGGCGCCTTAACCAAGTCAGTATTGGGCTAAACAAACCTATCACTAAAAACACTAAACCTAATCCCCCTACAATCAGCTCTCCTATCCACAAAGAAAAAAAGCCATTAATACTGACATTTTGAGGCTGCTGAGTTGAGTACAAAATATTCACAGGTTCGCCAACATCATAGGCTGGCGGGTAGGAGCTAGTGGACGAAATAAAGTGAGCCGTTTTACCATTAGGCAATTGATATTCTATAATCGGTGCATAAGTCATAGAATGGCTGGAATATACGCCTTTAAAGTCAATGACCTTACCCACACTTTTGGTCGCCCCCTGAATATATACTAGAGTATTTAAGGCCATATAAAATGCCAGACTCAGCATCAACATAGCAATAATGAGCACAATTTTTTGCAGTAATGGCATAGACTTCATAACCCGTCCCTTATCATTTTGCTATAAAATAGATAGCTTATGCTCCATATAAACCATGTTAGTTTATATATTTAAAGCTCTTTTACTCCCATTAAAGCCTTTTATCACTCAAACACTAAACTAACAACACCTAGGCATCAAAATGCAAACATAAAAGAAACAAAGTGTTCCTCCTTATCATCATCGACCATTAATATTTTTTTTCATGCAAAAGAGGTTACCAATAGGCTCTATTTAAGCGTAAGATACTTTATAATCAAATCACTTGAAAATGCGCTTTGAACTAGAGTATTCGAGAGGTTCTGACACTCGCACCGTCATTTCACTTGAGGGTATGATCTTTTAGGAGAACGCTATGCCAACTGCATTAATCACTGGGGGCAGTCGAGGTATCGGCTACGCTATCGCCAACTATTTTGCCAACAAAAATATCGACATTGTATTAGTCGCAATGAATAAAGAAAGGCTCATCAAGGCTAAAAAAAGCCTCAGCGAGCGATATCCCAACATTGATATTCACATTTATCGGTGCCATTTTGCGGATATTAACAGTGTGGAACAACTTACCGATAAACTATTAAAACAATATGCTCCTATCGATATTTTAGTGAATTGCGCAGGGGAATTAACCACTAATTTTATTGAGGCTGATGATCATACTATTGATCATTTACTCAGCGTTAATGTCACTTCAACATTAATACTGACCAATAAAGTGGCTCAGCTAATGCAAAAACAACAGCAAGGGCATATCTTTACCCTATCCTCCAATACGGGGATCAATGCGCTACCCCAAATTGGCCTTTACAGTGCAACCAAAGCAGCATTAATCAATTACAGTGAAAGCCTTTTTAAACACTTATTACCATACGGTGTAAAAGTGACTTGCCTTTGCCCCAGCGTAGTCGATACCGACATGACTAATGATGGTCGCATTAACAACGAAGATAAAATCCAAGTGGATGATATCGTTAAAGCCGTCGATTTTGCCCTTAGCCTCAGTCCCAATGCGTTATTGCCACAAATGACGGTTTTGTGCAGACCTATTGAGGAAGAGAAGCTGAAATAAAGATATGTCAGCCTCTATCGTATTATCGATGATAATCTTCCCGTCAATTAGTCTTCATTAAATTCGTTATTAACCATAGCCTTATTGTTTTGAATTACCTGCCGCAGGCTGGTGCGCAAACACAACAATAACTCACCGTAAATACCTGATCTGCATGGGTAGCAGGGAATGCCTTAGTTACTTCTCCTGAACAGCTTTAGTATCAATTGCACTATCATGATGTTTCTGTAATGTACTTAATGGGATAGTGCCTAATTTTTGTTGTAACGCCTCTAAAGGGATCCCTTTTGTTTCAGGCATTTTTGTAAATACCCAGATAAGTTGCAGAACCATCATCAAGCAGAAGAAGCCAAAAATGTAACTCGGAGGGAAAGTCGATATAATCACAGGGAAAACTAATGTTAACAGCGCAGCACAAATCCAAAGTGTCGATGCACCGAGTGTCTGCCCTGCCGTTCGATGTTCAATGGGAAATATTTCGGATATAAAAACCCAAATAACCGTACCTTGTCCAATGGCATGCGCTGCAATAAAAAGAAAAATACATAGAGGAATAATAGAATAAACATTATAATGAAAAGCCCACGTACACGTACCCAGAGCTAAAATATAACCAAAAGAACCAATATAAAGTAATGTTCGACGACCCAGACGATCGATAAGCCAAAGACCAATAAGAGTCGCAATCATATTGGTCACCCCGATACCTGCTGATTGTAATAAAGCCGCTTGTTGACCTAACCCTGTCATTTCAAAAATACGCGGTGCAAAATACAAGATTGCATTAATCCCTGAAAGTTGGTTAAAAAAGGCAATGCAAAATGCTAAGAAAATAGGGTATTTAAGCCTTTTGCCCCAAAAAGGGGTTGTTACTCCAACAGCTGAAGACGCATTAATAATATTATCACTCATCTCATTAATGGTATCAGCAGACATATTGGGATTAATAAGCATAAGGACTTTTCTGCCTTCAGTCACTCTGTTACATTTACCGATAAGCCAACGTGGACTTTCAGGGAGATAAAAACACAATAAGAAATAAATAATCGCTGGCACGACTTGAACACCCAGCATCCAACGCCATGCGTTGTCTCCTATATTCGCTAATAAAGCATTTGATATAAAAGCAATAAGGATGCCAAAAACAATATTAAATTGAAATAAACCGGTTAATCTCCCACGTTTTTCAGCAGGGGAAATTTCAGAAATATAAAGTGGGACCGCGATAGTAGAAACACCAATCGCCAAACCGCCAATAAAACGGGCAATGATAAAAGAATAGGGATCATTGGCTAATGCTGACCATATTGCTGAAATAAAGTAAAGAAAACCAATAGCAATTAAGGTTTTCACCCGCCCAAAACGATCGGTAGGCCAACCGCCAATTAACGCCCCTAATACCGTTCCCCATAACGCTGAACTAATAACCACACCAAGTAAACTGGGTGACAAGCCCCATAAAGTTTGAATCGTTATTTCTACTCCAGAGATAACTACAGTATCAAATCCAAAAATAAATCCAGCAAGCGCAGAGGTCAGTGCCCACAAAATGAGTTTATCATTATATTTTGTTGTATTAATAACCATTTACACTCCCTCATTAATCTTTGTCGATGATCAATTAAAATTGCGATGCAATGCCTCTATTGATACTGTTCAATACCTCTCCACCAGCCGAACTATACCCGTGATCTAATAATACACCAAATCCATACTTCTTAAAGACCAGCCTTATATTAACCTTAACTCGGGGTAAGCAGCGCCGCTTAATAGCGCTATTTTTGCCCCTATCTATGTTGTGTTTTCTACTAATAGCCCGCTATTAGACACGAAATCCCGCCTTGATATAGACAAAAATAGTGGTATTTAGCCAAATTAAACAATAACGGGATTGATTTTAACCTATTGACTTTAAATGGATGGCCAATTTTCTTTGACACTCATTATCCCGAGTTCAGGTTATATTAAGAATCATTTCCAGTGTCTCGATAGAGTCATCACTAACCTAATTAACCTATTTGTATACTCATTTAACCTTTCTATCATGCTCTATAGAGCATAGCAAAATCAAAGCCGCCTTCACGATCAACAATAATTTTACCAGCAAAAACGATCCCATGCTCCTAGGGCCGATTGAACTTTCGTGATTAAATTATGTTCAGATTAACGTGTTTTAGTCGCGGCGAGAAGTGTAATACCTAGTCATTCTAAGCCCTTTCTTTAAACAGAGATGCTCTCACCAAAGATCAACAGCCCCTAGTAACAAGAGCGATTAATAATAAAGCTTCACTTGTAACTGGTTCTTATGATTATTCAAGATTATTAGATAAATAGCTAATATCATTTAGATAATAATTATTTAATTATCAATATTCTTTAAACATACTCAACAGTTTTGTTGAATAGGTACAGAGGTTGATCTCATGGAATTGAAAAAAGTGATTACTGGCATTATATTGTGTTCAATAATTTTTTTATAGAGGCCAATGCGACCCAGTTAAACAAGGCTCATCTTCAATTGAACCACAGAAGTTATTACAATTATCTTTAAAAGCAATCGGTAAAAAAGACGTTATCGAATCGATTGTTGGTGAGGATAACTTAAAGTTAGCCCACTTTGTTAATCCTGAACATTCTATTTCACCTGAAGCTCAACCAGAATTAATATCAAATTATCGTTTAAGAACTACCGTTGATTATTCTGATGTCGATAATATTCGATATCATTTTAATTGGAATACTCACTACGCTTACCCTGCAAACGTTCAAAGGCGATACCAAGAAACTATCCATAATGATACCGGCTATATCTCAGGTTTAGATTACTCTGTATTACCTGATCCTAACTATGCTCAATCAGCGGAAGAAATGGGTAATAAAATGTCATCTTCTCGCGTTGCTATGCGTAAAAAATTACACTTAATGTCATCACCTTTATTATTAATCAAACATGCTTTAAATCAACGCGGAGTCAGTTATAAAAGGAGAGGCATTTGTTGGCATAAAAAAGCTTTGGGTGATTGGGATCCCGAATTTACAACCAGGATCTCAAGATATTGAACTGTATATTGATCAACATGATGGCTTGCCAATTAAAACCCAAACATTAGAAGATCATCCTGTCTCAGGTGACAGTAAGGTGGAAGTCTTATTTCAACATTGGATTCAATTTAATGAAATTAATAGCCCTAAGGTATTAACCTATCGATTCAATGGTAAAATAATCAACTCGGAATTATATATTGGAAGGCATTACCTAAAAGCATCTGCTATTACTGAGAATGATCTATTTGACTTTCCAATAGAATTAGTAGAGCAATCTGTAAACCATGAGGCATTTTCATTTGGTTTACGTACTTCATTTTGGCTTTATCGTCATTTAGCGACAGGGATCTCATTTGATCTTGATACATCTAATGTATTCATTCAACCGCTCTCTTATCAAGCGAACGCTTATCATATTATAGGCAGTACGCATCATAATTTGCTTATTGAAAGAAAAAAGGGTCTAATCTTGATTGGAACATCACTGCATAATGAACGAAGTGATGTTGTTCTTAAGGCAATAAAGAAAAAATTTCCAAAGAAATCGATTAATTATATCGTTCCTAAGCATTTGCATACAGATCATATTGGTGGATTAAGGCAGTATGTCGCTAATGGAGGAAGCCTCATAGCAGCTCAAGGAACAGAAGCGGCTTTGAGAAATATACTCACCGCACCTCATACGCTTTACCCAGATCAATTTTCAAAAAGTAAGATCAATGTGGCAGATATTGCAATAGAAACAGTCGCTGAAGCTAGCGCCTTGCTTTTAAAGCAAGGTAGTGAAACGTTATTTAAAGAAAACATAATGTCTTCAAGTAAGCCAGATGACATGATATTCATAAATGTCCCGAATATTCATTCTTTATATAATTTAGTTGTTTACTTACCTTATTCTCAAACATTATTTGTTAGCGATGTTTATATCCCAACACCATTAGTTGAAAATTGTCATATTGAAAACGCGATACATTAAGACTTACAGAGAATATTTAGCCTTAATTCGGGATAACGAGTGTCAGACATAAATTACATTTAAAATTAATGCGTTAATTGACTTACTTATTTTTGTTTCTTTCACTTTTGCTAAATGCCCTACTCGTGATAAACCGACTTTATCACGAGTAGATGATTATTCCACAAGAACATGAGCCCTATGTACTATACCTAGCTAAGCATTAGCCAATCACTTTTTGAACTTACTCCATTAAATCGAAATAGGCAAAATCCCATGATCCAGCTCTAATCGTACACTCATTAAAATAGGCTATTCGCACCTTTTTCCCTGTAGATTTTGCAAGTAGTGCCATCGATAATACGGAATTATGCAATGGATGATTAACCGAAATCACTACTCTATTTTGGCCCGTTATACAGCCCTTAGGCAACCCCTCCACATAAATCGCTAAGAGACCTTTGGCATCGACAGAATAAGCACCATATGAATGAGGAAAAGCAACGATTTGCTTTACCACACCTTCATGAGTCAATATCTCTGCAGAATAAGCTTTAAACGCTAACCCCATCATTAAAAGAATACTCCATTTTTTAAACATTTATCCCACCCTAAAAATGAACCTTTTATCACAATGATTAATTATATATTAATTACATATTAATTAGTTAAGTAACAATACCACTACAAAACCCAACACCATAATTGATATTCAAGAGCCATATAACATCGATTAGCTAAAGTCCCCCAAGTGATGACGCAGAATTCATATAACAATCAACAATATCCTTGAGGCATCATTAACACCTAGTGAGTTAAAAGTGGGCTTTCGACCATATTCACAGTGATATTCGCTGACGCGGGAAAACCTTGGATTAACTCACTGACACTAATATCAAATTCACCATCCACATCAACAAATTGCTCACCTGAATCGAGTGTACTTATCAGTAAACTCCTTGTCGAGTTCCCTTGGAAAGTGTGAATACTGACTTGATACATATAGATAAAATTGGGGTTCATTAGCGGATCGTAACCATTTAAAGAAATAAAATATTCTTTATTATTCGATGGTTTGATAACTTTAAGGACTTGAGGTGCGACAACAGTATAGCTATTTTGTAGTTGTGTTAGCGGGTATAAACCACTGGTTTGCACTGTGGTCAAGGCTTCAGGAAAAGCATCATACATGCCTAAATGATAGCGGTGAGGGGCATTGAATGTACCAGTCTTAAATCCCCATCCCATAATGGATTGTTCACCATATTCTTCGTCAACTTGATGGTCGTTGTTAAAATCAGTTGCAGAATGATGCATGCCTAAATTATGCCCTAATTCGTGGGCAAAGAGGTTTTTTGTGACTCGAGTATCCCAGTTTGGAATAACCCAAGCACGGCAATCATCACCACAAAAAAGCCTCCCTTTTCCTCCCCATTTACAAGATGTTCCTCGAGGAAAAACAAATACTTTATAGTCATACTGCGCCATATCAATCCCTTCATTGAGGGCGATATTTGATGCTTGTGTTGCCCAATTTGAATAATCACACAAACCTGATGCATCCACATCGACTAACACCGGACCATAAATATCCGCTCTGCCATCACCGTTTGAGTCTTGCTTAAAAGAAAGCTTTCCTTCACTGTTCGCCTTATACTGATTATTGGCAGAATCCCAATCATTAAACATTTCATTGTTTAATTTCTTGACGCTAGACTGGCTACCCATTTTAACATCGTTAAACTCCATCATTAAAATGCCAATACTTTTTTGGGCGGGTAATGACTCGTTGCTCATCTTTACCTGAGCCTGTTGGAACAGAGGCTTGTCAACAGCAGTGGGCATGACCGACTCCACAATAAAAGGGGGCATCACAGACTCAATAACGTTATTATCAGCGTAATGCCCCGAAATTTGAATAGGGGTGCCAAATTTGAGGCCTGCCAACATTGTTGCTGATTTTGCATCAAGGCTGATCGTTTGCTCGTTATTGAGTTTTATTGCATAGTCGTATCGATATTGTCCATTTAAGTCATCCTCGATAAAAACCTGTAACTTTCCTTCAAGAGTCATTGTCTCGGCAGATACATTGAAAAGTGGCATCAATAGAAGTATAAAAAATACAAAAAAATTTTTAAAAGATAATAAAAAACGCATAGTAAAGCTCCATGATTAAGTTGCTAGGGACTACTTGTTGTTTAAGATTATTTAAGGTTGCTTCTGATAGCTTAAGTCTTACAGCGACATATGTACTGGCTAACTAAAATTGGGCACAATTTTTGAGTGTAACCAGAGCAAGCGGTCTGATTTATTTAGTATCGACACACCATCATATTGATGAGAGCATAGCTGATGCGGGTAATATTTTGCTAAGCTTCAGCAAAATGACGATATTCCGTTTTCAAGCTTATTAAAGAAGCGCTCCAATAAACTATTATCCCAATCGTTTCCACACCGAAATAAGTTTTATTTAATCTGAAATAGCCATAATAATTGATGATACTTTTTACTTTTATAGTAACTGCCTTATCCTATGAAAAATACGACTCTTAAACTGACGTCAAGGACTCGATATAGGTAAAAAGTATTATCTGAATAAATCCACTTTTAAGCTGTTTAAGGAATGTGCGAATTTACCTTATATCAATATTCAGCCAAACAAAGAAAGAAACAAAGAATAGATTTAAACCTAACCCATTGATTAAATATAATGATAAAGAATTAACGCTCATAATCTCAAATTTAGATTAATTAAGTGAGTTGTCACGGGAACACATACATAAAGACAGGAGAGAAATATTGAATAGATTGATAATGAATTAATACACTAGGCTCAACGAACATGGTGTATTGATCAAATGAGATATTATGTTTTTGTGGATTCCGTTCCTTGGTCGCCCGCAGTGTCATTATTTTCTTCAGAAGTTGCGGCCCCGTTCCAAATTCCCCCTTTTAAATTCGCAAGTTCAGAGAATTGTTTACTATTAAAACTAGGCGTTTTTCCTACTCTTAATTGATAGCGGTAATCATTGGTGACCTTAATGGCAAGCTTAGATAGCATGAGTAAAGCGATGATATTAACGGTGGCCATGAGACCCATGGATAAATCAGCCAAGTTCCAAACGAAACCAACTTTAGCAACGGCGCCAAACATCACCATAGCTAACACACATATTCTAAATAAGGGCAAGGCTTTTTTATTATTGTGCGTTAAGAATAATAGATTGGTTTCAGCATAAGAGTAACCTGCAATGATCGAGGTGAAACAAAAAAGCAAAATAGCTAAGCCAATAAAAATTCCGCCCCAAGCACCTACATGGTTGGTGAGTGCATGAATAGTAATGGCAATACCGTCATTATCTGCGCCCACATCACCAGCTAATAAAATAATAGCTGCGGTTGCTATACAAATAACTATCGTATCGACAAAAACCCCCATCATTTGAATAAAACCACGTGATGCTGGATGATTAGGCTTGGGTGAAGCACTGGCGGCAATATTAGCTGCACTGCCCATACCGGCTTCATTTGAAAATAAACCTCGTGCAATACCCGCCTGCATCGATTGTGCAATGGTATAACCGACGCCTCCAGCAACAACTTTTTGAACACCAAAAGCGCTTTTAATGACGAGCATAAAGATTGCAGGTAGTTCACGAACATTCATAAGTACAATAATTAACGCGATACCGATATAACCAAGAACCATGATAGGAACAATAATCTCTGACACCTTCGCCACTTTTTTCAGTCCGCCAATAATGATTGACCCACTACAAATCACTAGGATCCCCCCACTGTCGCTGGAAAAATACCAAAAATACTGCTCATGGCACCAGAAATGGTATTGGCTTGAACGGCACTGAAGACGAGGCCAAACGCTAAAATGAGGAGAAAAGCAAAGAGCACTCCCATCCAACGTTTTCCTAACCCATTTTCCATGTAATATGAAGGGCCGCCGCGAAATTGTCCATCTTTGTCTCGAACTTTATAAACTTGTGCTAAAGTAGACTCGACCATGGCTGTAGCCATGCCAAATACAGCAATCAGCCACAGCAACACCTGCCATGTTACCGGCACCAACTCTATCTGCCATACTGGTACAGAATACTTGAAAAGAAGTGAGTCCATCTTTTGTTGAGCCTTGACGACTTTTGATCATCAATTTTGCTGAATGTTTAAAATGAGTCACTTGTATGAAGGCAAGACGCAAAGTGAAATATAATCCTGCGGCAACCAGCCCATAAATCAATACTTTCCCCAAAGTAAATCATTTAAAAGATTAACAATATTGTCTAACATTTTTTATATTCCTCAAGACTAAAGCTTAATTCGTATTTAGAACAATTTTAGTATTAGGTTGAATGTAATTATTCAACAGAGTATGAATATATAATAAATAAGTTTGTGAATGTAAAATGAATGACTTTATTTATGTTGATATCATCATGTATCCATAAAAACATTCATATTTTATCGAAATATTTATCTTATTTTAAATAACATCAAT
Source organism: uncultured Shewanella sp. (assembly GCF_947501665.1). GTDB lineage: Bacteria > Pseudomonadota > Gammaproteobacteria > Enterobacterales > Shewanellaceae > Shewanella. The sequence goes on along the minus strand of NZ_CANMWS010000016.1, from coordinate 262 downwards.
ATTTCACAGATAAAAAAGCAGCCAAAGAAAAATAGCACACATCAGGATGATATTCACTATTTCCTATTCATACCAACAAATGGTTAACTTTTTGTTTGTTTTTTATTTTTCTATTTCTATTTCTATTACAACAATTATTTTTATACGGCAGTAATTGGTAATTAGTTAACTATAAATCACCTTAAACCTTAAACCTTAAACCTTAAACCTTAAACCTTAAACCTTAAACCTTAAACCTTAAACCTTAAACCTTAAACCTTAA
>NZ_CANMWS010000015.1 GCF_947501665.1 uncultured Shewanella sp. | reverse complement strand
GTAATACGACCTAATTTTTGTTTGCCGCCACTTGAATGCTCTCGTGGCACAAGACCTAAATTGGCAGCGAAATGACGACCATTGTGGTACTGCGCACCGTTACCAGCAAAGGAGACTGCGGCTGTTGCTGTTATCTCAGCGACCCCTTTTATGCTCATTAACCTGCTCACTTGTTCATTCGATTTAGCTTGGTTTTTAATGTTGTTCTCTAATTTTTTAATTGCTGAATCAATTTGTTGCCACTCTTCTAGAAGCGCTTGAAAGTATTGTCTAGCTAATGCTGTTAGACCGCTGTTAGGAGCTTCTAAAAGCTCAGGTATTGCGACTTTCAGTCGTGCTTTTCCTTGAGCAATAACAATGCCATATTCATTTAATAATCCTCTAATTTGATTAATTAAAGCAGTGCGTTGCTCTACATTTCTTTCGCGGATCCGATGAGCCAAGCTCATATCAGTTTGTTCAAGGGTTCTAGGTTGCACAAAAGTAAGATTAGGTCTTAATGCAGCTTCACAAATCGCAAAGGCATCATTTCGGTCATTTTTATTTCCTTTAACAAAGGGTTTTACATGTTGTGGCGGTATTAGTCGAACTTCAAACCCTTTTGATAATAACTCCCGGCCCCAATAGTTTGAACCACTACAAGCTTCCATAGCAATAATGGTATCTGGGTAGTTAAGTAAAAAAGCCATAAGTTGTGAACGTCTTAACGCACGATTAAAAATAGATTTCCCAACTTGGTTAATGCCACAAACTTGAAAAACATTTTTTGCTAAATCAATTCCGATTAGTGTAACGTTCATATTGGACACCTTTTGTTGATTATTGAACATGCAAACTCAATATGGCGCAAATGACGCCGGTTTAACAAGAGGTGTCCATCCCATCATCCCTGTTTTGGAAGCTCAAAATTGTATCTACACGGCGGTTTGAAAGCAAAAAGCAGTGTGTCTCTTCGCGTTGAATATTTGGTAGTTTTAACCTTATTAATATTAATCAGTTCCAGCGGGGTAACGTCATGAATACCCACTCCTTCTTGTCATTAAAGAGTGGAATTAGGAGGACTGCTCGTCCTTAATGATATCCCTATCTAAAGGCCAGTTCAGAGAGACCACTATCGTGGTCTTTACCCTCCTAATGACCTCCATAACGCCCCCCACGGAGTGAAATGCATTGGTTACACTTCTCGCTCTTATAAAATAAATAACTAACTTTTCCGATGCAACATCTGATGTAAATGGCCTTTGTTGTTCCAGACAACAATTATGGTATTTCCTATATCCATACAGGTCAGCTTACAAATGCCGTGCCCCTTGATGTGTTAAAAGAGGGATATCAAGAAACGGCCTTGTAGCACGAAAACTAATCTGACATCCATGTCAGCCTTACGTTATTTATTCCAACGAACATCGGACACTCCGAAGGGGGAATGAAAAACAAACCAGTGTATCTCTTCGAATAAGTCTCATGATCTGTCAGCAGGGATAAGATAGTGAGTCCCAAATTACCCAACTTCTCACTTCAAAAGTGGACTGTATACATTCGGTTGATGTAACTCCATAAATGTATCTGGCGATTTTAATGAATGAAAACCAAATTGCTTGTATAAACCGTGAGCATCACGCGTCGCTAAGGCCATGCGGCGTAACCCTTGCAGTTGAGGGTGGTCTAAAATATGTTGCATTAACCATTTACTTAATCCCTTGCCACGATGATTTTCTAAAATAAAAACATCCGCTAAGTATGCGAATGTGGCACGATCAGTCACCATTCTAGCAAAGCCTATTTGCTCTCCTAGCACAGTGAACACACCAAAACATAGTGAATTTTCCATTGCCTTTTGCATGGTTGCTTGAGGAATATTTTCAGCCCAATATGAACTTGCAATATATTCATGAATAACCGATAAATCCATTTCAGAAAACTGGGTACTTATTCTGTAACCTTCCACAACTCAACTCCTTTGATAAATCTTTTTCATATGCCTGACTCGCGTCAGAGCCAAACGCCATTAAACCAGTCTCTATTAAACCAGCGCCCTCGGTAAAATAAACGATAAACTTACATTAAACAAGTCAATAAGTTAGCTATCAAAGACTGCGTTATTTGTTATTAGCGCGTCTTGTGATACGCCGCCTCTGATACCCTCAATCTCTGGCTAACATATTAATTTAAAATACATGATTGATAATCGTCGGCTTACTTATCTAAGCAATCATGTAACTTTAGATCCATTTCATCGTAGTCATGGCTCAGTAATACCTTTGGCTCATCGGCAAAAAGCTCGGTTATTGTGTCGCTAAGATCCTCATGGTCAATTAACAGTGCAACAGTACCGCCTGCAGCATTTAAGCTAAGGCACTCACACAGGGCTGGAAGATTAAGCCCCGCTTAATGGAAGGTCGTGAATTCCCATTCACACAGGGGAAAGTTATAAGCTGGCGTTTGGCTTTATTGCTCATAATGATATTGTCTATTCTCCATCATTCATGTGTATTCATTGCTGCCGCAAGCTTTTGTATGAATACAGAAAACAACACGCCGTGAATATCTGACCTGCATGGATAGCAGGAAATGCCTTAAATTGTGGGAACAGTTTTGGCCTTGGGCGCTCTACGACTTCAAATAGCATCCTTGCCTAAGTGCCAGCCAAATGTCCTTATTTGTCGCTCATAGAAGCCATGTTATGACTTTCACCTTGAAGTCGAAGGCATACAGATGCATTCACACTTGTTTTAAAAGCGAGAATCAAGAGAAAAAAACAAACAGTAAGTAATGTCTAATGGTATTGAAATTAATTCTACTGCAGGCTTTGTGCATATACCTCTGTGACACACTGCAAGTACCTCTGTGTAAGTTCGACGATGGCCAATAACTTCCATATTTAACTGCCTTCTCGACGTCCATATCTCGAGCTCAAAGCGATGACTGCCGTAATCTTCGCCCTGCCATCAACGGTCACAGTTGCATCTACACGGGACTTTAAAAAGCCAAGAAAAGCAAGAGTAATGTTTCAATTTGATGCCACAGATATATATCATACCACTCAACCTTAGTCTTGATAACAAAACAGGTAAACTACTAAAAATAAATATATTTAACCAATAATTGACACTTTTTATAAAAATTTTTGAATTTGTACAATTAAGGAGAAGTTTCAACCTAATATGAAAACCTTAAATAGCATCTTTGTTTTCTGTATATTTTTCGTCGGAATGATGTTTATGTTATTTAGCATCAATATTTTACCCAACACTCAAAGTATTTATTACCTAGTCGGAATATCAATCACCATAGGCACAACATTGTCTCTTATTCTCTATCGAACAAAGAGTCTTCTCTTTTACTATATTCCTAAGAATGAAAAGTGGGCAGCAAAATCATTATCTTTTGTCGGCACGATTGCGTTCACTACAGCTCTATTAGGCTTTATCAATATAACTTACGCAAAAAATGAATCTCTCCATACCTATAAAATAGTGGACAAAAAATATCATAAAGGTGACACTAAATCGCCAAAATCTTGGCAATTTGTGGTTCAACGAAAGGATGAATTCATCAATATCAAAGTTAGTAATGATGAATATAACAAATACCATATCGCTGATGACTATATAGTGCGAGAAATTCAGGGGCTATTTAATTGGACAGTATTATTATCAAAATAATCAATACCCAATAAAAAGATAAAAAACCAAGAGTTGATTGCGGCGATACTCGATCTTACATTCGTTTTGCCGCAATTTTATAAACCTTATGACTCTCTCGCTTTCCAACCTTAACCACAGACACCACCACTTCGGTATATCTCACTTCATAAACCAATCGATAACCCACACTGCCTAACTTAATTTTATAGCAATCTTTCAATCAATACCGCCCATAACCTTGACATAGCTCAGTCAACAAAAAGTTGAATAAAACCCAATTACAGCCCCTAATCAATCCAAGTATCAAAGTGGTAAAATACGCTAACTATTGGCATACCACTTTTTCAGCTTTTTTGCTAAGATAACTACTCATTTCGAGGTATTTCAACCTCAATTTTTTCGAATCCCAAAGTCGCGTTACGTACTTTTATTATGGGAAATAGACGGTTTTGAAGGGAATTATCTACTCTGTTAATTGGCTCACTTAAGTAGAGATTGTTAAGTCAACTCATCTCAATTAGGCTAAAAGACGTTTTAATGATTTTTAGATTTTATTATGGGCTTGGATGATAGGGATGCCGAGGTAACTGAAATCATAGTGTATAAAAAGTATCACGAAACAACTGAATTGAACCCCTTTCTTCTTTCCTTTTTAGTCCAGTTTTTAGTCCAGTGCGGTATGAAGTCAAGATTTGCCCCCCTTTCGTTTATGGAGATACATTCTCATTGAACCGCTAAAGTGGCTATTGACCAATTAGGGTCAACATTTCCAGGGCTACTCATCCTGCCTCCCATCAGGATTTGTTCTCTTCCCTTTTTGGGTTTTTCTAATCCAATCAACTCCTGTTTATGGTCTAACAATTGTTCAAATTCCTTCGTTCCCAATGCCGCTCCAGTAGTCTCAGATATGGATGATTCGATAATCTTCCTTAAATGGAAAATAATTTCTGTCATTGGTCTTGCTGAGCTACCAGCGCCATGTGTCAAATTTTCTTCGATGCTTTGAGTATTCAAATAACCTTGGAAAAGAATTCCCCTATCACCATGTTGTAAAATAGTAAACCAATGACCTGCTAATTTATCTAAGTTTACTTTATAAATGAGTTTTATATCTGTCCCCATATTCCTCTCAAGTGTGTCCGTCAATGAGCGAACGCCCACATGATGTTTCTCATCACCTACTTTCAAAAAGTCATAAATTTCTTGAGCTGCCGTTGAACAAGTATTTGTCTCCAATTGTTCTCTACTCATACCATTTAATACCTTGGTTCGGGCATCATTCGCAAACTGATCGGGGTTTTGATCCATTCTAATGGCAGTATGAGGAGTAATTCGATTTCGAACACCTTCTAGCCTACCATCTTCCATATCGCCCAATTCACGTAAAGGTTGCTCATCTTCGTTTTTAGCTTTTTTCTTTCCAAATATTGCTGTCCATAAATTTTGAGCTCCTTGCGCAATTCCATTGAAACACTTACCAAAAAACATCTGTATAATATTTTCTCGCCTTTGTACGGTTTGTAAGGCGGATTTTCCTTGTTTTAGAGGTGATTCATTAAAACTAGAAGCTTTTGCTCCCATCATATCGGCTTCTTTCTCCAGTCCAGCATCATTATTTACATTGACTTTCCCCTTCATCTGCACTGTAGGTTTGACGCGTCCTTGTTTTTGCTGCACTACGTGCCAAGCCTCATGAGGGAGGTGTCTTTCTTGGCCTGATGCCAAATGAATATCGCTACCCTGTGCATATGCATGAGCTTGAAGTTGATCTGGTTTGTTTGAGTTGTAATGAACCTTTACATCATCCATTGAGTAGCCAGAGAGGTTTTCAATGCCAGTTTTCAAATTGTCAGGTAAACCCGTGTTATTTTCTTTCTTTTGGATAGGCTCCGATTGTTTAGCTTTTGAGATATTGTTCATGGCTGTTTGCAATTTTTTAATGGAAATATCATCTCGATCACCCACAAACTCAACACCCTGATTTAAATCACTTTTGTTCTTATTAACAAAATTGGCAACCGCTCTACTTTCATGCACTTTAGGTTGCATTTGCAGTGCTTTAGCACCTAATACATCGGCCTCCTTTTCCAGTCCGGCATTATCATTAATTGCTATACCGTTAACTGTGTTGGTGGGTTTGACTCGCCCCTGAGCTTGCTGCACAACATGAGCCAGTTCATGAGGTAAATTTGTATTTTTCGGCTTCATTTGTAAATTAGCAATATTGTGACTAGGTCCTTTAGAGACCTTTTGTCTTATCATTTTTGAAGATTTTTGTTTTGTTAATGGGTGTATGCCTGAGTCTTGGTAAACTTGTGTATCCTTAGCTTTCGCTTGATAGAATGGCATTACTTCTCCTTTCTTTTTATTTGTTATGTTCTTTTTTATTAAAATTAAGCATAGTTGTTTCAAATAAAAATAAAGAATAATTAATAGGTGAGTTTAAGTATTAATAGAAAATGATTAAGAATATCCTCATATCCATGAATTAATATCATTTTGAGTTTTATTTGATATCTAAGGGAGGGGCAGACCCTATCTGTGACAAGGCTCATTATCACTGGTTTATCGCAAGCATCATGCCGACATGGTCAACCCAATTCGGTTAACAGAATCTACTTCGGTTATCCAAGGAATTAAATACCCAAATAATGATCCCAGCTTGAAGAGTATATAGTCGTATAAACGCCCTTTTTCGTCATTTTCACAATCAGTCAGTAGAAAAGATACCTTTTTTGATACTGGTTTTACTGTAACTCCAGATTCTATTTCTTATCAAAAAGAAGATAGAAACTTCTCTATGACGTTAACGGGCAAAATAACGTACAATAAATACCTTATATGGGTTGTAGATGAAATTTTGAATGGGACTTATCGCTCATATTATCCAGCAATAGCCGAAATAAGCGATGACGATTATATTAACATAACGCCTTATTATAAAAGCGGATATTAAATACATTAAGATAAACTCCCTAGCAATGATAATTCCTGTTTATCACTGCTAGGGGATATTATCGGCCTAATTTTAAAGTGACAAAGATAAATATTGATGGTTAATGCCTTACTGGCATCTTAGCAATATAAAATCGATAATAACCAATTAAGTTACTGCTAAGAAATAGGGCTTCCATCAATACCGCTGTAGGAGACTGTGCTAATGCATTATGAGTGAGCCAAAAACTGGTACCTATTATCATCCATAGACGTAATGCTTTGTCTTGTCGACAGAAAGCCGCTTTAGTTTGTAAACAAGACCCGATGCAACTCAATATGCTTAATGGACCAGTAAAGGTGATACCAGAGACCAATACAGCCATTGCCATGAAAACATGCTGTAACTTTTTGGCTTGAGTAAAAATGCTGATCAGATAACGACTCACAGCCAACAGCATTAAGCAGGCCGCCGTCCATTGCGACAATAAAAAAAAAGTGCGCAGAGATAAATAATCCTGCGATCACTAAACAACTTAAAATATGCTTTCGTAATTTACATTGAAATGAAATCAGATCAAAGATAATAGCGACAGCAACTAGACTCTGTGACAGCATAAAAGTGGATATATCGAACATCTTTATCAACCCTCACTTCTTAAAGCACATAATTAATGTATCAAGCTGATTTATCTGCTTTTTTACTCTGTTTTTGAGCTTGGGTTTTATCGACGATACATCTGATCTTGGCGATTGCTATACCAGACACAATATCACTTGCCATGGTGTAATGATGTTCTTGTTCAAAAGCAAAATCATCACCAAACCAGTTTTTCACTATCTTATATTCATTAGGCGCGCATATTGTGACGGCTTTGCCTCTAACTTTATTTTTTAAACTGTCCAGATTATCAAATGGGCTGCCTTTCACTCTTATTCTGTATTCATTATCCGCAATCTTTTTTACCGATGTACAGCCTACACACAAGATCAATCCCGTTAACATTAAAACAACAATTCTCATCACTACCTTCCTTGTACTCGTCTATAAATAGACAAATTCCATCCTAAATAACACCGCTACACTTTTCACAAAAGCTATAAAGGCATCTTAATGAAGTCCTGCCCTTTAAACCAATCTTATAACAAACAACACCTTAACATATTGATACAATTTAAGGAAAGGGAGATCTTTGCGCTAACAGTTTTAAAAGCTCAGCTCAATGCCAGAAATGTGATCCGTGTTCTCATAACAGTATTTTTAGGCGCTAACAAACATGCATAAACACTCATAGGCTGGAGAACAAACGACTCTTTAATGACTCTGTAACAAAACACCTCAAATCGAAGAAACACCCTGCTTGTGTCTTTGTTCCCCATCGGAATGGCTGAAGTTCATTGAAATAAATAACGTAAAACAGATATGGATATCTGTTTAATTTTCGGGCTATAGGGATGTAGCATCGAAAAAGTTAGTTATTTACTTCATAAGAACAAGGCACTAACCAATGCATTTCACTCTGCTAGGGGCGGCACAGGGTTCCAAGGGGGATTGCTGTTGATCCCCTTTGGCCCAGTGTGGATGGGAATCCACGACCTTAGCCCGCTGCAAGCGATATATAATAATTGAAGACTCCACTCAATAAACACATTTAACCAATACATGCATGGCTAAACACATGATCATAACTCACTCTGAATAGTGGGCACTCACGATCTTAGCCTCACCGCAGGTGATAAATATAAAAACACTTTGGGCATAAGTGACTATTAAGCCATTCATAATTAATTTCTGCCGTATAACCCATGCTTAAAACAACACATCAACACTAAACTGGCTTTAAACACCCCAAATCGAAGACCCCCCCTGCTTTTGATTTGTCTTGTGCTTTTCATTCCCCCATCGGAGCAGTTTCTAAGATTCGACAAAAAATAGCGTGATTGAGACAGGCGGCTCCTTAACATCCATGTTCTTGCCGCATTTGTATATCCGTTTACATCAGCGTCGAAAATAGCCTTAGTTGAGCCACGGATGGCAAATATGAGGCGATAGCGATTTTTGTTAATCGAATATAGAAATGAATTGCTCCGTCGGGCGTTAGGGTGAAGACCACGCAAGTGGTCTCTATGAACGAGAAGCACTGACGCTGAACTGGCCTTTAGATAGGGATATCATTAAGGACGCGCAGTCCTCCTAACTCCATTCTTTAATGACAAGAAGGAGTGGGTAGTCATGACTTTCCTCCGCTAAAGCTGATTAAAGCAGAAACCATCGAAGGTAAAGATGCCTTCTTTGAGTCGATAAGGCCAAATATATTCTCGACATATTTTGGCATTTCCTGCTATCCATGCCGTTCAAATATTACGGAGCGTTATTTTTGTATTAACGCAAAGCTCGATTCTGTTTGTTAAATAATCAAAATGCTGTTAGGTTATGGGGGCATTTTGTCGTCAGTTTCCCCATACAATAATACAGCTTTAACCATTCAATTTTGGACAATGGCAGTGACTCCATTAAAGTTGAAAAGGAATACTGGAAACAAAATACTGGAAAAGGAAATCCCCTAATAGGGGATCATATTCAATCAGGAGGCCATTTGTCTAACGCACCTTTTCGCCTAACACAAGCCCCAGCACTGGATGCATTATTGGATGCCGATCATTACATCAGCTTTACTGAACTTATTCAGCAAGTGTCGCTTTTCAATAAGCCACTCTCTTTAGCCGCCATTCGCTTTATGCTAGAAAATGTGATGCTCGATGATAGAGAAGTGCAAGCTCTTTCTTCTTTTGAATGCAATAATTACTGCCGTAAGCGTTTGTTTCATAATAGTCATTGTGAAATTTTAATATTAAGTTGGCTCAATGGCCAACGAAGTAAAATTCATGATCACTTGCATAGCGCCTGTGGCGTCAAAGTGTTACTGGGTCAAGCAACCGAAACACAATTTGAGCAAGCTGAAAATGGGCACGTTTATGCGACTCAGTCCATTCTTTATGACACCGCACAGATCAGTGTCAGTCAGGATAATGACATTCATCAGATCTCTAATTTACAAGCACAGAATAAACCCCTTATCACGCTTCATCTTTACTCTCCTCCTTTACAACAGTTTCATCTTTACTCTCTTGAAGAAAGTAAACCGATATTATTTAATGCTCAACAAAACCCTTGGTATTACGAAATCTAGCTTTTTTAAGCGATTATACCAACGTAAAATAAAGATGAGAGCCAAGATTTATGTCACCTTATGTCAGTCAACATAACGTTCAACGTTAATTTGACTCTGTTGATCATTAAGGATGGATTAGAGCCAAGCACATATTGTTCTCAATCACACACCTTTTCACTCCTTTATTCATCATTCAAAACCCAGTAAACATGAGACAATCAATATAAATCCCAGAGTCCATGCCGTACCCATTTTCAATCCTTTTTTAAGCTGTTGTTTGCTAAAGCCTTTCTGTTTATTTCGCTCATCTAATGATAATAAATAAGCGCAATGAGGACATGTCTCATCTTTTACATACATGAGTAAGTGACAACGCGGGCAATAAGCTGCGCCATCAAATGCACTGTCCATAATGGTGGGCATATCAGGTTTTTTTAAGGTTATTCATACTGTCACTCAACAATCCCTGATTGCTTCAATCTGTCATTAGATTGACTGCGTGCATAATCCAATAATTTTTGAGCATTGTCCCCCCGCAGTTGTAGTGACATACAACGAACGCCGCCCCCCATATGACACACTTGTGATGATGACACTGGGATCACGGTTTTTGACGTAACATCGCGAACTTGTGCTAAGGCAAGCTTATCTTGAGGTATGCCAAATTGGGGCAAATAAATTCGATTTGGGGTAACTAGCATATTGGTATAAAGGCCACAAGCCGAACCAAAGCGTTTATCATAAATATCATTGCCGTCATAAGGGGTGGTGATTTCGACAATCTTGATCTTGGGCAGCTGCTGCTTTAAATCCATTATTAACTGCTTTGCATAATCAGGATCGTCAGGGTAACTGTTGACAAGCAATGTATTGGGCTCCACAAAGCTCACCACACCATCGGCATGCTCCAGCCCTCCTTGTTCATCGGCTTCTATAAAGGCAATATTTTGAATACGTAATAATTGACGTAATGTTTGACGTGCCTTTTGTTCGGTTAATTGATTATCGTGCAAAAATTTGGTACTGAGCACCACACTATCAGCATAGTCACTGACAAAATTTCCACCATCATCCAACCAATCTGAGCTGGTAAAATCAAGCCCTGCTTGTTTAACTAACTGATAAAAAACATCCTGTACCTCATCAGCTTGAACTTGCCCTTCCTTGCCACCGCCTTGCCCTACTGCCGTATAACGAAACATGACCGGTTTATTCGGATTAACAAGGGTAAAATCACGCATCCAAATATCCAGCATGGGGGCTATCATCACATTTTGTTTTCCAAGCGCCTCTACATATTCTTGATATAAAGATGGACTACTTAATACAAGCACTTGATCTCCATGTTTGATGATTTTCTTAGCGTAATCAATTTGAAAATCCATTATGCCATCTTGCATGTCAGCATAATAAGTATCCTGCTCTGATGGAGAAGCCAGTACGATTAACTCTGCAGCAACAGGACCCATCATCATCCCCATTATCCCCATTATCCCTTTCAAGCATCGTTTCATTTTAATATTGCTCCATTAATATAAAGCTGCCCCTCACTAGGTCATGTAAGCCCGCCAGCCAATGGTAAAACATTCCAGCTTTACACTACGAAGATGTATTATTAGCCAGCATACATGAATATCAATCCTCATCATGGCAGAAAAGTCGTCACTTGACACTGAAACTCAATGACACTCCAACTAAAAAAGAATATCGATAATAAAAGACAGCACAGAAAAAATACAAAAAAATAGCCGAAGCTATTTTTTATCTACCCTATTTTCTGACGTATATAGAAAAAGGTCGATTAATAATCAAAAAGGTCTCGGATGAGGCCCAAAACCCGGCCCTGGAAAGGGTAATATCACACAGGCACTGAGTGAAAATACTGTCACCAAGACCACTGAAATATAAAAAATTCGTTTCATAGAAATAGCCTCCTATTGATCTTCATCATTTCATCATTTCATCATTTCATCATTAAGCATGCTATTGTTCGAAATACTCACTTTCACCGATATTAGTGGAAATGGTGAGGTCCCCCCCAAGGTGCCATACATGCGCTCAATGAAACCGTTGTCACCATGGCCACTAAAATATTAACAATCGCTTTCATAGGACTTACCCCTTAATCTATTTTATACCTTAATACCATTCACTTTTGTTCGACCCTAGACTGCTTTTCTTATGTACCAGTAAAGCAGTAAAAAGCTGTATATTTGCTGAATATTAAAGGTAAGCATATGTAAAATAAGTACTCGTTATCTTTACATATCGCTAAATCAATCCGTGACTGAGAGGCACAATCACGGAACACATTAATGATGTGGGCGGGGCATATGAATAGGGACAATGCATGCTGTTAACATAACACAGGTGAATATGACGACTGCGGTATAAAAAATGCTTTTCATAACAATACTCTTTATTGATAAAACACGGCTTAATTTCAATTAAAGCTAAAGTAAAGCAACCTATACCTGTATTCTCGCTGAACTCTTAGTCTTTCTCCTTCATTTTTCCTCAAGCCCTTCACACATCAAATAAATTTACTCACTTGATTCCAACAAATAATAAAAAAGCCAACGATAACGTTACCCTTGGCTTTTTTATACTAATCGCTGCAACTAGTTTGATTGTGCTGGTCTAACATAAAATTCAAACCAGAGCGCATTGGTACCGGGGGCCACTGAACGCACTTGCTTGCTTTCCTTGCCATGAATTGTCAGTGGTTGCCAACCTCGTGTTTCATCGTCCACGGTAAAACCTGTTCCATCGTACCAAGTAAACTTATATTGTAAATGTTGATCGGTTGAAATTTTATTAACAACAGTCGCAACACCTTCCAAAGAGCCACCTTTGCCCCGCATCTTTAATTGATCAACTTTCACTTTTTGACCGAAAGCGGGACTATCGACCTTTAAATCCCCTGTTGAGCTTGCTAAAATTCCAGCTGTGTTAGTTGAACAACCTCCCAACATCAAGCCCACTAATAAAATAAAAAATAATTTTTTCATTTGTTTGCATTCCTTGTTATTGATGTGCTTTAACACTCACGACTCTTTTCAGGTTAGCCTACTTTTACTTTACCCTCCTGTTTTTTATCTAAATAAATAAAATTAAATGCCAGGATTTTATGTTGAAACGCTACTCTGCGACAGCAGATCTTAGTTTTGAAGGTGCCCATTGAGGATCGGACCAAGTGGTTCACCGCCAACAAGATGCATATGTATATGGTATACCTCTTGACCACCATGTTGATTGCAATTCATGATCAAGCGGTAGCCATTTTCAGCAATACCCGCCTCAGCGGCCAATTTGGCCGCGACCGTGATCATTCGACCTAAGGCTTTTTCGTCAGACGCTTTTACCTCATTACAAGTCGGGATCAGGTGATTTGGAATAATCAGTATATGCGTCGGTGCTTGAGGATGAATATCATTAAAAGCAGTGACTAAATCATCTTGATACAGAATATCTGTGGGGATTTCACGTCGAATTATTTTACTAAAAATGGTTTCTTCGGCCATCTCATCGTCCTCAAAATAAAAAATAAACGGGGTTTTTGGCTAGTATCCCATTTTTTACCAAAGATAAAAGTCATTTTTATTCATCAATCCATTTATCATCTAGAAACAAACATGGCTTGTTCATTTTTTGTGATTATTCATGTGACTAATTAATTTCAGAACGGGCCATAAAGATTAATGCTCTAATAAGCATCATGATAAACAATAGTGCAATTTCACTGATTCATTGTTTCACATCATGTAAGTTCGCTTGTGCCCAAGCGATCGCTTCTCCTCGGCTTGATACCCCTATTTTTCGAAAAGAATGATATAAATGTGTTTTCACCGTACTTTCACTTACAAATAGTTGCTCTGCAATATCAATATTTGTTAACCCTAAGCGTAATGCTTTTAATACTTCACGCTCTCTGATAGTTAATTCTTCAGATACATTAAATAAGGTTTTTATTGGCTTTTTCTGTTGTTCTAATTCCAAAGGCAAAATGGTTTTTCCTGCCACAATTTCATTTAACCCAGAACCTATTTTCTCTAAAGAAGCGTCGTTATAAAACACCCCAGCTGTAATGGATTTTTGAATAAGAAAACGGGCATCGACTTGTAATGGGAAATGAATAAAAACCACCCTGATGGATCGCTGAGAGCGGTCAATCTGCTGCTGTAATTTATAGGCATCTTGCACATCAATGCTCGACAAATCGATAACAACAATTGATAACTTACTGTCATCAAAATGATAATCCTTATTTTCAGGGGACAAAGACTCTAAGGTAATGATAAACTCTTGTGGCCAACGAGTTTTTAATAAATCAATCAATAATGTTGACCGTGATATTATCATCCAGTGTTTGACTTTAAACATGTTAATACTCCTTTTTTTAAATTAAGCTGGACTACTCAAAACTGTACCATTGCCATAAAGTCCTTCTCTAACACTTTCTTTAACAATAGACTTTAGATCCACTTTTACCACTGTGTCATCAATAGCGCACCTTGGGCCAACCCCATTTAATATGATTATTTTACACCTTGTATTAATATGTCGCCTAATCACTCTTTTTATTATTATTATCAATACAGAGAAAAATCATGATATAAATAAGCAATAAATAAACAGCTAAATAAACAGCTAAATAAACAGCTAAATAAAGTCTCTTTTATTAAGAATAACAATAGTCAACGACAACCCTAACACTGACTGAGTAAATCATGTTGTATCAATTAGATACCAATAAAACTTAATGATTATCAGCTAATAACCCGATAATAACATCAAACTCAAATATTAAAGGTGACCTATCCAAAGCAATATATATACAAAAATAATACTATCATACTATTTTATGTATTAAATTTAAGCTCTTAAAAAATACCTAATCAAGGAGGAAGTCACTCACTTTATATAAATATTAAGTCTATTTGACTCTCATTATTCTTATTTCAGTGTGAGTCAAGTTGATTAGCTGGCATGTAAGAAGATCACAGGTACTCAATAAAACCCAACAGGACATAGATTCACACTGTTCTTTTATTCGAATGAATATGAAGTGATAGTAACGAATTAATCACCAAAATAAATAAGGTTCACACTATGGTTCAGCGCCTTCCTCTTAATAAATAACAAACAATAAATAACGAATAAAAACAATAATTTAATCATATCACTTTGTCTACTGTGCTATCTAAAGTTTCAGTCAAAATACACTCCCTCACCTACACAGTGATCTCATTTTCCCCAATGTGTCGAGATTATTAAGCAATGGCCTATTTTAAACATCAATCTCAAGCATAAAGCCAAGTTAGATTAAAATCTATCATGTCGATTTAACTCACACTTTGATGCTATATAAACCATAAAAAAACACCGATAAACCGGTGTTTTTTTATCAAAGTGATACTGTCCAATAGTCAATTAAGAACGTGCTTTTAACGCTTCAATTCTTTTCTCTAAAGGCGGATGACTCATCAATAACTCAGAAATTGAACGCTTTCCATTAATACCAAAAGCGGCCATCTGAGCGGGCATCTCCCCAGTTTCAGGGCCTTGACGTAAGCGTTCTAATGCCGCGATCATTTTATGCTTACCTGCCAGCGCAGCTCCCCCTTCATCCGCTTTAAACTCACGGATCCGAGAGAAATAAGCCACAACAAAGGAAGCTAAAATACCAAATAACATATCAAGGACAAAAACCACGGCCATATAGGCAAACATACCGAGCCCTTCCCCTTCATCATTACTGACAAAGTTATTAATAATCCCAGCAACTACCCTCGCAGCAAAAATAACAAATGTATTCATGACGCCTTGGATCAAAGTTAGAGTCACCATATCACCATTGGCCACATGACTCACTTCGTGTGCTAATACCCCTTCAATTTCATCTTGAGTCATGCCATAAAGCAGCCCGCTACTCACAGCAACTAATGCATTATCTTTACTTGGCCCAGTGGCAAATGCATTTAATTCTTGAGATTGATAAATAGCGACTTCAGGCATTTTTATACCCACGGTTTGAGCTTGACGAGCAACGGTTTGTAATAACCAGCGTTCAGTCTCATCTCGAGGCTCAGTGATCACTTCACAGCCCATTGCACGTTTAGCCATCCATTTAGAAATGGCTAAACTAATGAACGCACCACCAAAACCAAAAATAGCAGCAAAAACTAATAGCCCTCCCATACTAGAGGTATTGACTCCTAATATTGACATCACAATTGATGCCACCAGTAAGATAGCCATATTGGTAGCTATCAGTAAAAATATGCGCTTCATACTTGCTCCTTAAAAAATCGCTCTATCGGCTTTATTAAGATTGCTTACAACATGACTTTTATTCCCTAAATTTTATTTTCTAAATTAGAGACATCATACTTTCTCACATTCCTATATGACATAATATGTCCTAATTATGAAAATTCAAGGGGAGAAGACATCAAAAGGCTAAATTGACAGCAAATCGCAAGCTATCATAATTGGAGTCTTATGTCTTAAACACATAAAGTATTTATTTATCAGGTAACTAAATACAGCATACTTAATGATAATAGCGGTATTAATATTGGTTAACACTAGGGCCTGTTGATCTTTGGTGAATATTTCTGCAGCAGTTTATCGCTTCTTTATACAAGGCAGAGCTTAAGCGGTGTAGTTGTTCTCCATAAATAAGCGATAACGCCGTAGAAAGGAGCGACAAGCGCTATCCGTAGGCTCCATTAAACGTGTTTTACTCTTTGTTGAGAGCCCCATCTGTTGAAAGAAAAGGGGCTTAGAATGACTCGGCATCACACCTCTCACCGTGATTAAAACACGTTTATCTAAACATAATTTAATCACCGAAGATCAACAGGCCCTAGGATAAAGGAGCCCACAGTGAATACAAAAACGGTGTCATTCAGGCAGATTGAGGTAAGGTCAGGTATGTGGCTGCTGTAACAGCTGTAGCCTCACTTAAATAAGGCAACACTCCTAAGCAAGTACCTAGCATCATATTAGAAAGTGTTTGTAAGTTTTCTTCTAAATGAGGCATATTAGGATCAATACAATTGGCCACCCATCCCGCAACTTGTACTCCCTGTTTAACTAATGCTTCTTGGGTTAATAAAGCATGATTTAAGCAGCCTAATTTTACCCCCACAACCAAAATAACTGAAAGCTTTGCTTCTTTAACCACATGGGATAATAAATGCTCCCCTCCCAAGGGCAAATGCCATCCACCAGCCCCTTCAATGAGGCAAAAATCAAGGGGCAAAGACGTCGCAAATGCAATATGTTTCAGTAATTTGGTCGGCTCGATTGTCATATCAATTTGCTGCGCAGCAATATGAGGAGCGATAGCAGGTTCAAATGCATAAGGATTAATATGCTGATATTCCAATTGCATCGGCTTACCATTATGCTTGAGTGTCTCTCCCAACTTCACACTTGAAGCTGCTAACAAAGACAAGGCATCTGAATTTCTTAACCCCAGTTCGCTTTTTTCACAGCCCGATGCAATAGGTTTAAAGCCTAAAGTACGTCCCTTAGCTTTGTATAATAAGGCACTGGATACTAACGTTTTCCCGCAATCTGTATCTGTACCAGTGACGAAATACATGTATTAACTCCTTTGTGAACCATCATTCTTATTATTGAAAAATACTTTATTGAAAAGTGCTTTACACTCTGCTTAGCTTTCGTTTCGCGCGGATCACCACCACATTATACGTTAAGGGGATCCCTTTACTCTGCTTCAATCTATTTGCTTTTTCATTCAATGATAGCCAATCTTGTCGCCCTCGAAGTCTAAGCGAAGGCTGCATCTGTTCATTGGTTGTAGCTGAGGCTCCAACACCTTTAATGGAATACAGTAACGCTTTTAAATCATCAAAATATACAGTCACAGGCTCTAATCTTGCTTCAATGAGCTGCCAATGTTGCTTATCAAAGCAAGACACTAATGTTTCAAAAGACTGAAAACGATTCACTTTAAATCCAAGAGAGGTCAATTCAGGCAAACTATTTTCTGCCACGACACTGATCTCACAGCTCCCCGATGGCATCAATACCCTCGCCGCTTCCAAAATAGCTTGTCTAATATCACGACACCATTGCAAAGCCAAATTAGAATAAATCGCGTTAACACTATTGCTCAGTAAAGGTAAAGACTCTGCATCACCTTGAATGGCCTTATATTCAGGAAAGTTCTCAGTTAACTTATTGAGCATACCGCCTGCAATATCTAAACTAATAACAGAATTTACCTTTGGAAAAAGCGAAAAATCCGTCCCCGGTCCAGCACCAATATCTAATAGTATTCCTTGAGCCGATAATTGATGGCATAACATAGAAGATGTATGTTTTTGCACAATATTGTGCTCATGGTAACCCGTTGCCGCTGCCGAAAAATCATTTGCAATCAACTGACTCCAATCAAACTTTTCCTTTCTAACGGTCGAAATTTGACTATTGGATTTCACCTTCACAGGCCGATATCCTGCTCGTGTAGGGGGATCTTGTATCATAGTCATATTCATTATTTTGCTCATTATTATATTGTTTTTCTATTTTTACTATTGATATACATCGTTGGCTGATATTGCAGAAGACAAGCTCTCCACTAAACGTTGAATAGCATCGGATTGATGACTAGCCGTTAGGGTTATTCGTAATCGTGCTTGTCCTTTTGGAACTGTGGGTGGCCGAATGGCCCCAACCCAAAAACCATCTTGTTTTAACGCTTCAGCCACTTCTAACATGCGTTGCTGGCAGCCAATAATCACAGGTTGTATTGCGGTTAAAGAATCCGTTAGTTCTATGCCTGCTTGCTGACACAAATCTCGAAACAATAAGATATTATGATGTAAATGTTGACGTTTATTATCTGCTAGCACTATGCATTCCAGCGATGCTAAAGCTGCTTGTGCATTAGCAGGAGACAGTGCCGTTGAATAAATATAGTGTCTTGAATTGGCTACAAGGAAATCAATAAACACTTGACTACCAAGGAGCGCAGCTCCTTGACATCCCATCGCTTTGCCAAATGTGATCACTTGTGCATCTATGGGTAATTTTGTCTCTAGTTTCACTTGAGTCGACCCGAGTCCTTGTTGACCCAGTAACCCAAAATGTTGACTCGCTGGCACATCTTCCTGAGGGTCTTGCACTTGGCTGGCGCCTAGACCACGGCGACCAATCACGCCAAAGCCATGTGCATCATCAACAATTAACCAGCTGCCATGTTCTCGACATAACTTGGATAATTCAATTAGTGGAGCCTGTGTCCCATCCATACTAAAAATACTTTCAGTCAATAATGCACTTGGGGAGAATTCTGTGAGGTGCGTTTTGACATGCTCAAGATCGTTATGATGAAACCGTTTAAATTGCACACCACTATCACGTAATCCATCGATTATCGATGCATGAATAAGCTTATCAGCAATAACGCGACTCGACTTATCAAATAACGTTTTCACCAGCGCATTATTCGCTGCAAATCCCGAACATAGTAATATTGCCGCTTCATGACCTGTTAACTCACATAGCCGTTGCTCAAGCCGAGAGTGAGCAGGGCTATAACCCGTCACTAAGGGGGAAGCGGTACTGCCAACACCATATTTTAACGCACCTTGGTATAACGCTTGAACAACCGCAGGCTCACGGGATAAACCAAGATAATCATTACTTGAAAAATTGACATAATGCTGTTTATTTTGAAGCAGTTTTGCCTGATCTTGCAAATGAACTGAGCTCCTTTTTCTCAACAAATCACTTTGTTGCAACTTTGCTTGTCGAGCAATGATTTTTTGGGTCAGTTCATTATCTTTCATTTTCTCAGCGCCTTTGATTACTATCAAAAAAAGAAATACGTCACGCCTATAATGCTGCTGCGTCATAAAAAGCAGATGACTTTTTATCTTGCTTAGCTGCCGCCTTCGCTAACATGGCTTCATCTAGTTCTTTGGTAGCCGCAATACCTTGTTCAGGGTGTAACCCTAAACGTTTAAACAAAGCCATATCATCATTTTCTTCTGGATTTGGGGTCGTCAATAATTTACATCCATAAAAAATAGAATTCGCCCCAGCAAAGAAGCACATTGATTGCAGCTCATCACTCATATTTTCACGACCCGCAGACAAGCGTATTCGAGATTTAGGCATAGTAATACGAGCAACAGCAATGGTACGGACAAATTCAAGTGGATCCAGATCATCGATATTTTCAAAAGGGGTACCAGATACTTTCACCAACATATTAATGGGAACAGAATCAGGATGCTGTTCTAAATTTGCCAGCTGCTGCAATAGTCCAGCCCTATCTTGTGCTTTCTCCCCCATTCCCACAATGCCACCTGAGCACACTTTCATACCCGATGCCCGCACGTTCGATAAGGTATCTAATCGATTTTGATAAGTCCGAGTCGTGATCACATCACCATAGTACTCAGGAGAAGTATCAAGATTATGGTTATAGTAATCCAATCCCGCCTCAGCTAATTCCCCTGCTTGATCAGCAGATAACATGCCTAAAGTCATGCAGGTTTCCATTCCTAGTGCTTTAACTTCTTCAACCATAGTTTTAAGGTAAGGCATATCACGCGCTTTAGGGTTTCTCCAGGCTGCTCCCATGCAAAAACGAGAAGCGCCAGCAGCTTTTGCACTGCGCGCCTCGGTTAATACCGTCTCCATTGCCAATAACCGCTCTTTTTCAAGCCCAGTATCATATCGAGCACTTTGAGGACAATACTTACAATCTTCAGGACAAGCACCGGTTTTGATTGACAATAAACGACTAATTTGAACTTCATTAGGATCAAATGTTTGACGATGAATACTGTGAGCTTGAAAAAGAAGATCGTTCATGGGTAAGGCAAACAATGCCTCTATTTCATTACGTGTCCAATCATTGCGCACATCTAACTTTGACATAAAACTCACCTTTCTCAAGCATTCATTTTGGCATTACACCGCTTTTATCTTGCCTATGATACCCACAGCCCTTAAGCTGTCAATGCTAACTCTTGCAACTGGTTTACTAATGGTTAATTTATGAGCACAAAAAACACACAACCTACACCGACAATCGATTATGACTTTGATGCGAAACACATCTGGCACCCTTATACGTCAATGACACATGCGCTGCCCACTTTTGGGGTTGTCGCCGCACAAGATAGGCAATTAACCTTAGAAGATGGACGCACTCTGATTGATGGTACCAGCTCTTGGTGGGCTTGTGTTCACGGCTACGGGCACCCCTACATTCTACAAGCTATGGAGAAACAATTACATCAACTCAGCCATGTCATGTTTGGTGGAATAACTCATTCACCTGCAATTGAGTTATCTAAAAAACTCATTAATATGACCAGTGATAGGCTCACAAAAGTATTTTTAGCCGACTCTGGCTCTATAGCGGTCGAAGTTGCATTAAAAATGGCATTACAATATTGGCAAGGCCAAGAGCAAGATCAAAAACAACAGATCCTCACCGTCAAAAATGGCTACCACGGAGACACATTTGCTGCCATGAGCGTATGTGACCCCCAAGGTGGTATGCATACAATGTTTGGTGATTCGGTCACTAAGCAGCTGTTTGCTCCCGCTCCTCAAACCCCTTTTAATGCCCCACTCATGGATAATGATCTCTCTCTTATCAGGCAAATAATTGAGCAAAAACATCACACCATTGCAGCATTGATTATTGAACCTATCATGCAAGGTGCTGGCGGAATGCGCTTTTACAGCGCCGAATATTTAAGTGGACTACGTGCTTTATGTGATGAATTTAATATTTTGCTCATCTTAGATGAAATTGCGACGGGTTTTGGACGTACCGGAAAGTTATTCGCCTACGAACATGCCAATATCGAAGCCGACATACTGTGTTTAGGCAAAGCCCTAACTGGCGGCTATGTCTCATTGGCAGCCACCCTTTGTTCTGATAAAGTTGCACAAGGGATCAGTGACTCTCCTGCTGGTGTATTTATGCACGGCCCAACCTTCATGGCTAATCCTCTCGCCTGCGCTGCAGCAAATGCAAGTTTAGACTTAATTGCAAATAATCAATGGCAAACACAAGTCAGTGCAATCGAAACGCAACTCAAATTAGAGCTCAGTGAAGCGATTCATTATCCTCACGTTCGAGATGTACGCATATTAGGCGCCGTTGGGGTACTGGAAATGGACTCAAGCCGCAATACGGCTCAATTACAACAAGAGTTTGTGGATTTAGGTGTCTGGATCCGCCCTTTTGCCAATGTTATTTATATTATGCCAGCCTATAACATTACCCCTGTTGAACTGACTCAATTAACCACAGCAATGAAACAAGTCGCAGCAAATATCAAGCTTTCAGCTAGTGAACAATCATTTATTAGTCACGGTTAATGTATCGCCGCAATGCTCACATATCGCTCACCCTCTCACACAAAAGGTGAGCAACACCTTTAAAACAATCAAGGCATCCAAAGTAATTTCTTGCGCTTTAACATGGGTATTCTAGTCATTTGCGATACGCTCACACCGAGCAGCGCTAACCCTCCCCCCACATAATGAAAAATGGTCAACTGCTCACCTAACCATTGACTCGCGGCCGTTGCCGTCATGACAGGCAATAAATTCATAAATATCGCAGTACGCTCTGCACCTAGTAAACCTATTCCTTTTATCCAAGCCCAAGGCGCAATGATTGAGGCCGCCACTGCCGCAAAACTCACTAACGGCAACGCTGAGGGACTTATTGCGATACTAGGTGCCAACAAGAATCCAGGTAATAACCAGATGATGGCCAATACACCTTGCATATAAAGCGATACCCACACGGATAAGCCCATATTCCAACGCTTTATCAGCACGTTGTATAAACCATAGGAAAAAGCAGCAATAAGTAACAATCCATCTCCTTGATTAATACCTTGTTGAATAAATTGATGGATATCGCCTTGACTCAACATAATAAACAAGCCAACTAAAGAGATACTGGCTCCACATAACGCCCATTTGGATAAACGCTTATTCAACACAAGAGGCGCGAGGAAAAGACTCATCAAAGGAACCAAAGAAGTAATAAGGCCGATATTGGTTGCTGTTGTCGTTGCCGCTGCAAAATACGCAAGTGACTGATATAACACCATACCGAGTAAAGACAAAAAAGCCAGTTTACCAAGATGCGCTTTAATTTTGATTCTTTGTTGCCATACAGGCTTCAATAAAAAAGGACTTAATATCAATATGGCAAAAAACCAACGATAAAATGCAATGGTCTCTGCTGGGATCACACCAAATGATAATTTATTCACTAAAGCATTTATTGACCAGACTAACACCGCCAACATAGGAAAAAAATAGTACATACCACCTCAAAAAATAATCAACTTCAGCTTGAAGATTTTATTTTCGCATGTCCTATTATTAGGTTATATTGCTATTCAGACAGTTAAACTTGCTGATCAGACAGTTTCTTTTTATCAATTTATTTAAGACATCATACATGGCCAATATCTACCCGACAAAATTTAGCCTTGACCCCATAAGTGATATCTTTTTCAGTTATGAGCATTTTCTGCCTGATGCCATTACACCTATGCACAGTCATCAATGGGGGCAACTTCAAATCGTGCATACAGGCGTCATTGAAATTTATACTCAAGAAAAACAATTCGTCGCACCATCTCAATATGGTATTTGGGTTCCCGATCATATTGCCCACGAAAGTTATATGCGCAAACAAATGCAATATTATTCTATTAATATTATGCCGCATGTCATGGACATGCCTAACCATGTCTGCTTACTTGAGTTGAGCCCTATTCTGCTCAGTATTATGGATAATTTGCATCTTCGTAAAATAGTCACCGCAACGTCAGCAATCGATAAACGTTTAGTGCAAGTGTTACTTGATCAACTCTCTCAAGCCAGTTGTACATCTGCTTTTTTACCCACCACAGACGATCGTTTGCTTTCTCCCATTTTAATGACACTAGAGCATCAACCTCATGACCTCACCTCTTTATCCCAATGGGCTAAAAAAATTCATACCACAGAACGTACACTCGCAAGACACTTTCAAGACAAATTAGGGCTCAGTTTCACTGAATGGCGACAAAGACGAAAATTTATTGAGGCCATTTATTTACTCAAAAAAGGGTTATCGATTAAAGATATTGCACTGACCTTAGGTTATAGCCAAACCACCCCCTTTATTATTTTATTTAAACAATATGCTGGCTGTACCCCTAAACAATACAGCCAACGGTTATCCATTAAGTAACCTGAACTTGGAATAAGTATAACTTTTTTATTCTACCCAAAACTCACTAGAATGACCTGAATAAGCCTTTATCTCACCAGTTATTGGCTTCTTTTCATCCCCAAAATGCACTAAACGATAATAACCTGTCGCGACACTCTTTGGCATATTCCACGTCAATGTTGCCTGAGAAGTGCCCCATAGACTGTCGACACGCTGCCATTCATATAAGGTTTCCCAATCATTATCTGTGGCGATAACTTGCCAATGATCTTGATCCCAAAACTGCACTTGCATAAACGTATTTTGAGTTCGCAAATTATTCTTAGGGTGCCCAGACCAAAAACGAGCGACGACTTGCTCCCCTTTGTGGTAAATTTGCCGAGTATCATCCACGATATCGCCAATCTGCTTAAAGATAGGCGCTTGATCATGCACAACTCCGGTTTGAAAATTAATGGTTTTACCTGTTAAATTTCGAGCTATAGGCATTTCATTTGGAAATGGAATCGGTCTCTTTACCTTTTTAGGCGTTTCTCCCAAAGGTAACATACGCTCTGCTAATTGATAAAATGACTGTTGGTATGCCGCCAATGTCCAAGGGCCAAAATGTGTCGATCCGCCCTCATAATGCTGAAGATCATATTCCTCTTTCGTCGCTACATAACCACTGTAAGCATTAGCAAGTCCAGCAATAACCGTATATTGCAAATGATCTGCTAACACATTTTCAACGGTTTTCATTAATCGTCTCCCCGCCATGACAGTCAATTCAGCAGGAACAGCAACGATGGCAAGTTGACCTAATTTTTGAAGCGATAAAGGCAATACTTCAGGAGACCATGGGTATGGCGTTGTTTTACCTACAGCCAGCAATAATGCTTTTTTGTCATGACAAGCAATATCTTCTTCAGTTGGCTCAACAATCATACTACTAATGAATTGAAAAAAAGGATTGGCTTCTGTGCTACCTTCCTCAAAAAAGCTCGGACCACGACCGTCTTCTGTACCCGCTGCAAAAGATTCACCTAAAGCGGCAATACAGGTTTGCTCTACATTCGTCCCCGTAAAATCTGCCGAAATCCATGTTTGAGATAAATCAACAAATTGTTGCTGAACATCAATAGAACCGATTAATTGTTCAGTGGCATTATTATATAGCATCAATGCCATTTGATATTGACGCTCCCCGATAATTTCAACATTTTTAAATCTATCTGTCGTCGGTCCTCTTCCTTCATCATCCGAATTAAGGTTAGGCGACATATCACCCGCATTATTGATTGCAAAAGCTGCCACATAACTTTCTTTACTTTGATAATCACTCTGTTTCAATTTTTTCTCAAACAAATAAGCTGCATAGCCTTTATTATCTGAACTCAACACAGTCAGCTCTCGCCCCATCGCATTAGGATGAGTTGCAAACCAGTTAATCATCCCTATTTCTTGCGGCTCTTTATTGGCATCTTGATGCATTAACTTCAACACCGTCATTTCAGGTTGAATTGGAGCAGCATAATATAATCGTTCAGACAAAGGGTTATTTTGATATGCTTCTATTGAGCGGTTATAACTCGCATTAGATAAGTTCCCTTTATTTATTAAAATGTATCCAGGCTTTAAGTCCTCATGTGCTTTTTCTATCGCTGCCACGATCCCTTCCACATGCGCCCAATGTGCTTGCTCAATAAAACCTAAAATTGTAATGTCATAAAGGCCGTAATGAGATTGCCCTCCTACTGCCGAATGAGTATGTGTTGCACTCAAAATCACATTCTTATCAGTATATAAATCGCCAAATTTAGTGCCTAATACTCTCATTACATCTTGTGTTACTGCCTGAAAAACAGCCCCAGCATCTACATTGACAAACACCATCCTCTGACCGTTATTTTCATCTACGACAATAAAAGCACGTGCCCATTGTCGATTGTGTATGCCACTGCTTTTTTGTTCAATATTCGCATAGCCCATTAATCCCACTTCAGCTGCTGGTCCTGTTATATCGTGGATCCCACGACCGATTAAATAATTACTTTCATAAGCCCAACTCAAAGGTTGAAATAACATAACAAAAAAATAAAAAAAGAATACGGTTCCAAGAGGTCTATATCTCACTTTATCTCTCCTTATGATGTCTATTGCAGATATCCATCTTTAAATAATACTTTCAGTCACATTCAAGCTATGATCGTGACATAAAGCAAAACAATAACATTAGGAAAAGCTAATATTTTATATAAACGTCTCTTAAACTCATAAAAAATTTAATATAATAAATTGATAAATAATAAAAATAAATTTTTTCGAGAAAATTGTATTCCTATCACCATTTCATTAGTATTTACTAATGAAATGGTCTAAGGATTGTTGATCTTTGACAGGTGATTTCTACAGCAGTTTAAAAAGAGATGAATAAAAAGTTACTCTCAAGTCATGTCGCTATTCTCAACTCAAATTTAAAGGTCATAATATTTTCTCTATCTGGTATTTAATTACGAACAAATATCATGTCTCTCAACAACCTAAACTCAGGATAAGCAGCGCCACTGAATAGCGCTATTTTTGTGAAATCAATACCAGGTACTAACCCCCACAGCATTTTTTAAATTTTTTGCCGCTGCCGCAAGGACAAGGTTGATTTCGTTCTGGCTTCTTTTCACAGACTGCTGGCAATGTTGTGTCTAAAAGGAATGTCAATGCACTCACATCCTCTGACGCATCAGCATCAATCAGGATCTCTGCCACTAATTGGTTATCTTTTAATTGCTGCTTGATTTCATTTTCTCTTTCTAGCGTATTCACCGTCAATTTCAATGGATTGGTTATCGTTCCCAATTTCGCCACTCGTTTTGTGTTATAACCAAAACTCTCATGTTTAGGTTTAGGGGTTTTACGCCCTTTAAAAAAAAATTTATCTGACATCAACAGTACTCACTAGACAATAATCACAGGGCTTATACATGATTCTCACCACTAAATACATATAAATCGTCATCATTTAAATAAAATACTGCAATATTCTCTGATATTCCCTTCTGTATTTTAATAATCAACTATACTGCAATTTTAACCAGTAGGTACCCATATAAGGACGCAGTCTACAGACACTATTGATTAATGGAATATGATGAATAAATTCAATACGACGCTAACACACTCATTATTTACGCTTTTCACTATCCTTCCAATACTATTTCTAAACGCCTGCACTCATAAAGATGATGATGACTATAATTATAAAACAGAAACATTTTCCAATATTGTTATCTTTGGAGACAGCCAAAGTGATACAGGAAATTATCCACAAAGCTTATATTATCAATATGATCCTTATTCTTCCTCATTAAATGAAATTGCCACAAACCTCTATAATGCTGTTACAGAGCCCATCGACAGTGATATTTTTACGCCACTGGATTTAGGCTCACTTCAATTTCCTGAAACGGGGAATGGCTATAATGTTATTACGCTAACAACCGACACTCAATCCATTTGTACAGGTAGATTCATTGAAACTGCGGTTTGTAGCACCAGGCAAAGTACTTCAACCGGGTGGGTCAATTATTTTGCTTATAATGGCGTAGTTAACACCACACTTTTTGATGAAGTACTTCTGTCATCATGGGTGGCCAATACTACTGAAGATATTATTAACACAGAAATGGTATCAGTTAATTATGCTTGGTATGGTGCCTTATCTCCCCAAACAGGCTGCTATAATGGCAATCAGGTCTTACTTAATCAAAATAGTGAGTGCCCTACCGATGATATTTATACCTTACAAGAGACCTACCGCACTTCCCAAATTCTTGAAAATGGTCAACCGCCTCTATCAGCCGAAGATGGTTATACTCTTGAAGGCTTAATGCCTGTACCGACTCTACATCAACAAGTCACTCAACTCTTTCTTCCTGATATTGAAAATACCGCTATAGAAGTGGATAAAGATAGCCTGTATATTTTTTACAGTGGCGCTAATGATCTCTCCGATATCTTTTTTGATTGGGTGGGAGGAAGCGTAAGTACTCAAGTGTTTATGGAGGCCATTTGGACCACTATCCCTGAATATATGATTGGTACTTCAAGCTCCAGTGTAGAGGCAATGATTAGCGATGTCGGTCAAAATAGAGGCAATATTTTTATGTTTCCTCAATATAATTTAGGCATTACGCCTGATATCAATTACTATTTAATGGAATCAGGTATTGATTTAAACCCAATAGAACTCCAAGCCTTTGCTATTGTATTAGGTGAACTAGTCAAGATTTATAACGAAAGATTAAAATTACTCACTTATAGCACGGCGTCAGCTTACGCATTGGTTGAACCCAATAATTATCCAAAATGGCATTTCTATTTCTTAGATAACCTATATGACAACATGAATGTTGTCGCTTACGGTGATGGCTATACTGAAACCTTTGGCAGCACTTGTAATGACAATGAGTATGTCTATGATGATGGTGGCGTCGCCACAGGTAATGTCACTCCTTGCTTAAGTCGACTTAGTTTTCCCTTTTTATTTTGGAATACAGTTCACCTAGCATCACCGGGTCAACAAGTGATTGCACAATCTGCTTTAGACTGGTTAGAGGCGGGAGAAACAATTTTAGATACTGGTGTTTCTCAAAATTATACATGGGCAGATCTTGTCAATGCAGTAGAAGCGGTTATCGCAGCACTAGGAGAAATGGGATACGAGACTGACGTCATCATTGATTAATTGACTTTAAGGCCATGCTAAACTTAAAACAATAGTAATGTTAATTGGCCACTGAACAAAACCTAAAAACGCTCACCTGACCGTGAGCGTTTACATAATACTGCCTTGTTTACAAACCTAATTAATCCACAGATCCATTCTGTGATTGTTTAAGTTGTACTTTTTTCTGCCTACGTTGCTCTATAACTTGCTTTACATCACTGCCAATATGGGCCTCACCACGTTGCTGAGCAAGTTGCATTTGACGCTCACGTTCGATAAAACGTTGACGCTGCTTGTCTGAAATCTGATCAATACAATGTGGGCAACTTACACCTTGCACAAAGTCAGGGGATGCTTTCTCTTCAGCTGTAACAGGCATACGACAAGCATTGCATTGATCATACTGACCTTTTTCTAGATCATGATTGACAGCAACGCGATTATCAAACACAAAGCATTCCCCTTCCCATAGACTCTCTTCTTGTTTGACTTCCTCAAGGTATTTTAAAATCCCGCCTTCAAGATGATAAACTTCATCAAAGCCTTGTTCTTTTAAGTAAGCAGTCGATTTTTCACAACGGATCCCACCGGTACAAAACATGGCAACTTTCTTGTGTTTTTCAGGGTCTAGATTTTCTTGAACATATTCAGGAAATTCCCTAAACGTGGTCGTTTTAGGATCAACTGCATGCTTAAACGTTCCAATTTGAACTTCATAATCATTGCGGGTATCCACTAAAAGCACATCAGGATCTGAAATCAATTGATTCCAATCTTTTGGTTTTACGTAAGTACCGACCACTTTATTGGGATCAATACCTTCAACCCCCATAGTGACAATTTCTTTTTTTAATTTTACTTTTGTACGATAAAAGGGCATTTCATCATCAAATGACAATTTATAGACAATATTATCAAGTCCAGGTTGAGTATTCAGCCAAGTCAGTAATGTATCAATAGCGGCTTGACTACCCGCAACCGTACCATTAATCCCTTCACTTGCTAATAATAATGTCCCTTTAATGTCAGCTTTTTCCATCACATCCAATAACGGTTTTTGAATAGCTTCAAAATTAGGTAATGCGACAAATTTATACATTGCACAAACAACAAACATATCAACCTCTTTAACAGCTCGCTGGAACTTCATTTCCAGTGCGTAAACTAAAATAACCACATAAAAAACACGGCGAATACTACCTCAATCACGTCGTAATAGACAGCCCAATTCCGTTAAAAGATATAGAAAATAACAGTAACTGAATACCCAATAGCGCCATTTAACAGTAAACTAGCACTTATCAAGTCTCAATAACCCTATTACTATGCCTTTACCCATTTTGTATTCTTTTAGACGTTGCCCTTATGCTATGCGTGCACGATTAGGGATATTATTAAGCGGACAGTCGGTTTATCTCAAAGAAATTATCCTTAAAAATAAACCCAAATCTATGCTTGAAGTATCGCCAAAGGGCACGGTTCCAGTGTTAGTTTTACCAAATGAAGAGGTCATTGATGAAAGCTTAGATATTATGCTCTGGGCATTAGACCAATCCGATCCTCATCACTTATTACCCATCACCCAACAAGATAAACAATTAACATTTGAACTTATCCAGCAAAACGATGCGCAATTTAAATCTTGGCTTGATAAATATAAATATGCCGATCGATATCCTGAACAATCAATGACCTATTATCGACAACAGGCTGAAACTTTTATTTTGAGATTGGAAGAAAACCTCAATCAAAATACTCAGTTGATAAGTGATACTCCTTCTCTTGCTGATTATGCTATTTTTCCTTTCATTCGCCAATTTGCTCATGTAGATATTAATTGGTTCAATCAAGCCCCATACCCAAATACTCGACATTGGTTGAACCAACATATAAAAAGTGAATTATTTCTTAGTATTATGCAAAAATACCCATTGTGGCTTGAATCAAAACAAATGTTTAAATTTGGGCTCCTCCCCTTGAAAGAATAAACGAAAAACTTGGTAAACAGAGTATTGCTGTCCATACTTTTTATAAAACACATTCATTGGGCAGTATCTCTATGCATATCGATGGCCACCAGCATTTTCTCGATTATCCTTCATTTCCTGATGATTACCCATGGATGGTTGATCAATATGTCGTTTTAAAAAATCAATACGGCCCTGAGCAACTTTATCCCGACTTATCTGCTTGTCACATTGACGGCACTATTGCTGTGCAAGCAAGACAAAATACTCAAGAAACAGATTGGCTATTATCCTTGGCTGAAAAATATCAATGGATTTTAGGCGTCATTGGTTGGGTCGATTTATGCAGCAAGCAACTTGATAAGCAACTTGCTTATTACAGTCAATACAATAAATTGAAAGGTTTTCGCCATTTACTACAAGATGAAAGTGATCCACATTTTATGTTGAGAGATAATTTTCAAAAAGGCATCGCTCAACTCCACCCTTTTCAATATACTTATGATTTACTTATTCAGCCTTATCATTTAGCGCCCACCATTGAGCTGGTTTCAAATTTCCCCAATCAAGCCTTCATCATTAATCACATGGCACAGCCCATGGTTAAAAATCAAACTCTTTCAGGCTGGAAAGAAGATATAGAGAAACTTGCTGAACATGACAATGTATACTGTAAAATGACCTTTATTACTTCTCAATTAGCAAAAGAATGGCATGAAACCGATTTCTATATTTATTTTGACACCATTTTAAAGGCATTTGGTCAAAATAGACTTGTTTACGGTTCCGATTGGCCTGTTAGCACAATAAAAGCCTCGTACCAAAGACAATATAATATCGTTAGTCGATACTTATTATCACAGCCTCAAAGTACACGGGATAATATTTTGGGACAAAATGCCAAGCACTTTTACCGCCTCTAACCTTTAACACTATTTTTTTCATATTCTATCATTGCTTTTAAATCAGGAATATCCGCTTGAAGACCTGACGTTAAGCTAGGTGAATAATGGAATAATATCTCTTCTCTATTAGCAAAAAAATCAACGCCCCCATCCCCAATTTGCACACCATCAGGAAAACGCTTAATCCAATCCGATACCACTCCATTAACCTGATTAAAATACTGTGTTTTTGCCTTCTCGGAGCGAAATTTAACCCCTCTAACTAAGGTGATATGAAAAGGATTACCATAATCGCCGCAGGGACAGGCCAACAATTGGCTAAGACAAGAAAATAACAACCCAATATGAGAGGTAGGATCATAGTTAAATAATAATTCTAATTCATTTGTATCCGTTAGGTTCACTCTTATTGGAGTTAACCTTATAGGTGCAAATTTAATCGCTGATATCACCTTATTAATTAATGAATAAGGTAGCCCTCCTTCTTGAAAATTATCAGGCCCAGTTCTCCATATCTCTGCATGAGCCGTATCTGCTCTTTGCAATTTAGTGCGATCTCCTCCTCCGACTAGCCAACCATCATCACTTGTTTCAGCAATAAATTCATACTGACGATCTGTTAATAAATTCAGGTCTAAAGGGTTTAGTCTATGTTTTCTAGCATCAATACCAATATTAGCAAGTCGATTACGTAAACACATCGGATGAAGGCTACCACTTGGGTGAGCATGATCGTATTGCTCCATGAAAGCGGCTGTTGGACTTAAAACACTCGGTAATTGATTTTTCATTTTATACTCTATGGTTTAGTGTAAATAGAGTATAGCTAGGAAAATACCATGAATTGACAAATTCGCTCACATATTATCAAAACACTAAAAAGGGATAGCTCAGGCTAATCAATTAAACCTATAGCACGAGCAACATCTTCAACAGGTTGATAATCGTGATTTTCAACAGGCACATAGAGTAACCTTGATTGAGGCTCACCACCGCGCATATTAAATAATGCCTGTTGCAATTTTTGCTTAAAGCCTTGACCAAATTGTTGGTCAATATCCGCTCTTACTGTCCACTGTGTATCAGGAAAAGAAGGGCTCTCCCATATCACCGATACTTTTTGAAAATCAACTAACCCCTCGGAGACTGCGCGTTCCCAAATTTTATAATCAACCGCCCCAACTTGAAAAAAACCGGATTGAACTTGTTCGATAGTTTCCAAATGATTTTGAGTAAAACCCACTTTACGAAAAACATCATGAGGTGCCTTACCTAAATTACGCTCAATAAAAAACTGCGGCATTAAGCGACCAGATGTTGAATCAGGCGAGCCAAAGGTAAAAGTATAGCCGTTCAAATTAGGGAAGCTTTTTGAAGGTAAAATATCTGCCGAAGCATTAGCAATAAAATAGCTGCGAAAAAATTGATCTTCAAAACCTTGGGCTATAGCCTCAGAATCTGGCACAGCGCGACGAGCCTGCACACCTGATAATCCACCAAACCATGCCAATTGCACTTGATTTTCTTTAAATAATGTAACGGCCTCAGCATAAGAACTGACTGGAATGTATCTCACATCCATTTCTAGCACTTGCGTCAAATAAGTCGCTACATTGTTAAACTTATGATCAACAATATTTTTTTCATCATTGGGGATTGCAGTCAGTAGTAATTCTGCTGCAATCACTTTTGGTATCATCAAAAACAATAACAAGATGTTGAATTTTTTAAAAAAAACCATCTAAAACTCAAAGTGGATACATTTTAATTTACTAGATTTTAACTAAAAAGTTACTATAAACCTAGTAATAAGTCATTTTTTCCTCTTTATGCCTTCAGCAATCTCACTTTACCAGCATTTTGTCTTTCTATATCGCTATAGGGTTTCGCATCTTTTTATGGCTTAGGTATAATAAAGCATTAACGATTCGTTTAAATTCAGCCACGGTTAAGTTTATACTCATAGAACTTGGTTTATACTGAGTGATAAACATGAATAAAAATCAAATCACAAATATGTAGAAACTTATTTTTACTTATTTGTTGATATCAAAGCCCTTAAGGACGCAAATTATGAGGATTTTGGTTGTTGAGGATGATCCTATCCTATCCCACCATTTACAAGTACAACTTAGTGAATTGGGAAATCAAGTACAAACCGCCCCCACAGCCAAAGAAGGCTTCTATCAAGCCACTAATTATCCCATTGATGTGGCTATCATAGATTTAGGCTTGCCCGATGAAGATGGGATCAGTTTAATCCAAAAATTGCGTGACAATGATTTAAAAGCACCAATTCTTATTTTAACCGCACGAGTAAATTGGCAAGATAAGGTTGAAGGATTAAATGCAGGTGCAGACGATTATTTAGTTAAGCCCTTTCAAAAAGAAGAACTTGTTGCAAGGTTAGATGCTCTCGTACGTCGCAGTGCAGGGTTTGTTAAACCCGTCATTAACAGTGGCCCTTTAGCATTAGACTTAGCCGCTAAGCAACTGAGTCTACATGACGTCCCAATGGAAGTGACTGCTTTTGAATATCAAATTCTAGAATATTTAATGCGACATTGCCATGAAGTTGTTGCCAAACAACGCCTTTTAGATGTGATCTATGCTGATAAAGAAGGGGATCCTAATACCATCGAAGTCATGGTCAGTCGATTACGAAAAAAACTCTCTAAAGAAGGAATTGAAAACCCCATTGCCACCATTCGAGGTCAAGGCTACAAATTTAACTTGCCATGCAGTTAAATACGCTTTTCAAGAAACGTCTGTTAACACGGATGTTTCTCACCTCATTGTCCATTATTGCTTTAGTTGGCTTTGCATTAGCTTGGCTTACCAATATTTTACATGCACAAAATAACTACAATGAAGAAACAGCCAAACTCATTTCAGAAATTCCAAAAGTGGCAGCAGAATTAAGAGAACATAACTTAATTCCAGATACCACCGAATGGCGAAATAATAACGCCACGCCTGAAAAATACATCATTGCCAGTTGCGATGATAATTTTAAACAAGTTTGGACCTCTTCACTTGCTGTCGATCGAGGCCTATTTGATACTTGCGAACGCTTTAATAGTATTCGATACGAGTCTCCTCCCTATTATCTGACATTGGCAGATTCAAAAGGCTACTTTGTTTATTTATTGACCTTTAATTTAGCCGGTGGGCATTATAACCTCCTTGTCATGAAAGATGCCCAAAAGTTGGAGCAAGAATATGACCAATTTAGTCGCCGCACTTATTTGCGTTTAGGCATGGTCCTCGCCCTCGCATTAGTCTTATTGATCAGTGCCGCGTATTGGGGAATGAGTCCCCTTGTAAGATTAAGGAATGAATTGCATTCCATCAATAGTGGTAAATCTAAATCTCTCTCT
Organism: uncultured Shewanella sp.; assembly: GCF_947501665.1. Taxonomy (GTDB): domain Bacteria; phylum Pseudomonadota; class Gammaproteobacteria; order Enterobacterales; family Shewanellaceae; genus Shewanella. The sequence continues at coordinate 109,420 of NZ_CANMWS010000015.1, read as the reverse complement.
GATGGCTACCCTGTTGAGCTTGAAGGCGTCACTCAAGCACTTAACCAACTATTACAACAATCCAGTGCTCAGCAAGAAAGATACCAAAATGCTATGAATGATCTTGCCCATAGCCTTAAAACACGTTTAGCTGCGGTCCATGCTATTACCGATGATAAAACATTAGACCGAAATCATGTCGGTGAAAAAATCATGGAACAAGTCAGCCAAATGGATCAACTGGTCAAATACCAATTAAGACGCGCAATGCTTGGGCGCAAAGGACTCAAACAAGAACAGACACATATTGCGCCTCTGGTTGAACAATTGTCACAGATGCTATTTAAGGTTTACAAAGATAAACGAGTACAGTTTGAAGCAAGCATCAATAGCGATCATGTTTTTCCTGGTGACAAAGGTGATTTAATGGAATTATGCGGAAACTTAATGGAAAATGCGTTTAAATTATGTATTAGTCGAGTATCCGTATCCTCATATTTCAATGATGAAGGACAATTTGAACTCGTCGTCGAAGATGATGGTCCAGGTGTAGATGAAAATATCCGCAAAAAAATAATTCAACGTGGAGTCAGGGCCGACACACAGCAAGCAGGCCAAGGTATTGGACTTGCAGTGTGTCATGAAATTATCACCAGCTACGGCGGCAGCCTTTCTATTGAAACATCGACACTAGAAGGCGCTTGTTTTAGAATTTCTATTCCAGTATGAATAACCTATTCTAAAAAACCATAAAACAAGATGTTAAATAGTAATGGACTGAGCCCTGAACAATATCCACTTTACTTAATTTGAGCATATAACTGTTCAGCACGATTAAACATCACCCAAGAAGTCGCAATGTATTTATCATCACTAATCGGTGTGAGCCCGCGATGGCTATGTGTAAAAGCCGCAGGAGCAATAACCATAGTGCCTTTTTTCGGTTTGAGCTTTTTATTCTGATAAAAAAACTCAGTTTCTCCCCCCTCTTCAATATCATTTAAATACAGCATATAAAGTACCACACGATGTAAAGCTTCATTATGATTTAATTGAGGAAACTGTTCAGAATGCCAATGAGGGTAACCTCCTTTATTTTGTTGATATTTTTGAATATTAATCGAACCGCTACGGTAGAGGTATTTCACTAATGCTTGGGCTCTTGGTCTACCCAATTCATCATAATTATCAGGTGTTAGAGTAACAGGGTCTCCTTTTTCATCAGCGACATTCACTGAAACGGCTCCCATTAGAGCCAGCGAATATTTATCGAAATATTGTGTAATAGGCTTTAATGCATGAGTCAACAATGTATTTCTTAATTCATTCAAATCAGCAAAACTGTCTAATGTTAAATCTAAGCTGTCTTTTTTATCTAAGTCAACACCATGGCCGGTTCTCCCTCTTACCGTTCCTTTATGTTTATTCAAAGTCAGCATCAACTCATCGCACAAGCTTTCAGGGATAGCATTCTCATATACTTCAATAAAATCCATATACGTCCTACATCTAAACAATTGAAATTATCTCATTGTAAAAGGTATGTATTTATAAAGTAAATATAAAGCGCTCAGCTAGCTCGATAAAAATGAAAAAATAGACTAACGTTAACTGATTATAAGAATAAATAAGGAAAGAAAATGGAGCCATTACCCCCTTTTGATGAATTAAAATGGTTAGCCAAACACGATCCTGAAGCATTAGATAAACTTCAAGAACAATACACTCAAGCAATCATAACAGCGACTCACGAATGCCACCGACATCAACTCACCTGTATACAGCACAACCTGATGCTTCGATTGAGTCGTTGCCACAGTGCCAATGAAAGAAGCTATGTAGCAATGACCATTCTAACAGAAAAACTTAATCATTTATCTTCTGTGATAGAGCAAGCAGACACAGGGAACATACCGGCTTGCATACTCACATTTGAACCAGTGTAGTCTTGGTAAGCGAAATTAAAGCCAACCTTTACGTTTAAAGAAAAAGTACGTTCCAGCAGCACTGCCAATCATCATCATCACTGCCATTGGATAACCCAAATACCATTCCAATTCAGGCATATTGACAAAGTTCATTCCATAACTGCTCGCGATAACGGTTGGAGGAAGGAACACGACAGCTGCAACAGAGAAAATTTTAATAATTTTATTTTGTTGTAAACCACTAAAGCCCATTGCCGCATCTAATAAAAAGTTTAATTTATCAAAAATAAATTGGCTATGAGGCATTAGAGACTCAATATCAGACAACATTTCGCGTAAATCTTTTAGATCATGATCAGATAACTGACCTCGATAGTACCTCTGCATATACCGCAATGAACGTTGAGTATCTAACAAACTTAAACGGATTTTCCCATTAGAATCTTCTTGACGAGTAATCAGTTTAAACACATCATCCAATTCTTCATTTTTAAAGACTTCTTCACTGACGTTTTCTAATACTGTATAAACATCTTCGATTAAATCAGAAAGATAATCGACTTTTAAATTAAACAGCTCTAAAAAAAGCCCTTGAGGCGTCGCCACTTCAATCCGACCTAAGCGTAGATAGTTACGTAACAAGCGTATTAAACCAACTTCTTCCTCGCGTATGGTTAATAAAAAGTTATCTCTCAAATTAAATGATACGTTAACTCCTCTCACATCTTGCCCTGCTCTTTGTGGAAAAAGTGAGTTAATGTGTAGCCCATCTTTATTCTGATAGAAGCGTGCAGAAGCTTCAATTTCATTAATATCCTCTTCATCTGGTACCTCTTCAACCGAAAAGCCACTGAGCCAAATGCGCTCTTCCTCATCAGGTTTATAAAGATCTAACCAAATGGTACCAGGAGGAATAGTATCCAGTATGTTTAATTCACTGATCGTAAGGTGACGATCTTCATAGACATAGGCTGTTATCATATTTCCCCCCAAAGACACTTTTTTATAAAAATGCAAATACTAAAAAACTTCAGGCATTTTACCCTATTAGCAAGTCCCGCATAAGGCTAATATACTCAAATGAACAAATATTATGTCTATTGTAGTTTAATCATAGCGTCAAAGCCTTGTTTATCAGCACAACCATGACAACCTCAAGTCTATAATCCATTAAGCTCAATATAAATGAGCACCGTTTCATTCACACATCTTATTAGTAGCAAATTTTCAGCCCATAAATTCAACAAAAAAAACTTAAGGAAAACAAGTTACTAACCATTCTGGTACAATTGTGTTTTATCGTCTCTTTCCAAAGTAAAAAAGCAGGTAAAGTAGACATTTTTCCGTATTCAGGCTTGTTGACCGATGCTATGATAAATATTAACTTTTATTAAACTTTATAATCATCAATTGGATAAATTATGAAAAAAGTCCCTTTGTTTGCAGCTCTTATAACACTCAGTGTTGGTTTTCCAGTTTTAGCCAATATCTCTCTTAAAATGCCTTATAATTCAGATCTCATTTTAGTCAATGGAAAAGAAGCTTCAGGCAATGAAGAGTTAACATTACCCAATGGTGCCAATCAAATTGCTTTTCGATATCAAGGCAATTTTTATCAGCAAGATCAAGAAAGCTCATTTGACTCTGATATCATTATTATGAGCTTTAAAGGTTTCGATACCTCATATTCGCTTACCTTACCCAATTTACGCACCATGAATGCAGCGCAGCAATTTAATCATAAGCCTCAATTGACATTAACGGATAAAAAAGGCAATGCCGTTCCTTTTGAGCAAGGTAAGTTGATGAAAAAAGGCTTACAATTTGGCCGTGATTATGAAACTGAAATAGCCACTTATAATAACACTAATCAGCCTGCAGCACTGGGAGCACTCGCCATTGATACCCCGACAAACATGCCAGCTCAATCAAGGGGAACCAACGCTTCAACACCTACAAATAGCCAAGTCAATGTAGGACAAATGCTCGATTTTTGGTACAGTCAAGCCGATGAAGCGACTAAAGCCAGCTTTAAAAAGCGTATAGAAAACAAGTAAATACATCTACATCTTACCTAAAAGCCCCAGCTCCTCAACTGATTAGAAAACGCCCTTCTATAATGTTGAGGTCAAACAGTCGCGACCACCATGGATGGTACAAGTGTCTGTCAAAACTGAAGTCATTAACGATCTTGTTTACCGTATTTTTCATTCCCGCTAAATGATCACATATTGACTTAGGTTGATTTAAAACGACTGGAAAAATATGGCTGAATAAATTGCTCTTAGACGCGATGAAAATTGACATCATCTGCGATTAAAGAGAGTAATAGTATGAAAGAGGAAAAAACATAAAATGAGAAAAGAAAAAAGAGCCGTGTTAAACACAGCTCTTAGGAATCTTTGTCTACTTAGCTAAGAAAATTAGCTAGGTAAAATTTTCAAACTTAAACGACAGTAACGTTTTCAGCTTGAGGGCCTTTTTGGCCTTGAGTAACGGTGAAAGAAACTTTTTGACCTTCGTCAAGAGTTTTGAAACCGTCTGAGTTGATTGCACGGAAGTGTACAAAAACATCTGGGCCTGATTCTTGCTCGATGAATCCGAAACCTTTATCAGAGTTGAACCACTTAACGATACCAGTAGTTTGTGACATGGTATTAAATCCTGTATATATAAATTAAAGCCTTAACGGCGGTAACGCTGGAAAATGCCGGTTTACTTAATGTTGACAGGACGAACAGGTCGTATTGAAACACACATAAATAAGCCCAACTTTCAAGCTGAATTAACTATAACCTATTCACAGGATAAGTCAACAAACAATAAAACCATAAGAACAGATATTTTCACTTACATTTCGGTCAGTTGCTTCAAATTTCAACACAATTCTGTATAAAATAAAGTTCGCATACCGAGAGACTTATTAAAACAAAGAATACAAACAATGAGTTAAACTATTCAGTACCTATATGGATAGACTAGAATAAAATATTCAGTTTTTGATATAAAAAATAATACTACCTCAACCCCAGCAAAAAGTTCGCCTTTAACAGCGTTTAAATAGCTTTAAAAATCTCTATTTTAAAATCAAGTTGGCACATTAGCCCTTGATTGGCTAACCCCTGTTTTTGCTCATCCGTTAATTTCCACGCATAAGGTGTCATATTAAGGAAATGAGTAATATCCTGCTCATTATCCATTTCTAGTACCCACTCTAGTTGCTCATGATGAAGCAATTCAAAGCCTTGTATAGTACTTTTCTCCTGCGTGTGTAATGCTGGTTCATCGTATATTAATTGTTTAAGGGCGAAGTGATGCATAGGCCCGGCTGAAACCGTCAATAAAATCCCATCTTGCTTCATGGTTCGTCGTAACTCTTTATCGAGAGAAGGGGCATAGATCCGCAACATGAAATCAAAACTCTCATCAAAAAAAGGCATTTCAAAAGCACTTGCAACACAAAAATTAATATGAGAATAACGCTTTGAAGCAGATTTAAGTGCCGATTTAGAAATATCTAATCCATTTAATGAAAAAGGTGTATTTTTTGCTACTGATGTTTGCATCGCTTCAAACAAACGATGACTGTAATACCCCTCACCACAACCGATATCTAAACCCGATGTCTTATCAAGCGCAAACCTCTGTGCCAACTCGTTAACACGATCACTTAATCGTTGATAATAACCTTTATTGAGAAACTCTCTACGGGCAACAATCATAGGTTTATTATCCCCAGGATCTTTGGAGTTCTTTTTCTGTACAGGTAATAAGTTAACATAGCCCTCTTTCGCACAATCAAATACATGATTGTTTTGGCAGCGCCAACTCTTATCTTGCAGTACTAATGATTGACTGCATAAGGGACAACGGTATCTCATTTTGAGTCCTAGTTATTAGCAATAAGAAAATTCGCTGCATTTTATACTTAAGAAACCTGAGAATACAGCATCAATTCAAAATGGCGTTCTTTATACTCAGCCCCATAAAAACAAAGATAGCTATTTTCTATTAAGTCCATTTTTCCCATGCGATTCCCCTCCCTTAAAGCTGGCTTACCACAAAAACTAAGCCCGTTTACCAGCATCTAAACTCACATCGACTATTGTCTGCTGTCAATAGGAATTAATCTTGAGATTACCGCATCAATCTAATGTTTAATGTTATCATTACATTCATCAACTTATTACTGCAGCGACACATCCATGTCATCCACTATACAGCCCACTTTTTTCTGGCACGACTATGAAACTTTTGGTGCCAATCCCGCTAAAGATCGCCCTTCACAGTTTGCTGGTATTCGAACCGATATGGATTTGAATATTATCGGTGAACCCATTAATGTGTATTGCCAACAAGCCAAAGATTACCTTCCTTCACCCGAAGCCATCCTAATTACTGGGATCACACCTCAGCTTGCAAACTTAAAAGGTAAGCCTGAAGCAGAATTTATGGCACAAATTAATCAATTGTTTAGTCAATCACAGACTTGTGTCGTCGGGTATAACTCCTTGCGATTTGATGACGAAGTGACCCGTTATGGTTTATATCGCAATTTTTTTGATCCCTATGCACGAGAATGGCAGAACGGTAATTCGCGCTGGGATCTCATTGACTTAGTTCGTGCATGCTATGCATTCAGGCCCGAAGGGATTATTTGGCCTGAAAAAGAAGATGGCTCTCCCAGTTTTAAACTGGAAGCCCTGACACAAGCAAACAATTTAAGTCATGAGAAAGCACATGATGCCATGTCCGATGTGTACGCCACGATTGCCATCGCCAAATTAATCAAACAAGTCCAACCTAAACTCTTTGAATATTATTTTGGTCTAAGACGAAAACAAACAGTCAATCAATATATTGACGTACTAGAAATGAAACCACTTATTCATGTGAGTTCAAAAATTAGTGCTATTCATGGTTGCACCGCAATTATTGCTCCAGTTGCCTATCACAGCACCAATAAAAATGCCGTTATTTGTATTAACCTTAATATGGATATCAGTCCACTCATTGAGCTATCGATTGAAGAAATTAAAACCCGTATGTATACCAAACGGAGTGATTTAGCAGAAAATGAGCTACCGATAAGTGTCAAACAATTGCACATCAATAAATGCCCTTTTGTTGCGCCAGCAAAAACACTTACCGATGACAATGCGCAACGTTTGGCCATCGATAAAGCCTTTGCCAGAGAGCAATATAAGCGCCTGAAACAACATCCAGAGATCAGAGAGAAACTCGTTGCTTTATTTGAGTTACCCCATGAACACACCATCACAGATCCTGATCTTCAGCTATATAGTGGCGGTTTTTTCAGTAAAGCTGATAAAGAGAAAATGGATATCATCAGACATACTCAACCTAATAATCTTGCCGCATTAACATTAGATTTTGATGATGAAAGACTCGAAGAAATGCTATTTCGTTACCGTGGACGTAATTATCCAGAAACTCTTAGCCAAGACGAACAAGATAAGTGGCGCACATTTTGCCAAGATAGACTCAATGATCCTGCTTACATGATTAATTTAGAAAACCTCATTGAAGAAAGCACGAGTGATGAGCACAAACAAAAGCTACTCGCAGCCCTATGTCAATATCTTCAATCATTATGAAAGATGCTTAATATCGCCTAGAACCACTGCCCACTTTCTATTTTTCTGTGGTAGTATTAGCTGCCAATAAGAAAAATAGCAGTAGGAGTGGTTCATGCAAGATCGATTTATTGAACCCATTAACACATTACAACGTTCATTGGCTCAAGCTTTATCACCGTTATTAACCAATGATTTTTCAGGGCACATTAATGCTCAACAGCTGCAAGCGCTTGTTGATGCAACTCAATTAGATGAAGAAACATTACTCCTTCAATTGCTGCCTATTGCTGCAGCATTGTCAAAACCTACAATAAGTGAATTCTATGTTGGTGCCATTGCTAAAGGTGCCAGTGGTGATATTTATATGGGGGCCAATATTGAGCTTCAAGGTAAGGCTTTATTTCACTCTGTTCATGCAGAACAAAGTGCCATTAGTCATGCTTGGCTAAAAGGTGAAAAGCATATTACTGATATTATAGTCAATGCTTCCCCTTGTGGGCACTGCCGACAATTTATGAATGAACTGGTAAAAGGAGATGAAATCATCATTCACCTTCCCAAGCAAGCACCAAAGCCATTAACTCATTATTTGCCGTACGCATTTGGTCCCAGTGACCTCAATGTTAAACAGCCACTATTATCAGTACAAGAAAGCCCACATTCACTTGAGTCTGACGATCCCTTCGTACAAAGCGCACTTGAACATACCAATCAGAGCTACGCCCCGTATACTCATAATCATGCGGCCGTTATATTAGAAACCCTCGATGGCAAGCAATACAGCAGTCGATATGCTGAGAATGCAGCCTTTAATCCATCAATGCTGCCTATGCAAATGGCGCTGTCAGCAATGGTTCGTCACGGACAAGATTTCACTGATATCACACGGGCGATATTAGTTGAGTCATCCAAAGGTAAAGTGTCATTAATTGGCGCGACAACGGATGCCCTCAATGCAGTCAGCCATGTGCAATTGGAACATGTATTAGCCACACCCGCTTAAAAAGGCAGAATAGAAAAGGGTTATTATGCTAAATAATAACCCTTCTAATGATATCAATTAAAGCGCCGTATGTGATTCCATATGCTCCGTTAACTGCTTTCGTAATTCCATCAACTTTAATGCCGATTCTCTATCTCTGATTTCTTGTTTTGTTTTTGGCACCCATTCCGGTACGGGAGTCGGTAAACCAACATCATCAACAGCCACCATAATCAAAATACAATTCGTTGTTAAATGGCGCTCAGCACCTTTTGGATCGCCCGCTTGGACTTCAATGCTCAAATGCATAGATGTGCGTCCGGTATAACTTACCCTTGCACTGACTTCAACAATATTACCAACATAAATAGGCTTTAAAAAACGGATCCCCCCCGCGTAAGCAGTAATACAATATTTACCACTCCAACCCGCAGCGCAAGCATAACCCGCTAAATCAATCCATTTCATGACAGCCCCGCCATGCACTTTACCGCCAAAATTGACATCTGCAGGCTCAGCTAAAAACCGCAATGTTATCGCATTTTCTTGACCGGACATATTTCCCCTTTACAACCCTCACGTGGGTTTACTCAACCACATTCAACAAGTGTATGTCAAAACCTCCTGTTCCCCAAATTTAGCAGTGTTCCATTACATAAAAAAAGCGCTTCAAAGAGCGCTTTTAAAAACCATCAACTTCATTTCAATGGAAAAGGAAGGAAATGAATAACTAGATCTTTTTAAACAATAGTGAGCCATTGGTGCCACCAAAACCAAATGAATTACACAGGGCAAAATCAAACTGATGGTCCCTTGCTGTATGAGGCACAAAATCCAAATCACAGCCATCATCAGGATTGTCTAAATTGATTGTGGGTGGAATAACTTGATCTTTCAACGCTAATAGCGTCACAATCGCTTCTACTGCACCAGCCGCACCCAATAAATGCCCTGTCATTGATTTAGTCGAGCTCACCATCAAACGATAAGCATGATCCCCAAAAGTCGACTTCACCGCTGCCGCCTCGGCTTTATCACCTGCTGGAGTAGATGTACCATGAGCATTAATATAGCCAATTTGCTCTCGAGTCACTTTTGCATCATTCATGGCATTTACCATTGCAGCTGCCGCACCTTCACCGTCACTTGGGGGGGATGTCATATGAAACGCATCACCACTCATACCAAAACCGACAAGCTCACCATAAATGGTCGCCCCTCTTGCTTTAGCATGCTCATATTCTTCCATGACCATCACACCTGCGCCATCACCTATCACAAACCCATCTCTGTCTTTATCCCAGGGACGACTCGCTGCTTGTGGATCATCATTACGGGTTGATAATGCTTTTGCTGAGCCAAATCCACCGACGCCCAATGGGCAGGTGACATCTTCAGCTCCGCCCGCAAGCATAATATCAGCATCACCATAAGCAATGGTTCGCGCTGCAAAACCAATGTTATGTACGCCTGTAGTACAAGCAGTCGTAACAGCAAAGTTAGGGCCTTTCATACCATATTTGATCGATAAATGCCCTGCTATCATATTGATAATGGTACTAGGAACAAAAAAGGGAGAAATTTTTCTCGGACCACCTTTAGATAAAGCGGCAAAGTTTTGCTCTATTAATGGCATTCCCCCCATACCGGCACCAATAGCAGTGCCAACACGGCGAGGATCGAGTTTATCCATTTCAAGACCGGCATCCGTTACCGCTTGTATACCTGCGGCCATACCGTATTGAATAAATAAATCCATCTTACGTGCGTCTTTACGCGATAGATATTCCTCAACATCAAAGTCTTTTACAGAGCCACTAAAACGGGTTGAGTATTCACTCGCATCAAATTTAGTGATTGGCGCAATTCCACTTTTACCTGAAACTAACGCTTTCCAAGAAGAATCTACAGTATTACCTACAGGGCTAACTAAGCCTAAGCCAGTTATGACTACACGACGTTTAGACACGCTGTCACCTTCATCATTTTGTGGGAAAATTACAATAGTATAACGAATACATACTATTAATCTATATTGCCTAGAATGGCGGAAGCATTAAGAAATGGAAATGAGAATAAAATTGACTTGATGACCCATCACCATCATAGACAGAAACAAAAACAGGCGGCAAAAATGCCGCCTGTTTCCTAAGAATTCTAATTACTGATTCTTAGAAACATAGTCGATCGCTGCTTGTACAGTAGTGATCTTTTCAGCTTCCTCATCAGGGATCTCGGTATCAAACTCTTCTTCTAGCGCCATAACCAACTCAACAGTGTCTAGAGAATCTGCGCCCAAATCGTCAACGAAAGATGCTGCTGATTTAACTTCTTCTTCTTTAACGCCTAGTTGCTCAATGATGATTTTCTTTACACGTTCTTCGATGTTGCTCATTAGTTTTCTTTCCTATTCAAATTACGCTCGTGCGTAAGATTATGAGTATTTTATTGAAATTCGCTGACAATGCAAGCTTAACTTGTGTGGTCTAACCACAAATTTAGCCTAAAATGGATATAAAATACCACCAAAATTTTCAATAATTGTCTACTACTTGTTTTTATACCATGTACATGCCGCCATTCACATGGAGTGTTTCCCCTGTAATATAGGCTGCCGAATCCGACGCTAAAAAGAGAACAGCATCAGCAATTTCCTGTGGCTTTCCTAACCTCTCCATTGGCACTTGTGACATAATAGCTTGTTGTTGCTCTTCCGTCAGCTCATCCGTCATGTCAGTCTGAATAAAGCCAGGCGCAATAGCATTCACTGTTATGTGACGAGATGCAACCTCTCTTGCAAGTGATTTAGTAAATCCAATTAATCCAGCTTTAGCAGCCGCATAATTGGTTTGACCTGCATTCCCCATTGTACCAACAACAGAACCAATATTGATAATACGACCCGAACGTTTTTTCATCATCGGACGCATAACGGCTTTAGATGTTCTAAATAAAGACGTTAAGTTAGTATCAACAATATCTTGCCACTCATCATCCTTCATTCTCATTAACAAATTATCACGAGTGATACCCGCATTATTAACAAGAATATTAACTTCACCCACTTTGTCTTTGATAGTAGCAAAAAGTTCCGTGACAGACTGTGCATCCGTCACATTTAAGACTAAACCATGGCCTTTATCGCCTAAATACGCTTGAATAGCCTCAGCACCTCGTTCACTTGTGGCGGTGCCTATCACAACAGCGCCTGCTGAAACCAATGTTTCAGCTACTGCACGTCCAATACCACGACTGGCGCCTGTCACTAATGCAACTTGCCCCGATAAATCAAAATGAATACTCATTTAAATTCCTTATTCAGTCAATGCTGAGAAAGAAGCGACATCATTTATCGCTTGTGCTGAAATCGAACGATCAATACGTTTTGTTAATCCCGTAAGCACCTTGCCTGGTCCTATTTCAAACAAACGCTCAATCCCATCTTTTGCAAAGTGCTCAACAGTTTCAGTCCAACGAACAGGACAATAAAGCTGACGTACTAAGGCATCTTTGATCTCATCACTGTTACTCGATACCGTCACATCAACATTATTAATCACATCAATTGACGGCGTTTTAAACTCAATACTTGCTAATGCTTGTGCTAACTTATCAGCAGCTGGCTTCATTAATGCGCAATGCGAAGGTACACTGACAGCTAGCGGCATGGCTTTTTTAGCGCCTTTTTCTTTACATAATAATGCAGCGCGATCAACGGCGTCTTTTTCGCCAGCGATCACGACTTGCCCAGGACTATTAAAATTAACCGGACTGACAATTGCACCTTGTGAAGCTTCATCACATGCCTCACTGATCTTGTCATTATCTAACCCGATAATGGCATACATCGCGCCAGCACCCGCAGGCACCGCTTCTAACATTAATTGACCTCTAAGCTGTACTAACTTCACCGCATCGATAAAATCAATCACACCAGCACAAACTAAAGCAGAATACTCGCCCAAACTGTGTCCAGCTAAAATAGTGGGTCGCGAAATCTGAGCATGTGTATAAGCACGCCAAATAGCCACACTTGCTGTTAATAATGCAGGTTGCGTTTTATCTGTTTCATTCAAGGTTTCACTCGGACCTTGCTGAACAAGTGCCCATAAGTCATAACCTAAAACATCACTTGCTTCGCTGAAGGTTTGTTCAATAATCTGATGCTCTGTTGCCAGCTCAGCTAACATACCTACAGATTGAGAACCTTGGCCAGGAAACACAAAAGCCGTCTTTTCCATTATCTCTTCCTATATTAATTTGTGCTTTTTGGTTAAAAGCGGATTAACGCACTGCCCCAGGCAAAACCGCCACCAAATGCCTCAAGTAATAACATTTGACCACGTTGAATGCGTCCATCCCTGACCGCTTCATCTAATGCAATAGGCACTGAAGCCGCCGAAGTATTACCGTGTTTAGCTAACGTTAACACCACTTTATCAAGACTCATATCTAATTTTTTTGCTGTCGCCTTGATAATACGAAAGTTGGCCTGATGAGGCACAAGCCAATCAATATCCGACTTTTCAATATTATTTTGCTTCAGTGCTTCAATCACCACATGAGACAATTTTGTCACAGCCACTTTAAAGACATCATTGCCTTTCATTTGCATGTAATCACTGACATCATCAACAGACTGACCACGGGTTGGAATGGTCGACTTCAATAAATCACCTTGACGTCCATCCGCATAAATACTGGTCGATAAAATACCTGGGGTTTCTGATGCGCCTACAACTACAGCGCCTGCACCATCACCAAACAAAATAATGGTCGAACGATCATCGGGATCACACAAACGCGATAATACATCCGCACCAATGACTAATACTTTTTTTGCAGCACCAGATTTGACATATTGATCCGCCACAGAAAGTGCGTAAACAAAACCAGAACAGGCAGCGGCAATGTCAAAAGCAGGGATCGTATGCAAGCCTAATTTAGCTTGGATCTCACAGGCTGCAGCAGGAAATGCATGAGTCGCACTGGTTGTACCGCAAACGATCATGTCTAATTCGCTCGCCTCTATACCCGCCATTTCAATAGCTTTTAATGCGGCTTGATAACCCATCGTCGTCACTGATTCATCGACTGCGGCAATTCTTCTTTCAGAAATGCCAGTACGCTCAACAATCCACTGATCTGAAGTTTCAACCATATTTTCAAGATCTTGATTACTGCGTACTTGTACGGGCAAATAACTACCGGTACCGAGAATTTTTGTATGCATAAGGATTTTTTCAGCTTTTAGTGTCTAAAAGGATCGACTCGAGACGTTGTTCTATCATCTGAGGGAGTCGGCGTTGTGCTTCTGTCACAGCTAAATTAATCGCTCTAAGATGAGCTGCTTCATCTGCACTTCCATGACTTTTTATTACAATTGCGCGCAATCCTAACAGAGTTGCCCCATTATAGTGGTCGGGGTTCATTTTATTTAACACAGAACGGATCCGTGGTGCGATGAGTTTGGCGAGTAAGCGAACAAAAAAGCCTTGGGTTAATCCTTTTTTAAGCTGTTGAACTAATAAACGGGCAATACCTTCGGATGTTTTAAGGGTAATGTTGCCCACAAAACCATCACAAACAATCACATCCACGTCACCAGAATATAAATCATTACCTTCGATAAAGCCCACATAATTAATATGGGGTATTTTTTGTAGTAACTGAGCAGCCTTTTGTACTTGCTCATTTCCCTTTATTTCTTCAACCCCGACATTTAATAATGCCACTTTTGGCGATGATGTCTCATCAACCACTTCACTCAATACTGTGCCCATTAATGCAAACTGAACAAGCCCTTGTGCATCACAAGTCACATTGGCGCCCAAGTCTAATAGATACACGGGAGTTTGATTCACTGCGGGTAAACAGCTAACCAGTGCAGGCCTATGAATACCGGATAGGGTTTTCAATAACACTTTGGACATAGCCATTAACGCGCCAGTGTTTCCCGCACTTACGCAAGCGTCTGCCTCCCCTTCTCTAACCGCCTCCAACGCTAAACGCATGGAACTTTGTTTACGATGCCTTAAAGCAAACACAGGTTGATCAGACATAGCAACCGTTTCGGTAGTATGGCGAACAATAATCCGATTTAAAATGGAAGACGATATGTCTTGTAGCAGAGGGGTAATTTGCGCTTTATCACCGACGAGGATGACATTAAGAAAGGGATGAAGACGAAGTGCCTGCAAAGTAGCAGGCACTGTAATGCGAGGACCAAAATCGCCTCCCATTGCATCTAACGCAAGCGTCAGACTCGTCATAGGTTAATCAACAAATTACTTATTGATAACCTTTTGACCGCGGTAAAAACCATCCGCAGTCACGTTGTGACGACGGTGAAGTTCACCGCTGGTCGCATCGACTGATAATTGAGCTGTGCTCAAAGAATCATGTGAACGACGCATTCCACGCTTTGAACGTGACTTTTTATTCTGTTGTACTGCCATTGGCCCTGTCTCCTAGATTACTTGCTCTTCAGTTTTTCTAACACTGCAAACGGATTTGGACGCTCCTCTTGAGCGGGTTCTATCTCGCCTACCACAATATCTTTGCCACCAAGATGACAATTTTCATCATCATGCATTGCAATGAGGGGCATAGATACTATCAATTCATCTTCTATCAATTGATGCAGACGAACTTCGCCAATTTCATTGCACTCAATAGGCTCATACGCATCCGGGAGCTCATCGATTTCAGTTTCAGTCTTACAAAGGCCAAAACTAAATTCGACCGTAACCTCTGTAGTAAAAGGTGTCATGCAACGTTGACAATGCAGAGTGAGCTCCGTCACAGCCTTCCCTTTCAGGTAGACTATCCCCTGTATATCTTCACCACATTCAATCGACACTGCTACATCGGAACAGTCGCCGGCACATAATTCATTTAATCGCTTTAACTGCTTACCAGAAACAATGCCTTCATATGAAAGCTGGCTTGTGGCAGCGCGAACGGGATCAATTGAAACCGGTATCTTTACTGTTTGCATAAGGCGCGCATATTATAGTTTGAAATCCATAGAGTCAAAAGAAAAATAACATTCACTCATTAATTGAGTGCTTTTTACCTTTCATTCCACCCTAAAATTAAAATTGACTGATTATAAATTTTACCCAAGACTCCCCCTTTACTCAAGCTATTACGCTTAAAATAACTGCGGTTGGCGCTTTTTTCATTAAATTAAAGCAAAATTTAGTCTTTATTTGTATTCCACATCCATTAGGCACAATACAATGCCATTAAATATTGCCCTACTTCCCCCTTAAAGTAGTCTGATCAAAAAAGATAAAGTACATCTTACTTTATTAGCTTCTTCGATCCCTTGCACCATGAGTCATTTTTTAGCGACAATAGTCCACAATATTATTTTTGATGAGCGCTTATCATGCAACCGCCTTTAATTCTCGCTTCTACCTCTCAATATCGGCAGTCCTTATTGAATAAACTCAACCTGCCTTTCACCACTTTTCATCCCAATATTGATGAAAGTGCTTTACCAAGTGAAACAGCCGAGCAACTTGTCAGGCGATTAGCCGAGCAAAAAGCACGCAGCGCAAAAGATGACTATCAAGAAGGAATTGTTATCGGCTCAGATCAAGTGGCAGTCATTAATGGCAAAATTATCGGTAAGCCACTCAATGCCAATAATGCCATTGAACAACTCAAACAAGCATCGGGGAAAATCATCACATTTTACACAGGGCTAGCCGTATATAACATTGCAACACAAACCAGTCATTCGCTCGTTGAACCCTTTAACGTGCATTTTCGCTCGCTCAGTCAACAACAAATAGAGCATTATGTAGAGCAAGAACGACCACTAAATTGTGCCGGTAGTTTTAAAAGTGAAGGATTAGGTATTGCGTTATTTAAGCGCTTGGAAGGTAAAGATCCCAATACACTTGTGGGTTTACCTTTGATTAGTTTGATTGATTTACTGGCAAAGCAAGGGGTTCACTGCCTGTAAAATATATCGAGTGAGTGTATTCCACTCACTCAATCACACTGACTTACACTTTCTTCAATTTCTTTAATGTACTCTCTAACACCGCATCAAGTGGCGCCTTAACTTCCATTACCTCTGCACTATCAGGATGAGTAAACTTCAGTTTGGCTGCATGCAAAAATAAACGGTTAAGCCCTTGCTCACGCATAGAATCATCAAATTTTTGTTCGCTGTATTTATCATCACATGCAATTGGATGTCCTGTGTATTGACAATGCACGCGTATTTGATGAGTGCGCCCAGTCACAGGGCTTGCTTGCACTAATGTGCTATCACTGTAGCGCTGCATGATCTTAAACCGGGTTTCCGATGCTTTACCTTCTTTATTCACTCTAACAATGCGTTCACCTGATTTTAGGGTTAATTTCAATAAAGGCGCTTTAACGGCTTTATCGTGCACTTGCCAAGCACCACGGACTAAAGCAAGATAATCTTTTTGCATCTTTTTATAGCGCAATTGATCGTGCAAATGCTTTAATGCACTACGTTTTTTTGCAATCAACAGCACACCGGACGTATCTTTATCTAAACGATGCACTAATTCTAAAAATTTCTGCTGTGGACGCAAAGAGCGCATGGCTTCAATCACGCCAAAATCCACACCGCTCCCCCCGTGCACCGCAATACCGGCAGGCTTATTGAGCACAATAATAAATTTATCTTCGTAAATAATACGTGATTCTAATTGTGACACTTTGGTCAATTTAGCACTGGGGCCTGGGCGGGTATCCGTTTTAGACACTCTCACTGGGGGAACTCTTACAATATCTCCGTCTTGAAGTTTATACTCAGGCTTAATACGCTTTTTATTGACACGCACTTCACCTTTACGGACGATACGATAAATCATACTTTTGGGGACACCCTTTAAGTGAGTTAACAAAAAGTTATCAATTCTTTGCCCTGCATGATCTTCATCTATTGTTATTAACTTTACCGTTACTTTTGGAGCGGGATCGGATACTGAATGAGGAGTTGAATTAGTCATGATACGCCATAGTGTCTATCTATGGGGCCTATTGTACAACATCCACAAAAGAATTTGTCTTTCCATTTGATGAATTTCTCTAATATTGCTATATTTACCCCACAAATATGGAAGAAAGTTTGATAAAAACTTACCCTTTCTTCCATATTGCTAGCCTAGGTAAAGAGACTAAAACACTTTTTACACCTGTAGCAAACCATTGATTTGCAAGTCGTTGTATCAATACAAAGCCATTTAAGTGCGCTTTCACGACTAAACGGGGTAAAAAACCACTGTTTATATGTGGTTTTTCTTTATTCTAGCTCCAAATTCGAACATTAATTTTAAACTTGTTATTAAGCGCAAGTACGTCGATTTGGCATTACCGGACAGATATTAAAGAATTTATGGGGTTGGTTGACGTTTTACAACGAATTCCTTGTTTTTGTAACCATTGAAAATGAGCCATAAATAGGATGCGACACGCAGAGATTGCGTCTAACGGTATGCGCACCTTTGCCTAGTACCTTGCCGTGAGGCACGAGAAACATAAACTAGGCCCGTAATGCAGTAAATGTACTTGCGTTTCATGACCTTAATATAGAAGAATTACGTCATCATGAAACGGATGTTAATCAATGCAACTCAATCTGAAGAGTTGCGCGTCGCCCTCGTTGATGGGCAACAGCTTTACGATCTTGATATTGAAAGCCCTGGCCATGAACAAAAAAAGGCCAATATATACAAAGGTACCATCACTCGAGTTGAACCCTCCTTAGAGGCTGCTTTTGTTGATTATGGTGCAGAGCGTCATGGCTTCCTTCCCCTTAAAGAAATTGCACGGGAATATTTCCCCAAAGGGTACTCCTTTCAAGGCCGTCCCAATATTAAAGAGGTGGTGAAAGAAGGCCAAGAAGTCATTATTCAAATTGATAAAGAAGAGCGAGGAAATAAAGGCGCAGCCCTGACCACTTTTATTAGTTTAGCCGGTTCTTATCTCGTCTTAATGCCCAATAATCCCCGTGCAGGCGGTATTTCTCGTCGAATCGAAGGGGATGAGCGCACAGAATTAAAAGCCGCCCTGGCTGAACTGGATGTCCCTCAAGGTATGGGACTCATTGTCCGCACAGCTGGTGTAGGAAAAGACCCATCAGAATTAAAATGGGACTTAAAAGTGCTATTGGATTTTTGGGGCGCTATCAAAGATGAAGCCGACAATGCCAAAGCACCGGTATTAATTCATCAAGAAAGTAATGTGATTGTTCGAGCGATTCGAGACTATTTACGTCGGGATGTTGGTGAAATTCTTATCGATCACCCTCGTATTTTTGAACAGGCGAAAGAACATGTCGCCCTGGTTCGTCCTGACTTTGTCGAGCGCATTAAACGTTATGAAGCCGAAGTCCCTTTATTCACACATTTTCAAATTGAAACACAAATTGAATCTGCCTTTCAACGTGAAGTGAGACTGCCTTCTGGCGGGTCAATCGTTATCGATCCAACCGAAGCTCTCACCTCTATTGATATCAACTCTGCACGTGCAACAAAAGGGGGAGATATTGAAGAAACGGCACTCAATACAAACTTAGAGGCTGCTGATGAAGTCGCTCGACAACTTCGCTTACGTGATTTAGGTGGATTGGTTGTCATTGACTTTATTGATATGACTCCAGTACGTCATCAACGTGAAGTTGAAAAACGTATGCAAGATGCCGTACATCACGATAGAGCAAGAGTGCAATTAGGCCGTATTTCACGTTTTGGTTTAATGGAAATGTCACGTCAGCGTCTGCGCCCTTCTCTTGAAGAATCTGCGGCACATTTATGCCCACGTTGTCATGGTCAAGGCACTATACGCGGAACTGAATCGCTGGCTTTATCCATTTTACGCTTAATGGAAGAAGAGGCCATCAAAGAAAACACCTCTCAAATTGAAGCTGTTGTCCCCGTCGATGTGGCCGCCTTTTTATTGAATGAAAAAAGAAAAGCCATTCGCATTACTGAACAACGCCATAATGTCGAAGTGTATGTGATCCCCGATCCTAATATGACAACACCCGATTATCGTGTATCACGTCACCGTAAAGACGACCAAATCAGCGAGTCAAGTTATAAATTGCTTGAAAAGCCTGAGGCAGCACTGTACGAACCACGCAAACTTGAGCGAGCTGCGCCTCAAGAGCCCGCTTTAAAAGGCTTCTCTTCTCAGAAGAAGACGAATAACACCACTCAAAAAACGAAAGTCAAAGCGACGAAAAAAGCCAGTCAACCAGGTTTAATTGCACGCATGCTATCGGCATTAAGTGGATTATTTAGCAGTGAAACGCCTAAAGAAAGCCAAACTGACAATAATAAAAAACGTCAAGGCCAAAACAAAACGCAACGTAATAACCAAAACAGAAATAGTCGTCGCAATGAAAACCGTCGTGCAGATAGCAAAGACAAAGATAAGTCAGCTAATCGCCAAAGTGACAATCGCAATAATAAAGATAAAAGCGAACTTAACAAAACCGCCCGCGGCAACAATAAAAACCGTAAGCAACGTAATGAGGACACAAACACACCTCAAGAGGCGAATGCTCAGCAGCCTAAGCAAGAAGTCGCTAGAGAACGTCGCCAACGCCGCAATATGCGACGTAAAGTGCGCGTCAATAATGAACAACCATCAATCAATGACAATACCAAGGCTGAAACACAAATTGCAGCTGTTGCTAATACATCTCAAGAGGATAAAAATTCTAAGCCAAAACGCCAAACACGTAAAGCAAAACCAAAAGCACAACAAAATACAGCCACTGACACTCAGTCTGTTATTGCAGATGGCAACGTTGAAAAAGCAGTGAGCAAAGCCACTAAACAAGACCGTACGCCAGTTAAGCAACCAGTGACTCAAGACGCAACGCAAAATAAGCGCAAAATTACTGACACTCCTGAAAAGGCAGCACCGGCTGTGAAATCCCCAGCTGTTCAAGCATCATCAGCTGATAGCACACTAGTACCTGTTGATGTCAATACAACGACGGAGTCAAAGGTTTCAGAAGCACCGATGAGCACTGACACCAATACACAAGTAGTGAAAGAAGTAAAAGAAGGCCAACGGAGAAGTCGCCGCAGTCCTCGTCATTTAAGAGCTGCAGGACAACGCCGCCGTCGTGATGAGAGCGCAACGCCAACGGAGTCAACTCACCAATCCCATGATGAAGCACCTGTCACACATTTTATTGACACAACAGCGCCTCAACAAGAGCCAGTCGCGACGGGGATTTCCAGTTCTGGCGCGTTTTCACCACAAGTGACCTTTCCGACTCAGCGCCCTGAGCAGACAGCAAGGCACCACTCGTCAACAGAGAAACACAACGCTTCTCCACAACAAGTGGTTAATAAGGAAGTTCAGGCGCAAGAAACGATTGCTTCTAGCGATATTGACATATCAAGCGCCTCTGAAAACATGATTGAACCATCAACATCAAGCATTGTTAATGCAGAGCAGGTGCCATTAAGCACAAACAGCCAACAAACGACAAAAGCGCCCAGTCGCCGTCGAGGCAATAGTGCAAGTACCAGTGCGGCTGTCGCCACATCGCCTAGCACATTAGCAGCAACAATGACAAAAGCACCTGAAGCTAAGTCAACGCCACAGTCCAAAAGCCAGCAAGGCTCGTCTGCTGTTAACGTCACGAAGCCGAAAAAAGTAACTCGAACTTCAAAAGTGAGCAGTCATTCCGCGCCTGTTTCGCCGACAAAGGCAATGTCAACGTCTGCGACTATTAGCCCTACTGAACAGCTGGTTAAAGAGACTGAAACGGTCTCAACGCTTGACAAAGCCATTGAAGTTTCAGAAAGCTTATTACCCGATGCTCAAACTGACTTAAGCATAAATGTAGTAACAAGTCATGATACGCCTGTCGTATCAACAGTGGCTACAGAAACTAATGACGTTTTGATGCAAACAGAAACTGCAGTGGCAGACACACCTGTCCCTTCACAGAGTGACACTGTCACCATCAAACCTGAGATGATACCCAACCTGCCTGAGCAAAAAGAAAGCAAAAAGGTTGAAGAGGCCAAAGCCGCTCAAGCACAGCCTGCTTATGATGCTCATATAAGCCCAGCGGCAAGCCAGCACAGTGCCATGCAACCCAAAATTGAAACTGCAACCACTGATAACACAACGAGCAGCATTGATGCCAATGCCTCTGTGGCAGTTGAAAACCAGCAAGGTTCACATGCTACTGAAGCACCAATGGCAAAACCTGCAATACCAATGGCGGCGGAAGTCAATCTCACTGACAGTGTTATCATGGCTGAAAGTAAAGTGATTATTAATGCGGAACGCACAGATAATCAAGCGCAAACCAAGCCTGAAAACACTGTTAAAGTAAAACCAAGTCGCTTTGGCACTATGGTGTCATCTGATACCACAAAACCGATAGTCGAAACGAGAGAGCATGTTGCCACTCCAGAAGGAAAGCAATATGCTAACAGTGAAACAAATACTGTCGCTCCACAAGCCAAAACGGCCAACAGTATCACTGCAGGTATTGCCAAACCTTAATCCATCAACACGATAAAATAGAAAAGCCATGCAAACCTGCATGGCTTTTTCATATCCTTATTGATTATTATTTGTTAATATTCGCGACCAAAATAATTCATCCAACAAATTTACAACAGAGGTTAAATGTTCGAACTCATTCGTCACAAAACGACCAGCCATAAAGCCGATATTCTGTCAGGATTAACCGTTGCACTTGCATTGGTACCTGAAGCCGTCGCTTTTGCATTTGTTGCTGGCGTGGAACCTATGGTTGGCTTATATGCCGCTTTTATCATGGGACTGATCACTGCCCTTATCGGTGGACGACCAGGTATGATCTCGGGAGCAACAGGTGCTATGGCTGTCGTCATGGTTGCATTGGTTGCCGAACACGGGATCCAATATTTATTTGCCGCCGTCGTATTAGCCGGCTTAATACAAGTTTGCGCAGGGTTATTCAAACTCGGTAAATTTATTCGTATAGTCCCCTATCCCGTTATGATGGGGTTTGTGAATGGATTGGCCATTGTCATTTTTCTTGCTCAATTGGGTCAATTTAAAATCCCAGATGCCAATGGCATCATGACTTGGCTTCCCCAAAATCAATTAATGATCATGTTAGCCCTTGTTGCGCTCACCATGTTTATCATTCATTTTCTTCCCAAGTTAACAACGGCCATCCCATCATCACTGGCCGCTATATTAACAGTTACGCTGATCGTTGTTTGGATGGATTTAGACACACGTAATGTACTGGACTTTCTTCGCTCAATGAGCGGAGATATCAATGCTACCATTGCAGGTAACTTACCCACATTCTCAATCCCATCTGTGCCTTTTAATATAGAAACCTTCTCCATTATTTTGCCGTATTCAATCATACTCGCTGCCGTAGGCTTAATTGAGTCTTTGCTAACATTGACTGTGATTGATGAGATGACAGGCACCCGTGGACAAGGTAATAAAGAGTGTATGGGTCAAGGTGTCGCCAATATCACCAGTGGTTTTTTTGGTGCAATGGGCGGCTGCGCAATGATTGGGCAGTCTATGATCAATATTAATTCTGGAGGACGCGGTCGTTTATCGGGAATAACAGCAGCCCTAGCACTTTTAGCCTTCATTTTATTTGGTTCAGCCTTCATCGAAATGATCCCACTGGCCGCCTTAGTCGGTGTTATGTTCATGGTTGTATTAGGCACATTTGAATGGGCAAGCTTTAAAACAATGCGTAAGGTCCCTAAACATGATGCCTTTGTCATTGTTCTTGTCACCGTTGTGACTGTCTTTACTGATCTAGCCGTCGCGGTCTTTGTGGGCGTCATTGTCTCTGCACTGGTTTTTGCTTGGGAACATGCTAAGCATATCAGCATTAAAGTAAAAGAAGATCAAAATGGTTGGAAAGTCTATCAACTTAATGGTCCTCTCTTTTTCGGTTCTGCGGCTGAATTTTTAGAATTCTTTGATGCCCAGTCTGATCCTGAAGATGTCATCGTAGACTTTCAACAATCTAGAGTCTGCGATCATTCAGCACTTGATGCTATTGACACCTTAGCTGAACGTTATGGTAATGCAGGTAAGCGTTTACACTTACGTCACTTAAGCAACGACTGTAAAAAATTACTGGCTAAAGCGGGTGATTTAGTGGAAGTCAATTCCATTGAAGATCCCAACTATAAAGTCGCCGTTGACAAAGTCGCACCTTAACTTATCTTAATTCAATGATCTAAAAATAAAATAAAAAAATAGCGAGTCAATGACTCGCTATTTTTTATTGGCAAGTCATCTCGCTCAATTCGTTTTTAAATGTTCTGCAAATGCCTTTTGCATTTTCTCAACTTTTGGTTTAATCACCATAGCACAATACGGCGCTTCACCATGGCGAGCAAAATAATCATTATGGTAATCTTCTGCTGGGTAGAAATCTGTGACCTTCTCAACTTGAGTGACAATCGGCTCTGACCAAACGCCTTGCTGAGTTAACGCAGTAATCGCAGATAAGGCAGCAGTCTCTTGAGCTTGACTATGAGTAAAAATAACAGAACGATATTGTGTCCCTACATCATTTCCCTGACGATTCAATGTCGTTGGATTATGACTATGAAAAAAAATACCCAACAACTCATCATAACGGATCAGCGTTTTATCAAAGGTTATTTGCAGCACTTCTACATGTTCTGTCTCGCCAGAGCATACCTTTTGGTAGTTAGCGTCTTCCTTTTTACCACCACAATATCCTGATTGTACCGTTATCACCCCCTTAATGGATGAAAAAATCGCTTCTACACACCAAAAACAACCTGCACCTAAAGTGGCAACTTCCAAGTTCACATCACTATTATCAGTGATTATTTCATCATTCATTTAATCCGTACCTTTAAATACCATCGAGATAGAATTGACACAATGACGAGTATTTTTGCTCGTCAAGCCTTCTCCTTCAAACACATGCCCTAAATGCCCACTACAGTGCTGACATAAAATCTCAATACGTTGACCATCAAGATCAGGCATACGCTTTATCGCTCCAGCAATTTCATCATCAAATGCGGGCCAGCCACAATGGGCATTAAATTTATCCGTTGAGCGGAATAAGGGACTATCACATTTTTTGCAGCTATAAATACCGGGTGCATCATGTAAATAATACTCCCCACTGAAAGGCGCCTCAGTGCCTTTCAGTTCAATGACATTCTTTTCAGCATTCGTTAACTCTCTCATGCTTTCATTCTCCAATAATGCCTCATTTTGTCACAACATGATTGACAAAAAATGAGTATTAGCTGCTTTAACAAAAGACCCTTAACATCAATATATTCTTTCATATTTACTCAAAAATAATAAAAGATCTTAGAATGTTTAACAAGCGTATACGCTTCAGGGACTACCCATCAATTCATAAACAGCGTAATATAGTGAAGACCTTGCTTAATTTAAGGTTATATTCAAATTAATCTGACAATATTGCACAGATAAATAAGCAAAGTTAAACTATACCTGTATTACAATAAAATAAGAACGCGGCATTATGAAACTAGAAACAATAGACTACCGTGCGCCCGATAGCGCTGAGCAATTTGTCAAATCATTACGAGAAACGGGGTTTGGAGTACTTTCTAACCACCCAATAAGCCAAGAGCTTGTTGAAACTATCTACAAAGAATGGCAAGTATTTTTCGATAGTGATGAAAAGAACGACTTTTTATTTAAACCCGAAACCCAAGATGGTTTTTTCCCAGCCAGTGTCTCTGAAACGGCTAAAGGTCATAAGGTTAAAGACATAAAAGAATACTACCATGTTTATCCAAATGGCAGGATCCCTGAGTCGTTAAGAAATAATATCACGACATACTACCAACATGCCAATGCATTAGCCTCAGAGTTATTGACCTGGGTCGAGAAATACTCACCTGAATTTGTGTCTGAAAAATACTCAATGGCACTAGAAAAAATGATTGAAAATAGTCATCAAACGCTTCTTCGAATATTACATTATCCTCCCATGTCTGGTGATGAGGAAGTCGGTGCTATTCGTGCTGCCGCCCATGAAGACATCAACTTATTAACCGTATTACCTGCAGCGAATGAGCCAGGGTTACAAGTACAAACACAAGACGGTAATTGGTTAGATGTTCCCAGTGATTTTGGTAATATCATCATCAACATTGGTGATATGCTACAAGAAGCATCCGGTGGATACTTTCCGTCCACGACCCATAGGGTAATCAATCCAGAAGGCAGCGATATGAGCAAGTCTCGTATTTCACTTCCTCTATTTTTACACCCGAACCCTGAAGTTGTCCTTTCAGACAAATACACAGCCGACGAGTATTTAAAAGAGCGATTACGAGAATTAGGCGTAATCTAACGCTATTGAAAACGTAAAAAGCGCCTAAGGGCGCTTTTTATTTGTGTTCACTCACTTGAACAAGGTAAAATCCCGCCATAAGTTTATAACAAACAGAGCAACTCACAATGGCAATTCAGTGGTATCCAGGACATATGCACAAAGCGCGCAAAGAAATCGAAGAGGTTATGCCTCAGGTCGATTTAGTGATTGAAGTGCTCGATGCGCGTATCCCTTATAGCAGTGAAAATCCAATGGTACAAACACTTCGTGGCGATCGCCCTTGTATAAAATTACTCAACAAATCAGATTTAGCCGATCCTGAAGTCACTCAAGCATGGATTGAATATTTGGAGCAAGAACAAGGTGTCAAAGCGATGGCCATTACCACCTTGCAAGCAAGCCAAGTCAAGAAGATCCCTGATCTGTGTCGTAAATTTGTGCCAAGCCGAGATAAACTAGAAAAAGACATTCGCACTATGATTATGGGGATCCCCAATGTTGGGAAGTCCACCATCATAAATACCCTTGCCGGAAGAACCATTGCTAAAACAGGTAATGAACCCGCTGTCACCAAAACCCAGCAACGTATTAATCTGAGAAACGGTATTGTGTTATCTGATACACCTGGGATCCTATGGCCTAAGGTCGACAATGAATCCAGCAGTTATCGACTCGCTGTCACAGGTGCCATTAAAGATACCGCGATGGAATATGAAGACGTTGCGATGTTTGCAGCTGAATATTTCCTAGAGGCCTATCCAAAAGCAATCAGTGAACGTTATAAGTTAGTAACTCTCCCCAATACCGACATAGAACTGCTTGAAGCTATCGGCCGTAAACGAGGTGCGTTAAGACCTGGTGGGCGAATAGATTTACATAAAGTATCAGAATTACTGTTACATGAATTCCGCTCTGGAAAAATTGGCTTATTATCCCTTGAAACACCTGATATGGCAGAAAAAGAAAAAGCCGAAGTCGCCAGAATTCAAGCCGAAAAAGCAGAAAAAGAAGCCTTAAAACGAGAACAAGAAAAACTCAAACGCTCAGGTAAGCGCCACAATTCCTAATAACCTATCCCACTTTAACAAACCAGCGGCAGACTTTATCTCGCTCAATATGCTCTGCTGCTGACTTATCAAGAACGATTTTGCTCGGCAACAATATAAGCAAGCCATTGCTCTGCGCTTTGCTCAAGTAAGCCAATAACAATTTCAAAGCCATCTCCAGGTCCGTAATAAGGATCCGGTACGTTTTTATCATCATATGAAGATAATGCCATCATCAGCTGTAATTTACTTTGGTACTCTGCTGGGCATATTGCCTGTAAATCAATGAGATTATTCTCATCAGCTGCCAATATTAAATCAAATTGATGAAAATCTTGTGCCGTAACCTGCCTGGCAATCATATTATCAAATTGATAACCATGACGATTACCCGCTATCACACTGCGATGATCTGGCATGGAGCCTTGGTGATAGGCCAATGTTCCAGCAGAGTCAATGGTTACATTTAAGTCAGCCGCAGCAATTTTGGTTTTAAAAATCGCTTCAGCTGTCGGCGAGCGGCAAATATTGCCCATACAAACCAACAAAATGGATTGGATCATTTTTTTTCCTTTATATTCATTTCAGCCCTTTCTGATTGAACAAAAGTGGCAAAACGAGGAATACCTTTATGTGTTAGGCCTCTGTATTCATAAATGACTTGAGTCCCTATCTTCGGAGGATAGCTTCTTTGTTTATCATTAAACCCACTGCCTAATTTAAATGTTTGACCATCGGGCATTTGTACCACTAATGCCCCCATCATACCTTGAAAGCGGCCTTTGCCTTCCTGATAACCAATCACCTTTGCGCTGGCGGTATAAAGCGGTTTAAGTTTTAATATTTGCGAACTTCTGCCTACTTTATATAACGCTTTTTTATGATGCAACATCAAGCCTTCTCCCCCCTTATTGAGGGTATCTTCTAATAATGCATTTAACTCAGCTTGAGAATTGACATTTATCTGGGGGATCACATCTAAATAAATAGAGCGCCCCTTCAGCGATGAGCGCATTAACTCGTAGCGCGCCTCAAAAGTAACCTCCGATGCAGGTAAATCAAATACCATAAAACGAACTGACTGCCATTGTTGGGGCTCAGCTTGGGTCTGCTTGATCACACTCAATATTTTATGAAACCGTCCCCGCCCTAGCCAAAATTCACCATCTAACGGGTAACGAGGGAAACCTTGAGTAAACCAAGTCGGAACCGAAATGGGTTTACCTGAACGGGTATAAAAGTCAGTTCCACTCCAATAACCCCGGATCCCATCTAGCTTTTCACTCACAAGATAATCGGTAACAATAAGATCGTCTTTTAACTCTGTAGCCAATTGGATCGGTGGGCGCCAAGCCAGTTCATCTGCAAAAAGAGCGCCTAGATAAAGTAATCCTATCGACAAACATAATATTTTAAACATATTTGCATCTCTTTCCTTGATCCAGCGATATAGCCCAGTCCAATTAACAAGAATAGTACGCACATCAAGATTATTCTGACTATCTGTTAATGACTCCACTCAAAAAATGTAAAGTTCAACAATATCCTCCCGCGCCAAGTCGATTAAATTAGCATTATTACGGCCTTTAGGTTTATACTCTGGCCGCTTCAATGCAGATGATGGCGTTAACCGCATTTATTATTCTTTCTATCGAGTATAAAATATTCGTATTCTTAATATTATTAAAGGGCGTTATGAAACCAGAAAATAATCACGGTATAAAACGTGTCATTAAAGCAACGGGGTTTTCTATGAAAGGGCTGGCTGCAGCTTGGAAACATGAAGCCGCCTTTAGACAAGAGTTAATCTTAGCCATTATTCTGTTACCTACGGCATTACTCATTAATGTTTCACTCGTCGAAAAACTCATTCTTGTTATGACACTTTTCATTGTACTTATCACAGAATTACTTAATTCGGCCGTCGAAGCCGTTGTTGATAGAGTCGGTAGTGAACACCACGCCTTAAGTGGCCAAGCCAAAGATATTGCCTCTGCCGCTGTTTTTGTCAGCTTAGTCTTATGTGGGCTCACATGGCTAATGGTGTTAGGTGCTTGGCTGCTTTAATATTAGTCGCTAAATCAGATAAAAATATTAGCGACCATCTTGCGCGCGGCGCTTTTTAAAATCAGACTCTTCTAGCCACTTAGGCCAATCATTATTATTGGCTAGCTTAGCCAAAATATCGCCAATTAAGCCTAAATCTTGCTTCACTCCACCTAAGGACCAACTTGGCGAATAATCATCTTTATCGGTATGGTATTTATGAGCAATATAGTCTGGATCAGTATCCCCTAAACTCATAAATAATAATCCTGGAATACCTTGCTGAGCGAGAGCAAAATGATCTGAGCGGTATAATAATCCATTTTCAGGGCGAGGATCCCCTTTCACCTTTCGTCCCTGCGCTTTGGCGGCCGCAGCTAAATCCGTTTCTAATGTCGATACTCCCTCACCATAACGTAAAATATAACTGACTTCATCGTTCACATTCATGCCATCAATATTAAGAAACGCCACCAACTCTTTTGAAGGTACAGGGGAATTTAACGAAAAGTGTTGCGCTCCAATCAAGCCTGTCTCTTCGGCAGTAAAAGAGGCAAATAAAATAGAGCGCTCAAAAGGTTTATCATTAGACTGAGTTTTAAAAATCTGCGCTAGCTCTAATACTCCCGCAACACCACTGGCGTTATCAACAGCCCCGTTATAAATATGCTGTTTACCGTTATCATCAATCACTGTCCCTAAATGATCCCAATGTGCTTGCAATACCACCATTTCATTGGCACGTTGACTGCCGGGTAATAAAGCCAATACGTTATAAGATTGGGCTTTTTCAATGGTGTTATTTAAGGTCAAACTGGCTGACATTTTTAATGGCACCGGCCGGAAATCTTTTTTCTCTGCTCGCTGTTTTTGGTTATTATAATCAAATCCC
Source organism: uncultured Shewanella sp. (assembly GCF_947501665.1). Taxonomy (GTDB): domain Bacteria; phylum Pseudomonadota; class Gammaproteobacteria; order Enterobacterales; family Shewanellaceae; genus Shewanella. Next base: position 79,579 of record NZ_CANMWS010000015.1, on the reverse strand, counting down.
GCCTTAGCAAAAATTTGTATTGCCACATTTTTTTGTATCCAGCCCATAATGGCTAATTTATCTTGATTATTGTTATCATCCACCAAAGTAAATTTACTGCCAGTATTAGAGTTTTCTACTACTCCCCAGCCGTAAGCAGCAGGCTTTGTTTCATGAACAATAAGCGCCGCTTTCGCCCCTTGACGAGCCGCTTCCTCATACTTATAGGTCCAGCGTCCATAATAGGTCATGGCATTACCTTTAAATAATCTTGGATTTTGGGTCGCAAAACCAGGATCATTAACAAGAATAATTACTGTTTTTCCTTTAACGTCAAGTCCTTGATAATCATTCCAGCCATATTCAGGTGCATTAATCCCATAACCCACAAAAACCAGTTCACTTTTTTCCAGATTAATCTGTTTATCCATACGCTCAGAGCGTACAGTAAAATCAGTTCCATTCTTAAAATCAAGCGCTCCCACCTTTAGCAATATGCCTTTTTCTGGGGTAATTTTAGCCAGTGGCACCGGCTGTAAATAGCTGTCACCCCACCCAGGTTTTAATCCCATTTCCTTAAACCGCTTGACTAAGTAATTGAGCGTTAACGTTTCCCCTTCTGATAAGGGTCCTCTACCGCCAAATTGATCGCTTGCCAGTCGACTCACATCTTGCTTATATCGGGTCAAATTAACTTGTTTTTCAATTGCATTCTCCGACGCAAATGCCCCATTCGCTAACAAACCGATACCACTTAATAGGATCGTCACCATTTTTCGATTCACGCTCACCTCTACACCTTAAATAACAATTCCAATACGGTAACACATAAATAACGACACAATTAAATCCTATTTATTGACATTTAAAAAATAAACTGAAAAACACCCCCTCTATAAAAATCAAATACTTCCCCAAATAATACCCATTTAACAACACCAAATGTTCGAAAAAGTTCGAAAAAGATTGAAAGAATCACTTTTAAACGCTAAATTGTCAAAATAAGACACACAAACGAACATACAGTATTATACTTATGGCAATAAGTAATTTGTTATAGCTGTAACCTAAAACGTTTATGTCGACATTTTTATTTCAATACACTGATTTAAAGCTACTCATTTAAACACACTGAACGACATCGCCATTTAAGGGGCCATAAATGACCAAGAAACAAGAGGTAGTTGATTTATTCATCGTTGGCGGCGGGATCAACGGTGTGGGTATCGCTGCCGATGCTGCAGGACGCGGTTTATCAGTCTTTCTGTGTGAACAAAGTGATTTAGCACAAGCGACTTCTTCTGCAAGCAGTAAGCTTATTCATGGAGGATTACGTTATTTAGAACATTATGAATTTCGTTTAGTGCGAGAAGCCTTAGAAGAAAGAGAAGTCATGCTAAAAAAAGCGCCCCATATTGTCTCTCCTTTACGTTTTCGCCTTCCGCACCAGCCACATCTTCGTCCAGCATGGATGATTCGAGCGGGATTATTTCTTTATGACTTTTTAGGAAAAAGAGAAACTCTAAAAGGTTCAAAGAGCATTAAATTTAATAACCAAAGTCCCTTAAGAGCAAATATTAAAAAAGGATTTGAATACGCAGATTGTTACGTTGATGATGCTCGACTTGTCGTCCTTAATGCGATTGCCGCTAGAAATAATGGCGCCAACATTGTCACTCAAACCCGCTGTGTCAGTGCGAAACGAAAAAATGGCTTATGGGAGATCCACCTCGAAAATCAACTCACTCATAAAAAACAATGTGTCTATGCCAAAGGATTAGTCAATGCAGCTGGCCCATGGGTCGCCTCGTTCATTGAAGAAGGACTCAAGCTTGACGCAGCTCATGGTATACGCCTTATCAAAGGCAGTCATATTATTGTGCCTAAAATCCATGATGAAAAAGAAGCCTATATTTTACAAAATGAAGATCAACGTATTGTCTTTGTGATCCCCTATCATGATGATTTTTCACTCATCGGAACAACGGATGTCGAATACCAAGGCGATCCCAGTAAGGTCAGCATTTCAAATGAAGAGAAAAACTACTTAATCACCTTGGTCAATCTGCATTTTAAAAAGCAAATAAGCACAAATGACATCGTTTCAAGCTTCGCTGGAGTGAGACCTTTATGTGATGATGAGTCGGATAAAGCCTCCACCATCACTCGAGATTACACCGTTGAAATTGAAGATGACAACGCAATCGCCCCGTTGCTTTCTGTCTTTGGTGGCAAAATCACCACCTATCGAAAATTAGCCGAAACGGCAATGAAAAAGCTCAAACCATACTATGACAAAATGGGTGAGCAATGGACTGCTGAGACACCTTTACCCGGCGCCGAACATGTCACGATTAATCATCATCCAGATAAGAGTTCGAGTCACGATAGTCTTAGTACCAGTCCTCAAGATTTTAAGTCAATGTTTGAAGCGCAGCTTCTCAGTCACTTCCCTTGGTTAACACCATCGATGGCCGCACGCTTCGCTCGCAGCTACGGCACTCTTTGTCTTGAGTTTTTAGTTGAAGCCACAGCACTTGAGGATCTCGGTAAACACTTTGGCGCCGATCTCTACGCGGCAGAAATTGATTATTTGACAGACAATGAATGGGCAATACATGCAGAAGACATTCTTTGGCGCCGCAGTAAACTAGGCTTATACCTCAATGAGGCACAACAACAGCAACTTGAAGATTACTTAGCAAAAAAGTCACAGACAATTGTGCCTGAAGCAGTGTTGAAATTTGGCTAAATAAAGCGATACACATACCCTAGATACACACTCACATTTTGCTTAAGCAAAGTAGTCTCTCTTGAAATGGCTTGAAGGTGCGGTTCTTCAAGCCGATTTACATATAAGACATATAGTTATTAAGAAAAAATGCATGTCAACTTTGAAGGCTGTGAGTTGGAAATAAGATAAATCGCCACAAAGAAAATATTTGCGCTATCCTCAGTTATCCCTGTTTCAAAAACTCAGCATAAATTTCTAATTCAACCTCATCCCCAACAATCGGAATATAACTGTCCATACCAAAGTCAGACCGTTTGATTTGACCGACAGCACTAAATCCAATGGTGTATTTCCCTGTCAGCCAATTATCTGCTCCACCATGAAAAGTCGCTGTAAATATCACAGGTTTAGTCACTCCCCTCAGAGTGAGATCGCCGGAGAAATTAAAACGGTTATTCGATTGTAATGTAGACAGTGGTGTCACAGTATGGCACATAAATGTGGCTTGTGGAAAGCGTTCACTATCAAACCAAGTGGTATCTTGTAAGGTCCCAGCCAAATCAGCATTATTAATATCAATAGAGCGAATATTCACTGTCGCTTTTAGTGATGCAGACGCCATGTTATTGGGATCAAAATTAAGCTCTGCATCAAATTGATTAAAACGCCCAACATACGTTGATAACCCTAAGTGCTGAATTTTGAACAATAATGCCGCATGTGACTTATCGAGTGTATATTCACCTGCTTGTAACGAGATTAATTCCTTTTCCACATTCGGCGCGAACCAACTCACGCAACTGGATAACGATAACACCACCATCATGACGAACAGCCATTGATTAATCATTCGTTTTGTCATTATTAAAACCTAAGTCCTTTAGGCATTGAGCCGTACTGGCGAGCCTGTTAATTATCATGTTGAATAGTATAATGAAATAAAAATAAACCACGAGAAAAGTGTAGAAAGTAGCACTAGTTATGTATGTTGTCGTTAAATTTCTTAAAATAATGACCCTATAATAGCATCCGTTGACAATGTATTTTCATTTTAAATACCAGCACTCATGGCCTTATTAATCTCAATGAAGACATTATAAAAGTCATTAAAGCTCAATTCTCCATGTTCAGTATAAAATTGATGTATATTTTTAACAACATGATGCTATCAATAACTGACAAACTCACCTATTCCTCATTTGTATTAACATACTGCGCTAGTTCACAATTTTGATTGCCTCTTTCTTCTAATTATTCACTGTTTATTTAAATAAAGCTCGCTACGCTAAGTAACCTAAATTGAAAAACAAGCTACTTTTGCTTTTTAAGTCCCTATCGGAATAACTTTAACATTCCAATAAAAAATATCCTGAATGAAACAGGGTAAAGAAAACTGAAGTAATTTGATTTGATTTGATTTGATTTGATTTGATTTGATTTGATTTGATTTGCTTTGCTTTGCTTTGCTTTGCTTAGGGTAGCAAGGCATTCGAGCGGAGACAAAGATGGCATAATCACCTCTTTAAGCGAAAAATAGGGAGCCATAACTTTTAATTATTTGCTGTTTATTCAACAGTGTGAATGCATCTGTATGCCTTCGACTTCAAAGTGAAAGTCATAACATGGCTTCTATGAGTGACAAATAGGGAGATTTGGCTGGCACTTAAGCAAGGATGCCATTTGAAGTCGTAGAACGCCCAAGACCAAAATTGTTCTCAATAATTTAAGGCATTTCCCACTATCCATGCAGTCCAGATAGGTTGACAGCGTGCTACAGAGGCTCTCACACACAAAACCACTACAAGCGATATATCACCATTGGAGGCTGGATTCAATAAACACTCTTATCCGTATATAAATGGCTAACAACCCGATTATGGGCTACTTTGAATAATTCAAGAACGAATGGAACAAAACATTTAAAGATGCTCCCTCACTTCTAAAGTAAGTAGATACGCACTTCCTTTTATTGATATGCTTCTTTAAAATAAGGTAACGTAGATTCAACTTGGAAAAACTTTTTCAAGTTCGCCACACTTTTAAAATTTGTAATATCATAAGCTGCATATGTTTTTTGCTGCTGTTGCCAGCTCAGCCCTTCATCACTGTAGTCAATCTCATGCCACTGCCGGCCAATAATATGAGACGTATTTTCATCAAAAAAAGCAATATTGTGAATGGAATAGAGCTCAGGCACATTCACTAAGTACTTAGCCATATCTTCCGCATCACTTAAAGACACACCTCTTAACTCAACACTGCGTAATAACTCTAAAGTGGTTTTAGGTAATACCTTACTCAAAGCAAACAGTTCAGGTACTGGAATGTCGACACTCCATAAAAACCCCACAAAATGATTCACTTGGTTTTTTGTTAATTTCATTTTTTGTTGAGGTTGAGTCAGTCTTGTGCATAAAATCGGGTCAAACTGTATCCACTGTGCAGGGAGCTGTATTGCCAAGCTATGATAACAAACAGAATCAACACCATACTGCTTACTCTGCCAATACTGTGTACAACCCTGATTAAAGAGGCTGATTAATAATAATCCACTCAATAAGCCTATCTTGTCACGGCTTTCCTTTAATGCCCTCAGCAATCACTGCTCCTTATCTATTTAGCATGACATTCGTAATAAAAATAGCATAAAAAAACATCCATTTTAACGAATGTTTTCAAGAAAAAGAGAATGAGCAATCGCTAATGTCAGCTTTATATTTTCAGTTATAGGCTTTAACGAGTCTCCTAGCAGTAAAGCAAAGCTGAATAGCAACAACACTTAGCAGAAAGCCTGATTACTCAGATGCAATCACTAACTTAATATCATGTTGATTCAATAACGTTTGAATAGGCCTTGGAGGTTCTTGATCGGTAAACAACACATTGGCTTGATCAATATTGCCGAGTCTGACCATGGCATTGCGGCCAAACTTAGAATGATCAGCCGCTAACAATACCGTACGAGAGTTTTTAATAATCGCTTGTGCGATACGCACTTCTTGATAATCAAAATCCAATAATGAGCCGTCATTATCGATACCACTGATCCCTATTATTCCAAAATCCATTTTAAACTGATCAATAATATCTTGAGTGGCCTCTCCAATTACCCCACCATCACGGCTTCTGACTATTCCACCAGCAATAATCACATTAAAATCTTCCTTCACTCGTAATATCGAGGCGACATTAATATTATTAGTCACAACCTGTAACCCTTTATGATTTAGTAAGGCTTTTGCAATGGTTTCGGTGGTGGTGCCAATATTAATAAATAATGATGCATTATCGGGAATTTGCTCAGCAACAGCATCTGCAATTCTCTGTTTTTCAGATAATTGTAAAATTTTTCGTGTACTGTAGGCAGTATTTTCTGTACTAGACTCAGAGCCTGCGCCACCGTGATGGCGCCTAATAAGTTGTTGTTCCGCCAGTTGATTTAAATCTCGTCTGATCGTTTGTGGTGTCACTTCAAAATAGGCGACTAAATCTTCTATTGTAATAAAACCTTGGGCCTTTACTAGCTCTATGATTTTCATTTGCCGTAGCTTTTGACTCATGATTTTACTCTCTCCACATCCCATCATTCAACGCGTTCATCAATGTTAGGGCTAAATGCTAACATATCCCTAAAGTACTTTAAAACCTCACCAGTAACCCTTTCCTTACTTTGCCCTGTAAGCTTACCAAAACCATGGAACTAACCTCTGCAAGGCTGAGGTGTAACTTTACAAAACAGTGAATAATATACCTATATACGGCTCAAATGAATCATAAATGTATACAGCTTGTTACAATTAGACGACTTTGGTACTATCGGACAACTCGTTATAAAGCGTATATAAAATTAGCAAATCGAAAAATAAACAACATTTAGCTTCACTTTTGTTCTTTTATTTTGCTTTTTTTATGTTTAGTATCGAGCATTCTGGCTCAATGGACAACTTAAACCTTAAAAACAACATTAATAAGAACAAGAGGCCCTCATGTCAACCTACATCCTCACTATCGATCAAGGTACCACCAGCTCTCGTGCCATTATTTTTAATGAAAAAGGGCTTGCTGTAAGTTCAGCTCAAAAAGAATTCAAACAAATTTATCCTAGTAATGGTTGGGTTGAACACGATCCAGAAGAAATTTGGAGTACAACCCTATCGACCTGTCATCAAGCATTAGCAAATAAAGGATTAAGTGGCGCTGATATTGCCTGTATCGGTATAACCAATCAAAGAGAAACCACCATCATTTGGGATAAAAAAACCGGTAAGCCCATTTATAACGCCATTGTCTGGCAAGATAGACGGACCGCCGATTACTGCCAAGACTTGATTGATAATGGCTTTGAAGACATTGTCATGGATAAAACTGGACTATTAGTCGATCCCTATTTTTCTGGTACCAAAATAAAATGGATTTTAGATAATGTCCCAGGCGCTCGAACTCGCGCCGAAAAAGGGGAACTGGCATTTGGAACTGTGGATACATTCTTATTATGGCGCTTAACTGCTGGAAAAAGCCACATGACAGATGCAACCAATGCATCTCGCACACTCTTATTTAATATCCATCAACAAGAATGGGATCAAGAGTTGATGGATAGACTTGAAATTCCAGCTAAAATCTTACCTGAAGTCAAAGATTGTAGCGCAAATTTTGGACAAACCGAAAAAAGCATTTTTGGAGAAGAGGTCTTGATTTCAGCCATGGCAGGCGATCAACATGCCGCTCTCATCGGTCAAGCTTGTTTTGAGAAAGGCATGGTCAAAAGCACCTATGGAACAGGATGCTTCATGATGCTCAATACGGGTGATGAAGCCCTACGCTCAAAAAATCGTTTATTAACCACAGTTGGCTATCGATTAAATGGTAAGGTAACTTATGCGATAGAAGGCAGTATTTTTGTGGCCGGCGCTGCAGTACAGTGGTTAAGAGATGGTATACAGCTTATTGAACATGCACATGAAACCGAATCTCTTGCTGAAAAAACACCCCTTGATCATGGTGTATATATGGTGCCTGCGTTTACAGGACTGGGGGCCCCTTATTGGGATCCGCAAGCAAGAGGCGCTATTTTAGGCATCACTCGCGATACAGGTATTGGTGAAATAGTCAGCGCAGGTCTGCAATCTGTTTGCTATCAAACGAAAGATCTTAAGCGCGCCATGGAAAGCGATGGCGCCGTCCGCCCCAATACTCTTCGGGTCGATGGTGGCATGGTCGCCAATAATTGGGTTGTTCAATTTCTATCAGATATACTCGGCGCAACCGTTGATCGCCCTGTCGTTCAAGAAACAACGGCTTTAGGCGCAGCATACCTTGCAGGACTTTATACAGGCACCTTCAAGTCTCTAGAACAAATAAGCCAACTTTGGCATTGTGAACAAAGCTTCACACCCACAATGGAGAAAGCGCTTCAAACGACACTTTATGATGGCTGGTTAGATGCCGTATCTCGAATACGCTCTAAGTAAGATGAATATGCCTTTATTGATTAATCCAATAGAGGCTAACAATATCAATTATAAGGGAGATAATAGTTGTGGAATATTTACTGGGTGAATTTTTAGGCAGTTTATTTTTAATTTTATTTGGCGGCGGCGTCGTCGCCAATGTTGTACTGTCAAAATCAAAAGGAAATAACGGTGGCTGGATAACCATCACAGCGGGTTGGGCATTTGCAGTTATGATTGGTGTCTTCGTGGCAAGCTCAAGTGGCTCACCGCAAGCGGATATTAATCCAGCGGTGACGTTAGCAAAATACTTTCTTGGAGTATATGACTCGCTCTATTATGTCATCACCGCCAGCCTCGCTCAAATAGCAGGCTGCTTTATCGGTGCCAGTTTAGTTTGGCTGACTTATTTACCTCACTGGAAAGAAACCGAAGACAAAGAGGCTAAACTGGCCGTTTTTTGTACCTCTCCAGCCATCGCACATTCACCCAGTAACCTGATCACTGAGGTTATCGGGACTGTCGCGCTGATTTTTGGCATTGGCGCCATTGTTTCCTCGGGGGAAATAGCCGCAGCCGCCGTCCCTTATTTGGTGGCTATGCTCGTTTGGGGAATAGGCCTCTCTTTAGGCGGACCAACAGGTTATGCAATCAATCCCGCTCGAGATTTAGGTCCCCGTATTGCCCATGCCATTTTACCTATCGCTAATAAAGGCACGTCACAATGGCATTATGCTTGGGTACCCGTTATCGGTCCGCTCCTTGGGGCAATTTTAGCGGCATCATTATGGAATAACATTCTATAATTGTATCCTTTCTTGATCAATAATAAGAGTTATTGAAGCCTCAATATCAATAACTCTTATTTCATCAATTGTTTACTAATATAGACTCCAGTTGTAACGTCACTCTTCTATCAAAAAAATTATTTTCCAATGACGCTTTTTCTGCAACAGGAAAACGATCGCCAAGTGCAACGGCCACTAACCGATTATCTTCTACACCTTGTCGTTTTAAATATTGCATAACTTCAGCCACCCTTTGCTGCGATAATGCCTGATTAAAATCATTGTGACCTTGACGATCAGCATAACCCGTTAAAGTGATCACCCATTGAGGAGATAACTGCATCACAGTGGCAACATCTTGCAGTTGCTTTTTAAAGTGTGCTTCAATCTCTGATGATCCCGTTTTAAATTGAATGGTTAAGCCTAACGACAAAGCCGTTAACACTTGCTCCATTTTTTCATATTCCGCTTGTTTTTCTATCGACACTTGTTGCCATTGTTTAAGCCTGTTGATCTCAGTTTGACTCTGAGTTAATTGCCGCTGATTCTTCTCTAATGCTATTTGTTTATCTGTTGATTTACCAATCAGCCCACCGGTAAATGCACCAATAATTGCCCCTAATGGCCCACCAACAGCCGCCCCAATCACAATTCCAGAGCCTAACCCAATCCAAGTGCCATCTTGACTTATTTCTGTTACTGGCGCCTGATGCTCCCATTTTTCCTGCGCCATACTCATATTGATTTGGGAAAAATTAATTACCCCCACTAAAAACCACGTTATGACATTTTTTTTCATTTCACTCTCTCATGTCTCGATACCTTGTGACTGTTACATCAACAAACACATAAAAAAGACTGTTATCACAGCCCCAAGCATCCTAACTTGCTGTCGGTATATCAAAACAAAAATAAATAACATTAAAGAGTAAAGCTTGTGTTCAATTAAAGATGAAATATGTCATAAAAGTGTCATTTTCTTTCTATATTTCTCTTTATTCTCTTTATTCAATGAAAAAAGTGTCCAGTAGATATTAATTCATAAACGAATATATTCACTTTTTATGATTATTTTGTTATTAACATTGAGGTAAATATTATTACGTTTTAATTTTAATATTAAAACACTAAAAACTTTAAGGGCATAGTTCCGTCTTTTACCTTGTAGCCAATCACTATCCATAAAAAAATAATATGCAAAAACATTATAAAACAACAACTAAAAACCAAGTAAAACAATATTGCTTTTTATAAAAAACTTAGACTTTAAGTTTTATCTTTCCTAAGCTTTATAAATTAATTTATTAATAATTTCGTTATACACCTTAAATCAATATTTCTTACCCCGTTTATATAACAAGGAGTCTGTTATGTCGGTTAAATTGGGTTTTAGATCAACAGTAATTCATTTATTTCTATTAGGTTTAATGTTTATTTTATTATTTTTATATCAGAGCATGAGTTATGCCAATATAAAAATAGAAACTGATGTCAATCAATGGCAAGCAATGAATATCGGCAATGCCAATCACCCTGGTTCACACGTCATTGACAGTGAACAACTTATCACCATTCAAGGCTCAGGTAATGATATTTGGGGAGACCAAGATAATTTTTATTTTCTATATAAAAACATCACAGGTAATGCCACAATTATCACCAAAGTCCACAGTATTGAACATACCCATCCATGGGCTAAAGCCGCGGTCATGTTTAGAGAAACGCTCTCCACTGGTTCTAAAAATGTGGCACTTGATTATTCAGCCCATCAACACGTCGCTTTGCAGTGGCGAGCCAATACCGATACCTATTCGAATTATTGGGGCAAAAATGTTGGTCAAGGCCCTGTCTGGTTAAAACTACAAAGAGAGGGAGACTTATTCACAGGCTACTATTCGCTTGATGGTGAAAACTGGCAACTCACCACCAGTAAAACCATCTCTATGGGAGAAAATTACTATGTAGGGTTAGCCGCCAGCCCCCATGTCACCACGAGCACTGCTGAAGCTGTCTTCTCAAACCTTGATGTTATTCAAGATTATAATGATAAAGCTAAAGTCTACCTCATGGCAGGACAGTCCAATATGGAAGGATACGGCTCCAACAGTGGTTTAGCTGCAACATCAGGCGCTGACCTAACAGGTACACGAGACGATGTATTGATTAAAAATATCATTTCAAATACTCGAGGATTAAGTGGACTTCAACCTGGTTTTGGCTCCCGTAGCAGTCATTTCGGCGTCGAGTTAAAAATGGGGCATATTCTTGGTAGTGTATTGCCTGAAAATATCTACTTATTTAAAGGTGCAAAAGGGGGGACAACCTTAGATAATACCGCCCACTGGCGTCCGCAAGCCTTTGGTGGAGACGATGGCAATTTATATGATCAGCTTATCACTGGTTTTAATGATTTCCTTCAAAATGAACTTATTGCTAACAATATTGATTATGAATTAGCGGGCTTTATTTGGTTCCAAGGCTACAATGACACCTTTGGTAGCGAACTGCTTTATGAAACACACCTAACCAACCTCATCACCTCAGTCAGACAAGATCTTAATCAAGCAGATTTACCCGTAATTATTACGCAAATCAACGACAACCGTGGTCAAGCTGGCGATATTGTCATGGCCGCACAAGCCAATGTCGCCAACAACGATCCTTTAGCTGCATTAGTTTACACAGGCGATCAACGTCCATATTATCATTATGGTAGTGACAGCTATATCGTCATTGGCGAGCGAATTGCTCAGGCTTGCTTGCCTTTTCTCAATTATGCAACCGCAATTAACGATCACTATACCCTTCCCCCGAATACCGTTCTCAATGTGAGTGCTCTACAAGGCGTATTGACTAACGATACCCATGCCAGCATAGCAACATTAACACAGGATGTTGAAAATGGGAGCTTAACCCTTAACCTCGATGGTAGCTTTGAATATACTCCTAATGTAAATTTTGTTGGCCGAGAGCGTTTCAGCTATGCCACTACACACAATGGCCGTTTAGGGAACAGTGTCAATGTTGACCTATGGGTGAGGGAGTCAAGCGATCCACTCGTGCTGCATTACTCATTTGATAATGATAACAATAGCCCTATTATTGACAGTGCCTCAGGCATTCCAGCCTATATTGCCAAAACGGGGATCACCTTTGAACATGCTGGAGCGATTAATACCGCAGCCTATTTTGATGGCAATACTGTTCTGCATTATTTGAGCGAATACCCTGTGTATGACTTTTTAGATCTAAATACTGATAATGATTTTAGTCTCTCCGCTTGGGTGAAACCCGATCCTGGGGTCAGCAGTGAACAGATTATTATCAGTAATAAGTATTATTACAATAGTCGCTCAGGTTTTGCACTCACCTTAGCCAATAACGGCACAGGGATCAAAGCCTATGTGGGCAGCTATGATCACACCAGCCACAGCAATAAAAATAAAAACTTTATTGCCGGTAATACCAACCTCACCGATGGACAATGGCATCATATTGCCGCCACATTTGGCTTCGCCAATAACGAACTCAATCTTTATATTGATGGCCTACTGGTTGGACAAACAAACTTAACCGGATTATTAGGAGATATTAATAAATATGAGTCCGCCATTGGTGATGGCTCTGGCGGAGGAGATGGGAACTCCAACGCTTTTAAAGGCTATATGGATGATCTACGTCTCTATCAAAAAGCCCTATCGGATGCTGAAGTTGCCTTGATTTATGCCAGATAACATTACTTATCTTATGTCATCGCATCCAAGGTGCGATGACATAATTCAGTCACATTGCTCTATTGTAAGGCGCATTATCTCATGCTTCAGATAAAGCCATCACATTGCAGCATTTAAATGGAAAACCGTGCAAGGAGGCTTATTACTCCCTCTAAAACATAACAACACAATACTAATATGAAATCAGATAGTGTTAGGACACTCTATTTGCATTCACGTTAGGAATACGATCAATAATGAAAGATTAAGGAAAATAAAATGAACACTTATCATTGTCGTTTTATTAAGCGGGCCTATGTCTTTGTTAGTATTATGATCTTAATACTTTATAGTAGCATAAGCTTTGCTTCTAGTATTGCATCTTGGCAACAAAAGGATATAGGACAAGTCAATTACCCCGGTAATGCCGTAGAATTATTAGATGTCATTACGTTAACTGGCTCAGGTAATGATATTTGGGGAGAGCAAGATGATTTTTATTATGTTTATATCCCCGTCACAGGAAATGCCAGTATTACCGTTCGCGTGTTAAGCGTGGAAAATACCCATCCATGGGCTAAAGGCGCGGTCATGTTTAGAGAAACGCTCGCCACTGGTGCTAAAAATGTGGCGCTGGATTATTCTGCCCATGAATATGTTGCCCTTCAATGGAGAGCTGACACGAATGCCCGCTCTAATTATTGGGGCAAAAATGTTGGTCAAGGCCCTGTATGGCTAAAATTAACCCGTGATGGCGATATCTTCACAGGTCATTACTCTTTTGACGGAACAAACTGGCAACTCACCACTCAAAAAACAATCCCCATGACAGAAGACATTTATTTAGGCTTAGCTGCCAGTCCTCATGTCACCACGCAAAACAACATTGTACAATTTGATGGACTGTTAGTTGAGTCTTCAAATGCAACGAATGCTTGTCAAATTCAGGGCGCCCAATGTGGTGCTATAAGCGATGGTAATGGCGGCACACTTGAATGTGGGGTTTGTTCAACCAATGAGGCTTGCGATCTCAACCTTTGTCAGCCCATTGATAATACACAAATCGTTGCTGCTTGTAATGCTTTTGGGGCTCAGTGTGGGGTCATTCGTGATGGTTTAGGCAACACACTTGGTTGTGGTACCTGCGACACAGGCTCAACCTGTTCCAGTAATCGATGTGAAGCTAGCTGCGCTTTGACTCAAATTGATAATGGAACATTTGATCATTTATTTAGCTACACTCCCTTGCAATTTACTTACACCGACCTTTCTGACAATCAACACCCTGTCACCACTAGTTTAAGGGAGCATAACAGTGAAGGCCTCTTTCCCTTTGAGAGTCGTGTAGACATGAATGATAAAAGTGTCACTATCGATTTTACCGATAAATCGGTCTCGACGCCCATGACACTGTCTTTTAAACTCACGCCGACCACCGATAATCAAAGTGGCACAGTGTTAAGCAGTGATAGTCTCGTGATTGAAGAAGTATTAGGTAAGATAAACAGTACACTATCGACTCAAACCAATCCGATTACAGTCAATAATGATAATGGTATGCTGAAACATCGAAGCTGCAATCATTATGCTCTTCAACTCAGTAATGACAAAATCACCACCTTTTTAAATGGTCATCAACAAGAAACCTTAGTTGATACCTCACAATTACACGCTCTGGCTGGGCAAGTCACCGTTGGCCCTTATGCGGGTAAAGTGTGGGATTTAAGGGTCTTTAATGACAGTTTAAGTTCAGATCAAATTCAAGCATTAGGAGAAGAGTGCAGTGATACAACGGTTATGAATCCCCCAGATCCAGAATATCCTCTGTATCTCTGTGGCGCCTATTATTGTATCTTCTGGCCTGAAGGCATAACAGATACGACTCAAGAAAGCTTTGAGTATCAACTGAGTGGTCATGATATGACCTGGGAACATAATGTCATGACAACGGGTATGTATAAACACGAAGCCTTTTGTGCCGAGTTTGCAAAACCCAGACAGTTACTCTTAACTGAGGGGTATCGCAAATCTTGGGTGAGTAAATTCAATTTCGACAGTCCATGGAATCAATATGTGTTACATGAAAACTTCCATGCTTATCAATCTAGAACGGGTGGCTCAACCAAATTCTTAGCAGAATCGAGTGCTTCATGGGGAGCATTTTCTCAAAAGCCAACGGCAAAGGATACCTTACTTGGTTATTATACCCTTCAGCCTCAGCTCTCACTTTGGACAACTCAAAGTTCAGTGTTTGAAGACGGGATCATTGATTACTACAAAGGGGGACATCAATACGGTGCCAGTATCTTTGAACATTATGTGACCCATAATATTCTCAGTGATAACTTTATTGGTTATGTATTTAATCGAAATGTCCATAATCTCGCCCCTTTAAGCGGAAAACCAACCGAAGCCATGTATACCATACTTGAAAATTCCGGGTTTGACATGAGAGAAGTTTTCTCAGATTTTACAGCCCGAATTATGACATGGGATATGCCTTTTGGAGACACCTTTCTTGCTTCTGAGATTGCTTCTTATAATCGCATGGTTAGCGTGAACAATCGGCAAGAAGAGCCTTACCCTGAAGAAGAGATCGATAATAAAGTCACTGAATTTTACGATGTGAACGGTACAGGTGATGCATGGCATACTGTTCCCAGTCGCTACAAAATCGCTTCTTGGGCCTATAATGCGTATGAAGTTGATGTTACAGAAGATACTTTATATGAAATAGGTATTAATCCAGCAATAACCAATCCTAATTATGCAGAATTTAGAGTGCAAATTGTTGTTTATAACCCTGTCACAGGAGAACGTATTTACCATAAATTACCCGAAACCAGTGCCGGTAACCCTGAAGTTATGGATGTAAATGCATCTGCAGGAGATATATTATATTTAGTCGTGGCCAGCACACCTTCAACGCGGTTCATTAATTTTGAAAGTTATAATTATGATTATATAATCCGCCCTAAATAAAACCCATTACATTATTCACTATGGGTACTTAATCGGTATTGATGCGACTCCCCTTATTTGAGGCATAGCATCAATACCTTCATGAACTTAAAAATTCCACGAATATAAAGCCAACTTAATGATCAATTGTGGCTACAATATGGCAATCGTATTTGAGGGCTACTCATTCCGGTAATTTACTGTATAGTCTGGCGCTACATACTAACTGCTGTCGATGAGTCTGTTACCCTAAATGAAACGAATTGCCATCGTTGAAGATGAACCCGCGATCAGAGAAAATTACACCGAAGTATTAGAACAGCAAGGCTATCAAGTACAGGCTTATGCTAACCGTCTCAGTGCCATGCAAGCTTTTCAAATCAGATTACCCGATTTGGCAATTATTGATATTGGTTTAGAAAATGAAATTGATGGTGGCTTTACGTTATGTCAGGCCCTTAGAAGTTTATCGACCCGCTTACCGATTATCTTTCTCACCGCCAGAGACAGTGATTTTGATACCGTTTGTGGCTTGCGTCTCGGTGCCGATGATTATTTAAGCAAAGACGTCAGCTTTCCGCATTTATTAGCGAGGCTAGCAGCGCTCTTTAGGCGTTCCGCTTTACAAGATAGCCAACCCCCCCAAGAAGATTTAATAGAACATGGTCATTTACGTATCGATCTCAATAGGATGTTAGTTCACTGGAAAACCCTCGCAATTGAACTCACCGTCACTGAGTTTTGGATGGTCCATGCATTAGCAAAACGTCCAGGCCATGTTCGTCATCGCCAAGCCCTGATGACTGACGCGAAGATTTTTGTCGATGACAGTACTATCACTTCACATATTAAACGGATCCGTAAGAAATTCTTAGAACAAGACACACATTTTAATTGTATTGATACGGTTTATGGCATGGGATATCGCTGGGATCCACAATCTTAAAACATGTTTAATCTTCCCATGGGGTTACGCTCAAAAGTGGCCATTTTATCCCTGTTTTTACTTTGCCTTCCTTGGCTTGGGTATCAGTATGTCTGGGAAATGGAAAAGTATTTACGCCATGGTCAAGAAAAAACGTTAGAAGGCACCACCCAAGCCTTAGCAACAGCTTTACATGAAAGACCTAAACTGTTTAATAGCCAAGCCAGCTTTTTAACACAAGTCAAAAAAGGACGAGATTTATACGCCTATCCTTTTTCGAGCCCCATACAGCTGGACGGCAAACGAAACGACTGGCAAGCTTATTGGCATAAAGCCATTGACTATGGTGACAATAATATCATTTATCAACGTGATACGAATCAAACCTTGGGGATCCATTTTACTCATATGGTCGGTAAATATGCCGGTTACTTATATGCATTTTTTGAAGTTTTCGACCCCCATGTGGTTTATCGTGGGGAAAACTCACTGAGCATAGATAAAAATGATCATTTAGCCATTGCAACCTTGGCTCCTGATGGACACTTTAAGCGTTACATTGTCTCCACGATAAAAGATGGCTGGATCAGTGCGTTCCAGCTGCCAATGGATCCAACTCAATCAACCCCAGTCACACCCGAAATTAAAATTCAAGGGCAATGGCGTAAAACACAGCAAGGCTATAATATTGAACTGAGAATGCCGTTAAACATGCTCGGCAGTAAATTAGGCTTTGCATTATATGATGTTAACGATAGCAATACACGTCAGTTAGACGCCATTGTCGGCACTTCCGCCATTGATGATGTCAATAAACTGGGAACAGTACTGGTGCCTTCACCAGAAATAGAACAAATCATTAAAGGAATGGGGCATAATCACTCTCGCATTTGGGTACTGGATAATCATGGTAGAGTATTAGCCCGCTCCGGCGATTTACATGACAATCAAAACAACTGGGCTGGAACATTCAAGGAGTCTCAATCTAAAAGTATCTGGCAAACAATTAAACAAAGGTATTTACATCCTCTGTATGCAAAGGTCTTAACCACACCACCTAAAGATTTTGTTGATACACTTGAAGATTCCACTTTATTAGAAGGCAGCTACATCAGTGCAGCCTTATGTGGCCAACAAGGTTCAGGTTGGCGCTTAACACCCGACAAAAAAGCCGTTGTCCTCGCAGCTGCAAGCCCCATCTGGATTGATGATAATGTCATGGGCGTAGTGGTGGCGGAAGAAACAACCCACGGGATAAGAACCCTGCGCAACAAAGCCCTTGAAAAACTGTTTGATATGATTATTACTGTCATGGGTATGGGAACCTTAGCTCTTTTTTTCTTTGCATCTAATATCTCGAACCGGATCAGGCGATTAAGAGATGATGCAGAGCAAGCAATTGATGCCCAAGGGCGAATAACACAGCCTATCATTCCCTCCACGAATAGGGATGAGATCGGTGATTTATCGCGTAGTTTCGCCAATATTGTCACTCGATTAAGCCAATATAATCACTATCTAGAGAATATGTCTTCTCGATTATCTCACGAGTTACGTACCCCAGTTGCCGTCGTTCGCTCATCACTTGAACACTTAAGTTTACAATTATTGCCCCCTAACGCCGATAAATACGTCATTCGTGCACAAGAAGGGATTAATCGACTGAGTATGATTTTAAACTACATGAGTGAAGCCACTCGATTAGAACAAAGTATCACGCAAGCCGACACAGAGGTTTTTCCTCTGACAGATGTGATAAACGGCTGTATTCAAGGCTATCAACTAACCTACCCTGATCAAAAATTTACCTTAAGCTTACCCTCACAGTCCATTTTTATCAGCGGTGTGCCTGAATATATTGCTCAACTCATGGACAAACTTATTGCTAATGCACTTGAATTTAATGAAGCAAGTCACCCCATTGATATTGCATTAAACTTACTTCCATACCGTAGATCAGACAATACGGACAAAACAAAAGCCAGTAAGCATCAGCAAATACAAATAAGAGTATTTAATCAAGGTCCACTTTTACCCGACGATATGTCAGAACATATTTTTGAGTCTATGATCTCTATTCGTCCCCCCTTGCAAACAACAAAATCGCTCAAAGGACACCATGAAAAACCCCACCTGGGTCTGGGGCTTTATATTGCAAGACTGATCGCCCAATTTCATCAAGGTCATATTCAAGCTAACAATTATATTGATGAAAAAGTGCAACAACAAGGTGTTGAAATCATCATTACGCTTCCCATCGCTGAGCTTCCTGCATAGATCTCACCGTACAAAATGCAATAAAGACTGAAAGCGGTCCACAGCAAGTTGAGTATTGGGATCATTTGCCTCTTTATTTTAGCCGTATAGATGTTAAGATGGCTAAAATACCGTTATTCACCTCGTATTCAATGGAACAGCGCTATGAAAAAAGAAACGCAAATTGTGAGCTTAGGTCGACAAAAAAAATGGACCCAAGGCGTGATCAATCCGCCAGTGGTTAGAGCTTCTACCATGACATTCGACACTATGGATGATATGGCCTTTGCCATTAAAAATAGAACCAATGGTGAAATGTTTTACGGTCGACGTGGCGGCCCCACTCACTTTGCTTTTCAATCGGCTATTGCTGAACTTGAAGGCGGCGCTGGTACTGCATTATACCCTTCAGGTTCAGCTGCAATTACAGGCGCGTTATTGTCTTTTTTAAAAGCAGGCGATCATTTGCTCATGGTTGACAGTGTCTATGAACCTACTCGGGATCTTTGTAATAAACTACTGGCAGGCTTTGGCATTGAAACAACTTATTATGATCCACTCATTGGTAAAGACATCGCGACACTCATTCAGCCCAATACTAAGGTGCTCTTTTTAGAGTCTCCGGGCTCCATTACCATGGAAATTCAAGATGTACCAACCTTAAGTCAAATTGCACATGAGCATGATCTAGTGGTTATGTTAGACAATACTTGGGCTTCACCTATTAATTCACGCCCTTTTGAATTAGGCGTTGATATTTCTATTCAAGCGGCCACTAAGTACATTGTAGGCCATTCCGATGTCATGATGGGCACAGCTACAGCGAATCAACAACATTGGGATCAATTAAGGGAACACAGTTATTTATTAGGCCAATGTACCTCTCCTGATGATGTTTACTTAGCCAGTCGAGGTCTTCGTACACTGGGAGTGCGTATGGCGCAACATGAACAAAATGCACTGAAAGTCGCCAACTGGTTAGCCACACGTCCTGAAGTTGATCACATAAGGCACCCAGCTTTTGAAACTTGCCCAGGGCATGCCTTTTTCAAACGTGATTTCAGCGCGGCTAATGGTTTATTTTCTTTTGTATTAAAAGAAGGTGATCGGGCTTCAATTACCGCCTTTGTCGAGAACATGCAACATTTTAAAATGGGCTTTTCATGGGGAGGGTTTGAAAGCCTTATTTTAGGCGTATTTGGTATTGATAAATTACGCACTGCAACACAATGGGATAGTTCAAAGCCACTCATCCGCTTGCATATTGGACTTGAAAATGTAGACGATCTTATCAACGATCTCGACTCCGCTTTTTCTCGTTATCATGCCGTATTGAATAAAAATAACTAATTGATAATACAGCCCCCTTAATATTGCTGTGTTAATAAAAGAATCACGCTGTTAAACAAACAGCGTGATTCTTAATATTCCTCTCCCAACGTATTCAAAAATAAAAAGGAAAAAAATAGATAATGCATCATATATTTGTGTAAATAGTCTACATATAATGAAACAATTAAATACTACCCCTCAAATAACGTATTCAAGTAACATAACCCTCGTTTTCAATAAAGAAGCAATGTCTAATTTAAACCGATTAAACAACAAAAGGTCTTGATATGTATATCAATAATTACTTAGTTAGTCGACCAGTATTATATGATGATAAACGAGGTGTCTTTTCTTACTATAACTTACCCCAAAAAGGCCCTCACCGTATGAATATTAAGACCCTTAATATTGTCGGTTATATCCTTTTTTTCCTATTTTTATTTACGGGTTAAAAAACAAATCAACATTAATAATCTAATTAGAATTATTATGATACAAACAGATAAATATACTCATTTATCACCATCGGAAAGGGTTTATTAATTAGATATTGAATTCTTCATACTAAAAATGAATAAACTAGTTGATATTGAATATATAATTAATATTCTCATAATAAGTAAATGGGTAAAATCATTAAATAATAGGTCTACCCTTAAAAAAGTTAACCGTTCTGAGTCCATTTATTTTTGGTGTGAACATACCACCATCATAAACATTATCTAAAAGAGCATTAACTAAATCGTCATTAAAAATGATAATGTTATTCGTGCTATACTTAATATTCACTATTATCATTATTTATAAATAACCTCGAAATATTAGTGTTACGGTTTCAAGGAGCTAGATTATGTTTAACGCGGTTCTGTTATCCACTATCTTTCGTTACAATAAGGGTTCTCACCTAACCACTAGATTATGTTCGTTTAGCATTATTATCACTCTATTGGCGCTGAACATAGTTAAAGCGTCAGCCAATGAAGACACCTCAACTCAATCGGCCTCTTCAGCGAATGTTGAACTTATCCCTGATTATGAAAAACATGAGCCCGCTCCAAAAGTGAACAGTATCACTCACCAAGAACATAACGATCCTAGAAACTTAGAAGTTTGGCCAGCCCCCAATAACCAAGTGCCTTTTAGTCATAAAGTCCTTTATCAAGCGTGGAAAACCCCCGATTCAGATGAAGATAAAGTGATTGATTCACAAACCAAACAACAAAATAATCAAGCTTTTTTAAAGTGGTTAAAACAGCTAAATCAAGAAAAAGAATAGTCATTTAATGCATAACATCACACCCCCTCTCAATCACACCGCAGAATTAGCTAAGAATGACTAGACAGCATAAGCTCTGCCTTGTATAAATTCCCCACAAACTGCTACACAAATAATCACCAAAGATCGACAGCCCCTAGTGCGCATATGAAAATATGAGGTATAATGGTCGATTATTTTTATGTTAGGGGTATCCCTCTTTGCTATTTACTGATTTTCAACTTGATAACCGTCTTTTACAAAGCTTAAAACACATGGGGATCGATACCCCAACCGATATCCAAGAACAAGCCATTCCAGTGGCGCTTGCCGGTAAAGATTTAATGGCTTCTTCAAAGACAGGATCAGGTAAAACACTGGCTTTTCTATTACCTGCCATGCAAAGAATGATCTCCACTCGCGCACTCAGTAAACGCGATCCAAGAGTGGTCATTTTACTGCCGACGCGAGAATTAGCCACACAAGTCTATAGCCAGTTACGTTTACTCGTCGCAAACACACAATATAAAGCCATTAAAATCCTAGGCGGAGAAAATTTTAATGATCAAGCCAAATCATTAGCCCGTGATCCACATTTTGTCGTTGCGACACCTGGCCGGCTCGCCGATCACCTTGCTCAACACCACCTCCACTTAAACGGATTAGAGCTTCTTATTCTTGATGAAGCGGATCGTATGCTCGATTTGGGGTTTGCCGCTCAATTAAAAGCCATTAATTGCACCGCCGATCATAAGCGCAGACAAACATTAATGTTTTCTGCAACCCTTGATCATACTGACATAAATGATATTGCCGCTGAGCTATTAACCGATCCTGAACATGTTGCCATTGGCGCAGCCAACATTTCCCATGCAGATATTACCCAACATGTCTATTTATGCGATCATTTAGATCATAAAGAAGCCATCCTCTCTCGACTATTAAGCCAAGAACAACATAAGCAAATTATTATTTTTACGGCAACTCGACAAGATACGAGTCGCTTAGCTGACAAATTAGCGCTACAGGGTTTCAAAACAGCGGCGCTCAGTGGCGACTTAACTCAAAGCCAACGTAACCAGATAATGGATCAATTTAGCCGTGGATTACAAAAAATACTCGTGACAACCGATGTGGCTTCTCGTGGCTTGGATTTACTCAATGTCTCATTAGTGATTAATTTTGATATGCCTAAGTTTTCTGAAGAATACGTTCACCGCATTGGTCGTACCGGCCGTGCTGGCAGTAAAGGCGATGCCATTTCTCTTGTTGGCCCTAAAGATTGGCGTAATTTTGAAAATGTTCAACAATTCCTACATAAAACCTTTACTCTCAGTATTTTTGAAGATTTAGCGCCTAAATTTTCAGGATTAAAAGAGAAACCTAAACAGACAAATAATAAAAAAGCCGTCGTAAAAAAACGCAAAAAAGTCGTTAATAATAAGTCAACCGTCAAGCGTACATCGGCTAAACGTGACAAACGCTTTCTTTCTGGTGTGGACATTGGTGATGCCCCCATGTTGAAGAAGCCCAAAAAACCATTACAAGATGATTAAGCGCTATTATCTTCGTAAGCCAAATAGATAAAAAAACCTATCTTTGAGGACAAAAATGATTTGTCATCAAAGATACCATTACGCCAATCCTGACAGTTTTATAGGTATATTATGAGAGTTTGTGGAGTTGAATTAAAAGGTGGTGAAGCCATCATCAGTTTACTTAGTTATGAAGGTGACACTTATAATGTCCCTGATTGTCGCCAACAATCTTTTGCCGTTTCACATTCAGATAAAACGGAGTCCATTCGCGATTTTCATTTTGCTTTTAACAAACTCATGCAAGACTATCATGTTGATGAAATAGTCATTATTTCTCGAGAGCAAAAAGGGAAATTAGCAGGAAGTGCGACCAGTTTTAAACTTGAAGCTGCGATTCAATTGATTGATACTCCCGTCTCATTTATCAATCCCGTCACAGTAAAAGAACAACTAAAACGTAACCCCCTTATGGTCGACTTTGATGGCCTAAGCATGAAACGTTTTCAAAAAAATGCCTTTGAAGCGGCGTATGCTTTTCACACCCTCAATATTTACCAACAGGATTAACATTAAAGGGCGTATTTTACGCCCTTATTTTTCTCATGACAGCACTCACATACCTCAGTGGTTATCCAGCTCACATCCAACAACAAGTCTCTCAACTACTGGAACAAGGCAAACTCGCTCAACATATCACAATACGCTACCCATATTTGCATGATATTCGAAACGATAAAGCCTTATATCGCTATACACAAGATATTAAAAATACGTTTTTAAAAAAAGCACAACCTGTCACCAAGGTCATTTATGATGATAAGCTCACACTGAGTCATCAGGCACTGGGACTTCATTCTTATGTTGCCCGCCAGCAAGGTAATAAGATCAAAGCCAAAAATGAAATTAGGATCAGCGCCAAATTAAAAAAAGTACCTGAAGCTTTCCTACGTATGCTTGTGGTACACGAACTCGCCCACTTAAAAGAAAAAGATCACAATAAAGCCTTCTACAAACTTTGCACCTTTATGGAGCCAGATTATCATCAATTAGAATTTGATCTAAGGCTGTATCTTACGCTAATCGACAATCACCAAAACCCCTATCAATAATGGATAGCCAACCATAATGTTTCTTCATTTGGCGCTGTCCAACTCACTCTATGCTTGCAATGCGCGGGAAGTTCTATCGCCTCGCCGACTGTCAAGCTGACTTTTTCCTCATTAAAAAAGGTGATTTCCGCTGCGCCTTTTAACACCATTACCCACTCACTTTTAGATTGATCGTACCATTGACCTTCTGGTGTCACATGTGCCTTTGAAATAATACGTTCTATCAATATATGGTCATTTTTAACTAAAGGTTGAAAGACTTCTTCAGTGAGATCGAGTGATGGAGGAAGATTAAATACATTCATTTTTTTCATAAATTGTTACCTTTTAACAGCCAAACTTGACTGATAATGATTTTCATTTAGAATTAAGGGCATTTATCTTTTACGGTATAAAGTCAGCACATCATGAGTAATGAACACCTCGAAAAACAACAAAAATATACCCGTAAATTACAAAAAGCCATAAACAAATTCAATCATTATGATTTATTGGGATGTGATACACATATCAATGATGAGCGACAAAAAAAGCGATGTAAATATCTATATAAAATAACCAAATATCAAAAAAAGTTAACTAAACTTAAATTGACATTGCAACAAGTGCCAAGCACCGCCCCCTTACCATATTTCAAAACGGTATTAAGTGTGACTCGATACGCTTGGCAACAAGCAGAGTTAAGACAACAAACAGCGATTGATGTACTAAGCCAGAACAAGCAAGCAATGACATCCTCAAAAATAACTCATCAAGCCTGTAACATGCTTAATATGACATCCACAGTTCAATCAAAACAGTCAATATTGAAGACTGCCCTCACCAATCGCTCTTCCAACGATACGTTAATGGGCCAATTGATTTCACCTCACCACTCAAGCATGAAAAGTCGGCGCTGTAAAAACTGCCCAGCGTTAAAAAAATTAGGCGCTTGTCGCTGCGAGAATAAACAACAACAAGCCAGTTAAACTTAATCGTCAGTCCATTATCCCATCATTTTTTTACATTTATCCACTATCAAAACAAAGGCTTTTTTATCTTTAGAAGACAGTTCTTTTGACATGGGGATCTTTGCTTTCATCGCATCGACTGCTCGACCATTAATTAAAAATTCATAATGCAGATGAGGTCCGGTGATCCTTCCCGTATTGCCCGTTAATGCAATCACTTGTCCTCGTGTCACCTTTTGCCCTTTATGGACAAGCGCCTTTGATAAATGTAGGAAACGCGTGCGGTATTTACTACCATAATCAACCACAATATATTTCCCTGCATAGGGATGATTTGTCACCATGGTCACCACTCCATCACCTGGAGCTATCACTTTTGTCCCTATGGGCGTGGCAAAATCAGTTCCATTATGAGGCGCGATCCTTCCTGTAACTGGATGAAGTCTTCTAGGGTTAAAACGAGAGCTAATGCGGTAATTATGCTTGAGTGGGATCCGCTGAAAAGCTCGTTGTAAACTTCGGCCTTTATCATCATAAAAATTACCATCTGTGTACCGAAAAGCATTAATATCTCGACTGCCTCGGTGAATATCGATAGCCAAGATATGACTGCTGCCTGTTGCTTGCCCTTCAATAAACTGATCGCTTAGCAAAACCGAAAATTTGTCTCCAGCACGAAGATCCCTTGCAAAGTTAATTTTATCTTTTAACAAGGCTTCTATACGTTGAATTTCTGACGCATTTAGTCCCATTTTGGATGCAGACAAGTAAAAAGAACCTTGAATATCACCTTTGACAGTACGGTTTTGCCAAATGCCATCAATATTAACTTCTTTCACATTAAAAGATACGTCATCAAAACGCGTAAAAATCACTTGCCTCGCTGGACTAAAATACACCTCTAACTTTTGTAATTGTCCCTTATCGTTAAGCCAGAATTGAATCGTATTCCCAGGCATCAGTGTATCAAGTGCTAATACATTTAAATCAGCTTCAAGCACTTGATAAAGGGTTTTCTGATCAATTTTAGCTTCTTCAAATAAACCACTGAGCGTATCTCCTTTCACCACCTCTTTTTCAAAGTCAGGCGCTTTTATCACATCATCCACGACCGTTGGAGTATATTCTAATTGTGATAGCCAGCTTTCTTTATCCAAAGCCACAGCGACACGCTTATCGTTAGGCGAATAACTATGCGGCCACAACAGCACGCCACCAATCAGTAATCCTAAACCTAAAACGATAGTTTTATGTTGTACAGGAAACTTGCTTACTTCCCATCGAGGCATTTTAAAAAATGAATTCTTATTCGACTGCAAAACCTTGCCCCATCTCTCTAAATTAAAATGAATAATATGAATTGACGCTAACTCAAAAAATAAATACGAAAAAACAATTCATAAGTAAAACAAAATGAGTGCTAGTTTATAGCAGAAAAAAACCTTCTTAAACTATTAAACTTCATTAATTGTACCTTAATTGGTTTCTTCAACATTCAGCCACTAAGTCATAACGGTTAGCCAACTCACCCCACATTTTTTAACACTAAAAACCAAATTAAAACAATTAAGATACCACACCCCACCATTCAGCAATATAATGATTACACTCAATTGGGAAAACAGAATAAAATAAAAGTTAAGGTACGTGTTTTCAGCTGAACCTTTGCTTGCCAACTTATTTAAATTATGAATAAACCAATCCATACCCAAAAAGCATAGACAATAATTCATCACCTAGATTACACTAAAACATCATCATTGATTAACAAAAAACCGACAGGAAACAAATTGTAAGAAATGTGAAAGGATCGATTTAGTCAATTTGAAAGAAGCCCGTACAGCTCCTTTCAAACAATCATGTGAAGGTTATCCAAATACCGCATATTGTGTCATTAATATTTTAATACTCATAAGCAAAGACATACTTACCACTAGAGGTTTCACCAATTTCGTCCCTTGGCTAAGCACCAAGCTTGCTCCCAATGAAGCCCCAACAGCTTGACCAAGCAACATTATTCCACCTAATAACCACAATACTTTCCCCCCTAATGCGAAAAAAATCAAAGACGCAATATTCGTCGCTAAATTCAATATCTTTGCGTGGGCCGTCGCTTTCGCTAAACCAAAACCTAATAAGGAAACAAACGCTAACGCAAAAAAACTGCCTGTACCTGGGCCAAAAAAGCCATCATAAAAACCAATACCCAGTGCAGCAGTTAATGCAAATACCCCCACACCAAACACTTGATGTCTATCTTGATCGCTCATCTTCTTTGAAAATAAAAAGTACCCACCTAAACCTAGAATTAAAAAAGGTAACAAAACTTCCAATATACTGGCATCAATCAGCTGAACAGCGATGGTTCCAAAAGAAGCACCAATAAAAGCACATAATATTGCCCATTTAATTTCCCCTATTTTAATGACTCCCTTACGAATAAAATAAAAACTGGCAAAAAAGCTCCCCCCACAGGCTTGTAATTTATTGGTCGCTAATGCCGCTGTAGGAGATAATCCTACCCACATTAATACAGGGATTGTCAGTAATCCCCCTCCACCCGCAATTGAATCAATAAAACCGGCAAAGATCGCCACAAAAAAAAGGATAATAACTAGGTTTATACTCAGTTCAAATTCCATAATAAATCGTATTCTGTTCATTATTGAGAGAGGCACATTAAACGCTTTTTGCAACAAAAGTTCAAAGGAGTTATTCTAGTATTAGTGTGAGTTTTTCTCTTGCAAAATCGCATTCATTCTTCTGACAAATAGGGTATTAACAGGTTCACTCTTATGTTTAAAGACTTACCTCCATTAAATGCATTACGTGCATTTGAATCTGCCGCACGACACTTAAGCTTTACGCTCGCAGGTAAAGAACTGTTTGTGACTCATGGCGCAGTGAGCAAACAAATAAAAATCTTAGAAACTTACCTAGGCTTACCCCTTTTTATTCGCCTACACAGACAATTAATATTGACCGATGAGGGACAACGCTACCTCCCCCATGTACAAACGGCACTTCAGTCACTAAACAATGCAACATATGATTTAAAGAACCAACCTTTATTGACACAAACGCTATCCATTAATGTCCTTCCTAGTTTAAGCATTAGCTGGCTTATTCCTCGAATTGAAGAGTTTAAATCTCAGTATCCTCACTTATTTGTTGATTTATCCATTGGTGATTTTCCTGTCGATTTGACAAAACAAAAATACGATATCGCTATTCGAAGTATGACAACTCCGCCAAAATCAATGAAAGTCATTGAGTTAATGGATGAAGATTTATGCTTAGTTTGCTCACCAACGCTGGCTAAAAAACTCAAGCACGTCGATGATATTAATAAAATGACCTTATTGAAACATACCACGCGTCCTGAACTTTGGGAAACATGGGCTGAAGCGGTGGGAGTCAAACTCACCGCAAATAAAAACTTTGCGGTGGAGCACTTTTATATGTTAAGTCAAGCTGCAGCAAGTGGTATCGGCATGGCGCTCATTCCGCGCTTTTTTATTGAAAAGGAATTAAAAGAGGGCAGCTTAGTACTGCCCTTTACTGAGACGTTTACGAGTCCTTATCGTTATTACATCTTAACGTCCAATACAAAACAGCTTGCATTAAAGACTCAAGTTTTTATTGACTGGCTCTTAGCGCTATTTTCAGATTATCGTAATAAACCTCATCACTGAGAACCTATTACACAGGTAAAACAGCCGCAATTAACCCTATCGCCCCCCCAAATACGCCGCCCCAAACAACTAACCAGCCTAAGTGAGTTTTAATCATATCCTGAATGATTTGCTTAACAAGCTGTGGCGTTAACTCATTCAAACGCTGGTTAACAATATCTTCAATTTGTACTTGTAGATCAGCGGACATATGACTATCAGAAAGCTGAGCTTGAAGCACATGATGAAAATCATCACTTTTCGCTATATCCGCTAAAGCCGATTTCATTTTTTCAATAAACGGCTCTTTTAAAGGCATAATCGCTTCACTTCCTCCAAACATGGCCAGCATTCCACCCAATTGAGAATTCTCAACCGTCGTCACTAATCCATCAAAAGCAGGGCTTAAGTCAACTTGCTCAATAACAGGCGCTAAATTCAAGGGTGCAGTATGCTCACTTTGACCAGAAATAAAACGTTCAATATTTTCACTGGTGAAAAATTGCTTCATCATTAAATGGGAGATACCGGCTTTAAATTCTTCAAAGCGTGAAGGCACGACCCCAGAACCATATAATCCTGGGACTTTTTCAAATAACATATGGATTGCTAACCAGTTTGTCACAGCCCCAGATAGCGCAAACAGCCCAATGGATAAAATAATCGGCTCAGGTAATAAATAACCAATAATGACTAATACAGCCGCAATCAGGTTAGTCGTTAAACTTTTATTCAATCTTTCTCTCCAGAACATTAGGTCAAAAACACATTATTTATCTATATTACCAATGAGGAAGCCGAATGAGCAACCACTTACCATTGGCCATAGGGAGAGAAAATGCCAGTAAAAATACCCAATAAAACAACTAGACTTACACGCCTCTTCAAAAATAAAACCTTTTATGCCTTACTCCTGTTTTTTGGTTTACTGTATTTATTACTATTAATGTCAGTCGGTTTTATCCTTCCGCACTTAGTCAAAACCTATGCTCCAGAACACATTGAAACTTGGTTAGAGCGGCCAGTACAACTGACTAAAATCAACATTAACCCCATTAATTTACATGTTAAAATTGAAGGGTTTGCATTACAGGAAAAAAATAACCAAGACTTCGTCGGCTTTAAGGGGCTCAACTTCACCTTTCATTTTTGGGCATCAATCTTCCACCAAGCAATTACGCTCTCAAATGTGAACCTTACAGAGCCGTATATGAATATCACTCGCTTACCTAATTCACCTAATATCACCTTCAATTTCTCCGATATACTTAAACGCCTTGCTAATAAAGATGACCCACAAAAGACCCGTCCTAATCATGGCGATCTAGATACTCTTCCACAGATTATTGTGGATCATATTCACATCAACAATGCCTCAGCTCACTTTACTGATCTCAACAACCAGCGCCGTCTGCAATATCAACATATTAACCTTTCATTGAACTCACTTAATTCAAAAATAAAAATTAAAAATGGCAATCCAGAAAAACATAACACTTATCAGATCAGCTTAGTGGGAGAAAATGGTGGGGAAATAGACACTCAAGGACAATTACAACTCTACCCATTTGACTTGAAAGGAAAAATTACACTCAAGCATTTATCATTACCCGTATTGTGGGAAGTGATTGCTGATGAGTTCCCAGTGCAATTACAACAGGGACACTTAGAAGGAAGCGCTCACTATCATCTCTTTACCTCAGAGAAGCAACAAACCAGGACTTCATCCCCCTTTATCAATGTGACGCTTAACAATGCTGAAATGAGCATTAC
Organism: uncultured Shewanella sp.; assembly: GCF_947501665.1. GTDB lineage: Bacteria > Pseudomonadota > Gammaproteobacteria > Enterobacterales > Shewanellaceae > Shewanella. Next base: position 49,142 of record NZ_CANMWS010000015.1, on the reverse strand, counting down.
CGATCTCACTTTATCTCATCAAAATACCCGCTTTTTATCATCACCTTTCATGAAAATTGACAATATCAATCTTAACCTGGGTAAACGAAGTATTAATATTGAACAATTTACCAGTCAAGCGCTTAATATACATGCGAATATCGATAAGCAAGGAATCGATATCATCAAATTTATCACCCCTTCCAAACAAATAACTCAACCTAATATGACCCACTCTTCCAGTAAGGCTCCCAACTGGAAAGTCAAGCTTAACAAAGCAGATATAAAACAAGCTAAACTTAATGTCACTGAAACACTTTTCTCGTCCCCACAATTATGGCAATTGGCTAATATTCACATCACAACAGGCCAAATGGATGCCGCTTTTAGCCAACCAATTCAGTACTCAGCTGCATTTTCTATCAATCAACAAGGACAGGTCAATGCTAAAGGTGCCATTGATTTACAAGATTTATCCAGCTCCTCTGATATTCATCTTTATAAAATTTCACTTGCTCAATTCAAACCTTACTTAGCCCCATATCTGCATTTTAATGAGCTCACAGGTACTCTTCAATCACAAGGTAAAGTCACCACCAATAAACAACAGCAAATGGATTTCACTGGTAAACTGGCCGTAAATGATTTCACGCTTACTATGTCAGAAAAAAAAGCATTATTGTCTTGGCAAGCGCTTTCTATTCCCAACATGACATTCAATCAACAAGCAAACAATCTGTTAATTGATACAATCAATCTCAAGCAAGCCAAAATAAACCTCATTCGGAATAAAAATGGACAATTTAACATTGAGTCTTTAATCCCTATCCCTTCCACAACCACCGAACAAGCTCAAACCAGCACTCAAGATCCCATACCATCAAGTGACAAGCCTCTTGAGATCAGCATTAATCAAGTTAATATTCATGACAGCAGCCATAAGTTTATTGATCGGTCTGTTTCACCAGTATTTATTAGCACCCTCGACAATATCAATGGCAGTATCACCCAAATCCATTCAACACCGCTTCACATGGCCCCTTTTAACCTGTCTGCAAAGATCAATACCCATACTCCCATGACAATAACAGGCTCAATCGCACCATTTTCAGCTCAGGCAAATACCCAATTTGATCTTAAACTAGAACAATTACACCTGCCCCCTATTTCTGCTTATTCAGGCCATTACGTAGGGTATGATATGACACAAGGTTTAATGTCTATTCAATCAAATTATCAAATTAAAGATCAAACACTCATAGGAGACAATCAAATAGTTATTGAACAAATACATGTCAAAAATACCCCAGATAGTGAGCCACAAATATCACTTCCCCTCCCCCTCGCCATTGCTTTACTTGAAGACAAACAAGGCATTATCACGTTAAATCTACCGGTCTCTGGAGATTTGAATGCCCCCGAATTTAATATCGCCAATATACTTAATACCAGTTTTATCAAACTTATCACAAAAACGATTAGCGCCCCTTTTACATTATTGTCCTCATTACTCACAACCGATATTCCACTTAATTCGCTCTATTTTGACGCTGCAAGTAGCCAAATAACCCAAGCACAACAACAGACACTATCCCAATTAGGCCGTGGACTTCGCCAACGCCCAAAACTCACAATATTAATAGCTCATACTGATACACAAGTTAGCGATAAAAAAGCACTATCAACAGAACAACTGCACGCAAAAATAGCCACTTTAAGCAATATCAATGTACAAAATATCGATCTCGGTAATATGGCTTCCTATGTTGATAATCAAGTACTTTCTAATGCTCTCATGCAAATATATGAAAAAGAATCCACTGAAAAGCCCATCACCCTCCCCTTTGAAAACTTATCTTTTGAAACGTTAGAACAACCAAACACGACAGAAGCAACCATTAAGTCACAGCAACAGATTAAGTATCAAGCACTCTATAATCACTTACTTGACATACAAACAGTATCACCAAGCCAAATACATACTCTTTGGGATACTCGATTAAACAAAGTCAAAGATTTCTTAGTCAACAAAGCACAAATTACAGCAGACAGGATCCAAGTCTCCAATACACTCAAGCATACTTCATCCAACCCTCTTACACTCCAACTGTTCGTTAACTAGGAGCGATTGATCTTTCGTGGTTAAATTATGTTCAGATAAGCGAGTTTTAATCGCGGCGGGAGAGGTGACGCCCCCTAGCGTGAGAACAAAAAATAAATTCGACACACAAAACACTGACAACGCTTTTATCCTTTCAAGCCTTAGGTTAAACTCTCGTCGATTTTTATTTTACTCAAGGACCACCATGTTCATTATACGTTGGCTGTTAGGCCGTATTATCTTACTGTTGAACTTTATTTTTACGCCTAAAAAACGTCAACGCTCAGCAGAAGAACAACAAAAAGTGAATGCCATCACACAACACTTTACTTTATTTGAATATAAAGCTTGCCCATTTTGTGTCAAAGTCAGGCGAGCTGCCCGCAGGCAAGCACTCAATATAACCACCCTTGATGCAAAACAGCCTGAGCACAAACAAACGCTACTCAATGAAGGTGGAAAAGTCCAAGTGCCGTGTTTAAGAATTGAAGAAAACAATGAAGTACGCTGGATGTATGAATCTTCAGCCATCATTGATTACTTAAACAAGCGCTGCGGATAACATAAGCCCCCTTCATATCGACTCAGATAAAAACTGAGTCGTTTATCACTGTGGTACTTCAAGATGCACTTTCTCAGCGATCCGTTTAGCTGCTTTCCAACGGGATTCATTATCCAAACTCAACATTACTTGCTGTGCACGTGCCCGCAAACGATTGGCATTATGTTCATGATCTTGGGCTAAAATGGGCCATTCAAAATGCGTTAAAATATCTGCAACACCTTTTGGATCGTTACAAACTAAGATCATATTGCAACCTGCTTCCAGCGCCGCCTGTGCTCGTTGACAATAATCTCCCGCTACAGCTGCGCCTTTCATCCCCAAATCATCAGAAAAAATAACACCATCAAACCCTAACTTATCCCTCAGCACTGTTTTAAGCCAATAAGGTGAAAAGCCTGCAGGCTTTGGAGACACGTTTGAATAAATCACATGTGCAGGCATGATCCCTTGTAATCGTTTTTTATTGATCAATATTTTGAAAGGTAACATATCACATTGCTCAATCACCTTTTCTTCTCTATCGTCTACAGGTTTAGCAATATGAGAATCTGCCGCAACGCTACCATGACCAGGAAAATGTTTTCCCACTGCCGCCATGCCCGCTTGCTCCATTCCCAAAATGAATAGCTCCGCAAGCAAAGTGACTTCGTGAGGATCGGCACTAAAACTTCTTAGCCCTATCACTTCACTGATACCATTAACATCTAATACAGGCGCAAAGCTTAAATCGATATCACAGGCTAATAATTCTACGGCCATCAAAAAACCTAACTCTAATGCCCACGGTTTTGCAACTGACATGCTCCCCTTTGCAGCCAATAGAATCTTCCCCATGGCTGGGATTGCAGTAAAGCCTTCTTTAAAACGTTGAACTCTGCCACCTTCATGATCGACTGCAATTAACAATTCAGGACGACGTTGCCTTAGAGATTGAACCAATTCAATCAATTGGCTTCGATTGATAAAATTACGGCTAAATAATATCACCCCGCCCACTTTTGGATCCATTATTTGCTCTACTTCAGCTTTTGACACCTGAGTTGACAATATATCTAGCATTAAATAACTCACAGAGACTCCAAATGATTTGCATCGTTCAATATTGATATACTTTAAGGTTTTTAGCGGATCATTAATAACATATTCTTATGCTAAGGTTAACTCTATTCATTATTCAGCTTAATTCTCAGCCTTTTCTCATTACTTTTGCTAATATCAAAAACATTAGCATAAAAAATATAATGGTTAGCTTAAGTATAAAATGTGGGATACTTTTCCCACAGTACAATCAAGAGTACAACAATAAGGTATGTTAAGATGATCAGTGTATTTGATATGTTTAAAATTGGTATTGGGCCATCAAGCTCCCATACTGTCGGCCCAATGAAAGCGGGTAATATTTTTATTGATACACTCATCAACTGTGATCTTATTGAAAAAATAGATGAATTAAGAGCCGAGTTATTTGGTTCCTTATCACAAACCGGTAAAGGACACGGTACTGATAAGGCTGTTATTTTAGGTCTTATGAGTGAAGCCCCTGACACCGTCAATACTGATAATGTACCCACTATTTTAAAAAAAGTATCAGACACAGAAACACTTTTACTAACCACAGGAAAAACCGTCTCATTTACACGAGAAAATGGCATTACTTTTCATCGCACTAAAACCTTAGATGCCCATGCCAATGCCATGACCTTGCATGCCTATAGCCAAGGACAATGTCTTTATTCTCGCACGTATTATTCTGTCGGCGGCGGCTTTATTTTAGATGAAGATGAAATCAAAGCCCAAGATGCGTCTCCTGCAGCACCTATAAAATCAGCCCCTTTTGACTTTAATTCTGCCGCTCAATTATTAGATTTATGCACTGAGCATGGCTTTAGTATCTCGTCGCTCATGATGCAAAATGAGCTCAGTATTCGCACTGAAACAGATATTCAAAACCAACTATGGCATATTTGGCAAACCATGAAAAACTGCGTTGAACGGGGTTATCAAAAAGAAGGCATTTTGCCTGGAGGCTTAAAGCTTAGACGTCGAGCACCTTCGATGTATCGCCGCTTGAAAGCGGAAGGAAAACATACTACCGATCCTTTAACCGCACTAGATTGGGTCGATCTTTTTGCCTTATCAGTTAATGAGCAAAATGCCGCAGGGGATCGCGTTGTCACCGCACCCACTAACGGCGCAGCAGGAATTATTCCTGCCGTTTTATGTTATTACGATACCTTTGTTGAATCTGTTGACATGGATATTTGTTGCCGGTACCTGCTTACTGCTGCCGCTATTGGTATTTTATACAAGAAGAATGCTTCCATTTCTGGGGCTGAGGTTGGCTGTCAAGGAGAAGTCGGTGTAGCTTGCTCAATGGCCGCAGCAGCCTTAACTGAAATTATGGGAGGCACAGTTGAACACGTCGAAAATGCAGCTGAAATTGGAATGGAACACAATCTTGGGCTTACTTGTGATCCTGTCGGTGGACTGGTACAAGTGCCTTGTATTGAACGTAATGCAATGGGCGCAGTTAAAGCCATTAATGCCTCAAGAATGGCCTTAAGGGGAGATGGTAACCATAAGGTCACCTTAGATAAAGTCATCAAGACCATGATGGATACAGGGCAAGACATGCGCAGTAAATATAAAGAAACAGCGAAAGGTGGCTTAGCCGTTAATATTGTGGAATGTTGAGCATCAATTGAAATGATGAAAGTTTGCTCAACACCTTGCGGATAAAACGAATCATTCCTGTAAGATCTTATCCCCAATCTAAGTAAACAAAAAAACACCGACAAACTGTCGGTGTTTTCATTATTCTATTTTAAGCCATTACCTAACGGGTAACTCCATATTGGCAAACATGGCTTCTATTTGCTGTGGATCTCTTAATGCAACGGCTTTTTCAATCATATCCCGAGTCAAATGAGGAGCAAAGTGCTCAATAAACTCATACATATAGGTTCGTAAGAAGTTACCTTTTCTGAAACCTATCTTAGTAGTACTGTGAGCAAATAAGTGACTGGCATCAATTGCCACTAAATCTTTATCCATATCCTCATCAATGGCCATAGAAGCTATCACCCCTACGCCTAACCCTAAGCGAACATAGGTTTTTAATACATCCGCACTGGTGGCACTAAATACCACCCTCGGCTCCAATCCTGCACGATTAAACGACTTTTCAATTTCAGATGCTCTATCAAAACCAAATACATAAGTCACCAATGGGAATTTCCCTAAATCTTCAATGGTAATTTGACTACGCGCCGCTAAAGGATGATCTCGCGTTACGACAATAGAGCGATTCCAGTGATAACAAGGCAACATGATCAAGTCAGAATATAAGTGCATGGCTTCTGTTGCAATAGCAAAGTCAGCATCCCCTCTGGCGGCCAATTCACTGATCTGCGACGGCGTACCTTGATGCATATGTAAATTAACTTTCGGATAGCGCTTAATAAACCCTCTAATAATATGCGGCAACGCATACCGAGCTTGGGTATCGGTTGTGGCAATATTCAACTCACCTTGATCCGGCTTAGTATACTCTTCAGCAACCTTTTTAATGCTCTCCACTTTACCCAAAATATCATTCGCAATCGCAATCACTTGAGAGCCTGCCGGAGTAACATGGGTTAAATGTTTACCACTTCGCCCAAAAATTTGGATCCCCAACTCATCTTCTAGCATACGAACCTGCTTACTAATACCAGGCTGCGACGTATACAAATTCTCTGCGGTAGCAGAAACATTCAGGTTATGATTTACAACTTCTGCAATATATCTAAGTTGCTGCAGTTTCATCTTTTGTCCTTCAATTCGCTCGTCATACACAACCAGAACAGCTGGCTCAATTGGCATTTAATTATATTAATTGGTTATAGTCTACCGAGATAATTAAATCAAATAGGAATATATCACAGAGAGGAATAATTACACCTAAGATAAGCACAATATCCTCAGTCGATTGCTATCCTAGCCAATTGATATGTAGTAATATTGATATAATTGTTACTTAACAGGTTATTTTATGATATTTACTTTAGTGTTGCTTTTAATTGGTGCGCTACTTCTACTGGTCATAGGCATCAATGTCATACAACAACATAAAGCAAAAATCGACGCTGAAAAACGCAGTGAGCTGGCTCGTCAGCGGGCCATTATCGATGAAACAGATGAAGTATTATCCCATATAGGATTAATCCCTCATTCATCACATATGATCCTTATCTTATACAGTAGAATTCAAATTGCATTGGATACAGCCGCAAAACTCACCCCAAAGTCACATACCGAATATGAACGACGTCGGCTGGATTTAGAGCAACAAATTCAAGCGTTAAAAAATGCCCCTAAAGCGTTTCCCCCCATTGAAGAGTTTCAATTGCCAGAGCAAGATAAACAGGTGTTAGTACTAGTACAAATGCTTAAAAAAATGAAGGCAATACTCAAAGCTGAGCACCATAGAGGCAAGGTGGATCCACAGCTTTATACGTTAGAAGAAAATCATATCGACAGCTTACAATTGAGGATCAATGTCGATGCTATGTTATCACGAAGCCGTGCAGCCTATTACATTAAACAATTCGGCTCAGCAAAACAAATGATCACCAAAGCATTGTCAACCTTGCACACGATTAAAGCACAAACGCCAAATGATCCTTTTATTATTCAAAAAGTGAACGAAGCAAAGGCCATGTTAAAGGACATTGTGGGAGAACAAGAAAATAGCCAAACTACAAAAGCGCCCCAAGAAGGTGCCGATATTGATGTGCTATTCCAACCTAAGAAAAAGTGGTGATCATACAGTGGAAGTCATATCACATATGACTTCCACTGTTATACTATTAACTAATCAGGTCTACAAAGCGAGCACGGTGGTGGTGTTGTCCCTCCCCCAGAATAAAGCATACCTAAATCATAGGAAGTGCTGTACGTACCATCATCGACAAATACAGTTAGATAATAAAGACCTCGCCCCTGATGAGCCGCCATAGATATTGTCACTTCGTTATTTAAGCTTGCTGATTCTACAGTTTTATAAGTTGCCTGGTGATATTGATCATCCACAGACTTCAGTGTTATCTTAACTTTCTGTCTAGAGTCTTTAGCAGCTTTTGAATAAGAGTCTACGGTATAATTAACCTTCGCAGTAATACCTGCAGTTGCAGTTGTTGTTCTCTTTGAAGCGCTATTTATTTTAGGCTTTTTCTGAACCCATACCGTTTCTGCCGAACATTCTCCACCGGAACGATTAACCCAAACCAACCCTGCTCCATGTGTTTTAGTAAATTTCATATTATGGTAGGAGTTACCTTCATAATTCGATTTATCTGTGCCAACATAACCATACTCTGAATTATTGAAATGTACATTTGCATACATATCAAACAAATTGCCTTTCGCTCTGAAGGTCTGATTTTGTATTACATGCTTAGGCACTTCAGCCCGTAAATAATCGAACGAAGACAATATGCCTTTTATTGCTTCTATTAACTGTGCCCAATTATTGACATCTTCATTTGACCGACCATTATCGTTTGCAATGTCATAACCCGCTTCTACTGCTCGATAAATATCATAAACGGGAGGATCATATGGCTTCACTTTTCCATATTCACAATTTTCAGGCAAAGCATAACTTCTTGCGTTAACGCTATTTGAAAACAAAAAACAAGATATACAGCTGGCGACTAGAATAGCCATTTTATTTTTAATTAACATTTCCATTCCTTTTAGTTCTAAATACCTCATCATGAGGAAGCAAAAGAATACCACAAAAAACAAAATAACAACAAAAAGAAAACAAAACAGAAACAAAATCGCAACAAAACAACAATAAAACAACAAAAGATCAGTAGGCAGCAATGGTAATGTATTGTTTGAAAACCGTTACTAGAGCGTCTTTCTATAAATGGTTTAGAGTTAAAATAAAAAAACCGAACATGATTGTTCGGTTTTTTTATGGTTAGCAATGAATTATATGACTCACATGAGCTTAAAAGACCACGGTACCACCTAAGTAAATATAGCGCCCTAGCACATCATAGGTTCCACTCCAAGTATTCCCATTAGAAATACTTGACGGTCCATTCACCATGACTTGCGGTGTTTTATCAAACACATTGTTCACACCTAGTTGGAAGTTCAAATATTCTGTCGCTTGCCAATTACCTGATAAATCAATATAACTCACCGCATCGAACGTCATAGGATCACTACTATCACGCTCATCAGCTTCACCAATATACCGCCAGCGGCCTGTTAGATTCACATCCCAAGGCGTTCCCCAAGTGGTGGTCATCATGTGGCGCCATTTTGGCCTCACTGCCTCACAGGTGCTGCGATCCCATTTACCCGCACATTCTATTGTCGTTCCACCTTTAATATTCTGAATAGTATAAGAGTCTAAATAGGTTCCCACTAAATTAAAGCGCACATCACCCATACTCGTTTCAAGTAGGTAGTTAATGTCAGTATCAACACCTTTGGTGCTTAAATTTCCCGTATTAATTTGCAATGAGGTAATATACCCACTGGCAGACGTACTACCAATCCATAAATCACCATTGGCTGCACTACGGTTAATTGCGGCGCACATTTCTGCATTACCATCTTTACCACAAAACTCAACAATATCGGTAGGTGCAATGGCATCAATCGCATCATCAACACTGATATCAAAATAATCAAATGCGATTGAGAAGTTGTCTAAAAACTCAGGAGTCAATACTAAACCAACAGAAATCGTATCTGAACTTTCAGGGTCCAAGTTCGGATTACCACCACCAAATTGATTATATTGACCAGCTGGGTTAACTAATAAAGCAGAACCGTAATCAGCCGCTGCTAACCCTGTTGCTTGACACTCTGCTAAGCTATAAGTTGGTGCGACAGTATTCCCATTAGCATCTGTAGTAGAACCGCAAGGATCGCCATTTCCCCAGTTAAAGAGTTCTAAGCCTTGAGATTCATATAGTTCACCTAGGTTAGGTGAGCGAACAGCATGCTGCAAGCTAGTCCGGATCCGCACTTGATCGTTCAGTTTCCAGTTTGCCCCCAGTTTATAGGTATTGGTCTGATTGTCAGTAGAGTAATCAGAGAAACGATACGCCCCTTCAAAGACTAACTCTTCTGCCATAAATTTATCTTCTAAAATAGGCAGATTCACTTCAATGAAGTAATCCATCACATGATAGCTACCATTGGTTGCTGTTGACGGCCCGCCCTGCCCAGCACCATCACCACTTTGATAACCTGCATCAGGGGAGTAGGTTAGGCTTTCACTACGATACTCAATACCAAACGCCAAGCCTAAACCTGTTGAGGCTGTCGGTAATGTCCAACCTGCATCGGTCATGTCACCAAATGCACTGGCACTTAATTGTACATTTTCAGTCTCACCCGTGGCATATAATGGTAATACAAGATAATCAATCGCCTCTTGCGTCACCCCACCGGTTGAGAAGATATCCCAAGGCACACAAGTCGTATCAGAGCCATCAACCACAGATTGACATGCCGCATTACCATCAGAGTCAGTAACCACATCTAATGACCTTGCAATACGGGTATTAGACATGTCATTAAGATAAGTTTCTTGAAAAACCACATTACCGTAATTAGCAAACGCATCATAGGACCATTCATCATTAATATTACCACGAACGCCTAATACCCCTCGATATGTCGTATGCCTTAGATCATCTTGTCTCGGCCCGCCTTCCACGTTTCGGCGACCAATGAACATATCAACATCACCCGTTGTAGCTGTGCCACAAAATTTGATCCGCTGCTGTGTGGACAATAATGGATTGTCACAATTGATTGTCGAGGTATTAAAAAAATTACCCGATGGGGCAATTTGCGCCACAGTATGATCATCCATCATACTCACTTCTGAATAAACTTCAGCGTGCTCATTGATTTCATAAAAACCCGTCGCACCCAATAACCTATTTTCATCAGGTCGTTGATAGTAATTCAGCGGACCATAATTAAATGTTGTTTGTCCTTCAACAAAATCTGTTCCAGAAACCGTGTAATAAGTCCCCGCATCATTAACAAAATTACCTGTAGCACTGGTCGCAGATCCTGAACAAGATGGATCACTGTAACTACCACCCAATGCACAACCACTAAAATCACGGCTACCATTAAGCGCCTCATCAACTTTACGATACACTGCATACATGGTCACATTACCATGACCGTCATCAAAACTTGACCCTAAACGCATGGAAAAATTATTGGTATCGCCGTCGGTTACATTGCCCGACTCCACATCATAACCCGCACTCGTTACCAAACTTTGCATATAAGAATCATCATTATCATGTTGATAAAAACTGTATTGATAATCAAATTCAAATCCTTCAAAATCTTTCTTTAAAATAAAGTTAACGACACCAGCTACCGCATCGGCACCATAAGTAGCCGATGAACCACCCGTTAATACATCTACCCGCTCAATCATATTCATGGCAATGTTATTTAAATCAGCAGCCGAACTGCCATTTACGGTTCCCGCAGGTAGTCGACGACCATTAACTAACACTAAGGTTCTGTCTGCCCCTAAACCTCGTAAATCCACCGTTGCAGTTCCAGTGGATCCATTTGAAACAGTTGAATTTTGCGCCGCTATTACCTGAGGCATTTCATTTAGAAAATCTTCAATTCGAGTAATACCCGTGGCTTTAATCTCTGCTGCACTAATAGCTAGAACGGGACTGGTGGTGACATTATTTGCTCTAACGATACGAGAACCTGTTACGGAAATACGTTCGACGGGGTCGACACTTTCTTCTTCTGTAACGGCTGATGCGAAAGGCAAAGCCAATGCACTCGCAGTCGCTCCCCCAATTAAAGCAAGCTTAATAGATTTCGTTATTATTTTTTTATAAAACATCATCAATCTCCATGATTTTATATATTATTTCCATAATTACCTACATCAATTACTCTAACCCTATTCATTAAAAACAAATCGAAAGAATAATTAGATAACACATAGACTTTATATTTTTTGCTAACTCTCCTTTACTCATCGTAAAAAGTGGGTTGGAGTTAATAAAGCAAACATATAATTAACATCTGATAAATATATTTGTCAATTTTTTAAATTAAAAACACTGATATTAAAAACAAAAAAACACTATGAAAATAAAAATATATTGAATAAATAACCAAACTGATATTTAAAGCTTACCGTTCTCTCTTTATGATTATTGCAATAATAAAAACGTTAATAATCACAAAAAAGTATTAATACTAAATAATGATGCAATTAGTATTTGTCATTTTAATTTTTCACATATAAAAAAGTCTGATTCCCTTTAAAAATCAAGCTTAATGAATATAGAATTTAGCGGTTATTTTTGTGAATAATTTATCCCATCGTATTGCTAATCTTTACTAATAATGCGCCATAGAGACAATTTCCGTTCCAGCTATCATTCAGCATAAAAATGTAAACCGAACAAAATATGATTTTAATGTAACAGTTAATCGATGTATGAATACATCATAATAAGCTCTTTGACTCTAATGAAATTGATGTGACCATTTAAAAACAACAACACTTTAGCATTAATACATTCCACTTATTAAATAGCACTGCCAATTAGCATTATTTAAATGACCGCTTAGGATGACAATGAATATAAAACCAATAATCGCATGTTACTCACACGAGAATCACACTTTATCGAATAAAATATAAAACATGAGTAAATAAAAAGTCAGTTGCCCTAGATGTAAAATTATCAATTCAATGGTATTGATTTTCATCGTCTAACATCATAACTATTTGGATATAGCCTAAAATATCGACGCTCATATCAAATGAAAAAGCAATCAAAATCGATATGCTTCCAGCACTAGCAACGATGTCCCTGTTCATCTTTGAAATGAACAACAAGCTCAACATATAGCTAAATCAATATAAAACGTGTCATTGATACAAAGAGCAAAATAAATAACACTTAAGCCATAAAAAAACGCCGCACTAGGCGACGTTTTGAGTAACTAATAAGATGACTGTAAGATTAGAATCTTACCGTACCTCTTAGGTAGTAATAACGACCCAGTACATCATAAATTGCAGGCGCTGTATTAGCCGAGTTGTAACCTGTGTAATACTCAGGTTCTTGGTCAAATAAGTTGTTCACACCCGCACCAAAGGAAACGGTTTCGTTAAGAATGTAAGTTCCTGACAGGTTATGATAGAAAACGGCATCTGTTTCTGCACCATAACATCCTGAATCACAAGCAGCTGACATTGACTCCATACCATCAATGTAACGAATTTGATAGGTTGCACTCCAATCATCACCCGCCGCTTTCAAATCTAAATTAGACTTGTATTTCGCATAGCCACCAATATCACTTGAGCTGGTAATTTTACCTGCATAATCCGTCACAGTACCGTTTTGATCGGTTGTTTCAAATTTAGTAATAATAGTGGTATCTGAATTGATTCTCCAATCAAGCCCTAACCCTTCAAAGGTATAAGCCATGTTGATATCAAAACCAGTTGTGCTTTCGCCGCCCACATTTCTTAAACCGTTATCAAAAATAATGCGTGTATCTGAGCCTACTGATACATTGGCATCTTGACAAACAGCATTACCACTATTTTGCAATTGACCTGTGTCACTCACGCATAAATTAGCAATATAATCGGCATCAAGTTCGGTAATGGCGTTAGTAATGTCAATATCAAAATAATCCACGGTTGCCGAGAAGTTCTCTAAGAAGCTGGGCTGCAGTACAACACCTAATGTTGTAATGTTAGCTTCTTCTGGCTTAAGGTTCTCATTGCCACCCACTGTTACTTTTGCTTGATCAAATGCTGAAGCAGCATGGTCAATAAAGCTGTAAGAATTACTTGCTCCGCCATATAATTCATCAACAGAAGGTGCCCTGAAAGCTGTCGAGCGAACACCACGTAACATGATGCTGTCATTCACTTGCCAAGTTAACCCTAACTTCCATGTATTATCATCACCAAAGGTATTGTAATCAAAGTAGCGAATAGCCGCACTTAAATCCACTTGTTGTGCCAATGGCAATTCACTCAATAGAGGCACAGCTAATTCAAGATACGCCGCTTTTACCGTATAAGAACCTGCTGTGGCTTCTTCACGATCATCACTGCCTAGCCCTTGTGCAGTAATTGGGTCTGGTGTTTTACCTGCCGATTCTTTACGATGACTCACACCTGTGGCAAAACCAAGCTCACCTGCAGGAAGTTCCATGATATCGCCTGACAAGTTTGCCGAGTAAATATCCATCTCAGTGTAACTTTTTTCTACCGAAGTATAATTATATTGCGCTAAATTTTCACCCGACCATGATGTTTGCAATACAGGATCAAACGTTCCCGCAATAATATCATCTGTAATGGCTGTCATATTATGCAAGTTTTCAGTGGTTGACGTTGCATCGTTACGGCCTTTATTTAAGGCAACATCCCATGTCCAACCATTATCGAATTCGCCTTCAAGACCTGCCACAATGCGAATAGTGTCAACAGACTGAGCAAAATTACGCGTACCAGACTCTAATAAGCGGCGGCCATAACTAACCGTCTCACCGGTTTGAACAGAGCCTACAAGCGCATCACTCATCCAACCCGCTTGAGAATAAGAAATCGTATCATTGATAGGAATGCTTATACCATTCCCACTCAGTGGATTATAAGCAAATTCAATACCTACTGGCTCTGGCGCCATTTGTTGGTTAGTCCAGCGCTTACTGTACATGCCCTCAGCGAAGAAAGTGACTGAATCAAATAACTCGTAAGTACCTGATGTAGTTAAATTAATACGCTCAAGTGGCGTATACAAATAACTGTATTCATTATAGTTAAACTTATCGTTATTATCACCTTCATAAATGTAATCATGATAAGTCCCACCACGACCACTTAAATCCGCTTTTTTGTTATTCTCATCGAAGTATTTAAATATCGGGTTGCCTGCACCATCATCAACATACTCGCCATAAAAGCCAGCATCACCTATAGCGTAAACCGGATTACCAAATTTATCGGTACCTGATTTTGTTATTTCAAAGTTTTCATCCCCTTTAACATGACCACCTAATGATGTCGAGCTACCGCCACAATAGAGACTAGTACCACCACTTTCAGCTAATGGACAAGAAGAATAATCACGATCGGCTTGGCCGGTTTCGCCTCGTTTAGTGTATTGAATGTTCATCACAAGGTTACCCTTGTCAAAACTATTACCCATGGTGACATCAATGATAGTTTCATCGCCATCACCATGTTCAGTCATGCCTGTTTGCGCATTGAGCTCAAATCCTTCAAAATCACGCTTTAAAATAACGTTAACCACACCGGCAATGGCATCTGAGCCGTAGGTTGCAGACGCGCCATCTTTTAGTACTTCAATACGCTCAACCATGGACACGGGAATAGTATTTAAATCAACGGTAGAAGATGCACCTGTTCCCGATGGGATCATACGGCGACCATTCACCAATACTAATGTACGCTCTTCACCTAAACCACGTAAGTTAACAGTTGCATTACCACGACCACCATTATTGGTCGTTGCACTTGTCATGCCGCCGCCGGATGCTGTTAACTGCTGCAATACGCCGTCAATAGAGGCACTACCCAAAGCTTGAATGGCTGATGCATCAATGACAGTCACTGGACTGGCTGTTTCCATGTCAGAGCGTTTAATACGTGAACCTGTTACAGAAATGCGCTCCACTTTAGCCGCTTTTTCTTCTGCTTCTGCAGCAAAAACTGATGGTACAGTAATAGCACTTGCTGTCACAGCGCTCATTAATGCAAACCGAACCGAATTGGCTAGATAATTATTCTTATACATATAGTCAATCTCCCTAGACTTTTTTTATTTTTTTAACGACACAGATTTTTAAAAGTAACTTCTGGGGCCACATTTGATACATCTGATACATCGGATACAGATAAAAACACAAAAAAAACATTTAATCAACAAAAAAACCCATGAAATTACAATGATTGCGGGCATATGAGACTTTTGTGAATAAGAAAAAGCTGAGAGGTTGAAAATGACAAAATCACGTTTTATTTACAAAAAAATTGCTAAAAATCTAACTAAGTAAAAAATGGCTGTTGATTAAAAGCACAAAGAATTCATTCAATATATTGATATATATCATAAAAAAACTAATCTTTATAAAAAGTATCTTTGATGATATTGACAACATTTAAATGGTTTCAATACCCCCAAAAAGAACTAGCTATAAATGACTAACTAAAAATAATGAACAAGTATAATAGGTAAACAAAGGTGAATATTTTTCTAATAGTTGTCGTCAGAGTCATTTCTATAAATAAAAGATAAGTCATACCATCAAAATGAAAAAACGCATTCTTCAGTTCGTACCCTAGGGAAATCTAGCCTAGCTTCTGATGGAGATGATCCAAACAGGCTAAAACTCATGTTTATCTATATTCATTGCACTTGATATCTAGGAACGGATCTTTGGTGATAATTTGCAGCAGTTTGTTGGGTTTCTATGCCAGTTCTCTACAAGGCAGAACTGATGTTATATCGTTATACTCGGCTTTGATTCCTGACGCCACTCAATCTTCTCCACCGAAGGTTTACAGACGAATACATGTCATATTCACATGAATGTGAAGAACGGGCTTGGGGTCGTACATCAATAAGCAATAACGCGATTAAAAGACACCAGAAACACTGTCTTCATTCTTTTAGCAGGATTAACTTAAGCGTGTTTTACACTTAACTGTAGCCTTAACTTAACCTGATTTGATGGTCTCCTCCCTCACATCATGTTACTTAGGCTGATATAAGCCATATAAAGATAAGTCAATCTACCATAAAAAAGCACCCTTTAAGGGTGCTCAGTCACTAATGTGATGTAAAAAAATTTATAGGTAATAACGTATGCCTATCGCAACTGCATCACTTTCATCATCATCCATGAGTGTTTGGATTGATGCAGTACTGCTTTTAGAGTCACTTAAATCTTTACGGGCTTCAATATAAACCACCGTTTTAGGTGTCCATACATAGTGTAATCCCAAGACTAAAAACTCACGTTTAAAAGTGTCACCGTTATAATCATCACCATAACTACTATCTGCTTTTAAGACGTTATAGGCAATAAGTGGACGTAAGCCATTCTCAAATTTATAGGAGAACAAAGATTCTAAACCCACGGCTTCTGGGATCAAACGGCCAGCAGGATCGGTATCATGATATTTTTGTTGGTTAACATTCGCCGCAGCATAAAAACCTTCACCGTTCCAACTACCATATGTCGCACCAGCACCATAAATTGAGTCGGTATAGCTATTTTTAGTCCAGTTAGCGCTACTTGATCCTACATCACCTGTCCATGCATCAAACTCGCCTCGGTTCCCCCCCGCGGTTAACACAAAGTTATTCGTTACTTGGTAAGTCATCGAAATGCCGTAGGTATTATAATAATCCAGTTGCTGCACACTCTGAGAAGTCACGAATAAACTACTATTATCTGTTGTGGTATTCGTCGTATAAGTATCTTGTTTAAGCTGTCCTTGCAATGCAAAGCTAAAGTCACCAAAGGCATTCCGGTATTGTACCGCTTTATCAGCACGCCCCGTGCCATTCACCGAACCATCTGCCGCATTATAAGTGTAGGTTCCTGAGGTGTTACCATCCCAGCCTAATAGGTTAGTATTGTAAACCACATCATACCAAACACCCCATTGCTTACCGATTGCCACCGAGCCATATGTGTCATTACTAAGGCCCACATAACCTAGTCGGTTGGTTAAAAATTCACTACTGCTTGAGGTTAAACCATTTGAATCATCATACGCAACACTGGTGTTGCCAACCATGTTAACGGCCCATTCAAGCTTAGAAAACGCTTTCCAGTCATGGGTCAGTTGACGAGTAAAATTGAAATTAATTCGAGTAGAGCCATTAGACACATCCGTTTCACCTTGAGTAGTGATCACTTTTGCGTCTATCCAACCACCAATACCAACTGCATTTTTATTATCTTTATAAATTTCAATAGCTGATGCTGATGGAACAAAAATAACTGCTGCTAATGCCGATGCAACTAGAGTCTTTTTCATATGATCCCTAACCTTATTTGTTTTTAGTATAATTAAAATTTGTTGTTTTAATATTTAACTTAATTTTAATCATTCCATTGTTTTTTTCGTCCTTTGTTGCATCAGATGTTAGCAACAAATAAGTATCGACTTAAAGACGAATATTACAAAAAACTGAGATTTCCGCATCACGTTAACTAAAGAAACCATACAACACCATGCAATAAAACCAAATTAGAACACTTAAAAAGTTTTTTCGCAACATAACACCAATCAAATTAACATCATTTGATTGGTTGCAACTTCATTAAAGCTTTTATTTAAGATTGTCAGTACTGGTTCAGCAACCGGTGCCAGTTGCTTTTCCACATAATAATCAAAATCAATACAAGAGCGTCTCAAATCGGCTGGTTCAGCACCATTCACTGTCATCACATATTCTACTCGAGTGCCCTTTTTTAAATAGTCCGCCTTTTTTGTCCATAAAGAGAGCCGCTTTGCTGCATCAATGTGAGGTGCTGACTTAATTTTATAATCACACACATCTCTTTTTAAACGTTTGCTAAACACCAATTCATTATTAAGTTGTTCATTTGTTAAATTATGCAAAATACCCTGCAAAAAAAGGATCACGTCCTGTCCCTGAAATAATCTTAAATAAAGTTCATACTGCACCCGTTTTGCCAAAGGGCTCCAATCACTCCTTACCTGCTCCATTCCCTTAAAAATCATGTTAAGGGAAGCATCATCTCGTGCTATCGCACCGACATAACGCTTTTTAGATCCTTCTTTAGAATCACGTAAGGTAGGCATAAAAAAATGTTGATAATGACATTCGTACTCTAATTCCAAAAAGCTATCCAATTGCCATTCGATTTTGAGCTTATCAGACCATTTATCCGTTACCATTATCGCTAATTGTTTGCCTAAATCATCAATTTCTTCTGAAGAACTTATGGTGGTATCACCTAACCACACAAAAGTAGAGTCAGTATCACCATAAATCACTTGATAGCCAAGATCTTGGATCCAAGCACGAGTTTGTTTCATTATTTCATGTCCCCGTAACGTAATTGAGCTCGCTAATCGAGGATCATGAAACACACACCCTGTAGACCCTAAAACACCATATAAGGAATTCATAATGATTTTTATCGCTTGGGATAAAGGGGCATTATCTTCTTGCTTGGCTTTCTCTCTTTGCAAAGCCAGATTGGTCACTATTTGAGGTAAAATCGCATTTTTTCGAGCAAATTTGGCCCCTAAAAAGCCATCAACAGTATCATTATTCTTTGCAAGAACACCTTCAATTAATCCTTTAGGATCAATTAAAAAGCTGCGAATAATAGACGGATATAAACTTTTAAAGTCAAGCACCAATACATCTTTGTATAACCCTGGAACTGAATCCATAACATATCCACCAGGACTATCCTTTATATCACCACTGGGCATCACTGGCGCAACATAACCCGCTCGATGTAGATGCGGCAAATAAAGATAATTAAACGCCGCTACTGAGCCTCCCACACGTCCTAGCTCTAATCCCGTTAATTTCGATCTTTCAATTGCAAATTCAAAAAGTTGTGTTTTTTCAAAAATATCCCACACTAATCGACTATCAGTTATGTTGTAATGAGCAAGTGCTATTTTATCATGCTGAAAAAGTGACACAATTTCATTGAGTCGATTCTCTACTTGATTAATCGCTTTTCCCTCACCTAATAAAGCATGGGCAACAAAATCTAAAGCATAACGCTCAAATTGATAAAAAGCCGCTTTCAACCAATCAATGCCTTCTAATACAACTCTCCCCGGTAATAATAAGGTTTCTGGGCGGTATTTATCGACCACTTTCCAGCCCAGCTCGCTATTATTACGGCCGATAGTTAAGGCAATACCATGTAATTTTGCTCGTTTATACAACAGCGCAAGATCAAAATTCACCACTGACCAACCAATAATAATATCGGGATCATAAAGCTTAAACCAAGTAATCAATGCATGGATAAGCATCACTTCATTTGTAACCCATTGTATATAGTCTGGGTACTTTCCATGCTCTTGGTATTCACCGACCATCAAAACTTTTTGATAAACACTGCCGTTGGGCTCTTTACCATACAATGCGACAGAATAGAGCTCCCCTTGTGGACTGCATTCAAAATCTAATGAAATCGCTTTCAACGCTAGCTCAATATTGGCTTGTCGTGCTCGATTGGCAATGAATACCTCACCAAATGCAGCTATATTGCTGTCAAAGCCGCTAAATTCGACATCTAACGCCACAAAACGCTCCATTAAAAAGCGGGTTTCAGCTTTAATATCCGACTCATAAAGCACGATATTGGCATCTGTTAACACTCGAATCAGTTGCCTGTGAATCGCCACTGTCGCAGAGTAAATAGCAGAAATGCAGTGACCTTGAAAATTTTTTAATGTTACTGTTTCTAATCGAATTTTTCGGTCTTTCATTAAGGTCTTAATGCGCTTGACATCCTCAGTTTTACAAAAGCAAATAACCTCACTTTTGACTAAAACCTGCCTAGGGCCTAACAACGTTTGTATAAAGTACTGCAGATAATAATCATCACCGTTGTAAATGCCTTGACGAGTTAATACTCGACCTTTTAGGCTGACAGGCTTTGTTGGCATTACATTCATGGCTAAACTCACTCAAGTACACTCATTGATTCAACCTCTATAGAGCATTGTCAAAACAAAAACACATAATTAACATTTAAAAGCTTCTTAGGCTAGGCCTTTTACTGTTATTATGTACAGCATTATTTCTTTTGTTTGTAAAATCATGTTATCGGCAGATGTTAAAACCCAAATACGTTCTATTTATAAAGGTATTGCAGACACACTTCCTCATTTTTGTCCGCGCAAAGAACAAAATTATATTGTGGCAGAAATATCGAAAACCTTAGCAGGCGAATACGATAAACACAGACGTATTATTGTTGTGGAAGCAGGCACAGGCATTGGAAAATCATTGGCTTATTTACTGGGCGCCATTCCATTAGCCCTTGCCAGTAAAAAGAAAGTCTGCATCGCCACAGCAACCGTTGCCTTACAAGAACAACTATTGCAAAAAGATCTGCCTTTTTTTCGTCAACAATCCAACTTAGATTTTAAGTATGGCTTAGTCAAAGGTCGCCAACGCTATGTGTGTGTGTCTAAATTAACCATGATGGCTGAAGAAACCAATACGACACAAATGGCATTATGGCAAACCAAGCCTGACTCTCACCAATTAGACACGTTAAAAATACTGCTTGATGACTATAATCAACAAAAATGGAATGGTGAGAGAGATACACTCAATCAACCAATTGCAGATCATTTGTGGCAACAAATTGCTTGTGATAAACACAGCTGTCATAAACAACATGCCAGTCACAGACATTGCCCTTTTCATAAGGCCCGTGAAGATCTGGATACATGGGATGTCCTTATTGCCAATCACAGTTTATTACTGGCTGATCTAGAATTAGGTGGCGGAGTGATCCTTCCCGAACCTGAAACCCTATTTTATATTGTGGATGAGGCCCATCACCTTCCTAATGTCGCTCGTGACTTTAGTAGTGCACAAGCCACATTACGCGGAGCAATTGATTGGCTAGATAAAATGAGTAAGACATGTGCAAAACTACAAAATCAAATCAAAAGTAATAATATCATTGCCCCTGCACAGGCTATGCAAGATCATATCGCTGAACTTTCAAATCAACTTAATCAAATTGCATCCTATTGCGACACGCAAAACGCTCGCTTTGATAACCCAGAAAATCGATTCCGCTTTGAACACGGTGTGTTACCCGAAGGTTTACTCATTCAAGCTGAAAATGCAGCAACAGCTTCCAATAATGCCCTTAAGCAATTTAATAAGATGCTATCACTACTCAATGAAGCGATTAAAGATGGTGATATAGCAAAACATCAATCTGAAGCCTTGCTTTCAGAGACGGGATTTATGCTACAGCGCCTGGAAAATCTACAAAAGCTGTGGAAAATGATGGCCAAAAAAGATAATCCTAAGGGCGCACCTCAAGCACGTTGGATAGAACAATTAACTGGCAAGCAAAGCGATTACTTATTTAACTCCTCACCCATTGAAGTCGGATTCATGCTTGAATCATTATTATGGGAAAAAGCGGCTGGTGTTGTATTGTGTAGTGCAACCTTAAGAGCATTAAATAATTTCAATCACTTTACTCATCAAGTTGGCCTGTCTCTCACTGATGGCAGCCGTTACTTAGCAATGAATTCCCCTTTTGATTTTGAAAATAATGCTACATTATACTTGCCCAAAATGGACACAGAGCCCACCCATGAAGCCTTCACGGAAGAACTCGCAAAAAAAATTATGACCTTAATTGAAGATGAACAAGCCAGTTTGGTCTTATTTGCTTCCTATTGGCAAATGGAAAAAGTCGCTGGACTCATTGAAGCCAAACTCGCTCAACCACTTCTTATTCAAGGTACAGCATCAAGACAAGCTATATTATCGGATCACAAAAAGCGCTGTGATAAACAAGAACCAAGTGTTATTTTTGGCACCGGCAGCTTTTCTGAAGGCTTAGACTTGCCAGGTGATTATTTAACCAACCTCATCATCACAAAACTGCCTTTTGCCGTTCCAACCTCCCCCGTTGAACAAGCTCACGCTGAATACATAAAAATAAAAGGGGGAAATCCTTTCTTACAACTGACTATTCCAGATGCTTCGCGTAAACTAATACAAAGTTGCGGTAGATTATTACGTAAAGAACAAGATTATGGTCGAATAACCATTTTAGATAGACGATTAGTCAGTAAACGCTATGGGAAATCTTTACTCAATTCTCTCCCACCATTTCGACAAGTGATTGAATAGGAAACCTTTTGGATTTATTACTTGAACCCAGTTCTTGGGCTATTCTGGCATTAATTGGATTTATTGCAGGGTTTATTGATGCTGTAGTCGGCGGAGGCGGCCTCTTATCTATTCCTGCGTTACTCACTATGGGAGTGAATCCACATATGGCATTAGGTACAAACAAACTTGCCGCCTCTTTTGGATCTTCCATGGCTGCTTTTACCTATTATAAGCAGAAATTATTTTCCCCAAGCCTTTGGTATCACAGTTTTATTGCGGCTTTTATTGGTGCAGTGATTGGATCTTTCTCTGTTTACCTCGTTAATAATGTATGGCTAGAGAAAGCATTACCTGTCATTATTATCCTCATCGCACTCTATACCTTACTGCAGCCTAATGCGATGGGCGATCAAAACTCAACACCGCCCACCAGCCCCGTTTCTCCTTTAAAACAATGGTTACAAGCCATCCCTCTAGGGTTCTATGATGGCTTTGCCGGTCCCGGTACAGGCGCCTTTTGGACAGTATCAAGCAGCCGTTTACATCAATTACCATTATTGCATAGTTGTGGCCTCGCCCGCGCGATGACCTTTACCAGTAATGTGACTTCATTAATCATTTTTTTCCTGCTACAAAAAGTCAATATCACACTCGGTTTATCCATGGGAATATGTATGATGTTAGGGGCTTATATTGGTGCTCACTCAGCCATTAAATTTGGCTTTCCTTTCATTCGACCTATTTTCATAACCATCATCATTATCATTGCCGCTAAACTCGCTTGGAGTGCATGGATTTGACTAAAAACACACTGATTAATAAGCTCAAGCAACAGCTTAAGCGGCTTGAACAAGATGTCCTCCAACATGATAGTCAACTGCCTAAAACACAACAAAAAATGCTACTTGATGTTGAACGTTTTAATAGTGCTCTATTTATTCAATCTGGCGCGAAACTCTTCCCTTGTATTGAACAAATCGCTAAAAATATTAATCAACTAGAAAAACAGCTCAGCTTCAAGCAAACGTCTCAAGCACTGATTTATCAATGTCAACGGATCCAAGATCAATTTACGGCAGTAAAACGTGCTTTACAAGCGACTTCTTTGGACGTTAAAACGGCACAACATACCAAAACAATTAAACGAAAACTCGCAATAAAGCGTCACCAACTTGCCCACCAAGATAGTGGTTTTAATTGGATTGCATCCACAGTGATGCAAAACAGTCATAAACTCTATGAAGAACTCAATAAGCATCTGAACTGGCAAAAGAAAATGCAATATAAAATTGACATATTGCAATCAAATTTAACCCAGTGTCATAAAAATGAAAAAATTACCCTGCAGAATGACATTTTATTATTACACCGACGTTTAGGTAAATGTTGCCAAGCCATTACCTATATAGAAGAACGTATTCAACTTTTTGAAAGACCCAACAAAAATCGAAATTATTAACAAAATATGCCATGATAACCTCATCAAGTTAATAACCTCATTTGTATGAATAAATATAATCCCTAGACTCTGTTAGTGCTTAAGGAATGAACATGAAATCAATACGTATCATCACAGCTGTATTCACTCTCATTGCAAGTGTACCTAGCCTAGCGGCTACTTTGACGATTCCAATGTCATTTGAATATCTCGCCATTGATGGGCAAAAAATAAAAACAAATTTTTTTACCCATAAATCTACTCTCAAATTACAACCAGGTAGTCATAAGATTGCGATTCGATACAGTGATATGATTGAAGATGATTACAGTGATAGTGAATACAGGGTTGAATCATCACCCTTTATCGTCACCTTAGAGGTCAAAGAAAACCAAAAATACCAATTAGAGCCAGTTGGCGGAGTGCCGGTAAAGGATCCCAAGGCTTTTGCCAAATCACCACAGGTGATCATTAAGCAAAATAACAATGGTCATGTCTCCTTTCAAGTAAAACAAACAGACTTTACTGAAGACAGTTTTGTATCGCAATTATTCACTCGAAATAAACAGGACATCAGTCCGGAAGCCGCAGCCGCCGCAGCAACAGTAAAAGGTAATGCGCAAACCATCACTTCCCAACCAATACAAGATCCAATTCGTCAGGCCACATCCCCAGACACAAGTCCGTCAGCAAAAGAAGCCCAAAAAATGTTAAAGTATTGGTGGCAACAAGCAGATGAACCCACAAGAAAGGCTTTTATGAGCTGGGCTATACAGCAGATGTAATAAACCATAGCAAACAATAATGCTCATTCGTTAATCGCTCTGATAGGACGATTAACGACCTACCATTTTAAAATCGACTTATACAGAGCCCCATGCCATTCAATACTGCATTGCTTCTAATTCTTTTCCTTTTGTTTCATATATATATTTATATACAAAAATAATAGACAACAATGCGATCCCACTATAAAGCCCATATGCGGTAATCAGTCCCAATTGAGACAAAATGATAGGGAATGTCATCACAGTCAATAAATTCGAGCTCCATAAAGCCACACCAGTTACAGCTAACGCAGAACCTCTAATGGGATTGGGGAACATCTCACCTAATAACACCCACATTACAGGTCCCCAAGACAAACTAAAAAAGAATACATAGGCATTAACAGCAATCAGTATAATCCAATTCAATGCTTCCAAAGTAAACAGATCTGACGGTTCTTTTGATGTGAAATAAAAAGTTGTCCCCATGGCGACTAATGACACTGTCATGCCAATAGATCCTATTAACAGAAATACTTTTCTCCCCCACTTATCAATAAAAAATAAAGTAAAGACGCAGGCTATTAAACACGTCAGGCCCACAATAATGTTAATCAATAATGCATCAAGTTCAGTAAAACCAGCGTTTTTCCAAAATAACACTCCATAATAAAAAATAACATTAATCCCCGTTATTTGCTGAAAAATGGCTAAACCCAATCCAATCCAAACAACCTTATACAGCTTCCCTGTTTGCTTATCCTTTAAATCTGAAAAACGAGGCATATGTGATTCTGATAAAGTCAGTGAAATCTCAAGGTACATAGCTTCGCCAATAAACTGACCATACAATTTAGTCAACACCGCTATTGCTTTTTGATGTTGCCCAGATAACACCAAATAACGAGGAGTTTCAGGAATAAATAATAAACCCAATAAAAAAATAAATGCAGGTAATAACTCCATCCAAAACATCCAACGCCATACTTCAAATCCAAACCAAAATTTATGGCTAGCTCCTCCAGCAATTTTCACTAAAATATAGTTACTCACAAAAGCAAGAAACAAACCTAAAATTACTGCAATCTGCTGAATAACACCTAACGAACCTCGATAGCGAGCCGGGGCGACCTCAGCGATATACATAGGAACAATAACAGATGCTGCTCCCACCCCTATTCCCCCCAATAGACGAAATGCAATAAACCATGAAGACGTCGTTGCAAAACCCGTTCCCCAAGAACTTAAAACAAACAAGATTGAGATAAAAATTAATAAGGTACGCCGACCATATAAATCAGCCAAATGACCAGCAAAAAAAGCACCAATGGCGCAGCCTACTAACAAAGACGCAACATTAATGCTCAATCCCATAAAATGAGAGTCAAACGCCAATGCTAACCCACCTAAACTTCCGTTAATAACACCTGTATAAAAACCAAATAAAAAAGAGCCTATCGCGGCAATAAAACTGATCATGGTAATGAAAAATATCTTTTCATTATTGTGGCTCATATCATAATCTCCATACGTATTATGATTTTTTACATACTCATCTCTTCTAGTTCTTTACCTTTCGTTTCATTTAAATATCGATAAACAAATATAATCGAAAGAAAAGCAAATAAACTATAACTGGTGTAAGCACCCACTAAGCCAACATTGCTCAGTATTAATGGAAAACTCATTGTAATAATAAAATTGGCTACCCAATGAATAAAACCTGTCACCGCTAACCCTGAACCTCGTATTTGATTTGGGAACATTTCCCCCAAAATCACCCACATGACAGGCCCCCAAGATAAATTAAAGAAAAAAACATAAGCATTAGCCGCAATTAACGCTAACATGTCGTAATGGCCTAAATCCAACACTCCATACATATCTGGAGCGGCTTGAAAAAATACAAATACAAGCAATAATAAACAAACGGTAATTCCCACTGAACCAACTAATAAAAAAGGCCGCCTGCCCCACTTGTCTACAAAAAGAATCGTAAAGATACACGCCCCAACACTTAACCCAGCACTGATCACATTAATTAACAGCGCATCCGATTCAGAAAACCCCGCCACTTCCCATAAAATGGCACCATAATAAAAAACCACATTAATACCGATTAACTGCTGGAAAGCAGCAATACCCATGCCTATCCATACCACTCGCCTCACTTTTCCTGTCGAAGGATTTTTTAAGTCAGATAACCTAGGTTTATGATCCGCTGATAACGACAATGAAATTTCCATTAATTTGGCTTCACCAAAAAACTGCCCATACAGTTTAGTGAGTACCTTAAGAGCTTGCTTATTCTTTTCTCTAACCACTAAGTAACGTGGGCTTTCCGGTACAAAAAAAAGAGTAAATAGAAAAACAAATGCTGGAACTAACTCTCCCCATAGCATCCAACGCCATGCTTCATAACCTAACCAAAATGCATTAATTGACGTTCCAGCCCAATGAACAAGTAAATAATTACTGATAAAAACAAAAAACAAACCAACATTGATAGCAACTTGTTGTAAAGCAGCATAAGCCCCACGATAACGTGCAGGCACCACCTCAGCAATGTACATAGGCACCAAAATAGAGGCCGCCCCAACGGCTAGTCCCCCTATCATTCGATAAACAATAAATTCATTGGAAGAGCCCGCAATTCCAGAACCCCAAGCACTCACAATAAATAATATTGCCGAAATCACCATCATGAATCGACGACCATAGATATCAGCCAGCCGACCGGCATAAAAAGCCCCAATTGCGCAGCCAAGTAATGTCGATGCAACATTAAAGCTTGATGCCACTAAGGTTAAGTTAAACGCTAACCTTAATCCTCCAACCGTGCCATTAATGACCCCAGTATCAAAACCAAATAAAAAAGCCCCCATAGCAGCAACGCAACTAATAGACATAATAAGGATGGTATTTTCATTACTGTGTTTGTTCATACTTTTTATCCAGTATTAGTCACTACAATCGCACTTCAAAAACTCATCAATCAAACGTTAAAAATGACAAAAAATATTACGCAAATGGATTTAATGGCCAAATTAACTCAATATTAAATATCTTCTAATTCTTTTTCTTTAGTTTCACTTAAGTAATAAAAAACAAAAAAACCTGCGATCAATGTAAACCCACTGTATACACTAAATACACCCACCATACCCATTGAGCGAAGCAGTAGAGGAAAAGTCATCACGATCATAAAATTTGCAATCCAATGCATCAAACCTGCTAACGCTAAAGCTGAGCCTCTAATTTGATTGGGGAACATTTCACCCAACATTATCCAAACGACAGGCCCCCAAGATAAATTAAAAATAAATACGTATAAATTAACAACAATTAACGTTAACACTTTATATTGTCCTAAATTTATGACGCCATAAACATCTTTCTCTACGTTCATAAAAATAAAAGCAAGGGTTAATAAACTAAGAAATATCATCACACTACCAAACTTTAATAGTGGCCTTCTTCCCCAAATATCCACCAAAAAAATCATAATAAGACAACCCACACCACCAACACAAGCTACAATAATATTAATAAATAACGCATTAAGTTCTGAAAAACCGATAAGCTCCCATAAAACAGAACCATAATAAAATATAACATTGATACCTATAAGCTGCTGAAAAATAGCAATAAAAACACCAACCCACACCACTCTATGGACTTTCCCTGTTACTCTATGCTTTAAATCTGATAATCTTGGCGCATGATCACTTGAAAGTGACATAGAAATATCCAATAGCTTAGCTTCGCCTAAAAATTGTCCATACAGTTTAATGAGCACCTTTAAGGCCAACTTATTTTTTCCTTTAACCACTAAATATCGTGGGCTTTCGGGGATCCAAAATAAAGTAATAAGAAAAATAACGGCTGGCAATAACTCTCCCCATATCATCCAGCGCCATGTTTCAAATCCAAACCAAAACTCATTGATTGACGTACCTGAAAACTTAACCAATAAATAGTTGCTAATATAAACCACCAAAAAGCCTAAAATAATGCCAAATTGCTGTAACGTACCGTAAGCTCCTCGGTAATGAGCAGGCGCAATTTCAGCAATATACATTGGCACAAGTATTGAGACTGAGCCCACAGCTAAACCACCAATGAGTCGATAGAAAATAAAAACATCTGAGGTATCTGCTATTCCCGAACCTGCAGCACTGACGATAAATAACACCGCTGCGACGATTAACATTGTGCGTCGCCCAAAACGATCGGATAACCAACCAGAATAAAAAGCTCCCACTCCACAGCCTAATAACATTGAGGCGATATTGAAACTTGATACAAAAAGACTAGAGTCAAACGCAAGCCTTAATCCGCCTACCGTCCCGTTTATAACGCCTGTATCAAATCCAAATAAAAAAGATCCCATTGCAGCAATGCAACTAATCGACATAATAAGAGGAAAGTTATTATTGCTATATTTCATTATTCGTGTGTATTCCTCTCTAGTCACAGACAAGTCAAAATACAATGGAAAAAATCAGCACTCTTAGGGTCTGTGACTCCTTCGAGGTTAAATCATGCTCATGTGAACATATTTTAATCACAATAAGAGGGATCACGCCTAGTCATTCTAAGTCCCCTTTCTTTGATAGAGGACTCTCAACAAAGAGTCAAACACGTTTAACAGGCTTCAGCGGGCAGCGCTTGACACTCCTTTCTGCAACGTTATCGCTTATTCATTAAGAATCAACAACACTGCCTTTTATAAAGAAGCGACAAACTGCAATAAAAAATACACAATAGATCCACATGCCCTAGGAAGCTCCCTTCCTAATCATAGAAGATTTATACTTAATTCACTTCATAATCCAAAAAATTTGATCAAAAAGTTTCTCAATTTATCAGCACTTACTTTACAGATCCTCACCATACTTATCGCTATAATACTTCGAATGCAGAATTCAGCTCAAATGAAAAACCTTTTAGACAAGGTTATTCATTGCTCCTGCATAAATGACATTTCCATCATCCTTGATTGTCAACTGAACAGCGATCCTCGTCATTCCAAGTTGATGTCCAATAACATATAAAAATATTTTAATTTATCCAATATAATCAAACGCTTGACACCAAATAAACATACCGACTTCTGCTTTGAATCATCTTAAGTTATTATGGGGTACTTTAGCACTTTAATAAGGCATTACTTCCAGCTCTTTCCCTTTGGTTTCATAAACATAAATAATCACAAATGCCACCGATACTAACGCCGCAATCGCATATAAACTGTAGGTGATGGCTAAACCAAATAAAGAAAGAAACAGAGGAAAACTTATCGTCACACAAAAATTGGCCCCCCATTGCACAAGTCCTGCAACCGCTAATCCTGATCCCCTAATTTGATTAGGGAACATTTCTCCTAATATTACCCACATTACAGGTCCCCAAGACACATTAAAAAAGAAAACATAAGCATTAGCTGACATTAAGGCTAGTAATCCAAAACGCCCTAATTGAAGATCACCGTTAGCATCAATACCTGCCTTTGAAAAAGCATAAACCATTAATAGCAAAGTGACTGACATGCCGATAGACCCTAATAATAGAAAAGGTTTCCTTCCCCATAAATCAATTAATAACATGGTGACAATACAGGCGGTAATACTCACAACCCCAGTTAGAACATTAATCAATAATGCATTATCTTCCGAAAATCCAGCTGCTTGCCAAAGCACGCTCCCATAATAAAAAATAACATTGATGCCGATAAATTGCTGTAAAGCCGCTATTCCAACCCCTACCCAAACAACATGATGTAGCTTACCTGTTTCAGTATTTTTTAAATCAGTAAAGCTGGGAGGATGATCTGATAATAACGATCCATGTATCTCACTCATTTTAATCCGCCCTTGATGTAAACCATATAAGCGGGTTAATACCTTTCTTGCCCTTGCATTTTGATTTTCAGCCACTAAGTATCTGGGGCTTTCTGGAATGAAAAAAAGCGCAAACAAAAATAATAATGCTGGAATAATTTCAACCCAGAACATCCATCGCCATGCTTCAAAACCTAACCAAAAAATCGCAATAGAAGAACCCGCTATTTTTGC
The DNA here is from genome assembly GCF_947501665.1 of uncultured Shewanella sp. Lineage (GTDB taxonomy): Bacteria > Pseudomonadota > Gammaproteobacteria > Enterobacterales > Shewanellaceae > Shewanella. The sequence continues at coordinate 18,248 of NZ_CANMWS010000015.1, read as the reverse complement.
CAACGTATAATTGCTGAAAAATGCAGCTAATAACCCTGCTAATATGGAAACTTGCTGTAAAGATGCTAGCGCTCCTCGATAACGAGCAGGGGCCACTTCTGCAATGTAAATAGGCGAAATAATAGAGGCTGCGCCAACAGCAAGACCCCCTAACACTCTAAAAAAAACGAAGGTACCTGATGTTGCTGCAATGCCTGCTCCCCAACCACTAATGATAAAGAGTATTGCAGCGATAATTAATACTGTTCGTCTGCCCCACTTATCCGCTAACCTTCCAGCAAAAAATGCTCCTATAGCACAGCCAAACAACATAGAAGCGACATTAAAGCCCGCTCCAACAGAATTGGAATGATACGCTTGTTGTAAGCCTTCAACAGTGCCATTAATCACACCACTATCAAAACCAAAAAGAAAGCCACCGATAGCCGCAATACCACTAATGAGGATCACAAAAAAAACATTTTCACCTTGATGATTTTTATCCTGTAACACAGGTCCCCCTAGTTAATGAATGCATCTTGACGGATCTCGTCATTAACCATCACGATAAATCATATGATTAATATAATTTTCTAATGCTTCTTGCTGTCCACTCTTTATATGAGGGGCTAACTTATTTTTCTCTGCATAATCCATTAACACCTGCAAGCTTACCTCTCCATTTAAAATATCTTGCCCAAATAAAGTATTCCACTTTTCATATCTTGCTGTTACCACCTTTGATAAGTGTTCATCTAAAATCATTTTTTCTGCATTTATTAAAGCTAAAGCAATTGTATCCATTGCACCGATATGGGAATGAAATAGATCATTTTTATCAATACTCTGCCTACGCAGTTTAGTATCAAAATTAAAACCTCCAGCTTGAAATCCACCATGTTTTAAAATTTCATAACAGATTAATGTCATTTCTTCTACGCTATTAGGAAATTGATCCGTATCCCAGCCCAATTGAGGATCACCTCTATTGGCATCCAAAGAACCAAAGACCTCCAAAGCAAACGCATTACACACTTCATGATGAAAAGAGTGACCCGCTAAGGTGGCATGATTTGCTTCAATATTAAGTAAAAACTCTTTATCTAACCCATATTGACTCAAAAAAGCATAAACGGCAGAGGTATCGTAATCATACTGGTGCTTAGTGGGCTCTTTGGGCTTAGGCTCAATCAGCAATGGACCTTCAAATCCAATTTTATATTTATGTTCCACAATCAAATGTAAAAAACGAGCCATTTGGGCTCTTTCTTGCTTTAAATCTGTATTTAATAAGGTCTCATAACCCTCTCTTCCTCCCCAAATAAGATAATTTTCACCGCCTAGTTCATGAGTCGCCTTCATTGCAGAACAGACTTGCATAGCCGCATAAGCAAAAATATCAGGATCAGGGTTCGTCGCAGCGCCAGACATATACCGCTTATGGCTAAATAAATTAGCGGTTCCCCACAAAGGTACTAAGCCTGTTTCTTGCTGCTTTGCGGCTAACACTTCTTGCATTGTATTAAAATTATAAAGGTAATTTTCGACGCTATCCCCTTCTGGCGAGACATCTGTATCATGAAAGGTATAAAACGGCACATTCAATTTATCAAAAAACTCAAATGCCACATCCGCTTTATATTTGGCCATTTCTAGCGAAGCACTCACTTCATGCCAAGGTCGATTAAAAGCAGGCTCTCCAAACATATCTCCGCCAGTCCAACAAAAACTGTGCCAATAACAAGCAGAAAATCGGCATAACGCTTTCATTGAACGGCCTAAAACTAATCGGTTTTCATCGTAAAAGCGAAAAGAAAATGGCTTTGAATCGCCAGTACCTAAATATTGAACCCTATTGAGATCACTAAAGTATTCAGCCATCGCCAACTCCTATAGACATAATCAGTCTCACTCAGAAAAGCAACTTCATTCGTTACTGTTTAAAATACGCCCACTAGACCTTGATACAAATGATGAAATTTAACTCGGCTCTCTAAATGCATCTCATGTGATCGCATATCCGGTTCATAAGCCGCAATCAATGTGGGCTTAAAAAAAATATCTTCTATCTTATTGTTAGGCATAAGTGCTGATTTAGCCAATCTTGCCGCCCCTAATGCCGGCCCAATATCCCCGCCTTCTAAATACTCAATCTTAATCGCTAGCACATTGGCTAATAGTTGACGCCAATACGCACTTTTGGCGCCGCCTCCAATCAATGAAATCGACTTCGGTGCATTTTGCACTTTATGAGCAGCATTAAGACCTTCAGCAAGTGCATAGCTCACCCCTTCAAGTACCGCTTTAGTCATGTCTACACGGGTCGTTGAATGGGATAAACCAAAAAAAACACCTCTTGCATGAGGATTATTGTGAGGAGTGCGTTCGCCTGATAAATAAGGTAAAAAGAGTATCTTTGAAGGGGAGTTATCCTTTGATGCTTCGACTTCTGCAAGTAACTGGCTTACAGATAAACTTCCGATTATTGTCGCAAACCAATTCAAGCACTCTGCCGCACTTAATATCACCGACATTAAATGCCATTGCTTTGGCAATGCATGGCAAAAGCTGTGAACGGCATCATCAGGATTTTGCTTTGCCCCATCACTTACCACAAAATACACACCCGACGTACCTAAAGACAACATGGCTTGTCTTGGATGACATATTCCCATTCCTAGTGCTCCCGCTGCATTATCACCTGCCCCCGCAACAATAGGCACACTGGACATTTTCCACCTTTTAGCTAAAGAGCTCAGCAAATACCCACTGATTTCATTCCCTTCATGTAACTGAGGCATTTGCTCAACATTCATTCCAGTTACATTTAGCAGTGCTTCACTCCAACAACGCTGCTTCACATTCAACCAGCCCGTACCCGATGCATCTGACAGATCAGAACCAAATTCACCACTTAATTTAAATCTAATAAAGTCTTTTGGTAATAATACCTTATGGATTTTATAAAAAATATCAGGTTCGTTTTTAGCCAGCCATAATAACTTTGGAGCAGTGAAACCTGGCATCATTTGATTGCTGGATAATATTCTTGCTTGAGGTAATAGACGTTCGATTTCTTCACATTGCAAAGCACTTCGACCATCATTCCATAATATAGCGGGACGTAATATTTGATTGCTGCTATCGAGTAATATTGCGCCATGCATTTGACCGGTTAAGCCGATACTTTTTATGTTAACAAGTGAATGGGATAATGATAATCGATCAAATAGGCTAACCAACACCTGCCACCATTCATCAGGTGACTGTTCTGACCAAAAAGGATGAGGGCGTGATATCGATAATGCTTGTTCTTCAATTGCTATCAAATGATTATCGTCAGCAAGTAACATCACTTTTATTGCTGAGGTGCCTAAATCAATACCTAGATACACAGCCCATCTCCGCCTAATAGAACTGATTTAAGCTTAGCTAAACAATGTCACTAAAAAAAGTAAAAGCGGTGGTAATGAAAAATACTAGAAAGAGGATGATGATTTTTGGAGGTTCCCCTAGAGCCACACCTCGGCACATGAGTCACTTGCTGCGGTTGCTCCCTTCCAGGCCTGGCCGAGTTCACAAGTTATCATTGCGAGGGGACCCTAAGGTCACCAGAGGTTTCATTGAGAATCTAACTAACTCCTCAAGAACAAGCGCATTATCTACTATGCGCTTACTGCAATCAAGTGATAATTCACAATTTCACCTCAATTTAAAACTAACTGATTACTTCGCCATCAAGCTGATGATAATCACCACAATAAGAGGAATGATTCACCATCAAAAGTAAAGCCATCAATTAAAATTCAATACGATCTTTATTTTGTTCAATCACACTTGCACCGATCCCGTTCACCTTTTCTAAATCAGCAAGAGATGAAAAATCCCCATGGCTCTGTTGATACTGCTTAATGGCCTGAGCTTTGACGGAACCCACACCTTTTAAACTTGCCAACTCTGATACAGAAGCTGTATTCACATTAATTTTATCTGGCTGAACTTGAGCGGTTTGAACTGTTGAAGTATCTCGTGTGACTGGATTTGTGTCAGAAGTTGAAGCACTACCAGCATATACATTACCCACAAATAATAGGGCAAATAACAGACTACATAGACTGAATTTCATAATTCATCTCCATATAAATTTTGAATGGGCATCAACCTTTTTCAAACTGAAGAGGTCAATACGTGTCATTCCAATGTAGAGTAGAAGTGCCCTATTCGCCAATAATTATGCTTTTTTACTAAGAAAAAAGCATCGCATCGAAACGGAAAAATTAGAAAAATTTATCCTAATTCATTGTTTAAACTAATCTATTGCGTTCTCTATTTCAGCATTAAGTTCAACTCGATAATACTCGATACTGCTTAATGCTTGATTTAAATCTTCAATAATATCTTCTACAGATTCCAGCCCTACAGAAATACGTAATAAACTATCACTAATACCAGCTTCAACTCGCTCTTCTAATGAATAAGGTGAATGTGTCATTGAAGCAGGATGTTGGATCAGAGTCTCCGCATCCCCTAAACTCACCGCAATTGCAATCATCGATAACCGATTAACAAATAAAATCGATTGCTCTAAGCTCGCTTGCAACTCAAACGCGATCACTCCCCCACCTCGCTTCATTTGAGAGCCCACAAGCGCAAATCCATTATGTGTCTCCATGCGAGGATAATACACTTTGGACACAAGTGGATGTGCCTCTAAAAATGCTGCCACTTTTTCAGCATTATCACAATGCCGAGTTAACCTCACATCAAGGGTTTTTAGTCCTCTTAAAATGAGCCACGCATCATGAGGAGAGAGTACGCCACCGAAATCTTTAATTACTTCATATCTAATCACTTCCATTTGAGCTGCGCTGGCACAAATCATTCCCGCAATAACGTCTCCATGACCATTCAAATATTTCGTTGCACTATGAACCACAATATCAATACCATGACTAATTGGTCGCTGTAAAAGTGGCGTCATAAACGTATTATCCACAATACTAATCAAATCATAGCGTTTCGCTATATCTGCAATAGCACTTAAATCAAACACATCTAAATGAGGGTTAACAGGGGTTTCGCAAAATAACACTTTCGTTTCAGGTCTAATGGCAGCACAAATGGCATGATGATCATTAAAATCCACTAAGGTGACTTGTATACCAAATTTAGCCAGTTGTCCTGTCATTAATGAAAATGTGCAACCATAAACCGCTTTTGATGCGACGAGGTGATCACCATGGGCCAAATTAGCCAGTAAAGCAGAAGAAATCGCCGCCATACCTGATGCAACAGCCACCGCTTCTTCACTGCCTTCTAACACCGCCATTTTTCGTTCTAATTCTGCGGTTGTTGGATTGCCTAATCGCGTATAAATATAGCCTTGCTCATCACCTGAAAATCGGGCGCCACCTTGCTCAGCATTATCGAAAACAAACGTTGCACTTTGGCATAGAGGCGTCACTAATGCCCCTTCACTATTTTTTTGATGACCCGCATGAATAGTTTGTGTCGCAAGCTTCCATTTATTTTGCATTTTTCTACCCCAATAGGTTCAATATATTTTCACTGAAGCACCATGAACCATGATGGATAAAAATCACACTAAAATAGAAAAATAATTTTTATTTAAGGTGTAAAATCCTTTTTACGTTGACGATTTTTCTTTTGCTTATTCATTGCCAATACACTGCTTGAAAGCGTTTTTAACTCTAATAGCAGCTCCTTATGGATACCAGATAACTTCGGCTTTGAATCCGCATCAAATGCCAAAGGCCGACATAAAGCCATCGCTTGATAGCCCAATCTCGCCGTTAATAAGCCCCCACCTAACCCTTGCGCTAGTCTCGCTGATAATTTTCCAGACATTTCGACAGATAAAAGTTGTGTACCCAGATCCGTCATCACCTCAGACGTTCCGGCATAAATAATATTCACTAAAATACCCCGAACTAGCTTAATACGGCTCCAATAACCTAATTCAATCCCATAGCATGCTGCAACGTCATTTATCATCCGTTGATTACGCCACAACATAAAAGCCATATCCACAAAAGCTAATGGACTGGCCGCTAATAAAAGCGTGGACTGCCCAGCAAAGCGTCTCACTAATTTCTTTGCAGCCAGATCTCTGTCTTGCAACACCCACTTCTCAAATAAAACCAGTTTTTCAGCATCATTGTGCTCATCACTACACGCAGCAAAATAAGCCTTGATTGCAGGTGATGGGGGTAAACGCGCCACAATATTATCAACAAACGGATCCGCCTCCCCCATTTGCATACTGTCAGATAATCGCATACCCACTTGTTGCGTTTCTTCAACGCCTCTAAGTTTGATAAGTTTTCGCCATTCAAGTACAACCCATTTTAATACGCCAATACTCACTAGTAGGACTAAACTCGTATAAAGAGCAAACAGCCAATGACTTTGTTTCCACGCAGCTTGCAGCCCCAAATACAGTTCAGAACCTATTAATAAAACAAACAAGACGAATATTAACCTCATCCACCAATGACGTTTTTTAGGCCCCTTAGCACTAGGTTTAAAGAGGTTACCATTGACTTCATCCATGGTATTTAATACTGATCCTGAAAAAACGTCCTCTGTGGACTCATTTTTACTATCAATCTCATCATAAGCATCTTGAGTACTAAAATATTGGCTGGGCTTTAATGACTCATCACGACGTTCAAGATCAGAAGAAAATACCTGTTTGAGCTTTAGTATACTTGATTTATTTTTTTCCATTATTCACCTCTAAACGAACAGGATCATATGAGCTTATCTCCAATAAGATACTGTAATAAGTGATCCATACGAATATGTTCAAAATCAGCCCCTTTTATGGAAGCTTGTCGCTTAGGCGGCGCAAAATTAACAAATTCAAATCCTTGTTTATCCCAAAAATTACGCTGTGGTAACGTTTGTGGGACTTCTCCAGGAAATACCGTAATTTGCTCCCGCGTCAACAAGTCTTCACCTTGAAGTACTTCAATTTGCTGTTGGGACTGTTTAACCATTTTATGGGTTGTTGCTTTAATCGCACTGATCGCCATCGTTTCCACGTCACATCCTTCAAACTTAACCTCCTGATGTGTCGATTTAATCAACTCTGATAATAAGGACAAAACATGACTTTGTTGTGAACGGGTAACATGATCAACTTTACTCGCAGCAAACAGTAATTTATCGATTCGAGGTGCAAAAAGCCGCCTTAATAAATGAGACTGCCCAAAAGAAAAACTCTGCATAATATCATTAATCGCCTGCTGCATGTCTTCAAACTGTGCCTTACCCTTATTCAAGGGCGTCAAACAATCAACCAGTAATACTTGCCTGTCAAAACGTGAAAAGTGATGTTGATAAAAAGGTTTAACAACTTTTTTTACATATTCTTGATAACGTGTTTTGAGTACCTGATAATGACTGTCTGGCGCACTGGACTCAAGTTGTTCAAACGTGTGACCACCCATTTCAATGAGTGGAAAAAAAGCCAACACTGGAGTATCAATTAATTCTCCAGGTAACAACATTCTGCCAGGCTGAGCATGATAAAAACCCAATTGGCTCACACTGTCGACTAATAAAGCTTGATACTGATCCGCAATGGCTTTCAGCTGACCTTCATCCGCTTTTGCCATTAAGTCCAATTGAGAAAATGCCCGTTGAAATCGCTCATATTGATCGGATTGAGAGAATATCGATAAACGCTGTTGCTGTAATAAGCACCAACTTTTGAAAGACAATTTTAATAAAGGTAAATCCAATAACCATTCGCCAGGGTAATCAATAATATCCAGATATAAAGTGGCATTATCGGTAAATTTCGCCAATACCCCTTTTTCAGGTTGATAACGTATGGCCAATCTCAGTTCACTAATATTATTCGTTGAGTGTGGCCATTGAGCCGGAGTTGCCGTTAACATTGACATTGCATGCTGATAATTAAAACTGGCTATGGTTAAGTCCGGTTGAAGAACCCTTTTAACGCCCAGTAAACGGCCTTCTCTTGCCACATGCCATAAGGGTAAATGCGCATAATCCCCTTGGTTTCCAGCCTCAAGCAATTGATTCACGAGCCCAGAAATAAAAGCGGTTTTCCCCGCTCCTGACAACCCGGTAACAGCTAACCGTAAGTGTTTATCAGCGCTTCGATGCATCAATGATTGCGCCTTTCGGTTGATACGATTAACAGCCCTTTCTACTGCCTGTTCAATGTTCAGCATAATCGCTCAAATTACCTCAAATTCAAAACCCAATAAACAGCGCTAAATCACAGCGCTGTGAGCCAAGGAAGGATACGTCATTACTCATTATGAAATAAATAGTAGGTTATAAGTTATTAATTTGATTTTTTAAATCAAAATTATCAGAAGTCACATGTCGCTCCATGCGTTGTAATCGCCACTCTAAAGATTTAAATTGTGCATCCACATCCTGAAGTACTGTTTGAGCAGGTTCACCGGGGCGCCACACTGTCTTTTTTATTTCGACATCTTGATGTTCAGCTCCCGTCTTTGCTGCCAAGGGCTTAATATCTAAAATCATCCACAATAAAACATAAATAATAAATACAATGCCGTATCCTCCTAAAAGAAACATGGATGCAGCCACTACCCTGACGAGCCAAACTTCAATATTGAAATAATCAGCCACTCCCGCACACACACCTGCTATTTTACCTAAAGTCGGTATACGATATAAGGTTTTCCCGTTAGTGCCCTTCATCACTTTTCCTCCATTGCGGGACCTGTGAATCAAGTATCGTTTCTAATGTCTCAATACGTTGTGACATTTTATCTGCTTGTTGTTTTAAATCATTAAGCAATACAAACTCATCTTCCGTTAACCCTTGTCCCACTTGTCGTTTACTGCGGTAATGCAGCACTAGCCAAATAGGTGCAACAATGACTAAAAAAATAATAATTGGTACGATTAATATTTCCGTATCCATGTCCCCTCCGCCTTTCTATTGCTCTGTTTTCGTTTTTTTCTTCGCTTGTATTTTCTTTTTTAATGCTTCTAGCTCTGCATTAACAGAATCTTCAGCTTCTAAGGCAGCAAACTCATCTTTCAATGAGGGTTGCTTACCTAAATCATAAGCATCGACTTGAGATTCTAACCCTTCAATACGACGTTCATATTGCTCAAATTTGTTCATCGCCTTATCAATCTTGCCAGAATCCAACTGACGTTTCACTTCGAGACGAGAACTGGCTGTTTGCTTACGCATTATCATGGCTTTTTGACGCACTTTAGCATCAGCCAGCTTTTCTTGTAAGGTTGTGATCTCTTCTTTTAATTTTTGAATTTGTTCTTCAATGATCCGTAATTCATCTTTTAAGCGAATACTGACATCGTCTGCTTTTCGTTTTTCAGCTAACGCTGCTTTAGCAAGATCTTCCCGATCTTTTGATAAGGCCAATTCAGCTTTGTCTTGCCAATCTTGTGCTTGTACATCAGCATGGCTTACTCGGCGCAAAATTTCTTTTTTTTCCGCTAATACTTTAGCGGATGTTGAGCGAACCTCAACTAACGTATCTTCCATCTCTTGAATAATAAGACGAACCATTTTTTCAGGATCTTCTGCTTTATCGAGTAATGCACTAATGTTTGAATTTACAATATCTGCAAATCGAGAAAAAATACCCATAATTTTATCCTTTAGATTTATTTGATTTCAAATTAACACAATCACATTTCATGCCAACTATGAATATTCTTTATATTATAGTTATTTAAGTAATATGTTAAGTTTTACTTTCTTTTACTCAGTCAGCACCTTATTATTATTTTCACTACTTATTAGCGTAAAAGACTAAAATTGACTGTGGCAAATTCATTCCAACAAGACAACCTTATTGGTCAATCTAATGCATTATTAGAAGTTCTTGAACATATTTCTCAAGTTGCCCCCCTCTCAAAACCCGTATTGATCATTGGTGAACGAGGAACGGGAAAAGAGCTTATCGCTGAACGTTTACATTATTTATCGAAACGTTGGGAACAAAGCTTCATTAAACTCAATTGCGGTGCATTAAGTGAAAACTTATTAGAAAGTGAGCTCTTTGGTCACGATGCTGGCGCCTTTACTGGCGCCAATAAGAAACACCAAGGCCGCTTCGAACGAGCCGACGGCGGCACTTTATTTTTAGACGAATTAGCCAATACCTCCGCTTTAGTCCAAGAAAAGTTATTAAGAGTTATTGAATATGGTGAATTTGAACGTGTCGGTGGCAGTCAAACAATACACGCTGATGTGAGACTAATTTGTGCGGCAAATGAAGATTTACCCTCCTTGGCTGATGCTGGAGAGTTTCGCGCTGATTTATTAGATAGGTTAGCATTTGATGTCATCACCTTGCCACCATTAAGGCATCGTTTGGACGATATTATGCCACTGGCTGAACACTTTGCCATCAATATGGCAAAACAGCTCGAGCAATCATTGTTTACAGGCTTTTCTCCTCACGCTTTGAGTCAACTCATGGATTATGCTTGGCCGGGTAATATTCGTGAATTAAAAAATGTGGTTGAACGCAGTGTTTACCGCCATGGAGACTCCCCCGATGCGATAACTGATATCATTATCGACCCTTTTGAGTCGCCCTACCGGCCTAAAAAACAAATAAAACTGCCTGCATCAGACACGCATGTCATCTGCTCACCTGACAATGATGTAACCCAAAAACGTAACTCAGTGTCTCATCCCATCAAAGACTTTACAGATCTGACAAATACAGTCTCTTTCCCTGCCGATTTTAAAAAGCTCAGCGAAACCTATGAGACACAGGTTTTACAACAAGCCTTAAAAGCGGGACAATTTAACCAGAAAAAAACAGCTGAGCTATTAAACTTAAGTTACCATCAATTAAGAGGCATATTGAAAAAATACAATTTGCTGGATAAATAACAACATTGGGGTTTTTGAACTGCACTGCTAGAATAATATTTACCCATAGTTATGCATAAAGACTTCAATGACACAGCCGTTACCACGATCCACTCATTTTATCCTCGGCCTCTTTATTTTGTGCATATTGTCGGGTTGTGAACGTTCAAATGCCCCCTCAGGACTGGTATATTGCTCTGAAGGTAATCCTGAATCATTCAATCCCCAAACAACGGCATCCAACATTACAACAGATGCTACTTTTCATCAAATTTACAATGGGTTAGTTAATTACAGAACCAGAGCTGGCGACATAGAAGGCGCTTTAGCTAAAAGCTGGCAAATCAGTCAAGATGGACTCACATATACCTTTACTTTACGTGATGACATTCAATTTCATCAAACAGCTTACTTTACCCCAACTCGCCCTCTCAACGCCGACGATGTACTGTTCTCTTTTAACCGAATTCTCAATAAAAAACACCCTTTTCACTCAGTCTCAATCACAGGTTACCCTTTTTTTGAAAGTTTAGCTTTTTCTAAACGAGTTAAAAACATCGTCAAACTGAACAATCATCAAGTAGCATTTCATCTCTACCAACCTGATGCGCCCTTTTTATCAACACTATCATCGGCCCATGCTGTTATTTTATCTAAAGAGTATGCTGAACAGTTAATTTCAAAGAATATTCCATTGCGCACTATTGATTGGCGTCCTGTTGGCACTGGCGCCTTTATTTTTGTTGAATATTTGCCCAATGAATATATTCGTTACCGCCGCAATGAACATTACTGGAACTCACCGCCAATATTTAACCAACTCATATTTAATATCTTTACAAATAATGTTCAGCGGCTTTCACATTTTATTACCGGTGACTGCGAGATTTCAGCATTACCAAAAATAAGTGATGTTAACTATTTAACAGACAATGACAATGTCTTTATTGATACCCAAAGCGGTCATAATTTGGCCTACTTAGCGTTTAACATGGAAAGGCCTCCACTTGACAATATTCTTGTCAGACAAGCTATAGCATTTGCCATAAACAGAAGAAATTTGTTGCATTCTGTGTATAAAAATACAGCGATACAAGCCGATAATATATTACCTCCCTCCTCATGGGCTTTCTCAAAGGCCAATCAAATCATCCACTATAATCCAAGCAAAGCAAAAACATTATTAAAAACTGCTGGGATCGATCAATTATCCCTTAATATTTGGGTACAATATTCTGCTAGAGTGTATAATACCGATGCTGAAAAAATGGCTGAACTTATCCAATCCGATTTAAATCATATTGGTATAAACACTCGCATTATTCCCTTTAGCTGGGGAAGCTTTGAGCATCGAAATATTCAAAGCTACGATATGATATTAACAGGCTGGAATTCGGCAAATACTGATCCTAATGATTTTTTCTATCCATTATTTAGCTGTGCAGGCATTGCTCCTTCTAGTAATCTTTCTCGATGGTGTGATCCTAAATTAGATGCTCTTCTTAATAAAGCTCGCTCAATACAAGATAAGGCGCAAAGAAAAACATTATATCGCCAAGCTGAAGATATGATTGGAAGAATGTACCCTATTTTCCCCATTGCCCATGCAAAGGAAATCACATTACTCAATAAATCATTATCATCCTTTCAAATTAATCCTTATAATGGCATTGCTTTCGAAAATATCCGTATAAAAGCCTTTAAGGAAAAACAATAATGGGCCGCTATTTACTTCGCCGCTTCAACCTTTTTATCGCGACTTCCATTATTTTAATCGCTGTTCTGTTTACCGCTACGGAATTATTCCCTGCTAATAAACCCTTTATTCTGAGTGGTATACCACATCCAACCATTTCTGAGTCACTGAAAATAAGCGATGAATTCCAGCTACAAGAGAGCAAACCCCAACAATTTCTTGCCTATTTATGGCAAAAAATAAACGGTAATATGGGGGTTTCAGTCACCTCACAACAACCCATTAATGAAGAGTTATTGAGAGTTTTACCAGCCTCTTATGAATTAGCACTCACAGCAGGATTTTTAGCCTTTTTCTTTGGGTTTCCTATCGGGATGCTGGTGTCTTTAAGTAAGAACAAAATTGGTCAACATACCGTCATGGCCTTTATATTAGCGGGTTATTCTAATCCTGTTATCTGGTTGGGGCCCCTTATTGCACTCGGATTTGGTATTAAACTTGGCTGGTTACCCACTTCAGGACAAATTAATTTACTTTATAATATTAAGCCTGTTACCGGTTTCATGCTTATTGACACTTTATTATCCGATTCGCCTCATCGTCTTTCGGCTTTTTATAGTGCGATACGCCACATTATTTTACCTGCAATCACTTTAGCCATACTGCCTTTTACCGCTATCGTTAGGATCACCCGCGCCGCGATGATGAATATTATGAATCAATCTTTCATTCAAGCTGCAGAAGCTAGGGGCCTTCATACCCGCAATATTGTACTGCGTCATGCATTGCCTAACACTTTTATCCCTGTAGTAAAAAATTTAGGTTTGATGTTAGGTAGTTTCACCGGTTACGGTATTCTTGTTGAAATGGTCTTTGCTTGGCCCGGTGTCGGCTTTTGGTTAATCTCTGGTATAGAGCAACGTGATTACACTGTGATCCAAGGAGGAATATTGGCAGTATCATTAAACATCATTTTTTTAAGTATTATGATTGATATAATTCACACAGCTTATAATCCATTAAGCAAAAAGGAAATATATGCCTCAAATTAAAACCTATCAAGAGGATACTATTCCTTCTCCGAGGCAAAGGTTATGGCAAAACTTTTCAAGCAACCCTTTTTCAATTGTGGGTTTATGGATTGTCATTGGCTTTATTATTATTGCTATTTGGGGGCCTTGGCTAGCACCGTACCCAGCTCAACAACAAGATCCTTTAGCCATCCTTCTGCCTCCCTCTTGGGAAGTGTCTGGCACCGTTGAGCACTTTTTGGGGACCGACGACTTAGGTCGAGATATTTTTAGTTTGATTTTACACGGTGCTTCTCTCACTTTTGGAATGGCACTCATTGTGGTTGCCGCCTCACTGAGTATTGGCTTTTTAATCGGTTCTTTATCGGGCATGATGAAAGGCTTAAAGTCCAGCATTTTAAGCCACTTACTCGATGTATTACTTTCTATTCCTTCTTTATTAATGGCCATCTTAGTGGTTGCCATCAAAGGGCCTGGGTTAAGCAACGTATTTTGGGCCGTTGGCATCGCTCTGACCCCTCTATTTGTTCGTGCTATTCATCAGGCCGTGCATGAAGAAAGACAAAAAGAATATGTCATCGCAGCTAAACTCGATGGAGCGAATACATTACAAGTCTTTTGGTTTGTCATTATGCCGAATGTCTGGGAAAAGCTCATCATTCAAACCACGTTAGCCATTTCCACGGCTATTTTAGAAATTGCGGCAATGGGTTTTTTAAATCTTGGAGCACAAGCGCCTAGCCCAGAATGGGGATCATTGCTATCCCAAGGTTATGATGATTTATTAACTGCTTCTTGGACAATGGCAGCTCCAGGGTTTGCTATTCTCATCAGTGTATTTGCCATCAATTTAGTCGGTGATGGTCTTCGATCGGCTCTTGTGCCCATTAGACATTAAATTATGCCTTTACTCGATATCAGAAACCTCACCATTGAACTCGATACGCCCTATGGCCGCGTCAATGCCATTGACAGAGTCAGCCTCAGTATCAATACAGGCGAATTACATGGACTCGTCGGTGAATCAGGCTCAGGCCGAAGTTTATTAGCCCGAGCTATTTTAGGGATCCCCGGACAAAATTGGCATATTAGGGCCGATCGTATGATGTGGGACGGGCACAATTTGTTGGAAATGTCTTTAAAACAAAGACGCAATCTCATGGGCAGTGATATTGCCATGATTTTTCAAGATCCTTCCAGCTGTCTTGATCCCATTAGAACCGTTGGCAGCCAAATGATTGAAGCGATGCCTACAGATAAGACAATCCCATTTTGGAAACGTCGCGCTCAAAAAAAAGACACCGCGATAAAATGGTTACACAGAGTGGGCATTAAGCATGCGGATAATCTTATTTCTCGCTATGCCTGGGAGCTGTCTGAAGGTGAATGCCAAAAGATTATGATCGCCATGGCCGTTGCCAACAAACCGCGGCTACTTATTGCTGATGAGCCAACAGATTCTATGGAACTCAGTACCCAAGCCCAAATATTTCGGCTACTCAGTAAACTCAATCAAAATCAAAATGTCTCAATTTTACTCATTAGCCACGAGCTCGATACCATTGCCAACTGGTGTCATAAGCTCACGGTACTTTATTGCGGACAAGTCATGGAATCAGGTATCACAACTCAAGTCCTTGATAAACCCTATCATCATTATACGAAAGCCCTGCTAGATAATATCCCTAATTATTCCGGCGCTATCCAACACAAATCCTTAATGAAAACCTTAGCGGGCTCCTCGCCAGCCTTGCAACATTTACCCATAGGCTGTCGATTGGGACCTCGTTGTCCTGAAGCGCAAAAAAAGTGTGTTAATCCTCCTTCCACAACTCAGAAAAAAAACCGATCTTTTGCTTGCCATTTTCCTTATAATAGCGAGCAAGATAAGATACTCACAAGCAAAGATCCGAGTAAGAACCAATGACACCAATCTTACAGGTTAACGATTTAAGTAAAAGCTATTTTGTCGGCTATAAAGGCTTTAGGCGCCAATATACTCAAGCATTATCCCCTATTTCTTTTTCATTAAATAAAGGGGAAACCTTAGCAATTGTCGGTAATACGGGATCCGGTAAAAGTACTCTTGCTCGTTTACTGGTGGGAGCTGAATCACCAACCCAAGGCAGTATTCTTTTTGAAGGGCAGTACTTAAAAAATCATGATCTAAAACATCGCTGCCGATTGATTCGTATGATTTTCCAAGATCCAAACACATCATTAAACCCAAGGATCACCATCGGTGCTTTACTTGAAGAACCACTGCGTTTTAACACTCGCCTAAATAAGAAACAAAGACAATTTCAAGTATATGAAAAATTAATGAAAGTCGGACTTTTACCGGAACACAGTAACTTCTATCCTCACATGATTTCTGAGGGACAAAAACAGCGTGTCGCCATGGCAAGAGCACTCATGCTTAACCCTAAAATAATCATTGCAGATGAAGCCTTAAGTGATTTAGACTTATCGGTACGAGCCCAGATCCTCAACTTGCTCATTAAATTACAAAAAGACATCGGCCTTTCCTATATCTTTGTGTCTCACAACTTAAATATTGTTCGCCATTTTAGTGACAAAGTCATGGTGCTTCAAAAAGGGGTACTTATTGAAAAAGCAAATACAGAACAATTATTTACAGAACCTAAACACGAGTACACTCAACGACTGATTCAAGAGCAATCTTTATATTCACGTAAAAAGTAAACTGCTCCAACCACTGACAAAATCACTGTTTTTTCCTAAAAAAAAGTGTCATTTTACGTCGGTTTATTTATCCTAGCGTTAATTTTTCAAGAGAAATATAAACATGATCATTAAACCTAAAATTCGCGGTTTTATTTGTACCACAACCCACCCTGTTGGTTGTGAAGCCAATGTCTTAGAACAGATTAACTTCGTCAAATCTCAGGGTATCAATGACAATGCCCCTAAGAAAGTATTAGTTATCGGTTCTTCAAGTGGTTATGGCCTTGCTTCTCGTATTACAGCTGCATTTGGCAATCAAGCGGCCACATTAGGCATCTTTTTTGAAAAGCCAGGTACAGAGAAAAAAGCAGGTACCGCAGGTTGGTACAATTCAGCTGCA
Source organism: uncultured Shewanella sp. (assembly GCF_947501665.1). GTDB lineage: Bacteria > Pseudomonadota > Gammaproteobacteria > Enterobacterales > Shewanellaceae > Shewanella. The sequence continues at coordinate 1,560 of NZ_CANMWS010000015.1, read as the reverse complement.
TTTGATAAATTCGCAAAAGCAGAAAATCTCTATTCAAAAAGCATTAATTGTGATGCTTTTAGTCATGAAGCAAAAGACAAGACCATAGAGCTTATCAAACAAGACTTAGGTCAAGTCGATATGGTGGTTTACTCCTTAGCATCACCTGTCCGTAAAATGCCAGACAGCGGAGAAGTTATCCGCTCAGTCTTAAAACCCATTGGACAAACCTATACCACCACTGCTGTCGATACCAATAAAGACGAGATTATTCAAACCAGTGTTGAAGCTGCCAATGAGCAAGAAATTGCTGATACAGTTAAAGTCATGGGCGGAGAAGATTGGGAGCTTTGGATACAAGCCCTCAGTGAAGCAGGCGTATTAGCTCCGACGTGTAAAACTGTTGCTTATAGCTATATCGGCACAGAAATTACTTGGCCGATATACTGGCATGGTGCATTGGGTGAAGCGAAAAAAGATCTTGATAGAGCTGCCCACGCCCTCAATGATCAACTGTCTCAAACAGGTGGTAGTGCCAATGTCGCCGTATTAAAAAGTGTTGTGACCCAAGCCAGCTCAGCTATTCCTGTTATGCCATTATACATTGCGATGGTCTTTAAGAAGATGAGAGAAGAAGGCATTGATGAAGGATGTATTGAGCAAATCAACCGTATGTTTACCCAGCGTTTATATCGTAATGACGGCCAAGCACCTACGGTAGATGATAATAACCGACTACGCCTTGATGATTGGGAAATGCGCGATGATATTCAGCAGCACTGCCAGTCACTATGGTCACAGATCACCACTGAAAACTTAAGTGAACTCACTGACTACCGAGAGTACAAAGAAGAGTTCTTGAAGTTATTTGGTTTTGGTATTGACGGCATTGATTATGAACAAGACGTTAACCCTAACGTTGAATTTGATGTTATCCAGCTATAGCAAGAAATATCATTACAGCATAATTTGATAAACAAAAATAGCGACACAACACGTCGCTATTTTTTATTCATCATCAATAAATTTTCCTATGCCAGCCACTTATACCAATCTGGAAAACTAACTGATCAACTTTGCCCAATCTCTTGAACACATTTTCGTGATTCTTGCTGGACTCTCGATAAACGTATTCCAAGCATCGCAAACGCTATCAACAATGTCTTCGTAACCTTTGAAAACCCTATTGGCCAGACAATGCTGACGCATCCAGTCCCATACCTGCTCTATTGAATTAAGCTCAGGTGAATAGGGCGGTAATTTGATGATACTAATATTCTTAAATTCATCTGCAATATTATCGGTATGCCAGCCCGCACCATCCATGATCACGACTGCGTGTCGCTCTGCGTCAGTCACTTCCGAGATCTGCTTTAGGTGTAATCTCATGCCTTCTTTGCTTGTCCATGGCATAACGATAGCTTGCCCGATCCCCCTGCTTGGACAAACTGAACCAAATAGATAAGCATATTCATACTGTTGTTGGCGTACCACTCGTGGCCTAGTGCCTTTTCTGGCCCAGATCCTCGTTGTCGTGTTTTGTTGACCAAAGCGAGCTTCATCTTGAAACCAAATATCGAC
>NZ_CANMWS010000014.1 GCF_947501665.1 uncultured Shewanella sp. | reverse complement strand
GCCGGGGGTCGCGGGTTCGAGTCCCGTCCGCTCCGCCAACATTACGATAAGCCCTAACAGCAATGTTAGGGCTTTTTCGTGTCTGTCGTATTTATCAATGTTTGTTGTGTGACGTCGCGGATAAATTCCCCAGCTTCGCGTTCGAAAGCTCACGGCTTACGCCGTACTCACCCACCAACATAAAGACGAAAAAATATCCATGCACTTCACTGTCTGGAGCATAGTGTTCATGTTTGCAGAGTTTAGGGCTTTTATGAAAGGTATGCGATAATATCGATGTGTTGACACATTAGGTATCGGATTATTTATGGATTGTCGTTTAGGTTGTGGTGCCTGCTGCATTGCGCCGTCTATTAGCACTGTGATCCCAGGGATGCCGGAAGGTAAGCCTGCAGGGGTTCGTTGTATTCAACTTAATGAAGATAATCTATGTAAGCTGTTTGGTTTGCCTGAGCGCCCAGATGTTTGCCATATGTTTGCCGCAACAAAAGATGTTTGCGGCACGAACAAAGAAGAGGCCATTTGGCTGATTAATGAGCTGGAGGCAGCGACAGCTTAAGGTTGTTGTTTATCAAACCATGTGATCGCCGTGTTCAATAGTTTATCTTGCTGAATGTCGCTAAGGGCCATTAAAGAGAGCATTTGATCGGCTTCCGTTTTATCTAATGCAATTTTAATATTGGGCTCTATGCCTGTTTTGTTGATGTTTTTGCCTTTTGGTGTGGTGTAATTGGCTATGGTCAGTTTTATCGCATGACCATCTATGAGTGTGGGAATTAGGCTTTGAACTGTGCCTTTACCGTAACTGGTTTGCCCAATCAGTTTCGCTCTTTGATTATCTTGTAATGCTGCTGCTAACACCTCTGAAGCTGATGCTGAGCCTTTATTAATAATAACCAGTAAAGGGATTTGTTTATGCATACTTTTCGAAGACGCGTAATAGTCAGAATTAGCATCGAAGTAACGCCCTTGAGTGGAAACGATGAGGCCTTTATCGAGAAAGATATCTGCAATGCTAACCGCTTGATCTAATAGTCCACCAGGGTTATTGCGTAAATCTAAAATAATCCCTTGAAGAGGAATCGCTTGCCAATCGAATAGGTGGCTAATAATTTCTTTTGTTGAATTTTCTTGGAAGTTATATAAACGTATATAGCCAATTTGATTATCGAGCAATTGCGCCTTAACAGAGGTGATTTTTATTGTGCTGGGTTTTAATGTGACAGAGTAAGTTTTTTGTGTGCTGGCACGAGTGAGCATAATATCAATGGCTTTTTTATCTTTGCTGTGTTGCTTCATTTCACTTAAGAGTGCGTTAAGTTTATCTGAAGTGACGGTCTGCTGATTAAGGCTAATAATTTGATCGCCAGGTTTGATCCCGGCTTGAGCGGCAGGAGAATGAGCGAAAGGTGTGATGATAGTGATTTTGTCGTCTTCTATCGCAATTTCAATACCAAAACCAAAATATTCGCCATTATTGCTATCTTTAATATTTTGAAAATCTTGCTTATCCAGTAAACCAGAATAAGCATCAAGCTTATCAAAAACACCTTCAATGGCGGCTTGCATCAATTCATCTTCGCTGATTGGATCCACGTAATAGGTTTGTATTGAATCCATGACTTCAAGTAGAAGTGGGTAATGTGAGCGGAAACTATATTCTTGGGAGTGACTTTTTTCTAACAGAGTAATGGAAAGGCCGAGTGTTAAACCTATGGCGACACAACTTATATAACGATAAATTGACTTCATCTTAACCCCTTACTATAGAAAGGGAAAAAACCTTTTATCGTGTGCAATACCTTGCAGGATCGACGGCTTGTCCCTTATACCTTACTTCAAAGTATAGGCTAGGCTCGCTCTGTCCACCTGAACGTCCAACTAATGCAATCGTATCACCTTGCTGAACTTTATCTCCAGCTTCTTTTAATAAAGCTTGTGCATAACCATAGAGGCTCATATAACCTTTACCATGATCGATGACAAGCACCATACCAAAACCCCTTAACCAATCGGCATAAATGACTTTGCCTGATGCGATGGCCGCGACACTGCGTCCTTCTGGGGCTGAAATGGTGACACCTTTCCATTTTATTTTACCTGAACGGCTATTACCAAAAGCAGTTTTAATTCGCCCCGAGGTTGGCCACTTTAACTTTTTACTGCTTTTTAATCCGGCCATAGTGGAATTACTTTTCATCATGGCTAAAGTACGATCAACTAAGTGCTTTAAGCTGGCTTGCTCTATTTGAAGCTGTTCGAGCTTGGCGCCATGGGTATTTAACGTGCTTTGTAGCTGGGTTAAGGTATTTTTACGTTGAGCTTGTTCTTTTTTGAGTTTGTCGGCAAGGGTGTTTTGTTCCAGTATTAAACGGTTTAACTGGGTTTGGCGTTGTTCCTGTTCTCGTTCAATATCGTCAAGCTCATTGAGTGTTTGTTGTAACTTTTTTATGGAGGCTATTCGAGCGTTATTTAAGTACTGATAATAAGTTAACATACGCTCTATACTGGCAGGGGATTGCTGATTTAGCAGCATTTTACTGTAATCATAATTGCCAGCGAGGTAAGCACTGGTTAATTGCTTCGAAAGTACTTCTTGTTGAGTCTTTTTAGACTCATTAAGCACTTGCTTGCGCGTATTGAGCTTAGCTATTTCTGCTTCAGTTTCTTTTAAAGAGGCTTGAGTCTGATTCACTTTTTTAGCTACTGAAGCGATGGCTTTTTCATCTTCTTTGAGTAAATCCAGTAGCTGTTCACGTTGCCTGTACGTTGCTTTAACCGTCGAGGCCTGCTTATTGAGCTGTGCGGTGATCGTTTTCAATTCAGATTGACGCTGCTGCAGATCATTAGCCTGCAACGGCGAAGAGATAATAAGCAAGCCAGCTAATAGACTGGCTTGTGTGATCAGGCTTTTATTCACAGTAATTTATTTACTCATCGAGTTTGATGATTGAACGCCCCGTCATTTCTTGAGGAACGGCTTGTCCCATCAATGCTAACATAGTTGGAGCTAAATCACTCAATTTTCCGCCTTTTTCTATTGTGGCGGGTCGACCAAAATAGATAAGAGGAACGAGCTCGCTGGTATGAGCCGTATGGGCTTGACCGGTTTGGCTGTCAGTCATTTGCTCAGCATTACCATGATCGGCAGTAATTAAACACTCTCCGCCGACTTTTTCAAGGGCGTCGACAACCCGGCCAATACAAGTATCCACAGCTTCACACGCTTTTACTGCGGCATCAAAATTACCTGTATGACCCACCATATCGCCATTAGGGTAATTACAAATAATGACGTCAAATTTATTTGCTTCAATGGCTTCAACGAGCTTATCTGTGAGTAACGTTGAATTCATTTCAGGTTGAAGATCATAAGTGGCAACATTGGGAGAAGGAATGAGGATCCTTTCTTCGCCTTCAAAGGCTTGCTCTTTGCCGCCATTGAAAAAGAAGGTGACATGGGCATACTTTTCAGTTTCTGAAATTCTTAACTGTGTCTTATGGGTATTTTGCAGTGTTTCACCTAAGGTATTAACAAGATCTGTTGCAGGGTAAGCAATGGGCGCATTAATATCAGCGGCATATTCTGTGAGCATCACAAAATGGACATTAGGCGTTACTTGACGGTCAAAATTATCAAAATTCGCTTCCACAAAACTGCGAGTGATCTGCCGCGCTCTATCGGCTCTGAAATTCATAAAAATCAGTGAGTCATTATCGGTTAGCGTAATCGTATTGCCATTTGAGCTCGCAATGGTCGATGCTTTAACAAATTCATCATTTTCATCACGTGCGTAGGCGGCATCCAGTGCTTCTGCGGCGCTATCATAATGGAATAATCCTTTGCCTTGAGTGATCAGCTCATAAGCTTGAGAGACCCGCTCCCAACGATTGTCCCTATCCATAGCATAATAGCGACCAATGATAGACGCGATTTGGCCTGTACCCAGTTCGTTAAAGAGTGCTTCGAAGTGCACTAAGCTATTTTTAGCACTGCGAGGTGGCGTGTCTCGACCATCTAAAAAGGCATGTAAATACACATTTTTTGCGCCTCGTTTAACCGCTAAGCGGCACATTGCTTCAATATGGGCTTCATGACTATGTACGCCACCAGGGGATAATAATCCCATTAGATGCACAGCCCCATCTTTAGCTATTGCTTGGTCAATTGCGTGAACTAAGGCGGGATTTTCATCAAATTCACCGTCTTCTATGGCTTTACTGATACGGGTTAACTCTTGATAGACAATTCGGCCTGAACCGATATTAATATGCCCGACTTCTGAGTTACCCATTTGTCCATCAGGTAAGCCGACATCAATGCCTGAGCCTGAAATCAAGCTATTTGGATATTGAGCATTCAATTTATCTAACACTGGTGTGTTGGCATGATACACAGCATTGTTATCTGTATTTTCGCGATAACCCCAACCGTCTAATATGAGCAATGCCAATGGGCGTTTGCGAGTTGTCATGGTGATACCTCTAATGTTGTTCCTAAATGAAGGCAACTAGTATTACGTGCTAACAGTGATGGCAATGAACAGTTCTCGTTGGTCTCACATATAAAAGAAACACAAAAAGGGGGTGATGTTCCTTAGGAGCATCATTAGTTCATCTTTGTCATTGTTTACCAAGTCTAGTTGAGGCTTATTAGGTTAAGAATGATAAGTTTGAAATTGCACTCAGTTTACTACGAGCGTGGGCTCGCATAAAGCGCTTTACTTAGATTGAGGCGATAGGCTGGTTAAATTAGACAGTGACATACTGTTTAATTAATGCAGGTTATTTGCACTGTTATATCGGTGCTGAAACTCGCATTTTCAGGTAGTTTGGGGTTATACTTCGGCTCAATTAATCTGTAAGCCAAAATGAGTAGGCAGTGAATAATGCAAGAATATATTGAATTTTTAGAAGCAAACCCGATGCTTAGCTTGGCTTGGATCGGCTTGTTTGTCGGACTTATCGTAGTGACGTTTAAGACGAGTGTATCAAAAGTTAAGAATATTAAACATCAGCAAGCAGTATTGTTGATGAATAAAGAAAATGCACAAGTTGTTGATGTTAGAGCAAAAGCTGATTTTAAAAAAGGTCATATTGTTGACGCAATCAATGTTCCATTGGCGGATATTAAAAATAATAAAGTGTCAGCTCTTGAAAAGTTTAAAGCCAGTCCCATTATATTAGTATGTAGCGCAGGGATGACATCTTCTCAAGCGGCTCAGTTATTGGTTAAAAACGGTTTTGAACAGGTTTATAACTTAACGGGCGGTATGGGCGAATGGCAGTCGAGCAATTTACCTGTGTCTAAAAGCAAAAAATAAGTGAGACGTAAAAAATTATCTGCACGTATTGCTTTTTGATTAATTTATTGATTAAAGTGATATGGCTTTTATAATGAGTCAAAAATAAAATGTGCGATGTAATTGGTTTAAAATGTTTTATATCAATGCATTAGCATAAAAAATTAACAATGCGGGAACCCACACCCACTCAAATAAGAGTCAGTGTGACACCCCTGAAATGAGATCTTAATAAACTCAAGTTAAGCTGGTTGAGTTTGACTTAAGTGTTAAGGCTCTTAATTAACTGATTGGTAGGATACTATGGCTGAAGAAGTAGCAAGCAACGAACAAACTGGACCACAATTTAATATTCAACGTATCTATACTAAGGATATTTCTTTTGAAACCCCTAACAGTCCTGCTGTTTTTCAAAAAGAATGGTCTCCAGAGGTTAAATTAGATCTTGATACTCGTACTGAAAAGTTAGCTGATGATGTATATGAAGTGGTATTGTCTTTGACTGTGACTGCTAAAAACGGTGACGAGACGGCTTTCTTATGTGAAGTACAACAAGCGGGTATCTTCTCAATTACGGGTCTTACAGAACCACAACTTGCTCATTCTTTAGGTGCTTACTGCCCTAATGTATTGTTCCCTTATGCAAGAGAAACTGTGGGTAGTTTAGTGGGTCGTGGTACATTCCCACAACTGAATCTTGCGCCAGTGAACTTTGATGCATTATTTGCACAGCATATGCAACAACAGCAAGAAGCTCAAGCGCAACAAGCAGAAGCTAACGCGTAATTGGCTATATGAAAAAGACTGCCGATATAACGGTATTAGGGGCGGGGTCTTACGGCACCGCCCTTGCTATTTCTTTAGCTAATAATGGCCACAATACCCTACTTTGGGGCCACAATCCTCAGCATATAGAGCAATTACAAGCACAACGTTGCCATCAAAATGCTTTACCTGATATCTCTTTCCCTGATTGCTTACAACTTGAATCTAATTTAAAAGTCGCCCTTGAGGCATCGAATAATATTCTGGTTGTGGTGCCTAGTCATGTTTTCGGTAACGTCTTAAATCAAGCGAAAGATTTATTACGCAGTGATAGTCGTATCGTTTGGGCCACAAAAGGTTTAGAGCCTGAAACGGGTCGCTTATTACAAGATGTCGCTCGGGATGTTATTGGTGAAGAGTACCCTCTTGCCGTGTTATCAGGACCGACATTTGCTAAAGAGCTTGCTGCGGGTTTACCGACTGCGATATCCATAGCGGGTACCGATAAAGCTTTCACTCAAGATCTTATTCATTTACTTCATTGCCCTAAACGGCTACGAGTGTATGCCAATGATGACTTTATTGGTTTGCAATTAGGCGGTGCGGTCAAAAATGTCATGGCGATTGGCGCAGGTCTGTCTGATGGCATTGGTTTTGGTGCTAACGCCCGTACGGCCATGATCACACGTGGGCTAGTGGAGCTTTCTCGATTGGGCAAAGCGGTTGGTGCGCAAGCGGATACCTTTATGGGGATGGCCGGCTTAGGGGATTTGGTGCTCACCTGTACGGATAATCAGTCTCGAAACCGTCGCTTTGGTTTAGCCTTAGGTAAAGGATTGGATGTTGATACGGCGCAAGCTGAAATTGGTCAAGTGGTAGAAGGTTACCGAAATACTAAAGAAGTTTACGTATTAGCCCAGCGCCTTGGCGTGGAAATGCCGATAGTGGAGCAAGTTTATCAAGTGCTTTACCAAAATAAGCCTGCACTGGATGCTGCTAAAGCATTGTTAAGCCGAGAGCAAAAATCTGAGACGAAAAAAACCAGTGAGTAGTTTAAGATTTGAATGCGTGAAGAGAGATTAAAGGATGCTACAATAGCATCCTTTTTTATGACAAAGTTGGGCAAGGTTTAAGTGAAACATCAAGATGTGGTAGTAATAGGTGCAGGTGCTGCTGGACTCATGTGCGCATTAACGGCAGGCTATAGAGGTCGTAATGTATTGCTTCTCGATAATGCTAAACAACTTGGTCGTAAAATATTGATCAGTGGTGGTGGCCGCTGTAATTTTACTAACTTAGGTATCGAGCCGACGGCGTATTTATGTCAAAACCCGCATTTTTGTAAATCCGCGTTAGCCCGTTATACCCAGTGGGACTTTATCGCCATGGTAGAGCGCCACGGGATCGACTATCACGAGAAAACCTTAGGTCAGTTGTTTTGCGATGACAGCGCGAAACAAATTGTAGAAATGCTGAAAACAGAATGCGAATGGGCGGAGGTGAATACTGCGCTTCGCACCGATGTCTTGTCAATTGAGCCGACGTCATCGGGGTATCAGCTGGATACATCCCAAGGACAATATACCTGTGAGTCGCTAGTTATCGCTACCGGCGGTTTATCCATGCCAAAATTGGGCGCAACGCCTTTTGGTTATCAAGTGGCTGAGCAGTTTAAGGTACCCGTATTGCCCACCTCGGCGGCATTAGTCCCCTTTACACTGCAAGTGGCTGATAAAGCCAAGTTTGAGTGTTTATCGGGAATCGCATTACCTGTCATTGCAACAGCTGAGTGCGGTAAAAGCTTTAAAGAAGCCTTGCTGTTTACCCATAGAGGTTTAAGCGGACCATCGGTGTTGCAAATATCCTCTTACTGGCAACCGGGTCAAGCGGTGCGTTTCAATTTGCTGCCTGAGCTTGATTTCATGACTTGGCTTAGTGATACCGTTAAAGAGTCACCTAAGCTGTCATTAAAAAATGCCTTATGCCGCATTTTCCCCAAACGCTTTGTTGAGCGACTGCTAGAACTAGGAGAGTTAGATGGAATGGGCGGGAAAGGTGCTCAGACATCAGATAAAAGCCAAAGAGGCCTTATAGGGGCAAAGAGCATTAATCAGCTCAGTAAAGCCGAGCAAGCTTTTTTACTTAACTACTTTACTCAGTGGACTGTTTTCCCCAATGGCACCGAAGGCTACCGTACTGCTGAGGTGACCTTAGGCGGTGTCGATACTGACGCACTCTCGTCTAAAACCATGGAAGTCAAAGCCCAAAAAGGCTTGTACTTTATTGGTGAAGTCGTCGATGTGAGCGGCTGGCTAGGAGGCTATAACTTCCAGTGGGCTTGGTCTAGCGGTTATGCGGCAGGAGAGGTTTGCTAGCTTTGTGTTTGACAAAAAAGTATCAAATGAAAACTGATGACATTTTTATGTGTGATGGTGGTATTGATTAAGTGTGTTGTTAGTGGAATCTTCATGGGTATCGATTGTCTGCCGCAGGCTTTTGTGTAGAGACATCTGCGACACACAACAATAACTCATTGTGTAGTATCTGAGCTGCATGCTAGCACTGTATTTATTAATTTTCTTATTTAGATTCGAATAGAACGATCTGTAAATAGGACAAAAAATCCCTTTTATTATTAATCAATTGTGGTAAATTATCGCCCTTAGGGAAAGGATGCGCGAAGTGATCTTGATTAAGTAAGCAGGGCATGAAGTAGGCGTGCTTTAATAAGGGAATTAGGGAGCAGTATGTCAGGGAAGGTAGTGCAACTTCATCAATTGATGGAGCATGAAGCGTTAAGCATTGAAACGGATTTTACTCATCTTAAAGATAATGAATTAAAGGCTTACCTTGCCACAGGCGAGTCACTATCCAGTCTTAAAACCGCCCTCACTCGCGGTGAAAAGCTTTTACTGGCCGATAAACCCACAAAACCTATGTTCATTATGGGGTTCGCTGATACCGAACTCAGCATGGAAGATAGACTAAAGGTCATTCTTCACAGCCTTAAGCCTGTGCAGATCAGGCGAGTGAATCCTGCCATCAATAATGACTATCCAAAGGACGTGATTAAAGCCATCGATACCCGCTTAGGCACTGCAGGTGGCATGATCGCTATTGGCGGCAATCCGTACAAAAGCCCCTCATCGGATAACCTGCATCCTCCTGCGCCCATGAAAAAGCGTACACAGGAACCTGTGATTGATGATGATCCCCCTAAGCAGACGGGGCCTGATAAATTTGCCAAATTTTACTTACCAGCTTATGGCAATAAGGTGTTTGCTAAGTCAATTGTATTGGGTAAACACGTCTCCGATATGCGCACAGAAGTTGAGTCGGCGAAAAACTTTGGTGTATTGAGCTTGTTTAGTCTGACATCAAATAGTGTCAATAGCGTGTCTTCAAATGCCACAGAAGAAAATAATGTGTATGAAAATCAAACCTTATTGCTTAAACGGGCAGATACGCAAGAGAATGATAGAGGTGAGTGGTCATTCTCTGGTAAAGCGGTGAGCCGTTTTACGTCTTATACCCAACTGTTGGCACAGTGGGCTAAAAATACAGGTGGTGCGCAGTACGAAGATTTCGATTTTCCAGTGCTAAAAGAGGCTGACACTCGGGTAAAGTTCTATTATGAATTGCCGTCAGAGCAAGCGCTGAAAAATGACAATAATCTTGATCGCAATCAGCCTGTTTTAAAGGCTGTACATACCGATGATAAACAAGTCTATTCCGATAAAGTCAAAGTTGTTCAGGCAGTCATTGATGGTGACGGTATTCGCGCCGATTTAACAGAAGAGCTGAGCCTTCATTGGCAGCCTCAAGTTAGCGAAGCAGGTGAAGAGACTGCTAATAAGAGCAATTTGCCCGCATCGACTTTAGATGAAGCCACCAATGACGCCTTATGGAATTTGAAAGCACAACCCCAAACGGAAGTGGAGGCGAACAATATCGTTGAGCCGAATATCGAGGCCATAGTGAACTTTCCAACGGAGTTAAAGCTCAAGCCTGTGTATTTGGCGGTGCATACGGGGGAAGATGATGAAATGGATCTTAAATGGCTTAAAGTGCCTAAAGGGCAACTTACCTTTGGCGTTGAAGGCAATGACATCGATGGTAATATTTATTTTTCCCGTACAGCTCATTTACCTCATTCAGGCGATACAGTAATTGGAGCATCGGGTATAACCATTGGTAGAGGGTTAGATGTCGGCTCAAGAAGCGCTAAAGAAGTGCAAGAATTATTTGATAAAGTGGCTAAAGATTGTCGCCCTATTGCACCAGAATTATTGGACTTTCTTAAGGCATCTGCTGGCATGAAAGGCGGATCAAATAAAACAGGGGAAGGATTAACAGGAGCGGCTAAAGACGCTCATATAGCCAGAGAAAAAGCAGATGATAAGGCACTTATTGCTCACTACAAGAAATATCAGGGTTTAATCAGCAAAGACAAGCTCACTTTGACCCGAAAACAACAACATCATCTATTTATGGCCATATATGGAGATTACGAGGAGAAAACAAAATACTTACTCACAAAATCGGATGTAAAAAGGGAAGTTGGTATTGTTGATTGGGAGAAATTACCGAATAATGTCAAAGAAGTACTCGTTGATATGACTTATCGTGGTGATAATACAGGAACAGGCGATAAACGTGGCTCTACTCGTGCTTGGTTTATACCTGCATTAGAAGCTGATCAAAAGAGTGGTGTTACAGGAAATTTAACTAACTTCATTGACATAATGGATAATAAAGAGAAGTGGAACAATATCTATGGTGTCGATAAAAATAGAATAATGGAACGAGTGAAATGGTTAAAATTATAATAAGTTTTTTAGTATGTATATTTGTCACACATTCAGCTTTCGCTAATGACGCTTTAACTATAAATAATATTGTTTATTATCAATCTAACTATGACTATAAATCTAAAAAAGAAGATATTATTGCCTACGTATTGAAGAATGACCCTTGCATTACAGTACAAGTTTTCCCTGATGGAAAATCAAAGCGATACTGTCAAATGGGAGAATCAGGACTGAACCTTGAGAAAGATAGCCCGACTATTTATGTAACTGATCTATATGTATCCCCTGTTAGTGTTAGTTTTACGATTGCTGCACCTTGGAATGAACAACAATGTAAAATAAAAGCCTTTGCTAATGAAATAAATTGCAAGCCTACAGGTCATTAACACTTAATTTCTTTCTTCTTTAATTCACCAAGGCATTATCAAGTGCCTTGGCATCATAGGGGCAGTTTTAGCCTCCACCTAATGAACTCATAATACTGTACACATCTAATCACATTCGGCCTCATTCATGCTGGCCGCTAACGGCCGCAAGGCTGGCAAACTTTTTGTAGAGAAAGGGAGAGGAAACCGTTGAAGTCCTAGGCGAGATGAAAGACGCTCTAAAAGTGGTGCGTAACAACAACCCCAAAAAACAGCTATACAAAAAAGATCCGTCCATCCCTAACCATCAAGCGGATCTCAATACTCGTACCTTTGTGACGCCTTTGAAAGAGAAGGCACCTGCGACGGGGAATAGTGATAAGGGAAATGATGGTTCGAATGTCCATCCGTTGCTAACACGCATGAAACCCTTTAAAGCTCCCTGCTTTGAACCCAGCAAGAACATTAAAAATAAATTTAAAGATGATCCTAAAAAATTGGAACAACACTATGCTCGTCAATTACAGCATCAACAGAACGGCCTCAATGATTTAAGCATTGGTGAGTACATTGACAATCGAGATCGTTACAAGGAAATGAAGCGAAAAGGCACTGGTTCGGCACAAAAAGATTTTAGAAAAAGCTTCAAAAGTAAACTGTCAAAGTCTTTAGAGGAATCTTATGAAAATAATCCAAACATTGAATTATCTCCTAAGGAAATAGAAATAAAAGCCAATAAAAGAACTGAAGAAATCATGAAAGATTTAGCCGCATTGCATGATCCTGACATGATTGCAGGCGGTAATGATAAAGTCGAACGCATGGGCAATAAACGAGTGAATTCATCAATAGGCCCACAGTGGAACCGAAAACCTAATTCAGAACAATATGATCGAACCGATAAAACGCGTGTGCAATTAATGGATGAACAAGTCGAGCTCGCTAAACAAAAATATGGTCGTGATGCCAAATTAAACATACAATTAAGCCGCTGTCAGGTAAGGAAATAACTAATGCAATTTGATGAATATTTTGAATATTTTTTAGAAAAATTTGACCAACCGACCAGCCAACTGGTCGCGACACCAGAAGAAATCGAAGAATACCGCGACGTACTGCCAGACAGGTTACTGGAGTACTGGGGAAAAATCGGTTTTTCAGGCTTTAAAGAGGGGTTATTTTGGATCACCAACCCTGCCGATTACGTTGATATTTTAGACCGATTTTTGGATGATACTCTGTTTCCCGATATCGATACTTATCATGTCATCGCCCGCAGTGCTTGGGGAGAATTATATCTCTGGGGAGAAAAAACAGGGGCATCTCTAGAAGTTTCTCCTTATTTAAACTGGATAACCACAGCCCAAGATAGCAAAAAAGAAATAAAGAAAGGGCTGGCGGATAAAAAAATAGAACGTTTTTTTGCGTACACGAAAATACATGACGTTGATATAGAAGGTGAAGATGATAAACCATTATTTGAACGCACGCTGAAAACTCTAGGGCCATTAACAGAAACCGAAGTTTACGGCTTTGCACCTTATTTGTTTATGGGGGGACAAAAGAAGCTGGCTAATATCCAAAAGTTGGACTTAATTACTCACCTTAACCTCATTGCCGACATGGGCGATATGGAAATCATTGATATGGCAGCCTTAGTTAGCCAAACCATGAAAGAGCATGGTGCATAAGCCATGTATTGGGTTATGTTTACAGAACGGAAAAGCGTCGAAGAGAAAAGATTATCAGGTGTGCCGCCACTAATCGATGAGTTACATTTAAAATGTAATGAGGGGAAAAACATAACGAGATCATTTCCTGTTATTGAATTTACACCAAAGGAAGATTTCCATTGTCTAACTGATAATTTAACAGCGGCTGGCTTTTCGGGGTTGATTGCAAATAAACGAGTATCAGAAACATTGCGAGAAATAGGGGTTAATAATATTCAGCAATTCCCAGTACTTTTGAAGGAGGTCAATGGTAATCAAGATTGTACGGATTATGATTTAATTAACATCATTGGTGATGCAGACATTGTGGATTATGATAAATCCGATATCACACTTAATTCACCTGGCGACATTATGCTCATCGATTCTTTATCTTTCATTGATACTTCTGATATTCCTTTACCATATGTGTTTCGCTTAACCAGTTTTCTGCCTTTAATTATTGCTCATGATAAGGTTAAACAGGCTTTTGAAACCAATAATATAACTGGGTTTACCTTCTACAAACCTGAAGATTTTTATCTGTAAATCACAAAATCCTAAAGCGGTTTTTCTTCGGGGGGTTGTATTATTAATATTGAGGCATCAATGATACCTCGGTATTTTTGTTGTAGGGAAGATAAGCCTGATCCCCTAGTCATATATAGAGCGGTACAAAATCGCTATTGTAATTTAAATGTGGCTTTAGTTTACTTGCTTCCTTACGGGCAAACTTTATTGTCATTTTTTGTCCTTACGGGCAGACTTTATTGTTCCATCACAGTTGTAGAGATATATTTAAATTTGAGACAAACCATCTTAAAATGAGACAAAACTAAGTTTGTCTCATTTTAAAAATTAACTCTTACTGGGTAGCCAAGCGCTCTCAAAGATTTATTTGTTCTACCGTTTCGAGGCGGTGTGGTCTCAGGCTGTGCCCACCCGACTACTTCGGCAATTGAGTTAATTCCATAATGAGGAATCCAAAGGTCATCAGTCATACTTGCAGCGTAAATACGTTCCCATATATTTTCAGGTTTTCCCGTATACAGAATATCAAATAAAATTTGGCGAATGTCTTGGCCCTTTTTATTACGTTGAGCCATTAGCCATTTCGCAAATAATGGTATTCGTTCTTCACGCGATAGTGTTTTTGTATCTGCGCGACTTAAAGTTGCCGTAGACATTTTTATTAAATGATCTTTAGTTGCATGAGTACATCTGCACATTTCTTCAATGTCAGTTAAGAATAATGTTAATAGTTTGTCTTTTGCCAGAAGTTCACGAATTTTTGGCGCACTATAATTGAAAGTGTCATCTTCATTAGAAGGGGCTTCTGAACTCGCCTTCCACCATATTAGAGCATCCATTAAAGCTGAATTAGGATTTTTTTCATGGGAAGAGTAAAATTTTTCGAATGGATAGGTATTATTCTGTTGTCTAACCTGATTGTAATAGTAGGCGTGTAAGAATTGATCTACTTGCCAATAAGTAGGAGTATCAGCAGAAATCCATTTAGGACGATAGTCATTAATTTGGGATGCGATATTATCTATCGTTGTAATTGTAGATTGCCACTCTTGTCTAAACCGTTCTTTTTTCTTATCAACAATAGAACCTTTTGTGTAATCACTTACTCCATTGAATATTGGAACTTTTCTGGTTTTCTTTGCCCTGTTCTCGATTTCCTCTAAACCAGCCTTATTTCGTAATTCTAAAATATCTTTTTGCTCATCTATAATACTCTGAGAAAGTGGAATTGCTTCTTCTAAATTGCTTAATTCATTGAAAAAGTCATCGAGCTGAGGAATGATGTTGTTAGCAACAAGCTCTTCTTCCGTAAAAAATATTCCTGTTTCTATGTTTGTCCACCATGCTCTATTCGTTAAATTGGCCGAACCAATGTACGCTCCATAGCCTTTCCACCATATTATTTTCGAATGCAATACGTCCGGTATCAATTGGCAAAATATGTTGTTATTAATATTTCTCAATAGCTGAGTAAGTAACCGTGGTTGAACAGGCACGGTATGATCATAACGCATCCAAATATCTAACCGATATTTATGATCAAGACAGTTTTTTAAAAGAGTATCGGTATCATCACCATAGGCAATAGCAGCCAATACACCATCGACTTCATCTCCTATTTTGGGTAAATGAGAAGATAAAAACTGTTTATTCACACCGCTTGCTATTAACTTCATATTTTTCATCCATAAAAAAGCCGCATATTTTGCGGCTTATTAATTATTCCACAGTACTATCAGGTAATCCAGCTGCTACATCTTTAAATGCTTGTGAGTAACTCTTATGTGAATTCATAGACAGCCATCATTAATGGCATTGTTAACCCTTTATTTGTTTAAATTCGAGATCACATTAGGGGGCTGACTTGAAGTGAAATTGTTTTTTGAATAGGTATTCTATTCAAAAAGTTATGGACTACATTATACGTTATTAAGGTAGTGGTTTCTTTTTAGCTATAAGTCACACACTACCTTACTCTATGTCAGCTATATTAATTACTTATAAAATGAATCAATACTTATTATCTGATAATGGCTTAATTGCAAACTGATACTGACTGATACTTGATGGTGTTAGCTGGCCTAATACTTGAGCGGCATAACGAGTGATCTTGCTACTAAAAGTACTTTTATCTGTAAGCGTACTGATTAAATTATAATAACGATGGCCCTGCTGTTTACCAATAACCTTCATTAACCAAGCTACGGCATCTTCAGTTTTACTGTCTTCAGCATGCCTATTTTTCCAAATGGTATCGGCTATTTTGTCTAACTCTACTTCAGATAATTGATTATTTTTATAATATTCTTTAGCAATATATTGTAAACGTATTCCTGTAACGTTTAATTGAGTCGTTATCAATTCTGGATCACGACTAATCTCAGGCATAACTTTTAATACATTTTGTGCTTGCTTTTTAAAAGTTGTAAACCTGATTTTACCCAATCCATCATAAATATAGTCGATGTGACTTGGACGCTGACTGAAGAAATTTCCACTATCATACAAAGTTGAATCAGGCTCTCCAATTTTTGAGAGTACTAAAGCAAGGCTCTCTCCTCCACTAATTTGTGAAAATAGTGTAAATTTGTTTTGTTGAACGGCCTCTAATGGTATATGAATATTATTTGTGTTTACTTCAAAATCTTTGGCGGCAACAATGCGTGATTCTTTCTGATCTTCTTCAAGTAACACTACATCCGAGACAATGTTACCGTGCATATCTTCTATCCATACACTTGAATGTTCTTGGGTTAATTCACCAGAGACTAAGTAGTGTTTATCTGCTTCAGGTTTAAATATCACTTCTCCCTGAACACCATAGTTTGATCCTGCATTTAAAATATAACCAATTGGTGCGCCATGCATTGTTGCACCTGACAAGAATAAAGTGGTTTCCGCTGCAGGTAATCGATGAGTATAACCTCGAGTGATAAGCAATCCATTTTTCCCCGCAGAAGCCCCGCTACTTGCCCTAGCAGCATTATAAACATTTTTATTATTGATTTTTTCAATATAAAACATATCCGCCGTTCTTGAACTTTGGATGGTAAAGCTATCATCTATTGTTGTAATTGGGCCTGAATAATCTTTAGGAATAGGGCTGTGATAACTGACACACCCCCCCAATAATAAGCTAATAATCAAAACACAGTATTTCATGATATACAATTTCCTTATTGTCATAAATCGCGCGCATTATGTCCATAATTTCAAATTAATTCAAACAATAAGTGATTTAAATAGTACCAATCAGGTGGTTGTTGGTGGATGAAGATTACAAGGTAACTTCTATGAACAAGGCATAGGGGTAATATGGTAAACACATTGGTTTGTTGGTAGAAAGGGGGGGAGTTTGACTGGAATATTAGTTTAGTTTTTGATAAAAGCTGTTCATTTGCCATAAAATTCTCTGCTAGCCGAAGTAGATGATGCTCAAAGGAAAGGATGCATATAATAATGATAAATAAGAATAATGCTGTTTATAATGACTGGTTTGATGATTTTGACTGGAAAGATCCAAATAAATGTTATTTAAAGCGGGAAGAATATGGGAAATATCTTTCTTCTTATATTCGAAATCAAAAAAATGGGTTGGTGCTTAATTTAAATGGTGAGTGGGGGACAGGAAAGACGTTTTTTATAAAACAACTTTATACTAATTTACTTAAAACTCATGAAAAACCAACTGTGTACATTAATGCATGGAAATCAGACTTTTCGAATGATCCTTTATTGGTCATTATTGCTGAATTGCTTGAGCAAATGTCAGCGCTTTTTTCTAGTGATGATGAACAAAAGAAAGCAAAAAATGAAAGTAAAACTAAAGAGATATTTTCAAAGCTAGGTTCTTTGAGTAAGAAGGTTTATAACGGCGGTTTAGATGTTGCGGCAGCATATGTTTCCAGTAAAAATGAAAAGTGGGAGACGGGGCTTGATGCAACTGCACTGGTAACTATAGCGAGTCACCTTAAAGTTACCGATGGCAATAAATTACAAGTCGATGAACCTAGATTTGGACGAAGTCTGAGCGATAATTACAAAAAACAAATAAAAGCAATTGAAGACACAAAAAGCCTTATGTCGGCATATGCGGAGTTAATTTGCGGAACCGATAAAAGCAAAGAGGCAGATACAAATAAAAAACAAGGCAAGATTTATGTGTTAGTTGACGAGCTTGATCGTTGTAGGCCTTCTTACGCTATTGAATTATTGGAAACCATTAAACATTTCTTTGATATCCCCAATTTCGTTTTTGTGGTTGCGACTGATACTACACAATTGAGCCATTCTATAAAAGCTGTGTACGGTAATGATTTTAATGGGCAAGAGTATTTAACTCGATTTTTTAATCGAACAGCGACAGTTCCTCAGGGTAATCTCAAAGGATTTGTTAAAGCATTGATTAAAGAAACTTGTATTATAGAGTCATTCGAAAAAGGAATAATGTTTCCAGGTAAGGATTCTGATGCATATCCATGTCAGTCAAATGAAGATTTTATCGTAAAAGAAATCACTCATATTGCGGTTATGTATGATATTAAACTGAGAAAGCTTGAGCAGTTTATTGCGAAGTTTGAATCTATAGTTGTCGAAGCTTATGAAATACCTAATGTTATATTCGATTTTAGAATGTTATTGCAGTTATTAGCGGAATATTCCACTGATGGATTTTATGAGTGTTACTTACTGAGAAAGCAAGATAAAAGCGATACTTTTAATCCTGCTCCCAAGACGGTCGAAAAGCTGGGTTGGGATAGGTATCAAACAGATTTAATAGGGCATTTGTTGAGGGGGAAAAACCTTGAATATAAGTTACCAGTAGATAAATATAATGACTCTCAGCAAGTGTCATATTTGAGAGAAAAGTATAATGCGAGTTGGTTGTTTCTTGCCAATTGTGCTGGTCCTGACATTAATTTTTTAAAAGTTGGTGGTTTATTCAGTTCAATGAAGCGCCCAAGAAATGATACTCTAATGTATTATAAATACAACACATATCAACGATACGCAAAGCTAACACAAGATATGCACAATTCTTTGACCCACTCATCAACAAAATACAATGTCTTCCCTAAAGAGATGTACTTTAAAAAAGTTGAAATAGCAGACTCTTTAACATGAATTGAACTCCATACTTGAAACAGAACATCTAGCCGACATCGAACAAACACACTGTTTTTAGCTTTACCACTTAGTGTAAGTGAATGCGAGGGCTTCGGTTTCAGGGATGAAATCGCAGAGCGCCCATGGATGGGTTTACAGCGTCCCGAGAGTTACTTGCACATAAACCTGCGGTAGCAATTTAAACTCAAAAGGGTAGAAGCATTAACAATACAAGGGGCATTAACTGGTAAGTTTATGGCGCCCCCATATTCGGGTCTTAGTCCATTAAGGCCCCATTTCAAACCCATGTATACCTTGTGGTTGAAAGAACCACAGAGGGTTTAGGAATACACCTTACCCAAAAAGATGCGCAGCATATCTGTGACAAACTTGGGTTGTTCAAGATTAGAGATATGCCCTGCGTTAGGAATTTGAATGAGCTGGGCATTGGTGATGCTGTCTTGCATTAAGTAAGACTCAAGTACCGGGCGAGGATTATCTTCTTGGCCGACGGCGATGAGTACGGGTAGGGCAAAATTAGCCAGTTCATCCATTTGATCGCGGCGATTAAAGACGATTTTACCCATACGAGCAATTTGTACCGCACGTTCACCGGTAAGGTTAGAGAGGTACTGTTTGAAAGAGTTAACCAATTCAGGTGAGTCTTGGTGTGCATTATTTGCAAAAAATAATGAACTGACGGCGTCAACAATCGGTTGAGGCACCGTTTTGAGATGAGCGATGGTATCGAGCATTTGCATGTATTTTTGATGAGTGACTTCAGGCTCGAGCCCGACAAAGGTATCCATGAGGACTAAGGCTTGTACTCGACTGGGCGCAAGGGTAGTGAGCTCTGATCCCCACATGCCACCTACAGAAAGCCCCACGATAACAAATTTTTCAATATCAAGACTATCCATTAATGCCAGTACCTGCTGAGCATAATCTTTGAGACAGTGGGTTTGGCTGGGTGCCGATTGAGACTGACCATGGCTCCAAAATTCTGGCACGATACAACGGTAGTGTTGGCTGAGTGCCTTGATTTGTGGCGCCCACATATGACTATCCCATAAAAAGCTGTGTCCCAATAAAATAACAGGCCCTTGACCGACATCTTGATAAGCCATTTGGCTCCCATCAACAGCAAACATGTTCATTTTTTGCGCTCTCTATTACAAGATTATAGGTGAGCAAGATTATCATTACTAATATTTTATAACAGCTTATGAAGGGGAATTTATTGCCGTTATTGTGTGCTTTATGTCAGTTTTTAACTTGGATCTACGTGCTGGATCTGTTAACGTGCGTTCTTCGTTGCTTATGTGCATGCTGATATAAATGCTAGGCACTAGCCATTATAGCCTTAGTCATAAGCGGTGGGAATGTTGAAAAACCGTCAGTGAAGCCTCTCTTCATGACCGCATTCTTTGAGCTTGCCTCATCTTTTCCTTTTAAATGAAAATGCAATTATTTCTGTCTCAATTGTCACTTTTAGGTGTGCTGACATCTTGATTGTCCTTCATTTTTATCTGTTTTACATTCTTTAATGGAATATTTATGTTTAGTCGTTTTAAGCGTCCCTTTGCCCGTAGGGGGATCTCCCATGAAGGGAAAGGATTTCGTGTGATCATGATTTTTATTTTTCTCGCGGCAGCAATGGAGACCGATATCTATTTACCAGCCTTTCCGGATATTTTGCATGCACTACATACCAATGAGTCGATGGTGCAGCGGATCTTAAGTATTAACTTTATTGGTGTCTGTATTGGATCTTTACTCTATGGCCCATTGTCGGATCATTTTGGGAGAAAACCAGTATTGATGTTTGGTTTTTCCCTATTTACTTTAGCGAGTGTGGGTTGTGTTTTTGCGTTAAGCATTGAACAGTTATTGTTGTTTCGATTAATACAAGGTTTTGGCAGTGCCGCTTGTATAATCGTGGGGACGGCAATGATTTTTGATTTGTTTGAAGAAGAGCAAGCAGCAAAAATGGTGAGCGATCTCAATACATTGGTGGTTAGCCTTATTGCACTGGCACCATTAATCGGTGGCTGGATAAATGTGAATTGGGGTTATCAGGCCAGTTTTGTGTTTATTGCAGGATTAGTGCTTGTTTCGGCGCTAAAGTGTTGGTGGTTCATACCCGAGTCATTAGCAGTGTCTAAAAGAAAAAAACTTAAGCCTGTTACGGTGATGTATGATTATAAACAGGTTTTATCGACATCGGCTTTTTGGTACAACACCTTGGCGACCAGCTTGATGCTATCGGCCTATTTAGTGTTTGTATCAAATATGTCTTTATTATTTATTAATGAATTACATGTGGTTAAAGCGCATTTTCCTTACTTTCAAATAGCAATATTAGGTACTTTTGTTTTGGTCAGTATTAATAATGGTCGTTTGATTGATAAGTGGGGAATGGAAGGATTGAAGTACTTTGGACTGTTAGTGATTACTGGTGCTGCAGTGCTCTTTTTATTTTCCACTGAACAGCAGTTGGCTTCGCCCTTTTATTTAACCGCCGTTATGTGTCTATTTTCGGTTGGCGCGGGTTGCTCTATTGGGATCTTTTTTACCCAATCTATGCAAGCTTGTCCAGATTTAACGGGGATTGCGGCTTCTTTAGTGACGGCGATTCGTTTGTGTATTGTGGCAGTCGCTATTGATTTTAGTAGTGCTCAGTATGACGGTAGTGCGACTTCGGTTGTGTTATCGGTTGCCGTGTTTGTAGCTTTGCTGGTTTTGGTTTGTTTTGTCCATGTGAGTCATATTCGGTGGCAACGTCGACGCATCAAATAAGCAGTTGTTGACAGTAGGCAGTGTAGGGTTCCATTGTCTACTTTTCTCTTTCTCTTTCTCTTTCTCTTTCTCTTTCTCTTTCTCTTTCTCTTTAGTTGCGATTGATTGGTCACAAAAGCATATCCCATGATTAGTTGATTTTTCTAATGGACTGCTTGTTATTCTTTTTAGTGATTTAACCTGTAAACCTTCCTTTAAACGTAGAATTGTTTGACAACTTGATTAAATTTAGGCCATAGTGTTGATACATTTGTAACTAAAATGATTTTATTTGTATTTGTTTTAACTTGTTATTTATTAGTATGTTGTTTAGCTTTGTCTAATTATCTTGATTAGGTAGGCTTTCTTTTTAGGGGCCGATGTAACATTTTGGTGGTTTTTCTTGAAATGAGAAATACGGTCGAATGAGCATGGGATAAATAGTAGGTCGTTTATGCAGTTTTTTACTATTGATGCTAAAAGCAATTTAACGAATGAGCAGATCTTAGCCTCAGCCAATGAGGGTGAGTGCCAGTATATTGAAAAAATCACCGAACATCTGATACAAGCAGAGCAATGGTTAAAGCAATATTTAGCCAGACCTCATGTTTCACTGGGTCGAAAAGGGCCTGTTTGTCCCTTTGTGCCAGCTGCGCTGAATAAACGCAAAGCACTTGTGTCTTATTTGCTGTATGACACCTCGACTCAAGACCGTGAGATTGAAAGTATGTTGCTTGCCTATGGCGAATACTTCAGAAGTTTGCCTGAAAGCCATCTCAATACCATAGTGATTGTGATGGTGAATAAAGAGGAAGGTGAGGCATTGGGGGCGGGGATTGTGGAGCGGGTGCAGCGGGCACTTAAGTCTGAATTTATGTCTTATGACACCATGATTGGACAGTTTTACTCCAAATGTCCGATCACAGGTTTACATAATGATGACTTTTATCCTTTTGATTCTCAGCTACCTATGATTGGAATACGCCATATTATGCCGCAAGATCTGGTGTTCGTGAGTGATGATAGTGAGCACACCAAAATTTATCTTGAAAAGCACAATATTTTTAACCGTGAGCAGCTGATGCAGGTATTGGGAAGTGTTGGTATGGCTAAAAATGAAAATGTATTGCGTCATGTTGAGGCGATTTACCGTTAATCCTATCTGAGTATACAAAGCAGTTAGGTTATTTGTTCTGTATTCTGGTGTTGACATTAAAAAGGTTGTTTATGGCTCTTTTTCCTAAAGTGATCGATGATATTCATTATAAGCCTATGCAGTTTGCTCATATTAATGAGGTGGCTGATATTTTAACCAGCGCGTTTATTAGTTTTGAACCTGGCGCGATTGCGATGCATATTGAAAAAACTGAGATGATTGATTTTGTTCATCATCTTTGCTTACGCATTTATGAGCAAAACCTGAGTATTGTCGCCATTGATGTACGCGATAATGATCGCGTCGTAGGGGCGTTCATTGCCCATGACTTGCAGGATGATTTATCCAGTATCCATGTATGCGAAGCCTTATTGCCAATGATGACCTTGATTGATGAAGCCATTAGTGAAATAAAGCCGCTGGATGATAAGAAAACACTGGATCAAGTCATGATAGGTGTGGATTTAGCCTATGCTGGAAAAGGTATTGCAGCTCAGCTGATTGATTTGTCACGCAGACAAGCAATAGTCATGGGTTTTGAGCGCTTTATTGGTGTGATGACATCGCCTGTGACTTACCATATTGCTCAGCAAGTGAGTGCAGGAGGACATCATCATTTCATTGAAAAGCGTTATGCTGATTTTAGGTATGAAGGGCGCACTATATTCAATAATATCAATGAAAAAATGCCTGCAGCATTAAAGTGGCGCTCTGATCCGGTTTATGGCATTTTAGTGCAAGATTTCAGTCTACCGATGCGTGAAAAACCGACCGAGAGTATTGAACAAGAGTATCTAGATTTATTGGCTGGCATTAAAAGCCGTAAGCGGCAGATGTTAGGCAAACCGGGCAATATGGCGTTTGATTTTTCATCCCTTAGCGACGGCCTTGAGGTGCTGATGAACAATAGTGGCGATCCTTTTTGTGCATCGTCCCATCGATTAAGCACGAAAGGTTTTGAGCGTAAAGTGATCCACTTTTTTGCCAAGCAATATGGATTAAGTGAAGATAATACCTATGGATATGTGACCAGTGGTGGCACTGAAGCCATGGAATATGGCTTGCTTAAAGGCTTTAAACAATTTCCTAATGCGGTTGTGTTGTTGTCAAAAGAGAGTCATTACAGTGCAGTGAGCATTGTTGAAAAATATAATAAAAAATATGAGCTATTACCTTGTTTGAGTAATGGTGAAATCGATTATACAGCATTCCAAAATACGCTAATGACTATCGAGGAACCTGTAGTGGTGTTGGCAAATATCGGCAGTACTATGAAAGGCGCCATAGATGACGTGGCACAAATAAAAGCCCTACTAGGTGATAAACCTCATTTCATTCATGGCGATGCGGCTTTGCATGGCAGTTTTTTACCTTTTTTGCCTGAGGTGTATGGCGCTAAAAAACTCATTATAGGTGAAGATGTGGATGCATTGTCGATAAGCCTGCACAAGTTTTTAGGCAATATTACTCCAGCAGGTTTAGTACTGACGAAAAAACAAGATAACAACGGGGCCATTAAGCAAGACTACATTGAATATATTGCCAGTGACAATAATACTCTAACCTGTTCTCGATCAGGATTAGCCGCTTTATTAGCAGCTTACCGTATTGATACTTTACAAGAAAATGGGATTAAAGAACAAGGAATGCGTTGTGTAGATTTAGCGCTTTATTTGCAAACACAACTCAAGTTTAAGGGGATTGAGGCTGAGCTTAATAACGCTTCTAATATCGTTTATATGCCCGCACCGAATGAGGTTATTTGTCAAAAATGGATGTTACCTGTTACTCAAGGCATGTCTCATGTGGTAGTCATGCCCCATGCTGATAAGTCTTTGTTAGATGAGTTTGTTGCTGAACTGAGTTGAATCTACTGGGTTTTGATGGGAATGTGTATGGTCATTTCGCTATTTGTCGCGTGTGGATTATAACCTGAGGGGTAAAGTTCAAAATCCGGCTGATCAATATATTCGTAATGGGATTTTGGCAGCCAACTTCCCCATATATATCTTAGGGTCTTATCCAAGTGAGCGATGGGACCTTTATGGGTAAATTGAGCGTACAATTGCTCGGGGAGCTCTCGAGTGAGCATACCTAGTGGTACGTCATTAAAATGGTGTACGGCCACAGAGCAGATATAACTAAAATTGACTTCTTCACCTTTTTCTTGATAAGACTCATAAATACCAAAAGCTTGCTCGCTGGCGCGATGTTTTATTTTATCCCGAAAGGGCCTAAATGCTGACCAGAGTTGGGTGAGATCTAATGCGGCATTGTCGTATTGGGTTGCAATCCCCACAACTTTTAAGCGAGGACGTGTCACGATTTGCGGTTGCATTGAGAGTTCATTTTGCAAAAAATCGAGCATATCCGGGGTAAAGACGTCTTTGTATAATAAGCGTGTAGCGGTTTTTTGCTTGCGGTGCTTTTGATTACGGTACTGTGCAGGTGTGATATTAAAGGCGGCTTTAAAAGCGCGGGTAAATGCTTCTTGTGAGTCAAATTGACAATCTAACGCTAAAGATAAAATACCTATATCTTCGTTAAGCAATCTTTGTGCGGCTAACGTTAACCGACGTTTACGCAAATATTCTTTTGGCGTATCTCCCACTAAACTTCTAAAAATTCGACTAAAATGATAGGTCGAATAATGAGAAGCCGCAGCGACATCGTGGATTGAAATTCTATTATTTAAGTTATTCTCTATAAAATCGATACTTTTAAAAAATCGTTGCATATAGACATGTCCTTTTTTGCCTTTCCAAACCCATAAAGCGCTGATTGAGCGACAGCATCAAGATAGCAAGAAATATCAAAAATAGCGATGTGACTTATTCTATTCTTGTTTTATAAACTTGAATAAGGACGAGGTACAATATGTTGAAAAGTATATTAATTACAGGAGCTAATGCAGGGTTGGGGAAAGAATCGGCTAGGCAGTTAGCTTTGCAAGATGGGGTGAGTAAGATTTATTTGGCTTGTCGAAATATTGAGAAGGCTCAGAAGGCTATGGCTGAACTAGAGCAAATAACAGGTAAAGCCATTTTTGAAATTGTTATCATGGACGTTTCAAATATCGATTCTGTCAAAGCCGCTGTGCAGGCCTTACCTGAGCCTGTAGACGGTTTAATCATGAACGCGGGTGGAACGGGCGGAAAGCGTTTTTTTGAAAAGACCCAGCAGGGGGCGACGCAAATCTTTGCCGTGAATGTATTGGGCCATGTGGTATTAGCTCAGGCATTACTAGCGGCAAATAAGCTTAACCAAGTAGCGGTTTATGCTGGTTCTGAGGCGGCAAGAGGGGTGAAAGAAATGGGCATGAAACGCCCTAATTTAAAAACTTCATCTGTAGAAGAGTTTGAGCAGATCGGTAATGGAGCTTTTTTTGGCAAGATAAATGACGCCACTATTCCCTATGGTCCCATTAAATACATGGCAGCTTTGTGGATGTCTTCGATGGCGCGTCAGTATCCTGATGTACGTTTTATTACCATGAGTCCAGGCGCAACAACAGGTACAGAAGGCTTTAATACGCTGACACCGATTAAGCAGTATGCAATGAAAGCCATGATGAAGGTGATGTTAATGCTTGGGAAAGTTCATAAATTGGAAGTGGGCGCTCAGCGTTTTGTCGATGCATTGCAAAATAAGTCGTTTAAAAGTGGGGTGTTTTACGGCAGTCAATCTGGTTTGACGGGGCCTGTGGGTAAGCAAAGTTTACATTTTGCTGATTTAGATAATGTGGCTATTCAAGATAATGCTCAATTGGCCATTCAACGCTTTATTAAATCAACATAACGTTAGTCATTCTGTCTACATTCGCTATAAGGTGAGCTGCCAGTCTGATCAATATCATACTGGCTTTCTTTTTAATGGATCCTCTAAAGTCATGCTCAAGATTAGGGCCTGTTGATCTTTGGTGATGATTTCTGCAGTTGTTTGTGGTTTCTTTATACAAGGCAGAGCTTGTGTGGTGTAGTTATTCTACATAAACAAGTGATAACGCCGTAGAAAGGAGCCACAAACGCTGTCCGTAGGATCCGGCTAAACGTGTTTTACTCTTTGTTGGGAGACATTTGCTTAGATCACTAGGCGTCATCCCTCCCGTCGCGATTAAAACACGTTTATCTCGGACATAATTTAACCACAAAAAATCAACAGGCCCTATGCTTATGAAGTGTCAGTATCACAGTATCTTGACTTTGCTATAACGCAATAGGGGATAACATGAAAGCGTCAGATCTATTAGTGAAAGCCTTAGAAAACGAAGGAGTGGAATATATTTTTGCACTTCCCGGCGAAGAAAATCTAGATGTACTTGAATCGTTGAGAAACTCGTCCATTGAGCTGATATTAACTCGGCATGAGCAAGGCGCGGGCTTCATGGCGGCGACTTATGGTCGGTTAACGGGCAAAGCGGGTGTCTGCATGGCCACATTAGGGCCAGGAGCGACCAATTTAGCCACACCTGCAGCATATGCACATTTAGGCGCCTTTCCTTTAATTATGATAACAGGTCAGAAGCCGATAAAAACATCAAAACAAGGCCAGTTTCAAATTATTGATATTGTTAAACTCTATGAGCCCATCTGCAAGCTTAGCAAACAAATCGTTAATGGTAATACCATCCCATCACTCGTTAGAGAAGCGTTTCGGCGAGCAGAAGAAGAGCGTCCCGGCGCCATTTTGTTAGAGTTACCCGAAGATATTGCTGCTGAAGCAACTAATACTCATGTCATTCAGCCCAGTGTTCGTCAATATGCCGTTGCCGATGATTTTGTGTTAAATGAGGCTGTAAAGAAGATTAAAGCCGCTAAAATGCCATTAATTTTATTGGGGGCGGGTTCTAATAGAAAAACATCATGGAAAGCCTTGGAACATTTTGCCAAAAATACGGGGATTTATTTTTTTAATACTCAAATGGGTAAAGGCGTGGCCGATGAACGTGGTGATTTTTTCATTGGAACAGCGGCCTTGTCTGATAATGATTACTTGCACTATGCAGTTGCCAAAGCCGATCTTGTGATTAATATTGGCCATGATGTGGTGGAAAAACCACCTTTTTTTATGACAAATGATGGCAAAGAGGTTATTCATCTTAATTATAAATCAGCTCAAGTTGACGAAGTGTATTTTCCTCAATTAGAGCTGGTGGGGGATATCAGTCTTACGGTTAAGCAGTTAAGTGCCAAGTTAGCTGGCTGGCAATGTGCGCCTGTGGAGTATTTTAAGCGAGTCAAACAAGAAGTGGAGCGCCATATTACGCAAGGAAGTGAAGATAACGCTTTTCCTATTATTCCTCAGCGTGTCGTTGCCGATACGCGAAAAGTAATGGGGGAGAAGGGCATTATTGCGTTAGATAATGGTATTTATAAAATTTGGTTTGCCCGTAATTACAAAGCCTATTATCCCCATACAGTGTTATTAGATAATGCCTTAGCCACTATGGGGGCGGGGTTATCTTCTGCCATGATGGCCGCTAAGTTAAATCCACATAAGCGAGTACTTGCCATTTGCGGTGACGGGGGATTTATGATGAATTCTCAAGAAATTGAAACGGCACTTCGATTGAAACTCAATCTGGTGGTGATGATATTGAATGACAATGCTTATGGCATGATCCGCTGGAAACAGCAAATTGCAGGGTTTACAGATTGGGGGCTGGAATTTACCGATCCTGATTTTGTGCAATATGCTAAAGCTTATGGGGCTAATGGCCATCTTGTGAGCAGCGCAGAAACACTGGTAAGCACGCTAGATACTGCTTTTGAGCAAGGTGGCGTACACCTTGTAGAAGTGCCTGTGGATTATGCCGCCAATCGCTCAGTGTTGATTGAAGAATTGGCACACAAGGTGAAATTATTATGAACCTTTTTGTGTTGATCACTAGCTATAAAGATGGTTTGTTAGTACGACTAGTGGGCGATGTCAAACCCGAACGTTGCAAGCACAGTTCACCTTGGATGATCATCGCACAAGAAGACAGCACTATGGTGTCGGTCGCGTTATCTATGTACATGGCGGGGAATAGAAAAGCCAATGTGTTTGTGAGCGATGAAACGACTTTTTCATATTGCCGCATTACTCAATATGCGCCTGATGTTATGTAGGGTTGATTAATCAATTTGTGCTAGTTACGCCACATATCAAATGCATTTGATATGTGGCTTGTTTTTTATTGTGTTTATCTTGTCAATTTAGCTCTGGTGCAAGTGACTTTTTATACTGAAATTAGTATGGCTTAGCTTATTGCTATTACACTATTAGCATCGCTTCGTTTTTTAGTCGGTTTTATTATGTCTTGTAAAATGAATTCCCCGCAAGGGAAATGTATTCTAGCCATGGTACGTGAAGGAGACTTTGCCCACCCAGGAGAAGAGCAGGCCATTGTCGATGCAGCTGTTGGTTTACCCAAAAATAAGAGCAGCCATATATTGGATATGGGTTGCGGTCGTGGCGGGACCGCTAATTGGTTTCATACCAATGGCTGGGGCAAGGTCGTGGGGGTGGATATTGATGACACATCCATTGATTACGCTATGCGGCAATATCCCGAAGTGGCATTTTATGCTCAAGATGTATTGTCTTTGTCAAAGCTTAAATTGGCGGATTTTGACTTAATGTATTTGTTTAATGTGTTTTATGCATTAAACCATCAAGCAGAAGTGTTAACAGCTTTAAGAAAGCAATGCCGTACGGGAGGGCATTTGTTGATCTGTGATTACACTCTGAGCGCACACCAAATAAAGCCTAATTGTTTAGGCCTTGAAATTGGTCAACCTATTGCTATGAATACTATAGGGCAATGGCTGTCTGAGGCGCACTGGCAATTAGAAACGTTTGAAGATTGGACGGAAAAATACATTGATGCTTATGTTGCGTTTGTGGCCAAGCTTAAAAGTAAGCAATCTGCCATAGTGCAGTTATTTGATGATGCTTGGTATCAGTATGCGCTAACTTGGTATCAGACGTTATTGCAAGAGTTACAAGCGGGCAATATTGGTGGCGGTAAGTTTATCATTAAGGCGATATAAATTATAAATGTCTAAAGCTATTTTACTCATATTTACTTTTATATAACATATTCTTCTGTTTTTGAATATATTTGGATATATAAGAGTATGAAGTTTACATTATTGTGTTGGGCATCATTATTATTTACTTTACCTGTTGTTGCGGGGGATATCGCTTTTGGCACATTAAAAGGCATTAAAGTTTACGATCAAAGTACGAAGAAAGTCACTGAGTTGCATTTTTCTGATGATGCAGGTTTACAAAAAGTGGAAGGTTGTAATGGTGTAGCGAGAATAACCCATAGTCTGCATTCTGAAGTTTCGGTTAATCAAATGACCAGCTTAGCGATTGCAGCTTATATGTCAGGTAAGAAAGTGCGGGCTAACTCAGCTGGCGATACTTGTGAAATGGATTTTCTAGCGATACAAGAGACGTCTTTTTAATATTGTTGTGAGTTTAGTTTGACTGTCGATGGGATAAAATGAGGCAATAAACGATAATTATTTAGCATGTGTTTATTACACGTTTGTGATTGGATTAAGATTGCACATACTCATTAGTGCTCATTTAAGCTACAATACGCCTTCGACAGTTATTTGCCTTTGTTATGCAGTTTAACGCAACCACAAAATTATAAATAAATTCTTATATAAATCAATGACCATAGAAATAATGAAATCATCGGCTTCGTTGAAAGCGTATAACACCTTTGGTATTGATCATTCGTGTTTGTTTTTACATGAAGCGCGCGATAGAGCAATGTTAATCTCGACTTGCTTAGATTTGTATGCACAAGACTTGCCTATGCTCATTTTAGGGGGCGGCAGCAATATTGTGCTGGTGGACGATTTTCAAGGCCATGTTGTTAAGGTGCTGACTAAAGGCATTACCTTTGCAGAAGATGATGCCTGTTATTATTTGCAAGTCGAAGCGGGTGAGAATTGGCATGAGTTAGTGAGCTTTTGTGTCAAAGAGGGGATTGGCGGTCTGGAGAATTTGGCTTTAATTCCCGGCACTGTCGGCGCGGCACCTATTCAGAATATTGGTGCGTATGGTGTGGAGTTTTGTGAAATCTGTGAATGGGTGGAGTACCTTGATTTATCTTCGGGGGAATTAACACGTTTAGCGGGCTCAGAATGTGAATTTTCTTATCGAGAATCTGTTTTTAAGCATAGGCTTAAAGGGAGAGCAGTGATCACCGCTATTGGGATCAAACTCCCCAAGCAATGGCAGCCGATTTTATCTTATGGACCATTAAGTATTTTAGATAAAGGCGCACTTGAGCCTAAGCATATTTTTGATTATGTTTGCCAGTTACGGCGTGAGAAATTGCCCGATCCGTTAGTGTTAGGCAATGCGGGAAGTTTTTTTAAAAACCCCGTGGTGCCCGTGGCGACCTTTGAGCGTTTGCAGGATCATTATCCGGATATTGTGGCATTTCAAATGGGTGAGCAAAGCATGAAATTAGCGGCGGCTTGGTTAATTGATAAGGCTGGTTTAAAAGGAATGCGCTTTAGTGACGCTAGTGTACATGAACAGCAAGCACTCGTTTTAGTTAACAATGGCACGGCCACAGGTCATGATGTGTGTCAGTTAGCAGAACTTATTATTGAACGGATTATGCAGTTATTTGGGATCAAACTTGAGGCTGAACCTCGGCTCATTGGCGCGACGGGTGAAATCAATTAAAGGAAAAATAACATGACCGATCATTGGGCGAGAAAGCGACAAATATTACAGGCATTAGCCAATGAGCAATTTGTATCGGGTGAAACACTGGCACAGCTTTTAGGTGTGTCTCGTACAGCTATTGCAAATCATATTAGTGCATTAGAAGAATATGGCGTGGATATTTATAGTGTGAAAGGGAAAGGCTATAAATTGGTCAATCCTGTGTCGTTAGTTGATGAAGAAAAGCTAACGTCAGCGACACAACAGCGCTGTTTTTATTTTAATGAATTAGCCAGTACCAATGCATTTTTGTTAAAGCATATTGATGAACTCAAATCTGGTGATATTTGTGTGTCCGAATATCAGTCGGCAGGTCGAGGTCGACGAGGCCGTACTTGGCTGTCGCCTTATGGTTGCCATTTATATACTTCCATGTTTTGGTCTTTTCCTCAGGGAATGTCGCAAGCTATGGGGCTGAGTCTAGTGGTGGCTTGCTCGTTAGTGAATGTGCTTGAAGCATTCGGTGTGAGTGGTTTAGGAGTGAAATGGCCCAATGATATTTATTTAAATCATAAGAAGCTTGCGGGTGTGTTGGTTGAAATGAGTGGCCAAACAGATAGTGAATGTAATGTGGTCATTGGTATTGGCATCAATATGGCTATGCCCAGTGCGCAAGGTGATACGATTGATCAGCCTTGGAGTGATTTATCTGAGTTACAGAGTAAACCCAGTAAAACAGATTTAGTGATCGCGCTGCAAAAACAATTACAAATGGACTTACACTTGTTTGAAGAACAAGGATTGGCAGCCTTTATGTCACGTTGGCAAAAAGCGGATTTATTTCTTAATCAAGCCGTTACCTTGTCGATGGCCAATAATGAAGTGATGGGCATTTGTAAAGGTATTGATGAGAAGGGCGCCATTTTGTTGGAAACTCGGGAAGGTGTCACAGCTTATGTTGGCGGAGAAATTAGCCTGCGTAATGCAAGCTAGCAATCATTGAGCTAATGCTATTTTATCAAGAGGGCGGCTTCATTAAGGGGCGCCCTTTTTTGTTGAGTGGCTGCTTTTGTAAAATCAGTTGTTCGATTACCTGAATTATTTTCTCAGTAAGACTTGATCCATTAAATGATCCGCGCCTTTTTGTAAAATCAGATGGGCTCGCTCTCGTGTGGGCTCGATGTTTAGTTGTAAATTAGGACCATTAATACTGTCCCAAATATTCGTCGCGATTTGCACTGACTCGTCATCATTGAGTTTAGAGTAATGGTGGAAGTAAGACTTAGGGTTAGCAAACGCACCTTGTCTGAACTGTAAGAAGCGCTCGACATACCATTGTTTCAGCAACGACTGACAAGCATCGACATAAATAGAGAAATCAACAAAGTCTGATAAAAAAGGGCGTTTGGTATCAAAAGGTGAGTCTTGTCCTGTTTGCAATACATTGAGTCCTTCAATAATCAAAATATCGGGTTGGTTAATAATTTGATTTTTCTTGGGGATCCTATCGTATTTAATATGTGAATATAATGGTGCTTTTACTGAAGCGTCACCTGATTTTATTTTGGTGATAAAATCAATCAGTAGTTTCATATCATAGCTTTCAGGAAAGCCTTTTCGCTGTAATAAGCCTCTTCTTTTCAGCTCAGATAGCGGATATAAAAAGCCATCGGTAGTGATTAAATCTACTTGCGGGTGTTCAGGCCATTGCTGTAATAAGGCTTGTAATATTCTTGCCGTGGTACTTTTTCCGACAGCCACACTGCCTGCGATACTGATAATATAAGGCCGTTTAGGTGGTGTGTGCCCTAAAAACTGATTCAGTGTGAGTCCACGTTGCTGTTTGGCGCCGACAATCAAATTTAATAATCGACTGACTGGCAAATAGATATCAGTGACTTCGGTGAGAGACAGTTTTTCATTGATCCCGCGCAAATTTGCCAGATCAGTTTCATTCAATGTTAAGGGGACTGAATTACGAAGTTCTGCCCATTGGGCCCTTTGAAAAGCAAGGTAAAGCGCATTGTGAAATTGATTTGCCGATGTCATAGCTTTGTTCTCCTTAAGGGCTGAACAGTACACTATGATTTTATGAGGAACAAGAATAAAGAAGCTCGATAAGACTGTATGCTGTTTTTGTCGGTATTGATGGTATCTTTTTTAAGCTGAAAAAGCTTATTTGGAACAAAAAAACATCGATTAACACTTTTTTTTAATAAAAATACAATTTACCTATTGCACTTATGCTCAGACTTCCATAATATCCGCTACCGAAATGACACGCCGGCATAGCTCAGTTGGTAGAGCAACTGACTTGTAATCAGTAGGTCCCGAGTTCGACTCTTGGTGCCGGCACCACATTTCATCGGAGGGGTTCCCGAGTGGCCAAAGGGATCAGACTGTAAATCTGACGGCTCAGCCTTCGAAGGTTCGAATCCTTCTCCCTCCACCATTTTTTAAATGGGTAGTTAGGTAACCTAAAGTAGGTTGCGCGGATGTCGTATAATGGTATTACTCCAGCCTTCCAAGCTGATAACGCGGGTTCGATTCCCGCCATCCGCTCCAATTCTGATTTGTGCTCAATCTGTCGAGCACGCCCTGTGTAAAGGGCGAGGTCCTCAGTTTTATGCCTGTCAGCTTCAACACTTCTTTATTTCACTCCTAATTATTCAAAACCGACTGATTCGATGACATTTAATGCATCGGATTTTTTATCATATTTGCAGTTTCATCACCAAGTATTTTGGATTGGGGCAATACCATGGCTAAAGAAAAATTCGAACGTAGTAAACCTCACGTAAACGTAGGTACAATTGGTCACGTTGACCATGGTAAAACTACACTAACTGCTGCTATCTCTGCAGTATTAACCAAAACTTACGGTGGTGAAGTTAAAGATTTCGCACAAATCGATAACGCTCCAGAAGAGCGTGAGCGTGGTATTACCATTAATACTTCTCACATCGAATATGACACACCAACTCGTCACTATGCGCACGTCGATTGCCCAGGTCACGCGGATTATGTTAAAAACATGATTACTGGTGCTGCTCAAATGGACGGTGCAATCTTAGTTGTTGCTTCTACAGACGGCCCAATGCCACAAACGCGTGAGCACATCCTGCTTTCTCGTCAGGTTGGTGTTCCTTTCATCATCGTATTCATGAACAAATGTGACATGGTTGATGACGAAGAGCTACTTGAGCTTGTAGAAATGGAAGTACGTGAACTACTTTCTGAATATGAATTCCCTGGTGATGACTTACCCGTTATCCAAGGCAGTGCACTTAAAGCCCTTGAAGGCGAAGCTGAGTGGGAAGCGAAAATTCTTGAGCTTGCAGAAGCCCTAGATACTTATATCCCAGAGCCAGAGCGTGCGATTGACGGTGCATTCATTCTTCCAATCGAAGATGTGTTCTCAATTTCAGGTCGTGGTACAGTTGTTACTGGTCGTGTAGAGCGCGGTATCATCAAAGTGGGTGAAGAAGTTGAAATCGTTGGTATCAAAGATACGACGAAGACAACTTGTACAGGTGTTGAAATGTTCCGTAAGCTGCTTGACGAAGGTCGTGCAGGTGAGAACTGTGGTGTACTACTACGTGGTACTAAGCGTGATGAAGTAGAGCGTGGTCAAGTATTGGCAGCGCCTGGTTCAATCAACCCACACACAACTTTTGAATCAGAAGTTTATGTACTTTCAAAAGAAGAAGGTGGACGTCACACTCCATTCTTCAAAGGCTACCGTCCACAGTTCTACTTCCGTACAACTGACGTAACAGGTACAATTGAGCTACCTGAAGGCGTAGAAATGGTAATGCCAGGTGACAACATCAAGATGGTTGTGACGCTAATCTGCCCAATCGCGATGGACGAAGGTTTACGCTTCGCAATCCGTGAAGGTGGCCGTACAGTAGGTGCGGGTGTTGTAGCTAAGATTGTTGCTTAATAGCGACTCATTTTACGCAACATAAAAAAAGGCAGCTTAGGCTGCCTTTTTTTGGTTATTGTGGCTTTAATGGTGTCATTTTGATTTGTATTCTTGCCAAAGTAGTGGAATAAGAATACAATCTATGGCCGATTTTAGACCCTCTGAATTTATACTATCTCTGTATAGTGGAATGTCAGTTCGGATTTTATGGGCTGACTGAAAAATTTCACTGAGTAAAGTCTTAAATTTTTTGTCAGCAGGACTTTATTTATAGTTCGTAGTGAGTAACGGAATTAACCGATGACAACAAATACTGAAAACCAGAGCAATTCTCTGGATATTCTTAAGTGGGGCATAGTTATTGTGCTATTAGCCGCCGCTATTGTAGGCAATCAAATGTTTGATCAAGCAAGTGTCGTGGTACGCGCACTCGGCGTTATCGTTACATTTGCCGTTGCAGGTTTTATTGCGCTACAAACAGTGAAAGGTAAACAGGCTCTTTCTTTTGCACGTGAGTCGCAAATCGAAGTCCGTAAAGTTATTTGGCCTACGCGTCAAGAAGCACTGAACACGACGTTTATCGTGTTAGCTGCAACAGGTATTTTGGCGTTAATCCTTTGGGGTATGGACGCAGTATTACTTAAAATTGTTAATTTTATTACAGGCGTATAGGCATCTCGAATGACTGAAGCTAAAAAAAGATGGTATGTGGTTCAAGCATTTTCTGGCTATGAAGGCAGAGTGTGTAAATCGTTGAATGAGTACATTAAGATGCATTCAATGGAGCACTATTTTGGTGAGGTATTGGTCCCTACTGAAGAAGTGGTTGAAATGCGTGCGGGTCAGCGTCGCAAGAGTGAGCGTAAGTTTTTCCCAGGCTATGTATTAGTCCAAATGGTGATGAACGATGAAAGCTGGCATTTAGTGAAAAGTATTCCGCGTGTAATGGGCTTTATTGGTGGCACTTCAGACAGGCCTGCTCCTATTTCAGATAGAGAAGCGGATGCCATTCTACAGCGTCTTCAAGAAACGACCGAATCGCCAACACACCGCATTATGTTTGAAGCGGGTGAAATTGTCCGTGTAATTGACGGACCTTTCGCTGACTTTAACGGTACGGTTGAAGAAGTCGATTACGAGAAGAATCGCGTGAAAGTGTCGGTCATGATCTTTGGTCGTTCTACACCGGTTGAACTTGATTTCGCTCAAATTGAAAAAAGCTGATTAAATAAAACGCAAAATGATTTGGAAAAGGTGGCGAATTTATATATAATTCGCCACCATTATTTTCGGGGAGCTTATCGGCGTTGGGCTGATGGCGTTTGAACCCAAACTTGAGGAAATGTCTCATGGCAAAGAAAGTTGATGGTTACATCAAATTGCAAGTTGCAGCCGGCGCTGCGAATCCGTCGCCACCAGTAGGTCCAGCTTTGGGTCAAAAAGGTGTCAACATCATGGAATTCTGTAAAGCATTCAATGCGCGTACTGAAAAGTTCGACAAAGGTATGCCAATTCCTGTTGTGATCACCGTTTATACTGATCGCTCTTTCACTTTTGAAACTAAGACGCCTCCAGCTTCTTTTTTGTTGCTAAAAGCAGCAGGCCTGAAATCAGGTTCTGGTCGTCCTAACACTGAAAAAGTGGGTACTATCAAGCGCAGCGCTGTTCAGGAAATTGCTGAAACTAAAGCGACTGATATGACTGGTGCTGATATTGAAGCGATGACTCGCTCAATTGAAGGTACTGCGCGTTCAATGGGTTTGGTAGTAGAGGATTAATATCATGGCAAAGCTAACTAAACGCGCACGTCTTATTCGCGAAAAAGTAGAAGTCACTAAAAGTTACGACATCAATGAAGCGGTTGCATTGCTAAAAGAATTAGCTACTGCAAAGTTTGTTGAAAGTGTTGATGTTGCGGTTAACCTAGGTGTTGACCCACGTAAATCTGATCAAAACGTTCGTGGTGCAACTGTATTGCCACACGGTACAGGTCGTGAAGTACGTGTTGCTGTATTCACTCAAGGTGCTAACGCTGAAGCAGCAACAGCTGCTGGCGCAGAGCTAGTGGGTATGGATGAGCTTGCTGCACAAGTTAAAGCGGGTGAAATGAACTTCGACGTAGTGATTGCTTCTCCAGATGCAATGCGCGTTGTTGGTCAATTAGGCCAAATCTTAGGCCCACGTGGCTTGATGCCTAACCCTAAAACAGGCACTGTAACACCTAATGTTGCAGAAGCTGTTAAGAACGCAAAAGCGGGTCAAATCCGTTACCGTAACGATAAGAACGGTATCATCCACACAACTATCGGTAAAGTGGATTTTGAACCCGTTCAACTTAAGGAAAACTTAGAAGCCCTACTTGGTGCATTGAAAAAAGCCAAGCCAGCGGTTGCTAAAGGTGTTTACCTTAAGAAAGTTAGCATCTCAACGACCATGGGCGCCGGTGTTACCGTTGACCAAGGTACGTTAGCTGACGTTAAGTAAATTTACAAGCTGTGCGTATTAGTCTATAATGCGCGCACTTTGTAGGGTTGAGGTCAATAAGTTGCTTTTTGCACTTATTTTGATCTCCGTCCAAGACCGTAGGTGTTAGCTGTAAAGTGTAACTTAATTTCCTACGTAGACGGTGTCGGACCCCAGATAGATTTTGTTCTTCTGGATATTCGCGCCGTAAGTCATTCGCTGTCATTTGATAGCGAATATGGTAATTACTAGGGGTTTCCCTAGATAGAATCCAGGAGTAAAGCCAATGGCATTAAGACTCGAAGACAAACAGGCGATTGTTGCTGAAGTCAACGAAGTTGCCAAAGGTGCTTTATCTGCAGTTGTTGCCGATTCACGTGGTGTAACTGTGGGTGCTATGACCGGTTTACGTAAAGCCGCTCGTGAGAACGGAGTATTCGTTAAAGTTGTACGTAATACTTTGGCTCGTCGTGCGCTTCAAGGTACTGATTTTGAGTGCCTTAACGAAACGTTCTCAGGTCCTACTCTTATCGCTTTCTCTAACGAGCACCCAGGTGCCGCAGCACGTCTTTTAAAAGACTTTGCTAAAGAGCAAGAGCTATTTGAAGTAAAAGCAGCAGCCTTTGAAGGGGAATTAATCCCTGCAACGAATATTGATCGTTTAGCGAAACTACCAACTTACGAAGAAGCACTAGCTCAGTTAATGATGACTCTAAAAGAAGCGTCTGCTGGCAAGTTTGTACGTACTTTGGCCGCCCTTCGCGATCAAAAAGAAGAAGCAGCTTAATTTTATTAGCCGCTTAATTGAATTGAATTCAGAACATTTAGGAATTTTTTGTTATGTCTATCACTAAAGACCAAATCTTAGAAGCTTTTGCAGAAATGTCTGTAATGGAAGTTGTTGAACTAATCGAAGCAATGGAAGAGAAGTTCGGCGTATCTGCCGCTGCTGCTGTTGTTTCTGGTGGTGGCGAAGCCGCTGCTGCTGAAGAGCAAACAGAATTCGACGTGATCCTTACTTCACACGGCGACAACAAAGTTGCAGTGATTAAAGCACTTCGTGGCGCGACAGGTCTTGGCCTGAAAGAAGCTAAAGGTATGGCTGAATCAGCGCCTGTAGCTGTTAAAGAAGCGATCACTAAAGAAGAAGCTGAAGCGCTTAAGACTGATCTAGAAGCAGCTGGTGCTGCAGTAGAGATTAAGTAAGTTATAATATAACTTGCTAAGCCCGAGTCAATCGGGTGAAGGCTGACGGTTTTTTAGACTGTCGGCCTTTTTTGCGCTGTAGGCGCAGGCGATTTTTTATTCACCGTTTATCGCCAGATGTTGCAGTTCCTAGCAGAGATTACTGGTTAGGTTCTTGCTTTCAACGGTGATGGGCAAACGTTGCTACGTTAGCATTGTACAGACAATGTTTAATGTAGTCTTGGTCACATTCCGCAATCAGAGGAAACCCATGGTTTACTCCTATTCTGAAAAGAAGCGTATTCGCAAAGACTTCGGTAAGAGTCCAAAAGTACTGGACATTCCTTACCTTTTGTCAATTCAGTTGGACTCATTTAAAAAGTTCACCGATCAAGATCCTACTGGGGAGCGCGGTTTTGAAGCGGCTTTCCGTAGCGTTTTTCCCATCAAAAGCTTCTCTGGTAATTCAGAGCTGCAATATGTCAGCTATAAGCTAGGCGAGCCTGTTTTTGATGTGAAAGAATGTCAAATCCGTGGTATCACATACTCTGCACCGCTACGTGTTAAATTACGCATGGTGTTGTATGACCGTGAAGCGGCACCAGGCACAGTTAAAGATATTAAAGAACAAGAAGTTTATATGGGGGATATCCCTCTTATGACTGACAACGGTACTTTTGTTATCAATGGTACTGAGCGTGTTATTGTCTCTCAGCTACATCGTAGCCCAGGAGTATTTTTCGATCATGATCGTGGTAAAACACATTCATCAGGTAAGGTACTGTATAACGCACGTATTATTCCTTACCGTGGTTCATGGTTGGATTTTGAATTTGATCCAAAAGATGCATTGTTTGTTCGTATTGACCGTCGTCGTAAATTGGCTGCGTCAATCATTCTGCGTGCATTGGATTATTCAACGCAAGATATTTTAGACATCTTCTTCACCCGTGTTAATTTCAAAGTTAAGAAAGACACTTTGGTGATGGATCTTGTTGCCGAGCGCCTGCGCGGTGAGACAGCAAGTTATGATATTAAAGATTCTGAAGGAACTGTTTTAGTTGAGAAAGGACGTCGGGTTACGGCGCGCCATATTCGTCAATTAGAAAAAACAAATACCACAGAACTTGAAGTCCCCGTTGAATACATTGTGGGTAAAATTTCTGGTCAGGATTACATTGATCCTGATACCGGTGAAGTGATTGTTTCTGCCAATGCTGAAATTGGTTTAGAAGATCTTGCTAAGCTTTCTTTGGCTGGTATTAAAGAAGTGAGCACACTGTATATCAATGAACTTGATAACGGTGCTTACATGTCTGATACGCTACGTATCGATTCAACCACTAACCGCTTAGAAGCTTTGGTTGAAATCTATCGTATGATGCGTCCTGGCGAGCCACCAACCAAAGATGCCGCTGAAGCGTTATTTAATAACCTTTTCTTCAGTGAAGAGCGTTATGACTTATCGAAAGTCGGTCGTATGAAATTCAACCGTCGTCTGAGTATTGAAGACGATGAAGGTGAAGGTATCCTTAGTAAAGAAGATATCGTTGCTGTGATGAAGAACATCATTAAGATCCGTAACGGTAATGATGAAGTTGATGATATCGATCACTTAGGTAACCGTCGTATTCGTAGCGTTGGTGAAATGGCTGAAAACCAATTCCGTGTCGGTCTTGTTCGTGTTGAACGTGCCGTCCGTGAACGTTTGAGCCTTGGCGATCTCAATGAGCTTATGCCTCAAGACTTGATCAATGCTAAGCCGATTTCTGCTGCAGTGAAAGAATTTTTCGGTTCTTCTCAACTGTCTCAGTTTATGGATCAAAACAACCCGCTATCAGAAGTGACGCATAAGCGCCGTATTTCTGCATTAGGCCCAGGTGGTTTGACTCGTGAGCGTGCAGGCTTTGAAGTGCGAGATGTACATCCGACTCACTATGGTCGTCTATGTCCAATTGAAACGCCAGAAGGACCAAACATTGGTCTGATTAACTCCCTTGCGAGTTTTGCGCGTACCAACTCATATGGCTTCCTAGAAACGCCTTATCGTAAAGTGGTTGAGGGCGTGATCACTGATGAAGTGGACTACTTATCAGCGATTGAAGAAGGGCGTTATGTTATTGCACAGGCGAACATTGAGCTTGATGCCAATGGTCGTATGTTAGAAGAGCAAATTGCTTGTCGTCACAAAGGTGAAGCCACCTTTATGCGTGCAAGCGATGTGCAATATATGGATATTTCACCACAGCAAATTATTTCTGTGGCGGCGTCATTAATCCCATTCCTTGAACACGATGATGCTAACCGTGCCTTGATGGGCGCGAACATGCAACGTCAAGCCGTTCCTACACTCAAAGCGGATAAGCCGCTAGTCGGTACGGGTATTGAGCGTACATTAGCGGTCGATTCAGGCGTGGTTGTTGCCGCTAAGCGTGGTGGTTTTGTTGAGTACGTTGATGCGAGTCGTATCGTTGTTAAAGTGAACGAAGCTGAGCTGACCCCAGGTGAAGCCGGTATCGATATCTATAACTTGACTAAGTACACCCGTTCTAACCAAAACACCTGTATCAACCAACGTCCGTGTTGTAGTGTTGGTGAGCCAGTGGTTCGCGGTGATGTATTAGCCGATGGTCCTTCAACGGATTTAGGTGATTTAGCGCTGGGTCAAAACATGCGTATCGCCTTCATGCCTTGGAATGGTTATAACTTCGAGGATTCGATCTTAATTTCTGAGCGTGTTGCGCAAGAAGATCGTTTCACCACTATCCACATTCAAGAGCTTTCTTGTGTGGCGCGTGATACCAAATTAGGTAGCGAAGAAATTACGGCTGATATTCCAAATGTGGGTGAATCTGCTCTGTCTAAATTAGACGAGTCAGGTATCGTTTACATTGGTGCCGAAGTGAAAGGTGGCGACATTCTAGTTGGTAAAGTGACACCTAAAGGTGAAACACAGCTAACACCAGAAGAAAAGCTTTTACGTGCTATTTTCGGTGAGAAAGCCTCTGACGTTAAAGACAGTTCATTACGCGTACCTAATTCAGTGAAGGGTACTATCATCGACGTACAGGTATTTACCCGTGACGGCGTTGAGAAAGATAAACGTGCTGTTGAAATCGAAGAGATGCATATCGCGCAAGCGAGAAAAGATCTAACCGAAGAATTCCAAATTTTGGAAGAAGGCGTATACGGCCGTGCGCGTAATTTATTAGCGAGCACTGGCTTAAGCGACGTTCAAATTGCCACTATTCCACGTTCACAGTTATTGCTACAAAACATCGATGATGAAGCGAAGCAAACT
This sequence comes from uncultured Shewanella sp., assembly GCF_947501665.1. Taxonomy (GTDB): domain Bacteria; phylum Pseudomonadota; class Gammaproteobacteria; order Enterobacterales; family Shewanellaceae; genus Shewanella. The sequence goes on along the minus strand of NZ_CANMWS010000014.1, from coordinate 110,174 downwards.
GAGCTTGAGCAACTTAGCGAGCAACATGCAGAGCTAAAAGCTGACTTTGATAAGAAGTTTGAAGTTAAGCGTCGTAAGATCACTCAAGGTGATGACTTAGCACCAGGTGTATTGAAAACCGTTAAGGTTTACTTAGCCGTTAAACGTACGATCCAACCAGGTGATAAAATGGCGGGACGTCACGGTAACAAAGGTGTGATCTCTAAGATCTGCCCTGTTGAAGACATGCCTTACGATGAAAATGGCGATCCCGTTGATATCGTGTTGAACCCATTGGGTGTACCATCACGTATGAACATCGGTCAGGTACTTGAAGTGCATTTAGGTGCAGCTGCAAAAGGCATTGGTAATCGTATTACCAGTATGCTTGAAGAACAGCGTGAGTTAGCCGAATTACGTAATTACATCAAAGAAGTCTACGAGTTAGGTGATGATGTACTTCAACGTGTTGACATCGACTCTTTCACTGATGATGAAGTCATTCGTCTTGCTAAGAACCTAAAAGGTGGTATTCCAGTTGCCACGCCAGCATTTGATGGCGCGAAAGAAAAAGAGATCAAGCAGATGCTGACTCTTGCTGGATTGCCTGAGTCTGGACAGCGTAAGTTGTTTGATGGCCGTACTGGTAATGAGTTTGAGCGTCAAGTAACTGTAGGTTACATGTACATGCTGAAACTTAACCACTTGGTTGATGACAAGATGCATGCGCGTTCAACTGGTTCTTACAGTCTTGTGACTCAACAACCACTCGGCGGTAAAGCCCAGTTTGGTGGTCAGCGTTTCGGTGAGATGGAAGTATGGGCACTAGAAGCATACGGTGCCGCTTACACGCTTCAAGAAATGCTAACGGTTAAGTCAGATGATGTAAATGGTCGTACACAGATGTATAAGAACATCGTTGACGGTAACCATCAGATGAATCCAGGTATGCCAGAGTCCTTCAATGTATTGTTGAAGGAGATCCGCTCACTCGGTATTAATATCGAGTTGGATCAAGACTAAAACTAGATTAATCCTCTAGTTTGGCAACAAAAACGGTGTCCTACTTTTTAAGTGGGGCACCCGGTTTAACTCCTTCAGGAGAGAAACGTGAAAGACTTATTAAAGTTTCTGAAACAGCAAAGCAAGACTGAAGAATTCGAAGGGATCAAAATTGGCCTAGCGTCGCCAGATCTGATCCGCTCTTGGTCATTTGGTGAAGTTAAGAAGCCAGAAACCATTAACTACCGTACTTTCAAGCCTGAGCGTGAAGGTTTGTTCTGTGCGAGGATCTTTGGTCCTGTTAAAGATTACGAATGCTTATGTGGTAAATATAAGCGTCTTAAGCACCGTGGTGTGATTTGTGAAAAGTGTGGCGTTGAAGTCACGCAGACTAAAGTGCGTCGTGAGCGCATGGGTCACATTGATCTTGCCAGCCCAGTGGCTCATATCTGGTTTTTAAAATCATTACCGTCTCGTATCGGTTTGATGTTAGATATGACATTACGTGACATTGAACGCGTATTGTATTTTGAGTCATTCGTCGTTATCGAGCCTGGCATGACTAGTCTTGAACGCGGCCAAATGCTAACAGAAGAAAACTATCTGGATGCATTGGAAGAGTACGGTGATGAGTTTGAAGCTAAAATGGGTGCGGAAGCCGTTTTAGAATTATTGCGTGCTATCGATCTTGAAAAAGAAATCGAGATGATGCGTGAAGAGTTACCGTCAATTAACTCTGAAACACGTCGTAAGAAGATGACTAAACGCTTAAAATTAATTGAAGCGTTTTTCCAATCAGGCAATAAGCCTGAGTGGATGATCCTAAAAGTATTACCGGTTCTGCCACCTGATCTTCGTCCATTAGTCCCACTTGATGGTGGTCGTTTTGCGACGTCTGATTTGAACGATCTTTATCGTCGTGTGATCAACCGTAACAACCGTCTGAAGCGTCTACTTGACCTTGCAGCGCCAGATATCATCGTACGTAACGAAAAACGTATGTTGCAAGAATCTGTCGATGCATTGTTAGATAACGGCCGTCGTGGTCGTGCGATTACTGGTTCTAACAAGCGTCCGCTTAAATCTTTGGCCGATATGATCAAAGGTAAGCAAGGTCGTTTCCGTCAGAACTTATTGGGTAAACGTGTTGATTACTCTGGTCGTTCTGTTATTACCGTGGGCCCAACTTTGCGTCTACATCAATGTGGTCTTCCTAAGAAGATGGCATTGGAACTGTTCAAACCTTTCATCTATGGCAAGCTTGAAGGTCGTGGTCTAGCGACAACGATTAAAGCGGCTAAGAAAATGGTTGAACGTGAAGTCCCAGAAGTTTGGGACGTGCTTGATGATGTGATCCGCGAACATCCTGTCATGCTCAACCGTGCACCAACCTTGCACAGATTGGGTATTCAAGCGTTTGAGCCAGTATTGATTGAAGGTAAAGCGATTCAGCTGCATCCTTTGGTTTGTGCGGCCTATAACGCCGATTTCGATGGTGACCAAATGGCGGTTCACGTGCCTCTAACGCTGGAAGCTCAGCTAGAAGCACGTTCATTGATGATGTCAACCAACAACATTCTTTCACCTGCAAACGGTGAGCCGGTGATCACACCGTCACAAGATGTTGTATTGGGTCTTTATTATACCAGTCGTGAGTGTATTAACGGCAAGGGTGAAGGCATGGCATTTGAATCTGTTGCTGAAGCTGAAAAAGCTTACCGCACAGGTTCTGCAGAATTACACGCTCGCGTGAAGGTACGTATTACTGAAACGACGACCAGTGAATTAGGTGAAAAAGTCAAAACACGTCGCATTGTGGATACTACAGTGGGCCGTGCTTTATTATCACAAATTCTGCCTAAAGGTTTGTCTTATGATCTGGTTAACCAGAACATGGGTAAAAAGCAAATCTCTAAGTTATTGAATACGTGTTATCGTCAACTGGGTCTTAAAGATACCGTTATCTTTGCTGACCAATTGATGTATACCGGTTTCCATTTTGCGACTATCTCTGGTGCTTCTGTTGGTATTGATGACATGGTCATCCCTGATGAGAAGTATACGCTAGTATCGGACGCAGAAGCTGAAGTTATTGAAATTCAAGAGCAGTTCCAATCTGGTTTGGTTACTGCGGGTGAAAGATATAACAAGGTGATTGATATCTGGGCCAGTGCGAACGAGAAAGTCTCTAAAGCGATGATGAAAAATTTATCGACTGAAACTGTGATCAATCGTGACGGTGAGCCTGAAGATCAAGAATCTTTCAACAGCATTTACATGATGGCCGATTCGGGCGCTCGTGGTAGTGCAGCACAAATTCGTCAGCTAGCGGGTATGCGTGGTTTGATGGCAAAACCGGATGGTTCTATCATTGAAACGCCGATTGTGGCGAACTTCCGTGAAGGTCTAAACGTATCTCAATACTTCATCTCAACTCACGGTGCGCGTAAAGGTTTGGCTGATACGGCATTGAAAACGGCTAACTCGGGTTACTTAACCCGTCGTCTTGTAGATGTTGCGCAAGATTTAGTGGTCATTGAAGATGATTGTGGTACCCACGAAGGGCTAACAATGAAACCGCTGATTGAAGGTGGTGATGTTGTTGAGCCATTACGTGAGCGCGTATTGGGTCGTGTGGTTGCTAAAGATGTGTGTTATCCAGGTACTGAAAATGTACTGGCGCCACGTAATACACTGCTTGATGAAGCTTGGTGTGATGTACTTGAAGAGCATTCAATCGATGAAGTTCAAGTGCGTTCAGTGATCAGCTGTGATACTGACTTTGGTGTGTGCGCGGCGTGTTATGGTCGTGATTTAGCACGTGGTCATCTGATTAACCAAGGTGAAGCCATTGGTGTGGTTGCAGCGCAATCAATTGGTGAGCCAGGTACACAGTTGACGATGCGTACCTTCCACATTGGTGGAGCGGCATCTAGAGCATCTGCAGCGAACAATGTTCAAGTGAAGAATGCCGGTACCCTGAAACTGCACAATGCTAAGCATGTGACCAACAGTGAAGGTAAGCTAGTAATTGTGTCTCGTTCATCTGAGCTTGCGATCATTGATGATCTTGGCCGTGAGAAAGAGCGCTATAAAGTGCCTTACGGTACAGTACTTGAGAAGCTTGAAGATTCACAGCTTGAAGCGGGTAACATTATCGCTAACTGGGATCCCCATACTCACCCGATTATTACTGAGGTGGCGGGTACAACCAAGTTTGTCGATATGATTGATGGTGTCACTATGACACGTCAAACTGATGAGCTAACAGGTTTGTCTTCAATTGTGGTACTTGATGTTGCTCAGCGTCCGACTGCGGGTAAAGAAATGCGCCCAATGATCCGCTTGCTTGCGAGCGATGGTAGCGATCTTATGATCCCTGGTACGGATGTTCCAGCACAATACTTCTTACCGGGTAACGCGATTGTTAACTTAGACGATAATGGTCTGATTAACGTTGGTGATGCGCTAGCGCGTATTCCACAAGAGTCTTCAAAAACCCGTGATATTACCGGTGGTCTTCCACGGGTTGCGGATTTATTTGAAGCGCGTAAGCCTAAAGAGCCTGCTATTCTTGCGGAAATCTCGGGTACCATTTCATTTGGTAAAGAGACTAAAGGTAAGCGTCGTCTAGTGATCACGCCTGCTGATGGTAATAAGCCTTATGAAGAGATGATCCCGAAATGGCGTAACTTGAACGTGTTTGAGGGTGAAAAAGTCGAACGTGGTGAGGTTATTGCTGACGGCGCTGAAGCAGCACACGATATCTTGCGTTTACGTGGTATCCACAATGTGGCTAACTACATCGTTAACGAAGTACAAGATGTTTACCGTCTGCAAGGGGTGAAAATCAACGATAAGCACATTGAGGTGATTATTCGCCAGATGTTGCGTAAGTGTGAGATCACCGATGCGGGCGATAGCCAATTCTTAGCGGGTGAGCAAGCTGAAGTGTCACGTGTGAAAATCGCTAACCGCGAATTAGAAGCACAAGGTAAGCAGCCTGCACGTTTTGAGCGTGAACTATTAGGTATCACGAAAGCATCGCTTGCAACGGAATCTTTCATCTCAGCGGCTTCTTTCCAAGAAACCACACGCGTACTGACCGAAGCGGCAGTAGGTGGTAAGAGTGATAAACTTCGTGGCTTGAAAGAAAACGTGATTGTGGGTCGTTTGATCCCTGCGGGTACCGGTTATTCATATCATCAGAATCGTCAACAAGCACAACCAGCTGGTCAGCTTGATGAGACGCCGGTGATCAGTGCCAGTGAAGCAGAGCAAAATCTTGCCGATCTTCTTAACCTTGCGGGTAGCTCGGATTAAGGCTGAAAAAGGCTAAAAAACATGAAAAGGCGCCTTGTGCGCCTTTTTTTTAAACTAATTTCACCTAAAACCTGTCTATTTCTTGACAGGAGGCCATTACCTTTCTAAAATTTCGCGTCCCACACCTGTGGGCTATAGATTTTTCACACCTTACTGTTGAATCTTTCAACTGATTCGGAGCTATACATGGCAACTGTAAACCAGTTGGTCCGTAAGCCTCGCTCGCCAAAAGTCGATAAGACTAACGTGCCAGCGTTGAATGCGTGTCCGCAAAAACGTGGTGTTTGTACTCGCGTATACACTACTACACCAAAAAAACCTAACTCAGCTCTACGTAAAGTAGCGCGTGTGCGTCTAACTAACGGTTTCGAAGTCACTTCGTACATCGGCGGTGAAGGCCACAACTTACAAGAACATAGTGTAATCTTGATCCGTGGTGGTCGTGTTAAAGATTTACCTGGTGTTCGTTATCACACAGTTCGTGGAGCACTCGATTGCGCAGGCGTAAGTGAACGTCGCCAAGGTCGTTCTAAGTACGGTGCTAAGCGTCCTAAGTCTTAACGTTTTCCGTTAAGTAAGGCCAAGCTAGATAATTTGAGATTCCAGTTTTGGGGTCCCTGAAGCATACGGAGAAATTGTTATGCCAAGACGTCGCGTTGTAGGACAACGTAAAATCCTACCAGATCCAAAATTTAATAGTGAGTTGTTGGCTAAGTTCATCAACGTCATTATGCAGGACGGCAAAAAGTCGACTGCAGAAAAAATCATCTACAAGGCACTTGATGTTGTCGCTGAAAAGAAAAGCGAAGATCATCTAGTGATCCTTGAAGCAGCCCTGGAAAATGTCCGTCCATCTGTCGAGGTTAAATCTCGTCGTGTGGGTGGTTCTACTTACCAGGTACCATGTGAAGTACGCCCAGTTCGTCGTAATGCACTGGGAATGCGTTGGTTAGTTGAAGCTGCTCGTAAGCGTGGTGAAAAATCTATGGCTTTACGTCTAGCCGGTGAAATGCTAGACGCTTCAGAAAACAAAGGCACTGCTGTTAAGAAGCGCGAAGATGTGCATCGTATGGCAGAAGCAAACAAAGCGTTTGCTCATTACCGCTGGTAATATCATGGCGTGGATTTTTCCACGCCATACTTACACTGCTATCACTCAGGTTTTAGCTAAGAGGGTATAAATCGTGGCTCGTACAACTCCAATTGAGCGTTACCGTAATATCGGGATTTGCGCTCATGTTGACGCTGGTAAAACTACCACCACTGAACGTGTTCTATTTTACACCGGGATGTCTCATAAGATCGGTGAAGTTCATGATGGCGCAGCCACCATGGATTGGATGGAGCAGGAGCAGGAGCGTGGGATTACCATCACTTCAGCTGCAACGACTACTTTCTGGCGCGGAATGGATGCCCAGTTCACTGAGCACCGTATTAACATCATTGATACTCCAGGCCACGTTGACTTCACTATTGAAGTTGAGCGGTCTTTAAGGGTCCTTGATGGCGCTGTCGTTGTATTTTGTGGTTCTTCTGGTGTTGAGCCTCAATCAGAGACAGTATGGCGTCAAGCTGATAAGTATCACGTTCCTCGTATCGTATTCGTCAATAAGATGGATCGGGCTGGAGCGGACTTTAATGCTGTCGTTGAGCAAATCCGTAACCGTTTGGGCGCGACTTGTGTACCGATCCAATTGAACATTGGTGCAGAAGAAAACTTCAAGGGCGTTGTCGATTTAATTAAAATGAAAGCGATTAACTGGTCAGAAGCTGATCAGGGAACGACTTTCACTTATGAAGCTATCCCAGCCGATTTAGCCGAGCAAGCCGCAGAAATGCGTGAATACTTGGTTGAAGCTGCGGCAGAAGCATCAGAAGAGTTGATGGACAAATACCTTGAAGAAGGTGATTTGACTGAAGCTGAAATTAAAGAAGCATTACGTCAGCGTACCTTAAACAATGAGATCGTGTTGGCCACTTGTGGTTCTGCTTTTAAGAACAAAGGGGTGCAAGCCGTTCTCGATGCTGTTGTTGAATATCTTCCTTCTCCCACAGAGGTGCCTGCTATTGCGGGGATCAATGAGAAAGAAGAGGAAGTTCATCGTCCTGCGGATGATGACGCCCCTTTTTCAGCATTAGCGTTTAAGATTGCAACCGATCCTTTCGTGGGTACCTTAAGCTTTATTCGCGTCTATTCGGGCGTGCTTGAAAGTGGTGCTGGCGTTTATAATTCGGTTAAGCAAAAACGCGAGCGAGTGGGTCGTATGGTGCAAATGCACGCCAATGATCGTCAAGAGATTAAAGAAGTTCGCGCTGGAGACATCGCGGCGGCTATTGGTCTGAAAGACGTGACAACGGGCGACACGTTGTGCGATATGGATCACAAAGTAATTTTAGAGCGTATGGAATTTCCTGAGCCTGTCATTACAATCGCTGTTGAGCCTAGAACAAAAGCCGACCAAGAGAAAATGGGCATTGCGCTGCAAAAATTAGCAGCGGAAGATCCGTCGTTCCGTGTTGAAACTGACGAAGAGTCAGGGCAGATACTGATCTCTGGGATGGGTGAACTACACTTAGACATCATCGTAGACCGTATGCGTCGCGAATTTAATGTTGAGTGTAATGTAGGTAAGCCTCAAGTTGCATACCGTGAAACTATCCGCAACAGTGTGGAAGTTGAAGGTAAATTCGTACGTCAATCGGGTGGTCGAGGACAATTCGGTCATGTTTGGTTGAAGCTTGAACCTCAAGAAGAAGGTGCAGGCTACGAATTTGTGAACGAAATCGTTGGGGGTGTGGTTCCAAAAGAATACATTCCTGCGGTAGATAAGGGCATTCAGGAACAGATGAAAAACGGTGTTGTTGCCGGGTTCCCTGTGCTTGATGTAAAAGTCACTTTATTTGACGGTTCATATCATGATGTGGACTCCAATGAAATGGCGTTTAAAGTTGCAGGTTCAATCGGGTTTAAAAAAGGCTGCGAAGATGCAAGCCCTGTTTTACTCGAACCTTGCATGAAAGTGGAAGTCACAACACCTGAAAACTATATGGGTGATGTGGTTGGCGACTTAAATAGACGTCGTGGTTTGATAGAAGGCATGGATGACGGCATTGCCGGCGTCAAGCTTGTTCGAGCTGTGGTACCTTTGTCTGAAATGTTTGGTTATGCAACCGATTTACGCTCTGCGACTCAGGGACGTGCTTCATACTCTATGGAGTTTTTGAAGTATTCTGAGGCGCCGCAAAACATCGCTAAGGCAATCACTGAATCGCGCATGTAAACTTGTGCAAAATGTGATTGTTATAAATTAATTGCTATTATCTCGACCAAGGTCGAGTTTTCTGAAAAGAAAGGAATATATCGTGGCTAAAGAAAAATTTGAACGTAGTAAACCCCATGTAAACGTAGGTACAATTGGTCACGTTGACCATGGTAAAACTACACTAACTGCTGCTATCTCTGCAGTATTAACCAAAACTTACGGTGGTGAAGTTAAAGATTTCGCACAAATCGATAACGCTCCAGAAGAGCGTGAGCGTGGTATTACCATTAATACTTCTCACATCGAATATGACACACCAACTCGTCACTATGCGCACGTCGATTGCCCAGGTCACGCGGATTATGTTAAAAACATGATTACTGGTGCTGCTCAAATGGACGGTGCAATCTTAGTTGTTGCTTCTACAGACGGCCCAATGCCACAAACGCGTGAGCACATCCTGCTTTCTCGTCAGGTTGGTGTTCCTTTCATCATCGTATTCATGAACAAATGTGACATGGTTGATGACGAAGAGCTACTTGAGCTTGTAGAAATGGAAGTACGTGAACTACTTTCTGAATATGAATTCCCTGGTGATGACTTACCCGTTATCCAAGGCAGTGCACTTAAAGCCCTTGAAGGCGAAGCTGAGTGGGAAGCGAAAACTCTTGAGCTTGCAGAAGCCCTAGATACTTATATCCCAGAGCCAGAGCGTGCGATTGACGGTGCATTCATTCTTCCAATCGAAGATGTGTTCTCAATTTCAGGTCGTGGTACAGTTGTTACTGGTCGTGTAGAGCGCGGTATCATCAAAGTGGGTGAAGAAGTTGAAATCGTTGGTATCAAAGATACGACGAAGACAACTTGTACAGGTGTTGAAATGTTCCGTAAGCTGCTTGACGAAGGTCGTGCAGGTGAGAACTGTGGTGTACTACTACGTGGTACTAAGCGTGATGAAGTAGAGCGTGGTCAAGTATTGGCAGCGCCTGGTTCAATCAACCCACACACAACTTTTGAATCAGAAGTTTATGTACTTTCAAAAGAAGAAGGTGGACGTCACACTCCATTCTTCAAAGGCTACCGTCCACAGTTCTACTTCCGTACAACTGACGTAACAGGTACAATTGAGCTACCTGAAGGCGTAGAAATGGTAATGCCAGGTGACAACATCAAGATGGTTGTGACGCTAATCTGCCCAATCGCGATGGACGAAGGTTTACGCTTCGCAATCCGTGAAGGTGGCCGTACAGTAGGTGCGGGTGTTGTAGCTAAGATTGTTGCTTAATAGCGACTCATTTTACGCAACATAAAAAAAGGCAGCTTAGGCTGCCTTTTTTGTTGCTATTGCTTTGTGGATTGCTATTCGCTTGGTTGCGTTAAAGCAAAATCAATTCTTATGGATTGGCCTTGCTGATAAATGAGCTCATTAGCTCTATCCGCTGAACGACTTTCTGTTGCGACTTGTGCTCGCCATTCTTGTAAAGATAAATAACGATCAATTTTTTGTAAGCTAACGTTCATTTTTTTGTGTTCGATGGCATCAAATTTCGCTTGAATGTCTTGTGGCAGTTTGAGAGCGGGAATCGTACCTGCACGCCCAGCAAAAATGGACCAAGTGCTATCACTGTCAAAATAAAACTGACTGTCGTCATACAGTCTTAATGTTGTGGCTGATATATTGCTGTCATAAGCACTAAAGTCAAAATCAACCGTGTCAGAAGCTAATTGCATCTGCGTGGCGATATGTTCAACCTCTGGCAGCAAGGACTCATCGGCCGTTAATAACTCAATTGGCTGGGTATAGCCTTCATCATCGATTGGCTGACGCGAAGAGATATTGATATTGGCGTGGGAATCTAAAATGCTCGATGATGAATAATTATGGGTATAGAGTATCGATGTGAGGTTTAACTCCGGATAGATATAGATAGGTTTGTCATGGTTGGAGCTATTCGGGCTGGTGTTCCATGAATCATTTCCGAACTGATAAAAGCCTGTATAAGCAACCATAAAACTGGAGTCGGTTGGCGGTGTGATATTAACTTCAATGCCCTCAGAGAAATCACTCAGTGTTAATGTTTGATTATCGACTGGCGAAAATAACACTTGAGCTACATGTGTGCTAAAGCCATTGTTATCGATAAGAATGAGATCGGTTTTCACGTCTGCACACCAATTGACTTTGGACTCACTGTGTTGGGAAGCGGGACTGAGGAATACACTCATTATGTTGCTGTTGGCGGCGAAATCGACAAATCGAAAGTCACCACTGTTATGTAATTCACTAAGATCAATTTGTACTTCATTACACTCACAACCAATATCGTTATCAATATAATACACTTTCTTACCTAAGTCGCCAGCGGTGACATTGAGGTAAGTATCGACTTTCACGCCAGCACTCTGATCATTAGGCTCAGTATAGGTGAGCTGAGTGATGTGTTGGTTAGCCTCACTCCATTCAATGTTTAGATGACCATTACTGTCTGTTTTGTGTTCACTTAATATATTACCGTCACTGTCATGAACAAGAAAGCGTGCATCAAGATCTGGGCTTAACATGCCACACTGGTTGGAGCGCATGGCATCTAAGGTTAAATAAACAGGGGAGGGGGTGTTACCTTTATTGTCAGCGGCATTTTCTGTTTGGTTATTATTATTCGAATCACTGCCACCACAAGCGGTGAGTAAGACGGTTAAAAGACCACAAGCTGTCAATTTAAATGTATGCATAAAGTTGGTTTTAGTTTTGTTTTTTGTAAAATTTGTTGCGCACTATATAAGAGTCAGTATGGCAGTTCAAGTTGCGCTAAATGTTTTAATCTCTGGACTCGTTCGGTCATGTGCTTAATTATTGACAATTTGCTTGCGCTTGAAGTGAAACTGCGTATAATGGCCGCTCGCCTTAACCATTAGGCGAATTAATCAGTCAAGAAAAGCTTGACGTAAAATACAGCGGCTCCAATTGTGAGTCGAACGGTTAAATCATCTCGCTCTGCTTTTCCAAGAAGGAAGAAGCTAGAGGGTGATTTTTTATGTGTCCATTTTAGGAGCTCTGGTCAATGCAGAACCAAAGAATCCGTATCCGCTTAAAAGGATTTGATCATCGTTTAATTGATCAGTCTACTGCGGAAATCGTTGAAACTGCTAAGCGTACAGGCGCACAGGTACGTGGTCCAATTCCACTGCCAACGCGTAAAGAACGTTATACCATTTTGACTTCTCCACACGTTAATAAAGATGCGCGTGATCAGTACGAACTTCGTACTCACAAACGTCTTGTTGACATCGTAGAGCCGACTGAGAAGACTGTAGATGCATTAATGCGTCTTGATCTTGCGGCGGGTGTTGACGTTCAAATTAGCTTAGGTTAATTGAGATCCTTAGAAGAGGTTTGAGAGATGGCTATCGGTCTTATCGGTCGTAAAGTAGGTATGACTCGTATCTTCAATGAAGATGGGGCGTCTATACCTGTTACAGTAATTGAAATTGCTGCTAATCGTGTTACCCAAGTGAAAACTTTGGAAACTGACGGTTACCGTGCACTTCAAGTTACTACTGGTACCAAAAAAGCTAATCGCATCACTAAACCAGAAGCAGGTCACTTTGCTAAGGCAGGCGTTGAAGCCGGTCGTGGTTTGTGGGAAGTGCGTTTGGCAGATGGTGAAGGCGAAGGCGTTGAAGTTGGTGCTGAGCTAAATGTAGATATCTTCGCTGATGTAGCGAAAGTTGATGTTACTGGTCAATCTAAAGGTAAAGGCTTCCAAGGCGGTATTAAGCGTTGGAACTTCCATGCCCAAGACATGACTCATGGTAACTCACTGGCACATAGATCCAACGGTTCTATTGGTCAAAACCAAACACCTGGTCGCGTTTTCAAAGGTAAGAAAATGTCAGGCCACATGGGTGCAGAGCGTGTTACGACACAGAATCTTGACATTGTACGTGTCGATGCTGAACGTAACTTGCTATTGGTTAAGGGTGCGGTTCCGGGTGCCACTAATGGCGACCTGATCATCAAACCTGCCGTTAAAGCTTAGGTCTGAGGAGATAGTAATGGAATTGGTATTGAAAGACGCACAGAGTGCTCTTGAAGTTTCCGAAACTACCTTCGGCCGTGACTTTAATGAAGCACTGGTTCATCAGGTAGTTGTAGCATATGCTGCAAACGCGCGTCAGGGCACTCGTGCTCAAAAAACTCGCGCAGAAGTTGTTGGTTCTGGCAAAAAGCCTTGGCGTCAAAAAGGAACTGGCCGTGCACGTGCCGGTACCGTTAAAGGCCCAATCTGGCGTGGTGGTGGCGTAACTTTCGCTGCTAAAACTCAGGATCACAGCCAAAAAGTTAACAAAAAGATGTACCGCGGAGCGCTGAAAAGCATTTTATCTGAATTGGTACGTCAAGACCGTCTGATTGTTGTTGAGTCATTTGGCGTTGAAGCTCCTAAAACAAAAGAGCTGAAAGCAAAATTAGACACAATGGAATTACAAGACGTGTTGATTGTGACTCCAGAAATTGACGAGAACTTATTCTTAGCCGCTCGTAACTTGTACAAAGTTGACGTTCGCGATGTTGCTGGTATTGATCCAGTTAGCCTTATCGCTTTCGACAAAGTCCTTGTTACTGCAGAAGCGATTAAGCAAATTGAGGAGATGCTAGGATGATAAGCGAAGAACGTTTGCTAAAAGTTATTCTAGCGCCACACATCTCTGAAAAGAGCACTGTTAATGCTGAGAAGAACAACACGGTTGTTTTCCGTGTCGCTATCGATGCGACTAAAGCTGAAGTTAAAGCTGCAGTAGCCACGTTATTTGAAGTTGAAGTTGATTCAGTTCGCACTTTGGTTAACAAAGGTAAAACTAAGCGTCACGGTGCCCGTATGGGTCGTCGTAGCGATTGGAAAAAAGCCTATGTGACTTTAGCTGAAGGTGCTGACATCGATTTCGTCGGCGGCGCTGAGTAAGCAAAGGAGAATTATCATGGCAGTTATTAAGTGTAAGCCAACCTCTCCAGGTCGTCGCCACGTAGTTAAAGTGGTGAACAGCGATTTGCATAAAGGGAAACCTTTTGCAGGCCTGTTGGCGAAAAAATCTAAAAGTGGTGGCCGTAATAATACCGGTCGTATCACTGTCCGTCACGTAGGTGGTGGTCATAAGCAGCATTACCGTATCATCGATTTCAAGCGTAATAAAGATGGTATCCCTGCGAAAGTTGAGCGTTTGGAATATGATCCAAACCGCACAGCTAACATCGCATTGGTACTATACGCTGATGGTGAGCGTCGTTACATTCTTGCCGCTAAAGGCATGAAAGCTGGCGATGCAATCCAATCAGGTATTGATGCTGAAATCAAGACTGGTAATGCTCTGCCTCTACGCAATATCCCTGTGGGTAGCGTAGTGCACGCAGTTGAAATGAAGCCTGCTAAAGGTGCTCAAATCGCTCGCTCTGCAGGTGCTTACGTACAAGTTATTGCTCGTGATGGCGCATATGCCACTCTACGTCTTCGCTCTGGCGAAATGCGTAAAGTGCCAGTTGATTGCCGCGCGACATTGGGTGAAGTTGGTAACGCCGAGCATATGCTACGCCAGTTAGGTAAAGCAGGTGCTAAACGCTGGAGAGGCGTACGCCCGACAGTTCGTGGTGTTGCAATGAACCCAGTAGATCACCCACATGGTGGTGGTGAAGGCCGTACTTCTGGTGGTCGTCATCCTGTGTCTCCATGGGGTCAGCCTACTAAGGGTTATAAGACTCGTAGTAACAAACGCACCGACAAGTACATTGTACGTCGTCGCAATAAAAAGTAAGAGGATTCGCCATGCCACGTTCTCTCAAGAAAGGTCCATTCATTGACCTGCACTTGCTGAAGAAGGTAGAGAAAGCGATGGAAGCGGGTGACAAAAAGCCTATTAAGACTTGGTCTCGCCGCTCTATGATCATCCCTAATATGATTGGGTTGACCATCGCTGTCCATAATGGTCGTCAGCATGTACCTGTGTTCGTAACTGACGAAATGATCGGCCACAAGCTTGGTGAATTTTCACCAACTCGCACTTATCGCGGCCATGCTGCAGATAAGAAAGCGAAGAAGCGTTAATACGGGAGGAATAAGATGGAAGTTTTAGCTAAACATCGTTTTGCCCGTACGTCGCCTCAAAAGTGCCGTTTGGTTGCAGATCAAATCCGAGGCCTGCCTGTTGCTAAGGCTCTCGAAATTTTGACTTTCAGCCCTAAGAAAGCCGCTGTACTTGTTAAAAAAGTACTCGACTCTGCTATCGCTAATGCTGAGCACAACGAAGGTGCTGACATTGACGAGCTACGAGTTGGCGCCATCTTAGTTGATGAAGGTCCAACCATGAAGCGTATCATGCCACGTGCTAAAGGCCGTGCTGATCGCATAATCAAGCGTACCAGCCACATTACTGTGGTTGTATCAGATCGCTAGGAGTTAGCAATGGGACAGAAAGTACATCCTAATGGTATCCGTCTGGGTATCACTAAGCCTTGGATCTCGACCTGGTACGCTGATAAGTCAGACTATGCCAAGAACTTGAGCAGTGACTGGGAAGTGCGTAAGTTTCTAGAAAAGAAACTTAAGCAAGCGTCAGTTTCTAAAATAGTTATCGAGCGTCCAGCTAAAAGTGTTCGTGTTACTATCCACACAGCCCGTCCAGGTGTTGTGATTGGTAAGAAAGGCGAAGACGTTGAGAAGCTACGCAACCAAGTTGCTAAGTTGACTGGTATTCCAGCTCAAATCAACATCGCTGAAATCCGCAAGCCAGAGCTAGATGCGAAGTTAGTTGCCGAAGGCATCGCTTCTCAACTAGAGCGTCGTGTTATGTTCCGTCGTGCGATGAAGCGCGCTGTACAAAATGCTATGCGTCTTGGTGCTAAAGGTATCAAAGTTGAAGTGAGTGGCCGTCTAGGTGGAGCTGAGATTGCACGTTCTGAGTGGTATCGTGAAGGTCGTGTACCTCTACATACTCTGCGTGCTGATATCGACTATTCGACAGCTGAGAGTCACACTCAATATGGTGTGATCGGCGTTAAAGTTTGGGTCTTCAAAGGTGAAGTCCTAGATGGAATCGTTCCTCAGCACGAAGAGCCGAAACAGCAGCCTAAGCGTAAGTCTCGCGGTAAATAGGAGAGCCGGCAATGCTGCAACCAAAACGAATGAAGTTTCGTAAAATGTTCAAAGGCCGTAACCGCGGTCTTGCGAACGGCACTGAAGTCAGCTTCGGTGAATTCGGTCTGAAAGCGGTAGGTCGTGGTCGACTTACAGCACGTCAGATTGAATCTGCGCGTCGTGCGATGACACGTCACATTAAACGTCAAGGTCAGATTTGGATCCGCGTTTTCCCTGACAAGCCAATTACCTCTAAGCCTCTTGAAGTGCGTATGGGTAAAGGTAAGGGTAACGTTGAATATTGGGTTTGTCAGATCCAGCCTGGTAAAGTCCTTTATGAGATGAATGGTGTATCTGAAGAGTTAGCGCGTGAAGCGTTTGCTTTAGCTGCTGCTAAACTCCCTCTGAAGACGACTTTCGTAACTAAGACGGTGATGTAATGAAAGCGAGCGAACTAACAGAAAAGAGCGTTGAAGAACTGAACGCTGAACTGCTTGGTCTGCTGCGTGAGCAGTTTAATCTGCGTATGCAACACGCCACTGGTCAGTTAACTCAGACTCATCAGCTTAAAATCGTGCGTCGCAACATTGCGCGCGTTAAGACCATTATTACTTCTAAGGCGGGTGCATAATGTCTGATAAAATCCGTACTTTGCAAGGTCGTGTACTTAGCGACAAAATGGACAAGTCCATTACTGTTGCTATTGAACGTAAAGTGAAACATCCTCTATATGGGAAGTTCCTTAAGCGTACTACAAAGATCCATGCACATGACGAACAAAATCAGTGTAATGCTGGCGATGTCGTGACTATTCGCGAATGCCGTCCGCTGTCTAAGACTAAGTCTTGGACCCTGGTTGAAGTAGTATCAAAGGCCTAATTTCGATTAGGTAAAATAGTTAAACGGCTCCATTTCCGGGGTCGTTTATTTTTTAGTACTATCTATTCCTAATTTCGGGTGTTATACTTGCGCGCCTTTTTCGATAAAATTGATTGAAAAAGCGTGTAATAATTAGACCCAATTGTTGGGATTATGAAGTAACGATAGCGGAGCACTTAAAATGATCCAAATGCAATCGGCTCTTGAAGTCGCCTGTAACAGTGGCGCTCGTAGAGTTCAGTGTATTAAGGTCTTGGGTGGCTCTCATCGTCGTTATGCCGGTATCGGCGACATCATCAAAGTTTCTGTAAAAGAAGCAATTCCTCGCGGTAAAGCGAAGAAAGGTGATGTGTATAACGCGGTGGTAGTCCGTACTAAGAAAGGCGTACGTCGTCCAGATGGTTCTGTCATTCGCTTCGATCGGAATGCAGCGGTATTGCTTAACGCAAACCTTGCACCGATTGGTACTCGTATCTTTGGACCAGTGACACGTGAATTGCGTACAGAGCAGTTCATGAAAATTGTCTCATTGGCACCAGAAGTACTGTAAGGAGCTTCAAAATGGCAGCTAAAATACGTCGCGAAGACGAAGTAATTGTACTAGCAGGGAAAGACAAGGGTAAACGCGGTAAGGTTTCTCAAGTTCTTCCTACTGGTAAATTGATGGTAGAAGGCATCAATCTTGTTAAGAAACACCAAAAGCCTAACCCACAACTGGGTGTGACTGGTGGTATTATTGAACAAGAAGCCGCTATACAAGCATCAAACGTAGCGATCTTCAACTCTGCCACTGGCAAAGCGGATCGTATTGGTTTCCGATTTGAAGACGGGAAAAAAGTCCGTTTCTTTAAATCGAACAGTGAACTCGTTAAGTAATTGGAGTAAACGATGGCGAAACTGCATGATAAATATCAAGAGACTGTTAGTCCTGAACTTATGAAAAAGTTCGGTTTTACCAGTGTCATGCAAGTCCCTCGGATTGAAAAGATCACCCTGAATATGGGTGTTGGCGAAGCTGTAGCAGATAAGAAAGTTATGGAGCATGCGCTTCGTGACATGACTGCTATCGCTGGTCAAAAGCCAGTTGTGACTGTCGCTCGTAAGTCAGTGGCTGGTTTTAAAATCCGTGAAGGCTACCCTATCGGCTGTAAAGTAACCCTGCGTGGCGAACGCATGTGGGAGTTCTTTGAGCGTTTAGTAGATATCGCAATCCCACGTATTCGTGATTTCCGTGGTCTGAGTGTTAAATCATTCGATGGCCGTGGTAACTATGCGATGGGTGTACGTGAGCAAATCATCTTCCCTGAGATCGAATACGATAAAATCGATAAGATCCGTGGTATGGATATTGTAATCACTACTTCTGCGAAGAATGATGAAGAAGGACGTGCTTTATTAAGCGCATTCAACTTCCCATTCAAGAAATAAGGGTAGCGTAATGGCAAAAAGTTCAATGAAAGCACGTGAAGTAAAACGTGCCAAGCTCGTGGCAAAGTTCGCTGAAAAGCGTGCGGCACTTAAGGCTATCATTAGCAACCCAACAACGTCTGATGAAGATCGTTGGGATGCCGTTCTTAAGCTGCAAGGTCTACCACGTGACTCTAGCGCTGCGCGTCAACGCAATCGTTGTAGTCAAACGGGTCGCCCACATGGTTTCTTACGTAAGTTCGGCTTAAGCCGTATTAAATTACGTGAAGCGACTATGCGCGGTGAGGTTCCTGGCCTTCGCAAGGCTAGTTGGTAAGCACTTGTCACGGAGTAAGCTAATATGAGCATGCAAGATCCTATTGCGGATATGTTAACACGTATTCGTAACGGCCAAGCTGCTAACAAAGTATCTGTGAAGATGCCTTCAGCTAAGTTAAAAATCGCTATCGCGAAAACACTTAAAGAAGAAGGTTACATCTCAGACTACGCCGTAGCAGATGAAGCTAAGCCTGAACTGGAAATTACGTTAAAGTATTTCCAAGGGCAACCAGTCGTTGAGACTATCCAGCGCGTTAGTCGCCCAGGTCTTCGTATTTACAAAGGTAAAGACGAACTTCCTAAGGTGATGGGCGGTCTAGGTGTCGCAATTGTTTCCACTTCTAAAGGCTTGATGACCGATCGTGCCGCCCGCCAAGCAGGCATGGGTGGTGAGGTTATCTGCTACGTAGCGTAAGGAGCTAGGTATGTCACGTGTTGCAAAAGCACCCGTATCTATTCCAGCTGGCGTAGAGGTGAGCTTGAAAGATCAAGAGATTACCGTTAAAGGCGGCAAATCTACTTTGACTCGAGTGATTAACAGTGCGGTAAACCTAGTTGTTGAAGGTGATAAAATCACTTTTGCACCAGTTGAAGGCGTCGCAGGCGCTTGGGCACAAGCAGGTACTGCTCGTGCACTGGTTAACAACATGGTTATAGGTGTGTCTCAAGGTTTCGAGAAGAAATTACAGTTAATTGGTGTTGGTTACCGTGCGAAAATCGCCGGTAAAGGCATTGATTTGACTTTAGGTTTTTCACATCCTTTAGTACATGAACTACCCGCGGGCGTAACAGCAGAATGTCCTTCACAAACTGAAATCGTACTGAAAGGTGCCGATAAGCAGTTAGTGGGTCAGGTTGCTGCAAACATTCGTGGCTATCGTCCACCAGAGCCTTATAAAGGTAAAGGTGTTCGTTATGCTGACGAACAAGTACGCCGTAAAGAGGCTAAGAAGAAGTAGGTAACGCGATATGGATAAGAAAACATCTCGCTTACGCCGCGCAACTCGCGCCCGTAAGAAGATCCAAGAGCTGGGCGTTAATCGTCTGGTTGTACATCGTACACCACGTCACATCTATGCACAGGTCATTAGTCCTACTGCACAGGTTTTGGCGACAGCTTCTACTGCTGAAAAAGCGGTAACAGAGCAACTAAAGTACACCGGTAACGTTGATGCAGCTAAAGCAGTCGGTAAAGCCGTTGCTGAGCGCGCCGTTGAAAAAGGTGTTACTAGCGTCGCTTTCGATCGTTCCGGTTTCAAGTATCACGGTCGTGTTGCAGCATTAGCTGACGCCGCTCGTGAAGCTGGCCTCCAGTTCTAAGGGGTTATAAGAATGGCTAAATTTGAAGCTCAACAGAAAGACGATCTGCAAGAAAAATTAGTTGCAGTGAATCGTGTTTCTAAAGTTGTAAAAGGCGGACGTATCTTCAGTTTCACTGCATTAACTGTAGTGGGTGACGGTAACGGTAAAGTCGGTTACGGCTATGGTAAAGCGCGTGAAGTGCCTGCCGCAATTCAAAAAGCAATGGAAAAGGCTCGCCGTAACATTGTTAACGTTGAATTGAATGGTGGAACTTTGCATCACCCTGTTAAGGGACGTCACACTGGTTCGCGTGTTTACATGCAACCTGCATCTGACGGTACTGGTATTATTGCCGGTGGTGCTATGCGTGCCGTATTGGAAGTAGCAGGCGTTCATAACGTACTGTCGAAAGCATACGGTTCTACTAACCCGATCAACATCGTTCGCGCAACTGTCGATGCGTTGGTGCACATGAAGTCACCATCACAAATCGCAGCTAAGCGTGGCCTGAATGTTGATGAACTTCGAGGTTAATACACCATGGCTACTAAAACTTTAAAAGTAACTCAGACTAAAAGTTCAATTGGACGTTTGCCTAAGCATCGTGCAACGTTGACTGGTCTTGGTTTACGCCGTATTAATCACACTGTTGAATTAGAAGATACTCCTTCTGTTCGCGGTATGATCAATAAGGTTTACTACATGGTTTCGGTGGAGGAATAAGATGCGTCTAAATACTCTATCACCTGCTGCAGGTGCAAAATCTACAGCTAAGCGTGTAGGTCGCGGTATTGGTTCTGGCCTAGGTAAGACAGCCGGTCGTGGTCACAAGGGACAAAAGTCTCGCTCAGGTGGCGGCGTTCGTGTCGGTTTTGAGGGTGGTCAAATGCCACTTAAAATCCGTCTGCCTAAATTTGGTTTTACTTCGCGTAAAGCGTTAGTATCATCAGAAGTTCGCACGAGCGAATTGGCAAAAGTTAACGGTGATGTTATCGACCTTAATGCGCTGAAAGATGCGAATTTAGTTACTCGCAACATACAGTTTGCTAAAATCGTTCTTTCAGGTACCATTGAACGCCCAGTGACCGTAAAAGGTCTTAAGGTAACTAAAGGTGCTCGTGCAGCGATTGAAGCTGCCGGCGGTAAGATCGAGGAATAATACGTCGATGGCAAAACCAGGACTTGATACAAAAAGCACGAAGGGTGGACTCTCAGAACTGAAAGCTCGCCTCCTGTTCGTGATTGGTGCAATAATCGTCTTTAGGGCGGGATCGTTTGTACCGATTCCTGGTATTGACGCCGCTGTATTAGCAGAGCTGTTCAATCAGCAAAAGGGGACCATCCTAGGCATGTTTAACATGTTCTCTGGTGGTGCCCTTGAACGTGCTTCTATCTTTGCATTAGGTATTATGCCGTATATTTCGGCATCGATTATCATGCAATTATTGACTGTGGTTCATCCTGCACTCGCTGAGCTAAAAAAAGAAGGCGAGTCTGGAAGAAAGAAAATCAGTCAATATACTAGGTACGGCACGTTGGTTCTGGGCACGTTCCAGGCAATTGGTATTGCAACAGGGTTACCAAACTTAGTGCCAGGTTTAGTGGTAAACTTAGGCTTTAGTTTTTACTTTGTCGCAGTTGTGAGTCTAGTGACAGGAACCATGTTCCTGATGTGGCTAGGTGAGCAAATTACCGAGAGAGGCATAGGGAATGGTATCTCGATATTGATTTTCGCAGGTATTGTTGCCGGTCTACCATCTGCTATCGGCCAAACGGCTGAACAGGCGCGTCAAGGCGACTTGAATGTACTAGTATTGTTGTTACTTGCAGTGATTGTTTTCGCTGTAACATATTTTGTGGTATTCGTTGAGCGTGGACAACGTCGTATCGTTGTTAACTATGCAAAACGTCAGCAAGGCCGTAAGGTGTTTGCTGCACAAAGTACGCATTTACCACTTAAATTAAATATGGCGGGTGTGATCCCCCCTATTTTTGCGTCCAGCATTATTTTGTTCCCAGGCACACTGGCTCAGTGGTTTGGTCAAAATGAGTCCATGTCATGGTTAAGTGATTTTTCACTGGCTGTGTCACCAGGGCAACCGCTGTACTCATTATTGTATGCGACAGCAATTATCTTTTTCTGTTTCTTCTATACAGCGTTGGTGTTTAACCCACGTGAGACAGCAGATAACTTGAAGAAGAGTGGTGCGTTCATTCCCGGGATACGTCCTGGAGAACAGACTTCGCGTTACATTGATAAAGTGATGACTCGTTTGACATTAGCAGGCGCGTTATACATTACCTTTATCTGTTTAATTCCGGAGTTCATGTTAATTGCGTGGAAAGTACAGTTCTATTTTGGCGGTACTTCACTACTGATTATGGTAGTCGTAATCATGGACTTCATGGCTCAAGTTCAGACTCATATGATGTCTCATCAATATGATTCTGTAATGAAGAAAGCTAACCTAGTGAACAAAGCGAATTTAGATCGCTTTGGTCGATAAGCTAGCTTTTACGGAGTGATGTAATGAAAGTTCGAGCTTCCGTGAAGAAGATCTGCCGTAATTGCAAGATCGTAAAGCGTAGTGGCGTTGTTCGCGTGATTTGTGTTGAACCTAAACACAAACAGCGTCAAGGCTAAAAAAAATTGGTCAGCCCTGTTCGGGCTGATCAAATATTATTTGCTAAATTGTCGTCTGTCGAGTATCCTACCGGGCTTTTCACAGATGACCTTTAACTTGAGGAGTGCATAGTGGCCCGTATCGCTGGCATTAACATTCCTGATCAAAAGCACACAGTCATTGCATTGACTGCTATCTACGGCATTGGTCGTACTCGCGCACAAGCTATTTGCGCGGCTACTTCAATCGCTGAAGATGCTAAGATCAAGGAATTGAGCGAAGCTCAAATTGATACTCTACGCGAAGAAGTCGCCAACTACATCGTAGAAGGTGATTTACGTCGTGAAGTTTCCATGAACATCAAGCGTCTTATGGACCTTGGTTGTTACCGTGGCCTTCGCCATCGTCGTAGCCTGCCCCTTCGTGGGCAACGTACTAAGACCAATGCGCGTACGCGTAAAGGTCCACGTAAACCAATTAGAAAGTAACGGGAAGGTAAACCAATATGGCTAAAGTTCCGTCACGTTCTCCGCGTAAGCGCGTACGTAAACAGGTTGCTGATGGCATGGCGCACATTCATGCGTCTTTCAACAACACAATCATCACCATTACCGATCGTCAAGGTAATGCACTGTCTTGGGCAACATCAGGTGGTTCAGGTTTCCGTGGTTCACGTAAATCTACTCCGTTTGCTGCACAGGTTGCTGCTGAGCGCGCAGGTACTGCTGCTCAGGACTACGGTGTTAAAAACCTAGAGGTTTTTGTGAAGGGTCCAGGTCCAGGGCGTGAATCAGCGATTCGTGCACTAAATTCGGTTGGTTATAAAATTACCAATATTACCGATGTGACGCCTATCCCTCACAATGGTTGTCGTCCTCCTAAGAAACGTCGCGTATAACACGCCGCATTTAATAGGATAGTTGGAGAAAGAACATGGCAAGATACTTGGGTCCCAAGCTCAAGCTCAGCCGCAGAGAAGGTACAGACCTTTTCCTAAAAAGCGGTGTGAGAGCAATTGATTCGAAGTGTAAGCTTGAAACTGCACCTGGACAACACGGCGCTCGTAAGACCCGTCTGTCTGAGTATGGCGTTCAGCTACGCGAGAAACAAAAAGTTCGTCGTACTTACGGTGTGCTAGAAAAGCAATTCCGTAACTACTACAAAGATGCTGCACGTATTAAAGGCAATACAGGTGAAAACTTGTTACAACTTTTGGAAACTCGTCTAGATAACGTCGTTTATCGTATGGGTTTCGGTGCTACACGTGCTGAATCACGTCAGCTAGTTAGTCATAAGTCTATTATGGTTAACGGCAGCGTTGTCAACATTCCATCATTCAAAGTGTCTGCGAATGATGTCGTGAGCATTCGCGAGAAGTCACAGAAGCAAGCCCGTATTAAGGCTGCTTTAGAAGTGTCGGCTCAGCGCGAAAAGCCAACATGGGTTGAAGTAGATACCACTAAGATGGAAGGTGCTTTCAAGCGCATTCCTGAGCGTAGTGATTTGTCTGCGGATATTAACGAACAGCTGATCGTCGAACTTTACTCTAAGTAAAGTTAACACAAAAGAGAGGACACAATGCAGGGTTCTGTTACAGAATTTCTTAAACCGCGTCTCGTTGATATCGAGCAGGTTAATCCAACACGTGCCAAAGTGACACTGGAGCCCCTAGAACGCGGTTTTGGTCACACTTTAGGTAACGCGTTGCGTCGTATCCTATTGTCGTCAATGCCAGGCTGCGCGGTTACCGAAGTAGAGATTGATGGTGTACTGCACGAATACAGCAGCAAGGAAGGCGTGCAAGAGGATATCCTTGAGATCCTTCTAAACCTGAAAGGTTTAGCTGTTGTGATCGAAGGGAAAGACGAGGCTATGCTTACGTTAAGTAAGTCAGGCGCAGGCCCTGTTACTGCAGCAGATATCACGCATGATGGTGATGTCACTATCATGAATCCTGACCATGTTATCTGTCATTTAACAGGTAATAATGATGTCAGCATGCGGATCCGTGTAGAACGTGGTCGTGGTTATGTGCCAGCATCAGCTCGCGCACAAACTGAAGACGATGATCGTCCTATCGGCCGTTTGTTGGTGGATTCTTCGTTTTCTCCTGTTGCACGTATCGCCTACAATGTAGAAGCGGCTCGTGTAGAACAGCGTACTGACTTAGACAAGCTTGTGATCGACATGACTACCAATGGTACTCTTGATCCTGAAGAAGCTATTCGTCGCTCAGCCACTATTTTAGCTGAACAGCTAGATGCGTTCGTTGAACTTCGTGATGTCACTGAGGTAGTTGAGAAGGAAGAGAAGCCGGAGTTCGATCCGATTCTGTTGCGTCCTGTCGACGATTTAGAGCTAACTGTACGTTCGGCTAACTGTTTGAAAGCCGAGGCGATTCATTACATCGGAGATCTGGTACAGCGCACTGAAGTTGAGTTGCTGAAAACACCTAACTTGGGTAAGAAATCTCTTACCGAAATTAAGGATGTGTTAGCGTCTCGCGGACTGTCGTTAGGTATGCGTCTAGAAAATTGGCCTCCAGCCAGTTTAGCAGACGACCTTTAAGTCCAGATTTGTACAGATTTAGGTAATAAGGATTAGGTCATGCGCCATCGTAAGAGTGGTCGTCAACTAAACCGTAACAGCAGTCATCGCCAAGCTATGTTCCGTAACATGGCAAGCTCATTAGTTCGTCACGAAGTGATCAAAACTACTGTAGCTAAAGCGAAAGAACTGCGTCGCGTAGTTGAGCCTCTGATAACACTTGCTAAAAGTGATAGCGTTGCAAATCGTCGTTTGGCGTTTGCTCGTACTCGCGACGCAGAAGTCGTAGGTAAGCTATTTAATGAATTGGGTCCACGCTTCCAGGAACGTCCTGGCGGTTACACCCGTATCCTTAAGTGCGGTTTACGTACTGGTGATAAAGCGCCTATGGCGTATATTGAACTAGTAGGTCGTGCTGATGTTGCTGAAGCTGACGTTGAAGTCGCTGAGTAACTAGGAATTCAGTTAAAAAAGGTCGAGCTTAGCTCGGCCTTTTTTTATGGTCAAAATGCAGCTTACCTTCAAATGAAGGTCAATTATATTTTTAACGGTTAAGCTGCGCTTAAAGGCTTAATAGAAGAGTATGAGTGCGTACTCAGATAGTGTTAGGAGTACTTGCTTTAGTGTGTATTGATTTTCTTATCAATATATTATTGAAATAACATAGTTTTTACTAAGGTCTTATTGCAGATTTTTATTTAGTGTTTAAATATTAAACATGAAAGCACAAGGTGTATCTTGTACTTGTTTTCAGTGAGTGTAGTCAATCAATAACTGATAGGGAAATCTTAGTCTATGTTGTTCATCAGAAAGTTTCATCGTTCCGCTTTTTTATGCTTTTGTCTGGTTTTCATGCAAGGTTGCAGTCTTGCTCAGCTGCCTGATACTAATGCTAAGGTTAATTATCCTGAGCTGAGGCAGGTTTTACTGGATATGTATCAAACCAACCAAAGGCTGCAGCAGAAAGTGATTAAATCAGCACAACAAGATTATCAAGCATGTGACAAGGGCTATATCACTGAGCTTGAGCGTGAGTTAGTGGCATTAACGGATAAACAAGTTGCAAAAATAAAGAGTATTTTCTCTCAACACGCCTTGCTGACTTCCGCAGATATAGGTAAGGATGGGCTAAGTGCATTAGTGCAATTGATCTCAAATAACTATGATACCGATTTTAAACAACAAATGTTGCTTGTGATTAAACAGCTCTACCAGCTCAAAGAGCTGTCTGGTCAAGATTTTGCAGTGTTATATGATTTGGTTCAGATGGAAAAAGGTTTGCCACAGTACTATGGTACTGTATTGCATGAAGAAAATGGGCATTATGTATTGATGAATATTCAAGATCCTGAAAACGTGGATTTTCGTCGTTCACAGTTGGGTTTAGTTTCACTTTCAGACTCACTTCAATTTTTTTCTTCCGGCCCAACGGCTCATTAATGCTAAATGATTGTTTTAAAAATTTTAAGTGTATTTTAAGCAGGGAGGTATCGATTTCTAACAGCAGAAAAATAGGTCAGCTTTCAAACGAAAGTTGATCACGTTTCTTGGTGTCATGAATGAACTTGCCGTTAACCATAACCTCATTGATATTCATTGCTACCGCAGGTTTATGTGCAGATGCATCTGTAGCACGCTATGAACTCTTCCCTGAGCGCTCTACGACTTCATCCTTGAAGTCGAAGGCGTACCGCTGCATCTACACGGGGTTCTAAAATCAAGAGACAAGCATAGATCAAAGCAGCGGGGGTTTCTTCGGTTTGTTTTTTATCCGAAGTATCAATTAGATCAATTGGCTATGATTTGAAAGAGAAGGTTGGTATTGGGTGAGGAAAATAATATAGACATGAGCTGTTCTATAAGCGTTTTATCGCTTTTAGGTACACATCACTTCGCTCGCGTTTGCCGACAGCGATTACGGTGACAATGATGCTTTTATCTTGGACTTGGTATACCAGACGATAGCCTGATTGTTTGAGTTTTATCTTATACAGATTATCACCACCTGAAAGCTTCGCGGCAGGGATATGAGGATTGGTTAAGCGCTCAGCTAATTTTTTTTTAAATTGTTGTTGTAAAGTAGAGCCAAGTTTTTGCCATTCTTTGAGCGCACTCTTTTTGAATTCGAGATCATAGCTCATCAATATTGACCGCAATACTTTCTTCAGATTGACGCTCTTTTGCAATAATAAGCAGCTCAAGATCTTCGATTTTATCCATCATCATTTCATAAGCTTCAGCGGGTACGCAATAGAATGCTGGCTCATTTCTATTTAGCACGGCAACAGGTTCACCATAAGCGCTTGTCGCCACTTTCATTGGGTTGGCTTTTAATTCGGTAATGCTGGCAGCCACATCAGCTAAAATTCGAGTGGTCATTAAGTCGCTCCTCTAATGGTGCTTTAAATAAGTCTTTAAATAAGTCTTTAAATAAGTCTTTAAATCAGTCTTCGTATTATTCATTTTAGCGGCAAGTTAATGGGAGTACAAGGGGGCTTAGGTGGAGGGTTAGCCAGCGCTGCGGCCATCTGTCAAAGATCATTGAAGGCTGGTGACACTTTGAGTATTAAGCTTCGCTTAATGGGTGATCGTGAGTTTCGATTCACACTGGTAATCTTTCAAACGAAAGTTGATAACGTTCTCAGTATAATGAGTGAGCTTGCCGTTAACCATAACCTCATTGGTATTAATTGCTACCGCAGGTTTATGTGCAAGTAACTCTCGGGACGCTGTAAACCCATCCATGGGCGCTCTGCAATTTCATCCTTGAAATTGAAGCCCTCTAGTTCACTTACACTGGATTGAACAGCAAAGATCAAAGCTGAGGGGGGGCTTCGGTGACAGGTGTAGAGTGTGTTGTTAGTCGAAGTTTCATTGTTATTAATCGCTTGCAGCGGGCTAAAGTCGTGGATTCCCATCCACACTGGGGCAAG
The DNA here is from genome assembly GCF_947501665.1 of uncultured Shewanella sp. Classification (GTDB taxonomy): domain Bacteria; phylum Pseudomonadota; class Gammaproteobacteria; order Enterobacterales; family Shewanellaceae; genus Shewanella. Next base: position 82,452 of record NZ_CANMWS010000014.1, on the reverse strand, counting down.
AAGGACTGCTCGTCCTAAGGATATCCTTATTCAAAAGCCAGCCAAATATCCGTATTTGTCGCTCAAAAAGGCCATAATTATGGCCTTCGCCCTCTTGCATCCACCATGACGCCCAGACGAAGTTAATTTTCCTCATACTCCGTTAAAAATAGTCTAACGTTTCCGATGGGGCGTCCTGCCCCTCGAAAACTAGATGAATATCCATATTCATCTTACGATATTTTGAAATACGTCTTTCGGTAACTTCGATGGGAAGGGCAAAGCTTATTTTTGTTTTGTGCTGATGTCGGTATTTAATTTTTAATCTCATCAAGAGAATTAAAATCTTATTAGTACTTAATCCTGATGTAATCACCTAATTATTTGGATATTATTCATTCATTTGGTTATTTTTCTAGGAAAGATATATGGCAAAACAGTTCATGTTAATGGAACCTAAAAATGAAAATTTTAATGAGCTTATAGGTGGCTCAAGTAAATATATAGTTCCTAGGTTTCAGCGTGATTACGCGTGGGATATTGAGCAATGGGAAGATCTATGGAATGACATTAATGGACTTGATGAAGAGGGATTACATGTTTTGTGTTAAATCGCAGTAACTGTAAAGCCATATTTTGATAGCACCCGCTTTTGGGTGAAAACTATACAATGAGTATTTCAGATGGATCTTTGCGCTAGTCAAGTTATCGAAAAATATAGAACGTACGGGTTTGAATACAAGAAACAGTACTCAAATCATTCTTATCTTACTTTTACGTTTCGCTCTGGGTTCTTCCATAATGCTGAAGTAGTCAAGATAGCAAACAACTCTAACGATGAGGCCATGATACAAGAAAAAATAAGTAGTCTTAACACGTTAGGGATATCTGCGAAAATTACAGAATACTCGAACTTAGAAGATATAGAAGAAGGGCTATTTAAAGGTTTTTTTGATGTTATTTCTTGGCGAAATCGCATTCGCAGTGACTATCGTGAATACGTAGCATCTGTTATGCGAATATACCCTCAGAAAAATGATGATATGTCGTATCATTATATAAACGCACCATATGCGATCACCAATAAAAACGCAGAATGCTCGCCTGATATCATTGAAGATATCATATCTCGTTTAAATGATGACTCTGCTCAGCTAATTCTTATCGAAGCACCAGCTGGATTCGGTAAAACCTGTACGGCATATGAGCTAATAGATAAATTAGCTTCAGATGATCAAAGCCCAATTCCGTTTTTTACCGAATTCTCTAGAGACCGTCAAGCACGAATTTTTAGTCATGTTTTTATACGCGAAGTGGACAGGGCGTTTAATCAAGTAAATTCAGACATCGTGGAATACGAACTTAAGAATGGTCGTATTGTCATGGTTCTAGATGGGTTTGATGAGCTTCTTTCTGATACTCAAAAAATCGAAGCAGATGAAGATTATGAGAATGCAGAGCCCATGCTTGAAACTATTAGTGAGCTACTGGAAGGGCGCTCAAAAATAATTATTACTTCTCGAAAATCAGCAGTGTTTGATGGCGTCACTTTCAGTGAGTGGATAGATAAGTTTGATAACAAGTTTGACTTCGTTCGCTATCGGATTGAGCGCCCTTAAGCTTGTGATTGGTTGGGAAGGCAGCGACAAGATAAAATAGAAAAGCTTGGACTGAACCTTAAAGAGGTATCTAATCCCGTTTTGCTGTCTTATTTGCGGTTCGTTAGTGATGAAAAGTTTGATGAATTATGTGAATATCCTGACGAATTAGTAGATAGGTACTTCGACAGCATGCTTGAGCGAGAGCGAGAGCGCCAAAATTTACATATTACTCCAGAGAATCAAAGTACTCTACTGGCATTGCTTGCCGAAGATATGTGCGAGCGAAACTATACATCTGAGTCCAAAGAAAAACTAATAGAGTTTTTCAAGTCAAACAAGTGCTTGAGCATACTAGAAGAGGCAAGAAAATCTTACAAAGTAAGTGAACGCCCCTCTATTGATTCATTGAGCAATACTCTTTCTAATCACGCATTTTTTGACCGTAGTAATCAAGGCGAAGGTCGTGTTGAGTTTGTAAACGAATTCGTATTCGGAAATTATATTGCTCAAGGGATTTTGGAGTGTGATGACGATTGGATAGCAAGTGACGAAAGATTTGTTGAGCCAGCCGTATTGTCATATGTTCCTCGGCATCACGAAGTTAAAGAAAAACTTTGGGGTGCTTTGTCGCCGATGAATGAGTTCTTATCAACATCAGACAGATTTCGATATGAGTTAAGTATGTTGGGAGAGATTCGTTCTAATAGTTACGATGAATGCTCAATAATGTCTTTAAATATCAAAGAATACACATTATTCAGCCACAGTCAGGTAAGTGAAGTTTCATTTAGTGATTGTGTATTTAATGACGTTGAATTTGTGGCTAAAAATATTACCGACATAACTTTTATCAACTGTAAGCTCTATAACTGCAAGGTAACGGGTAGACTGGAGAATGCAGAATCCTTTTTGTTCTTAAATTGTATTGACAATAATGGATTTATAAATGATGTGGATAGCTTTAGACGAGAAGAGGATAGTGGAGGGCTTGATGAGCTTACCCGTTTGATTTTGGAGCGATACTGGCGAGTAGGTTCTGCTCAAATCGATAGGCTACATATACCTATGGTTAGAATTTATAAAGCGTGTCAACAGCAGGGATACAGCAAGCGACAAATAACATTAGAAATGAAGAGGATGAAGTCTGAGAAGTTGTTAGAAAATGCTGATAATGGTGAATACATAGCGATTAATAGTAATAGTATTGCTGCTATTAAAGATATGTTAGGGAGAGCATGATGAAGGCAATGCTTCCTAACCTAATGGAGAGAGAAGTTGTTGGGAATATTACTGATACATTGAACAAACTGGGCATAATGTATCGTATTTTTTCTAGAGTAAAAGATTCTCATTCATTATCCAAGAAAATATCATCAAAGTTTAAATATCTCGAAGGTAGTTCAAGAATTCAAGATTTTATCGGTGTGCGCGTAGTTATGTATTTCCCTGATGATATTGAGTTGGTACATAAGACGATGACAGCCATTTACTGTGAACGGAAAAAAGATGCGAGTATTGATGACCTAGATGACAATACGTTTAAGCCTGTCCGTTATAATCTTGTTTACGAGTTGCCTAAGGATTCGTGCTATGATTTGGGCTTTGATAATGCACATTGTGTAGACAATACATTTGAGCTTCAAATTAGAACTGTTCTCTCCGAAGGGTGGCATGAAGTAGAGCACGATTTACGATATAAGTTTCAAGATGACTGGAGTGCGAGTCATATCGAATCAAGAAAACTAAATGGTGTTTATGCTTCATTAGAAACAAGCGAATGGACGATGATTCGTATTCTAGAAGATGTAGCATACAAACACTATAAACAGCAAAATTGGGAAGCAATGCTTCGGCAAAAATTGAGGTTAAGAATTCAAGACTTTGATCTTGGAGAAGATATTAATCTACTTTTCGACTCTAACACAGAGTTAGCTAAGAAGTTTTTCCGAGTTGATAGAGAAAGCCTAATTACAGAATTGTATGAGAAAGGTTTTGATTATCCATTAACCTTAAAAAATATAGTGTTCTTTACTAATACTGTTTTTGTTCGTGATAAAAGCATTTTAGGGTTAACACCAGAAGAGTTTGTTGAAGAATACACCTTAGAGCATGAGAAGTTATGTTAAACGATACGTTCGCTTAATTGTACTACCTCAAACCCTACTGACACATCCTGACAGTCTTTCTTTGTATGCTGTTTGTAACAACTTTTTTATTGCAAACATGATAAATAATACAAGGAATGAAAAAATGAAAAGTGTCATCGAAATCGTGTGTTTTACTGTACTTCCCGGGACGACGGAAGCGGATCTCGTGACTGCGACCCAACGCAGTCAAACTTTTGTTGCGACCCTTGCGGGCTTTCAATATCGATCGTTAAGTTATCATCTAGACTCTCAAACGTGGACAGATGTCATTTATTGGGACAGTATGGACAGTGCCAAGCAAGCCTGTGAGCAGTTTAAGGCCCACCCGGATTGCCAAGCCTTTATGGCACTGATTGACCCTAAAACCATAAATATTGAGCATCAGGAAATCAAGATGTCAGCATTAGCCGAAAAGTATCAATAACTATAACATTTTCAAGAAGGCCGTGGAGCTAAGCTGTGACGAAATCAGAACGATTATTGGCATTATTGACGTTATTACGCACTAAACGCTATGCGGTCACGGCGGTGCAATTAGCTGAAGCGCTTGAGGTCAGTGAGCGTACTATTTATCGTGATATACAAGCTTTGATGCATATTGGTGTTCCCATTGAAGGAGAGGCGGGGGTAGGCTATTTACTTGGCACAGCTTCTCACTTACCGCCTTTGATGTTTACCGATCAAGAATTAGTGGCGTTAGAGTTGGGTATGCGCATGGTGCGAGCATGGTCAGATGATGAACTGGCCATTGCGGCTCAAAGTGCATCCAATAAATTGGTGTCCGTGTTGCCGGACAAATTGAAGCAGCAAGTAGAGCGTTTTTCTTATTTAGTGCCTAATACTTCAAAGCCGTCTCCTGCAGCCAATACCCGTAAAATCTTACGACATGCAATCGATAGGTGTTTAAAGGTGGAAGTTGGCTATTGTGATGTGAACAAGCAATTAACGCTTCGGTGCCTGCAACCCTTAGGACAAATTTTGTGGGGCCACATGTCAGGGGAAAGCATATGGACCTTAGTCGCTTGGTGTGAACTGAGAGAGGCCTATCGTCATTTTCGTATCGATCGTATTTTACAGATCACCGTACTTGATGAGACGTTTGAACTCACAGACAATAAATCACTGGAGGATTATATTCATCAGCAAAAGAGTCATATTTAAGAGACCTTCCCTTTGTCTCTTAGATATGAAGCAGGCTTAGCCTAGTTTTCGTCTTCGTTCAGGATCAACGTCCATGAATACGTTTTGTAGTCTGTTGTTGTGAGGATGTCTTGAAGGACCTCTTCGGACTCCGCGCGAAGTACAATCCATGCCGTTGATAGATCCGCAGCGATATACGGTAATTCCTCTATCATTCCATCGGCAATGAGTTGTTGGTGTGCTGGACTAGGTAGATGCAGTTGTGTGTGCAGTCCCTGTTCTGATCGGGTGGCTTGGACAAGCCAGCGTTTCTCGTATTGATTAATATCATTATTGATAACATTGATTGGAGGAGCGTTTCTAATCAAGGTCCATGCATAAGTTTGATAATCATTTAGCGGCATGGTCGCGAATATGTCTTGAAGAGCCTCTTCAGATTCTGCACGAAGTACAATCCAAGCTGTTGAGCGATCGGCAGCGACAAGTGCTAAGTCTTCTTGGATCCCATCGTCAAGTCGTTGTTGATCTGCCGCATTTGCCAAATGAAGACGCTCTTTCAGTACCTCTTCTGCGCCGGGAAGAATAGTGGCCTGAACAAGCCAACGTTGCAAATCTTGATCACTATCTTCGCTGGCAAAAGTACTGATTGGAAGCGCTAGGGTGATAAGGCAGCTGACGGTGATTGAGGAGATTGTGGTCTTAATGTATTTGAGCATGTTAGATTTTTCCTTTCTGGTGTGCTGAACCTAGGCGTTGCAATGAGCGTATGACGTTAGGTCATCATTACAACCCTTACTAGCTAGCATTATTCAATATTATGTTATTATCCCTTCAATGGTATTTTATAATACCATGTCGGTGATGTTATGATATTCATGAATACCATTCAAGAAAAATATATCTGTATTATGGAAATCGCCATGAACATTCAGCCAAGTAAAAAGAAGCAAATCATCGCAGCAGCGCGTGAATTGTTTACTCAGTATGGCTTTAAAGCAACCTCACTTGATATGATCATTAAAGTCACCGGGGGATCGCGACGAAATATCTACACGTACTTTGATGGAAGAGAGGGGCTCATTAGAGCTGTGTTAGAAAGTATTGCTGGGGATGTCTTGACCGCCTTTGAAGCATTACCACCCGATGAGACTCCGGCCAAAGTTTGGCTAACAGTATTAGGTGAAACCTATTTGAGAACGATGACAAGGTATGATGTCATTGGTATGTTTCGTCAGCTCATTGCACTTTCTGACGAGGATAGCAATATCGGCAAGTGTGCCTTTTCAAAAGGACCAGAAGTCCTTGCCAAACGAGTTGAAAGCTATCTTAATTACCAGTGTATGTGTGGTAATTTAAAGGTTGATGATACAAGAGCTGCTGCGTATATTTTCATTGAAATGATTAAAGGTGAATTTGTACTAAAGGCATTAATGACTCATTCTGCTGCGCTTGAAGATGATTTGATATCACGGCACGTAGCCTTAGTTGTCAACATGTTCCTTAAGGGGACGGACAATGGGTTAGGAGCAGAAGAAAGATAGTTCAGTTCCTGAGCCTATGTTTTTTTGGTGCCAACTATCTCTTCAAATAGATTTTAAAATTGAGCGGCGGTATACAGTGTTTAAAGCACTCTTCTGATGTTGTTCGAGGTTCAGCTGTGGGGTTTTGGCTTATTTCGTTTCAAAATAGCTGTTATGACGCTTTCTAAATCGTTTTAGATAGAGTGTATAAAAATAAAGCTTTAAATCAATGGCTTGTATTTTATTTCTGGTTATCAAATTGCCATTAGACCAAGAGTTAATACACTTGAAGTATGGGGGAGTGGTACTTTTATTCCTTTAGCTGAATGAGTTATGCATAAGGAGAAAGGGATGAGAGTGCAGCAGATAAGGTTAAAATGGTATGAAAAGCTTGTCTGTTTCTGGCCTATGGGATTGGTTATTGTTGGAGGGGGACTGGGTGGTTTATGTGGCTGTGTTGCGCTAACCTTGAACGTTAGAATTTTTAAAAAAGATTGGCCTGAATCCAAAAAATACCTTTATGTGCTCTTAACGGGACTTGGTGCCACAGTCGCTTATTTTGTGATTATTGTGGCCTTAGCATTGATGTTTCCTAATTGGTTTATTTAACCTGAACTTGGGATAAACATCGCCGTTTAATATTGCTATTTTGGTCGCTATCTGTATTGTGCTGTCTATCAATAGCAGGCTATGCGATACGACCCCAGCCTTGATATCGACAAAAATGTCGGCATTGAGCAAAAAGGTAAAATAAATAAAAAACAAGAAATAAAATTAACCCCATGATTATAAATGTAATTCATATTTAATGCTCATCATCCCGAGTTATGGTTATTTTCTTTAATCACGTATCGCTTTGCATATTGGACTATTTATCTTTTTTGACAATTATTTTATTTAACCATTATCTTGTTTAACTATTATCAGGTTTAACTATGATTGCTTATTGATAAATCAGCGTCATTAGGTGCTGAATCTTTAAGGGATCATTGTTTATGATGTGTGTTTATAGTCTTAGGAAGATACAAATAACACAGCAATGATAAGGTTAAAGCCAGTGCGCCGATTTTGAACATACTGATATAACTAAGATTAAAGTTAAGTCCATAGGAGAAGGCATAACTGGCAACAAACTGTGAGCCGCCATAGAGCAATGTCATATAAGACCAATATTTAGCATGGTGCTGCATAGTGACTAAGTGTCCAATAAAAAGTGACATTAAAGTCACTAAGGCAATTAAATAAAAACCGGATAAAAAAGCACTTATTGCGACAAAGGTGAGAGAAGGAAACCAAGCAATTAAAATTAAGCTAATAATCCCAATGAGGGCTGTGATCATAATAGCCCAATAATGACCCAGTTTATGATGTAAAATACCAGCAAATATGGAACCAACGGCAGCGCCTAAGCCTAATAAGGCAAAGAGCGTACTGCTTGTATGTAGGCTCATGTGTAAAGTGCGATGGGCGAAATCAGACAAAAAAAGTAGGCTAGGGGTGAGGCCTACGCCATATAAACCATAACCAATCAGTGCAATGACGAAGGTTTTCTTCTGAAGTGCGTTGAGTTTAATTGGCTGTGCTTGGATTGTGCTTTTTTGTGGTGTTGCTTTTGCACATTTGAGCCAAGTGAATACGACTAAGATCAGTGTGATCAGCGCTAATCCAATCCAAATACCAATTACATTATTCCAAGTGTAAAACCAAGGGATCATCAAACTGCTTAAGGCCGTGCCAATACCAATACCCGCAAAAATAATCCCGCTTACGAGTGCTTTATGGTGATCGGGTAAGTGAGAAAGGATGAGACTGGGGGCTAAAATCATAATGGCTCCCCCGCTAAAGCCTAATAGCAAACGCCACAGTGTCAGCCACCAAAAACCCAGTTCAAAAATGCATAAGACAGCGGAGAGAAAAGAAATGAGCAGCAGGCTGAGCATGACATGAGATGTATGAAATAAGGTGTTTAACTTTGGTGCGAAGAGTGCTCCCAAAAAATACCCTAAAAAATTTGCACCTCCAATGTAACCAGCTTGGGAGCTGGTCAGCCAATGTTCATTAATTAAAAAAGGGATCACGGGTGTATAGGAAAAACGATTTATGCCTAGTGCCATTAAAAATAGGCAAAACCCAGCAAAAATATTATAAATATTGGCTTTGGATTGAAAGAGCGGCATCGCGTTATGCTCAAAGGTGATAATAACTGAATATAGTCGGTTTGACTATTTTGTGCGATGTTAACGCTTTATAAAGCTTGTCTAAAATTAAAAAATATACAATATATTTACTATTACAAAATATGTTTCTGGTTCCAACTTGACCTCTCGATAGGTTTATTTGCACTTCAGTGTTTACTTTTATTGGGGGCACTGTTCAATGATGCTCTGCTAGTGTGGGTTATTGATTAATGTAATTCAATAAGATAATACTAAGAGCACCATTTCAATGACTTTACTCTTAAGAGCTAGCTTGTGGATCCACATTCATCGTGCCACGTAACGTGCCACGTAATATGTTTGCCGCTTCAAGGCTTATTTGACCTTCTTGAAGGAGTAAATCAAGGCTACGTTGAGTTTCGGCAATATTAAAGTGAATCTGGAATAAATTATTCTTGTGTGTGTCATCCTTTATTTTATTCGTTTGTTTTTTTAGAGTTGAAATGCCGACATCCAGCCCCATTCCTCCAATCTTATTGGTGATACTTTTCCCTAGTTTCAACATCGACAGAGTGCTGCCGATTGTGCCTGGTACTTTGGCCGTAGAAGTGATGCTACACCACAATGTACCAAGCGTAAGTACAGTTCTTGATATAACGGATGTAGTATTGGCCCAATAGGCCGAATTTTTACTGTTTAAGCCCATATTATCAAGCATGGAATGAATCGTATTTGCTATGGCATCTGAGCCCATTTTAAGGCCATCATTTCCGCTTGCTTTACTACTCCAGTCGGCATATGCGCAGCCTGCATCTGAGACAACAAGTGCAAAAGCGACGCCTGATGCAGCGAGTACAGGAATGCCCCCGCCATTAGTTAATACTGTTGCAGCGATAGCTAGCCCAGCTCCTAATCCGGCCAAAGCAACATTGAATATTGCTTTAAAGAATGCCTTTTTGGCAAGCTCAATACCATTGTCTTTCGCTTTTTGCTCAAGCTGCTGTGCTCGTTCAATGTGAGTCGTTGATTTAAATGTTTTATCGCTCTTGACTGCGAGATCTAAACTTTCGATTGTTTTGTTTTTAGGGCGTTGAAAGGAGGCCTTATTTGACCCTGTAAGATCTAATGACTCAATGGTGGCTTCACATTCAAGGGGAACCTGTTTAATATCAAATTTATATGCTGGGATCTGTTGAAGTGGAGCTAAGCTTGATCTCACATTCATTTGTGATGATTGAGCATGAATTGTAGGCATAAGTATCCTTATGTAATTATATATAAAGTCAGTTAATTATTTCTTGGAGCAGGCTTTGGGCTAATGTTCTTATTTCAGGTTGAACATTTTCGATGAAACTTTGCTCGATACTGGTTTGTAAGGCCTCGATTGCTTCTGAAGATTTTCCTATTGAGCAATAGCATTGAGCAATTCTAAAAGTGACACCAGCATCACAAGCATCCATTAAAGCGGCATAACCATAGAAAGATAATGCATTTTCATATTGCTCTAATGCGTGCAGACAAGAGGCAAAGCCAAAGATATATTCTCGTCTCCATGAGTTGTTCATGACCAAATAAGTGAAGGCACTCAGAGCTGACGGCATATCTTGTTGCTGATAATATGTCAGTGCATCCTGGTAGATATTGTTGAGTTCATCTTCTGTTACACCGTTATGCTCTGCTAGTGATTGGTGTCCGTCAATGACGCGTTCTATTGCATTGGCTAGCTGCTTAAGTTCAGGTGTTATTGAGGGAGGGGGCATTTTAATTCCTTATGTATTTAGCGTTACAAATAATAATGTAGATGTTGGTGATTTTTATTTTATGCTTTATTTTTTTAGCGTTAGGTTTAGTGCGGTTTACTTAAATGCGATATGGTATTATTTAGAAAATAGACTGCGGATGATGGAATACTGTTCAAGAATTAAATCTATGATACAAAAGAGTGAGAATGGATGGCTATCATATTTATGGATGAATAAAAAGAATCTCATCGTACCAGACTTTTAAATTATTCTGCTTTAGTATAATAATTTGGATTAAATTGATGAATAAATGACTGTAGCTTTGAGTCGTATATGATATTGGTGGTAATGTTTATGTTTTTTATTTCGTATTGTAACTTGTCATTTTATTGCACCTAAAATAATTTTATTCATAAAGTGTATTATATGTTTTCAGGTACCAGGTGAAATAACTAGTTGTGTACTATTTAAGGTATTTATATAAGGTTTTCTAGCATTATTATATTTTATTTCGACTTTAGTTTAATAAGTTTTGGCATCATCATTGGCCTTTAGGTTTATAGGCTTTAGTTTATTATTTAAAAGTCAAAAACATGGCAATGTATATTATTAATCTGATTTTTTAAACAACACCAATAATAATATTGGTGTTGTTTAAAAATAATGATTTAACTTTTATTACCCCAAGGGTTAATCGGAAGGGGAGCTTGATTCGTTTTTGCTTTTTTCTTTACTGAAGAAGAGGATTGTTCAGGTGCGGTTTTTTCTTTTTTAGCGGTGGCTTTTTTATGTTTTGGTACATAATTTAAAATGGATACAGGCACGACTTTTTTAGGGGCAAAACCGTCGATTTCTTTACGGGTGATTAAGTGACCCAATTTGCTTTCAATAGCGCATAAATTTTTAAAATCATCTTTTGAAACCAGTGATACCGCTTCTCCCTGACTGCCTGCGCGGCCGGTGCGGCCAATACGATGAATATAATCGTCAGCGGGGTAAGGTAAGTCATAATTGACAACTCTAGGCAGGTTATCAATATCAATGCCACGTGCAGCAATGCCCGTTGCAATGAGCAGATTGATCTTACCGGATTTAAAATCAGCTAAAATCTTTTCGCGGATCGCTTGGCTACGGCCACTATGGATGCACTCTGCATTAATACCGCGTTTTTCAAGTTGGCTAACAAGTTTGGCTGCGCCTTGTTTTGTTTCAATAAAAATCAAGGTTTGTTGCCATTGATACTCATTAATTAAATGACTTAAGAGAGCCGATTTTTTATCTTTATCGACAGTGACTAACCATTGTTCGATTTGTGGACCATTTGCTTTGTTCACCACTGAAATTTCAACGGGTTTTATAATCGTTGTTTTGGCTAGGGCTTTGACTTGATGAGAAAGGGTTGCCGAAAATAATAAATTTTGCCTATTTTGAGGCAACTTATCCATGATTTTATTGATATCTTCAATGAATCCCATGTCGAGCATTCTATCGGCTTCATCTAAAACCAGTATTTCTAATTCATCAAAATGGACGGCTCTTTGGGTGTACATATCGAGTAAGCGCCCAGGAGTGGCAACGAGAATATCAACACCTTCAATCAGTGCCTGTTTTTGTGGTTTAAGATCGACCCCACCGTACATGGCCAGAGACGTGAGATTAAGTGTTGAACTGTATTGTTTAATATTGGTGTCAACTTGTACCGCAAGTTCACGAGTGGGGGCGATAATTAATGCCCTGACGCGTTTTTTACGTGTTGTTTCATTGTCTTTTAGCTTTTCTAAAATAGGCAAGACAAAGCTGGCTGTTTTACCTGTTCCTGTTTGAGCCGCTGCAATGACATTTTTACCTGATAAGATAATAGGAATGGCTTTAGCTTGAATGGGAGTTGGTGTGGTGTAACCCTGGTGAGTTATGGCGGTAATGATTGGATCACTTAATCCCAGTTTAGAAAAAGGCATGGTTATCTCAGTTGATTATTTTATGATAATTGTTCGGCAGATTTGACTATTTGCATTGTTAAGGCGCGAATATCTAACTGTGTTTGTATTATATCTGACTCATTCCTTTTTTATAAATTAATTTGCTAGGCGTTGATGTTTCAAACGCTAAAGTGGAATCGTAATGTTTATATTGAGTTTCTCTTATGTTAATCACTATGGGTTTGAGTGTCTGTTTTGTTGTTTTTTGGTTTTCAGCATTAAACTTTAACGTATTGATTTTATATGGTTAAAATCATTAATAAAAAATAATCGTCCAATAAGAGTTCAGTGTAAAAAGATGCTTGCAATGTAATGTATGTAAGCGTAAAAGTTTTTTATGTTGTGCTTTTATTGATTGAAGTTTGTTATGAATCGTTCTTTGCAAGGTAATCTTATTGCGATTGCTGCTTTTGCAGTCTGGGGGTTAACGCCATTATTTTATGGTTTACTTGATGGGAAAAATACCTTTGAGTTATTAGCACATCGCATTATTTGGTCTGTCCCTATTGTCTTTATGTTTAGTTACTTAATGACTATTCGTTTTGATTTTAGTCAAATTTGGTCTGATAAGCGTTCTTTGTGGTATAGCTTTTTGGCCGCGTCGACGATGTGTGTGAGCTGGTATGCTTTCATTTATGCTGTTACCCATCAGCAAGTGTTAACGGCGAGCTTAGGTTTTTTCATTAATCCGTTGATCACAATTGCACTCAGTATCGTTTTACTCAAAGAAAAACCCACAACGGGGCAGGCTTTAGCGATTATATTGAGTATTCTAGGGGTGGGGTATTTGATTTTAACCACAGGGCAACTCCCTATTCTGGCATTATTAATGGGCGGTTTTTTTGCGTTATATGGCGTATTAAAAAAACAAATTCGTTATGATGCTATGACTGCTGTGATGGTTGAGTCCGTTGTGTTGCTTCCTTTTGCGTTAGGCTTTGTAATATATGAAGTTGCAACAGGAACAAGCGTCTTTATAAATAGTACGCCGATGACCCAGTTGTATTTCGTGTTAACGGCACCAGTGACTCTAGTGCCTGTGATATTGTTTTCGCTTGCGTTGAGACGAACCTCATTGACTGCTATTGGACTTATTCAATATTTGGAGCCTAGTTTACAGTTTATTTTAGCCACTTGGGTATTTAGTGAAATGTTGGATGTGCATAAGCTCATTACTTTTTCATTTATTTGGTTGGGGCTATTATGCTGTTTGATTAAACGGCCGTTACTGTTAGTGAGCCCGAAAATGAATCAGTCCTAAAATGGTATAAACCCATGGGATGATGTGAGGATCTCCGTTCATTTGAAAGTGAACGGAGAAACCCCGTGTGGTTTTATGCTTCTTCTAACCAAGATATATCTGGAAGTTTATCTAAGTGAGTTTCATAACGGGTTAAATTAAAAGAGGCTTGTTTTTGCATGACGTCTAGTACTTCAATTGACAAAGCACAGGCTATTAATTCGATAGCTTCTTCACGGGGTGTACCTGTCATCATTAAGCGCATGAGTGTGCTTTTCACTTTGATGGGGTTATTATCAGATAGCTGATTTTCGACGACTTGTTTTAAATCTTCGCCAGTCATCATCGCTTCATTGTCATTGTTCATTGTAATTTATCACTCTATTTACTAAGGTTTGATGCATATTCTTCAACGTTATGTCGATTACACCCTGATATTACCCACGCTCAGCATGAGTATCGTCATCGAGATGGGTATTAAACCCCATAAATATTGCGATACTTTTGAAGCCGACAACAGGGCGTGATTGTATCGTTAAGTGTATCGCGCTATATGTCTTGTTCTCAATGCCATTGAGAAAAATCGGCCTCATTAGCATCGATTAGAAGAAAATGATGTTGCCTAATTGATTCGTCATTGACTGAAAATGTGATTATCAAAATTTAATTTTATCAAGTGGATACATTGATTTAGTTATTATGTGTATTCGCTCAGTAAGGTTGCAAAATCCATGATGGATTACAGTTCATTTTTTCATTGATACCCTTTCATTGGATAACCCCCTCTAAAGTCAGTCTGTTTATTGTCATTTATGGTTAAAAAATAGGAATAAAGTGGATTCATCTTTATTCAATATCTAAGCTCATCAGACCAGTTGGTTGGGGGAATGCGGTTTTTTTGATAGATGAAGTGTAAGGTTATTATATACTTGAGACTAAAGAGTCATGTGTATACGTAATGGATTTTGATTATTTGAATATTATTATTCAGATAAGGCTCTTTTTTGATCAAGGACAACATCGAGTAGGGAGATCTTCACTTTTAAAAAGACAAATATTGAGGCGGTTAAATGACGATAGGTTTGAATATTTCAAATCATGAGAATGTTGTAGTTAGTGAAGAGCGTTTATCTAAATTATTGAGTGACGATAGTCATGAAGCCACCACTAGAACAGTATGGGAGTGCATACAAGATTTTTTTTCTTGGAATAATCGCTCTGAGGCATTTACTGAACTGCATAAGCTTATACATCAGAATACAGATGAAAATAGCGACATGAACTTAGCGAGTATTGAGACTTTCCAAGTATTAGCGAGTCTAGCCTCTTCAGAGAATCGGGCTTTATTTACAATTCATATGTCCTCAAAAGGAGGTGATGATGTTGCTGAACTTTGTATCGATTCAAAACCCATTAAGACAATAAGGTTAACTGAACAACAAAGCAGGCAGCTAGCAAGCCTATTTGGTTGTGAAAAAGATTTACTGCATGGTGTTTTTAAGCCAAACCCTTTGACAGATCATTTGATTGAAGTCAAAACTAGCGATGTCACAGATAGTGACTTTTTAACCGGCGGTGTGAACAAAAGGTTTTCACAAGGGGTATTGAAAGCAATGGACGCTGTCGGTGAAGCTGATTTTGTATTAGAGCGTAAAATAGGTGAGTACATAAAAGAGCAGCCTAATAAGGATGAGCTTAACCGATTCATTTCCTTGCAAACTCAAATAGAGCCTCCAGCGCATTTAGACTCTGATTATGTCTATGCAGTGGTACCTGTTTATGATCGTCAGCATGTCCAAAGTGCTGAGCTTGATGTGTCTATGAGCCAATTATCTCGAGAAGATGTTGAAAATATTTCATTTCAAATTGTTGATATGTTGAGGGTTATGTATAAATCGAAAATATCACATGATGACCTTCATATGCATAATCTTATGGTCCATAAGCTAAATGATGGGTCATTGATCTTACAAGCCATTGATTTTGGCCGAGGGAAAGTCGGAGATGATCCCGACTTGAATCCTTATGCTGATATCAATTATATGTTTAAAAGGCAGGGGATTAACTTTGCTGAGACCTTTGCTCGAAATCATTTACTGTTTGATGGTTCTGAAAAAAAGATGAAGCATTACCCTTTGCATAATTTATTGGAAAAGTTTACGAAGGAGGGGAGCGATAATACCGCATTATTGGACAATATTGGGACGAAATTAGTCGAGGACTTAGAAGCGGCTGGTGAGGATAATCGTAAGATTGATTTAGCCTTTTTCTTTGCATCCAAAGCGTTAGAGCAAGCTTTTAGTCAGTTAAATGATTCTGTGATAATTGTAAATCAGCGAGTTAACTTTCAACATTTTGTTTAAGTATTCCTCATTCAAAAACAGGAAGGGTAAAACCTGAGCATCAATTTACTCACATGTCCCTTAAGGTGCAGGCTTTAAACAAGCTTAAAAGTAGTCAATTTTATTTGACTATTTTTAAGCTATTTAACCAACAGCCCCTAGTTAAAACTGTTAATATCTTCCATTGACGGCAATGAAGGAAAAGCACCTTTTTTTGTACAGGCAAATGCACCACATGAAGTGGCAAAATCAATAATAAGTTGCAATTCACTTTGTTCAGTGAGCAGTTGGTTTAATGTCTTTGCATTATTGAGGTATTGATTTAATTTAAATAGCATCCCTCCCACAAAGGCATCTCCTGCTGCAGTGGTATCAACCACTTTGATGGTGGGTATGTGGCATTCACCTTGAAAATTTGGTGTATAATATCGCACTGGTAAGTGACCATTACTTATCATTATTATTGATACGCCATGTTTGAAACACTGTTGCATAAAGAGGAATTCTTCAGGTTCTTGCATGGAATCCAATAAAAAATCGAGTTCTTCTTGAGACAGTTTTAAGACATCACAATGGCGTATGCATTGCCATACTCTTTGGTAGGCGAGTTGTTCATTATTCCATAAATTTAAGCGCAAATTGACATCGAAACTACGTAGACAATGATGTGTTTTAGCTAAGGTTAATCCATGAATTGTCGTTTCATAAATGGTTTCTTCTGTAAGACTATTTGAGCAGACATGAAATATGTTGTTATCCATAAAGGCTTGAGGGGAAAAATCACTCGCAAGGAACAATAAGTCTGCTGCTGGGGGACGGTAAAAGCTAAAACTTCGCTCTCCGTTTGCATCGAGAGAGACAAAAGCGAGAGCCGTTTTTGCTCGTGAGGTTTGCAGACAGTAGTGAGTGTTGACTTGATGTTCATTGAGGGAAGTCAGTAGATAATCACCAAACATGTCTTGACCCAACATACCACAAAATGCACTTGCTCCGCCTAATTTAGCGTAAGCAACGGCGACATTCGCCGGTGCTCCTCCTGGAAATTTCGTGAAGGTTTCAGGTGTGCCTCCATTGGATAAGAAGTCTATTAAGGCTTCACCAAATGCGAGTAAACTCATAATGCTTGTTCCTTTAATTCTATTGCTTTAATCACTTCGTAACAGGCGCCCATCGTATGGTAATCTGTTTTGCCCCCTGCAGGGCTTTTTATATCATTATAATGATTATTGTTGGCATCTAATATGAAATACCAGGCGCCATATTGATGATCTATCATGTGCTTCCAGCAATAGGTCCAAATTTTTTGGTACCAGTGCCAATAGCTGTCTTTGCCTGTGGTGATAGCCAGCAATGCGGCTGCCGCAAAACTTTCTGCCTGAACCCAGAAATATTTATCATTATCACAGATTGAACCATCGGGTGAGAAACCGTAAAAAATGCCTCCATTGGTTTCATCCCAAGCTGTTTCAAGGGCTGTATTAAATAAAAATTCGGCACGCTCAATCATCCACTCTTCAGGTTGATGACGATATAAAATACATAATAATTTTGCCCATTCGGTAAAGTGACCGGGCTGATAACCCCATGGACGGTACAAGTTTTGAGGATCATCTTTATTATATTCCCAATCGATTTGCCATTGGGGGGTGTAATGTTCCCAGATGAGACCTTGACTTATGGATGCTTGTCTGAGGGTGATATTACGCGCCAATAAGTGGGCGCGAGATAAAAACTTAGGATCTGAAGTGACTTCAAAAGCAGTCAGCATGGCCTCGCACATATGCATGTTAGCATTTTGACCACGATATTCGCTAAGTTGCGTGAAGTCAGCATTATATTCATCTTTATAAAGTTCGAATTGATTATCCCAAAAATGTGTTTCTAGTAAGGTCCACACTTGTTCTATTTTATCTTTTGACGTGCTGATACCCGCTTTGAGTGCCAAGGAATGACTGAGAAGTACAAAGGCTAATCCATAGCAATGGTTCGTGTCGTTAGTGATAACGTCACTTGATAATTGCCAAATATAAGAGCGCATGTTTGAATTTTTATGTTTTGATTCGATGAAATCTATACCGTGCTGTACGACTTTTAAATAAGTTGGGACGTTTAATTCAATGGCTGCCATTGCGTAGTTAAAAATAAATCGGCAACTTGAGACTAAATGGCGATCTTTTTTGTTATAAATGTTTCCATTGTTAGTGAAGTTTTGAAAAAAACCATTGTTATTGTCAATGCAATGAGGGTGGTAAAAGGCCATAGTTTGTTTGATGTGATCTTTAAGAAAGGATAAATCTTTAAAATCTGGAACAGAGGCGTTAATAGATATATCTTTTTGTTTATTCATGCTTTTAATCTCATTTCTTTATCAAATAAATTAAGTGCTTTAACGATTAAATCATGGAGGAGGTCATTATTTAAGTTATATTCGATTAACTTGACATCATAGTCTAAATTGCTAGTGTGCGTTAGTTAACAAAATTAAAAGTGGCTTCTTAATAAAGCCTGAACGTATCATTAATGAACCAAAAATATGGAGTATACTTGTGGCTGGAATTCCAAATGTCTCATCATCTACTCAGTCTCAAGATCCTGTAGAGATTAATTATCGATTTCCTTTAGCCTCAATGTGTGTTTTGTTCTTTTTTATTGGTTTTATCACTGTTTTAAATGATGTGTTAATCCCGCATTTAAAGGAAATGTTTTCGTTAAATTACACTCAAGCAATGTTGATTCAATTTTGTTTTTTTAGTGCTTATTTTGTTGTATCGGTTCCAGCGGGTTTATTAGTACATAAAGTGGGTTATAAAAGAAGTATGATTTTTGGTTTACTGATTACCGCATTAGGATGTGTACTTTTTTATCCCGCTGCTTCTTTACATCTCTATTGGTTCTTTTTGCTTGCTTTATTTGTTTTAGCCAGTGGACTCACGATATTACAAGTCTCTATAAACCCCTATGTTGCCGCTTTGGGGCCTGAAAGAATGGCATCAAGTCGGCTTAATTTAGCTCAAGCATTGAATTCATTTGGTACGACGATAGGGCCATTTTTTGCCGGAATGATGTTGCTATCAGCTGCAGGAGTTGCTGCTGGAGCCGAAGCGGTTAAAATACAATATTTGATGTTAGCTGGTGTGCTTATTCTTGCGTCTCTTATTGTAAAAACATTGAAATTACCGGAAATCAATGGATCCAGTCGTATGGTTGAGGCCAATGATGGAAGAAGTATATGGCAGGCTAAACAGACACTGTTTGGCGCATGTGCTATTTTTTTCTATGTCGGGGCCGAAGTGGGGATCGGTAGTTTTCTGATTAATTATTTTGAGCTACACCATATTGGCAATATGCCTGCTGCCAGTGCAGCACATTTTGTTGGATATTATTGGGGGGGAGCCATGATTGGGCGTTTTATCGGCGCCGTTGTCACTCGAGTGGTTAAGCCTCAACGTGCACTGATGTTTAATGGCTCTATGGCTATTCTCTTACTATGCATATCAATGAACAGTAGTGGTTATATTGCGATGTGGTCTATTTTGGCTGTAGGGTTATTTAATTCTATTATGTTTCCGACTATTTTTACTCTGGCCATCAAAGGTCTTGAGCAACATACCAGTCGAGGCTCTGGGTTACTTTGTCTTGCCATAGTTGGCGGAGCAATTATGCCTTTGGTTCAAGGCAGTGTTGCTGATGTGACTGATGTTCAAGCAAGCTTTATTATTCCCGCATTAAGTTATTTAGTGATCATTGGGTTTGCTATTAGTGCGCCAAGATTAACGGATAAGTGGTGTCAATTAAAAGAGAAGTGGTAAGTGTAAAGATTTGATGTATTTTTTTGAAGTAACAATATCTCAGTAAATCATATCCTTAATAGCTCATTTCGCTCACCTATCAACTCGGCGGCATACCGCTAGGTAAACCCTTTTCTATCGATAAATCATTACTCTTGTTTGTCGGTTCATTATATTCAGGTAATGGATCACAGCTCTTGTTTATCGACTAAACTGAAGTAAATCATCATCCTCTTAAAATAGGTGTAAAGTGAACCAAAACGAAAGCGAAGTTGGAGTAGAGTCATTTCGCTATCGCTGGTGGCTGCTGACAGGATTAGGCTTAGGTCTTGTCATCATTAATCTCGATGTGACGATTATTAATTTAGCTTTGCCTGTTATCGGTGACGTTTTTTCGGCGACATTATCTCAGTTACAATGGGTCAATAATATTTATTTAATTGCCATGGGGGGCTTGATGATCACCACAGGTAAGTTAGGTGATCGTTTTGGCCATAAATTAACGATGATGTGGGGCGTGACGATTTTTCTTATTGGCTCTTTACTTGCCAGCGTTGCTCCTAATTTATGGTTTATTATTCTAGGACGTTTTGTTCAAGGCGTAGGGATGGCGGGGACTTTTGGTATGGTCTTTGTTATTGCTGCTGGGCATTTCCCTAAGCATCAACAAGGGTTAGCAGTGAGTATTATGGTGGTATTTACTGCTTTAGCACAATCGTTGGGACCAACATTAGGAGGCTTAATTGTTGAACATTGGGGATGGCGTTGGGCATTTTTAATTAATGTACCTGTATGTTTGATTTGTTTATTGATTATTTATCTGACGGCTAAAAAGGATAAAGGTAATAAGCAAATCAATGTACACGTTCCTTCTAGTTTTTTAATATTAATTGCGTTTTTGATGATGCTATATGCATTTAATATTGTCTCTTTGACCGGTTTTTTGAGTTTATCTTTTCTAATGCCATTCATTTTTGGTGGTTTGGTACTAGTAATAACCTTGTACTGGCAACGGTTTTTATCACATCCATTGATAAGCTTGGGGCTTTTTAAACAGAAACTATTTTTAGGTTTACTTATTACTCGAGCTTGCTTTCAAGTTTTATTTGGATCTTTTTTATTTATTTTGCCGCTGTATTTAGAAAATATTCTGAATTTTTCGCCAGCATCAGCAGGGTTGGTGATGTTGATCATGACTGGTTGTTTATGTATAGCATCTATTAGTGCAGGTCAGTTTAATAGTCGTTTTGGACCTTTACCTTCTATTGTGGTTGCACAGTTTATCGGATTTATGGGGGCTATTATTTTAGTACTCATGCCTGAGGAGCTGTCTTGGTTATATTTAGCTTCGGGCATGGTTTTTATTGGGATCACTGTGGGCCTCATGTACGCTTCAACCAATTTAGCTGCTGTTCAGATGGCACCTAAAAGTGAAAAAGGGGCTTCTTATGGCTTGTTCATTTCCCATACTTATCTATGGTATGCCTGTGGTATTGCTGGCGCAGGACTCTTAGTGAGTAGCATGTCTGTTAATACCTTTATGTTACTTGCAGCAGGAGAAATGACAAAAGCTAGTTCACCCAGTATTGAGCAAATTTTACCGTTTATTACGGGTGCTCAACCATTAGATAAGATATTGGTTCTATTTAATGATACCGCGGTTCATTCATCAGTATTAGCGTGGGGAAGAGATGCTTTTCACAGTGGATTTCATGCTTTGATGTTAGTTTATTTGCTTCTTTCTTTCATTGGGCTTTGTGCCAGTTTACTTTTTAAGAATACGTCACATTTATTACATAGTGACTAACAAATAGTTGGTATCTTGATTGACTTATCACAGTAAGGTTAGGTTGGTTAGTCTGTTTTAATGGTAAGGTTAATATATTTTAGTTGATTAAATTTAATTGGTTTTATACAAGAATTTTGTTTTTATGATAGAAAATAAGATATATTTATGGTTTATATATTGATGTTGGCTTGTTTTTAATACATTTTATAAATATATTGATTGAATTTTGAGTGGGTTGGTCTAATTTAGACCTGCTTTTGGTTTTAATTATTTCCACTTAGTTTAATTGAAAATATTTTTTATTCGAAATGCCGTTTTTATAATAGATTTACTTTTGACATGATTTTTTATTTATATATTATGCCCCGCTGATTTTAAAACTTGATATGCTTTTATTGAATGATATGGGATTTATGAATAATTCTTTTTTTAAGATCTTATTTGAAAATAATGATATTGCAATACCTAAACTAGATAGTAATGGTGGGTTTTCAATTAGTTTAGATAATAATATCGACATTTATATTAGGTCAGATGATAAAAAAGACAAGTCTATTACTATAACAAGTGAATTATTGGATATTGATGAAGGTTTAGTTCAACGTGATTTGTTAATTGATCTGCTGTGTGCTCAATACTCAAATCAACAACCTGAAGGTGTTTTTTTTGGGGTGGATAATGCTCGGGAATCAATATTGTTATTTAAAGAGGTTGACCTATTACTGGGTAGTTACGATGAAATTTTAGAACAATTAATTATATTTGCCAAAACGACTAAATATTGGCAACAAAAATTACAGCAGGAAGAAAAAGAGAACTTTGTTCCTGTATTAGAAAAAACCTCATTGAATAAATTTAATTTGATGAATTTTGCTTAAAATTTAAATAAAGAGATACCTTTGATGCCGAAAATAACGACGGGTACAGCTTCGAGTTCTGAAATCAGAGTAAATGAAAATAGTGAAATAGTTACGGGTAATCATACATTATCTGTTAAACCTTCTACGGCTGAACTCACAAAAAAAATGGAGAAAACGAACCTTAAAGAACATATACAAAACGAACAAGATCCTAGAATATCTGGTGTATGTACAGGAAGAATAAAAAGTAAAAAAATCAAATCAAAAACTGATATTGAACAAATTACAGGCGTTATTTCTCAGCTATTTCTGTTAAAAGGAAAAGGCGGAAAACAAATTAGCACCGCATTGAAAGCTGGTGTTGTTAATATTGCAAAAAGGCTGAATTTAGATACTTCAAAGCTTGAAAAAACATCACCGAGTAAAATCACTAGCGATGATTTGGATTGTATTTTAAAAAAATTAGTAAAAAAGTCTACCAATAAGGTTAATTTACGTACTGTCGTTGGAGAACTATTGAATAAACCTAGCTTATCAGCAAAAATTACTGGCATTAGATTGCAAGCGCATTTGTTAGAATATCAAAATGCGCATGAAGAGAAATATTTTCATAAAAATGATAAAGTTATGATAAAAGCTATCGATGCCAAAAAAGATAATATGGATAGTGATAATCTTAAAAACCATCAGGTCAAAGTCGGTAAATTGACAGCTGCAATGAGGTTTGTTGCTGATGAGCTGTTAAAAGAGTTAAAAGAACAACAAGCAGATTGGAAAGATACTAATATAGAAATTATTCGTAACAAATGTTTTGAAGGCTTTAGTGAAAAAGTCTCCAAAGCTATATGGAAACCCGTTTCTTACACGACAGGGAAAGAAGAGTTTGGTGAAATCATGAATGTGCTGTTTTTTGCCAGTTTTGCAGGTAGCTCTTCTACTAATTTTGTCAATCTTAAGTATGATAAAGAACTGAATGCTAAGCAACTTGAATTAATGGGAACAGGTTTAGCAACATTGAATGAAAGGAACAGTTCTCATAAATTACCCAAGGGAGATTTGGGGGGGCATATGGCAATCTTTAGTCCTCTGGGAACAGAGTTAATTAATCGAACTTTTCAAAGTCAGGTTATTGAGACAATTGGATATCAGGCTACGCGTCCAGTATCACATGTAAAAGCCGATGTGAGTCAAATAACAAATTTACAGCAAGCTTGTGAAACCTATTTATCTAATAAGAGACTCATCGATTTACCGGGGAAAAAAGCCATTTTATGGAGCAGCAATAAAGGGTTACTAAAAACAGGCAATGAGCAATTGTACAGTAAGGAAAACCTTGCAGGGTTAGCGACTGCTTTGAAGAATAAAGGGTATGAACACCTTATTATTGTTGGTGATAAAGCGGCTAAGGTCGAAAAAGGGAAGATGCTTGGTAAAGATGGTGTGAAGTTAAATATTGACCATTTAGGTCTTGGAAATAAAGTGAATAACACACCGAATAATATACAAAATATTCAAAATCGTATGGGAGATGAAATACGGGTTCATGATTTGACTGAAATGTGGAAAGACCCAGTATTGAATGCGATTGAGGGGGAAAACTATATTAAGCAAATTGCAGTATTTAAAGAGCTTCAGAAAGAAGGTGTGGACTTATCATTTGGAAACCGTTCTGGTGGAATGGATTTAGTCATGCTATCTACTGGAATTGGTGGTGTTGTGTATGATGATGATCCAAATAGTCACAGATACTTTAATATGACGTCTATTGCGCCTCATATGCAGCAAATTGCTGTTAATGTTGGAAGTGATTTTGCTCATAAAGTGAATCAAGAAAGGGCGAGTGATTTAGAAACCAGAATGGATTCATCAATTCAAGCGAGTGCTGCGTACTCTATTTAATCTCACTAATTTTTTATTTATATAAAGAGATAAAGCAGAAGTATCAACTGCTTTATCTCTTTTTGTTTATCCAGATAAGCTGTCGTATTTAGACATTGAGTATACTTTAATGACGGCTCTTGAGTAGGTTTGTTTTTTAGATAAACGGAGATAAGGTAACAAGTGTTAATTTATTTATTACTAACACCATTGTAACTTACAAAACTAAATGAAAATTAACTGTTGCCTTGATTCATGATGAACAATAATTAAGATCTATTTTAATCGGAGTGAAGCTGAATGAAGTTAATGCGATTTGGTGCAAAAGGTTATGAAAAGC
The DNA here is from genome assembly GCF_947501665.1 of uncultured Shewanella sp. Lineage (GTDB taxonomy): Bacteria > Pseudomonadota > Gammaproteobacteria > Enterobacterales > Shewanellaceae > Shewanella. Next base: position 57,951 of record NZ_CANMWS010000014.1, on the reverse strand, counting down.
CCGGGGTGCTCATTGACGGTAAGGCTTATGATTGCTCAGTTTTAGTGGATGACTGGCAAGGTGAAACTCTATCGAACATCGATCGAACGGCAATATTCCAGCAGGTGAAACAAGGTCAACTTGTTCAGATTGGTGATACTGTACGCCGCGGTCCTTGTGTCGCTAGGCCGCCGAAATTAATAGGCATAGGATTAAATTATTTAGATCATGCGAAAGAACTTGGTTTAACTCCACCAGATGAACCACTCATTTTCCTCAAAGCCAATAACATTACGGCCGGCGCATTTGATGATTTGTATCTTCCTCCTCATGCTAAACAGGTGGATTGGGAGGTTGAATTGGGCATTGTGATAGGCAAAGAGGCTTTTAATCTTAACACGCTAGCCGATTCCGAAGACGCGATATTGGGCTATACCATAGTCAATGATATTACTGATAGATATTGGCAGTTTGATCGGCAAGGGCAGTGGACGAAAGGAAAGTCATATCCTGGATTTTGTACTTTGGGGCCTTGGATGTCGTTTAAAGAAGATGTACAAGTTGATAATTTATCACTTGAGCTTTCTGTCAATAATCAAGTTAAACAGGCGAGTAATACTCAGCAGTTGGTGTTTACTCCAGCTCAAGTGGTGCATTATCTTTCTCAGTTTATGGCTTTAGAGCCTGGGGATATTATTTGTACTGGGACGCCTGGTGGCATAGGTTATTCTTCAACGCCTCAACAATTTTTACATGCGGGAGACATCATTACTGCGAGCATTGAAGGTTTAGGTGAGCAAGAACAGCGTTGCTATAGCTAAAGTGGTTAAACCCGCTTGTCCACCACACTCATTGAAAATTGATATCTTAATGAGTGTGGTCAAGGGTCATTATTGCTGGCTTAATTGTTTACCTGTGTAATCCAGTTTTTTATAATTTTTCCCCATGGCTTCAGCCACTTCTGGTGGCATATAATTTTCATCGTGTTTGGCTAAGACTTCAGTTGCTTCGATACGGCCTGCAGAGCTCAATACTCCTTGAGCGACAATGCCTTGACCTTCTCTGAATAAATCAGGCAAGAGATCATCATAGGTGATAATCACTTCTTCTCCTGATCCATCATGGATAGCAAATTCAACGTAGAGGCTATCAGGATCTCTTTTCATTGAGCCAACCGTTACCATTCCACCAACACGGATCCTTTGTCCAATTGTTGGTTTTATGCCTGTATCTGGTTTGCCGTGTAAAATTTCTGATGGGGTGAAAAATAAATTCATATTACTGTTTAGTGCATACAGTAATAAAGAGGTCACAGCCACAACGCCAGCAATAAGCGCGATGGCTAAGGTGAGTCTTTTTTTGCGTCTTGAATTCACTGTGTATTACTCCGTCTGGCTTTTAATAGTTGTTCTCTTTGTCTTTTTTTATTGATATTTTTAAATAGCTGCTTCTTTTTAGCTCGGCTGGTGAAGATTAATAATCCAAAGCAAGTGAAGGTGACGCCATAAGATAGCCATACATAAAATGCATAGCCCCCCATATTTAAAAAATCACTGATACTGTGAAATTGCATTATTGGTTATCCTCTTGTTGAGCAAGTTCTCTTACCCAAGAACGCATGCTGTTTCGAGTGAGAACCTCTGTGCGAAAACGTAGCAAAGTGATTGCGCCTAAGAGTAAGCCAAAGCCACCGATATTGATCAATAGCGGATAGAGCATGTCACTGGACATTGTTGATTCTTCGGTAATTTTAATGGTCGATGGTTGGTGAAGAGAGCTCCACCATTCAACGGAATATTTAATAATGGGAATGTTTACCACGCCTACAATGGCTAAAATGCCAGCGGCTCGTGCGGCTAATACTTTATCTTCAAATGAAGCATAGAGGGCTATAACCCCTAAATATAAGAAAAGTAATATGAGTTCAGAGGTGAGTCTTGCATCCCAGACCCACCATGTTCCCCACATAGGCTTTCCCCAAGCGGCACCAGTAATCAGCGCAATAAAGGTCATGACAGCGCCGACAGGGGCGATGGAAGCTGCCACCCAATCTGCTGACTTTATTTGCCATACAATACCGACAAAAGAGGCACTGGCCATAGCGACATAGGCTGTCATTGACATTGAGGCTGCGGGTACATGGATGAAGATGATACGGTAGCTATCACCTTGTTGGTAATCACTGGGGGCAAAAAGCAGTCCCCAAAGAGTACCCACACCAATAAATAGCATGGCTAAATAACTAAACCACGGTAATAGGATGTTTGATAAACGGTATGCCTTCTGAGGATCAGCATAAGAATGTAACCATTTCCACATATTAATTAATACTCACTCTCAATGAAGCCCCAATGGCAAAAGGGGCCAAAATTAATGATGTTATTAGCATTGCGCCGATAATGGCGAGTTGTCCGGTATAAACTAAATTCATACTTGCAGCGTCAATCGCGCTGGTCGAAAAAATAAGAACGGGAATATATAAAGGCAAAATTAACAAACTCAGTAGCACGCCACCTTTTGGCAGTCCTACTGTTAATGCTGCACCAATTGCGCCTAATAAGCTTAAAATAGGCGTGCCAAGGGCTAAAGTCATCAATAATGCACCATAACTTTGAGACTCAAGGTGTAATAGTACAGCCAATAGCGGAGCGATGATGATAAGCGGGATCCCTGTAAGTACCCAATGTGAAATGACTTTTGCTAACACTAATAAAATCAGTGGATGCGGGCTCAATAGCATTTGTTCAAGACTGCCATCGAGATGATCAGCCTTGAAGAGTCGTTCAAGTGATAGCATTGAAGACAATAAAGCGGCAACCCAAATGCTTCCTGAGGCAATGCGACTTAATGTTGCTGGCTCTGGGCCAATGGCCAATGGAAATAACACGATCACTAGAATAAAAAATAATAATGGGTTGAAGATATCATTGCGATGACGCACTGCAACCTGTAAATCACGTAAGAGTACACAGAGGAATGCACGGGAATAATTCATGTTTTTTTGCATAACATTTCTCATAGCATACGATATTCGAGTTGAATTTTTTTCAACCTTTGTGGGCTGATAAGGCTCATATCTTGATGAGTGGTCAAGATCACGCAGCCCCCCCTGTCTGCATGTTCAATAAATAAACTTTCTAATTGCTTTACGCCGTTTTTATCAATGGCGGTAAAAGGCTCATCTAAAATCCAAATACTGGCATCATTATGCCACAAACGACCTAATGCTGTGCGGCGATGTTGTCCCGCAGATAAATGACCTGTTACACTGTCTTCAAATCCAAAAAGACCCACTTTGTTTAAAATATCGCTGGAATCGAAATCTTGGTAGCCCATTAATGTTAAATTGAAATTAAGGTTTTCGCTTGCGGTTAACTCACTTTTTACGCCGGGCAAGTGACCTAAATAAAGCAAATCACCGTGGTAGTCATCGCGGCAAGAGATAATGGGTTGATGTTTAAAAAGGACTTGTCCTGAATAGGGGCGTGATAGCCCGGCTAAGATCCTTAAAAGACTTGTTTTACCTGCACCATTTGGGCCTTCTATTTGAATAATATCGCCACACTTGATATCAAAACTGAGTTCATCAAATAAAATACGTTCTTCACGTATACAAGTGAGATCAGTAGCACTCAGCAGTGTGTTATTTTTTGTCGGTACTACCACGTTATCACCTAATGCAATGATGTCATTAATATTGTTTATATTTCATATTATTAACCCATGTGTGGAGTACCAAACATGAGATTTTTTATTGACCGAATGCCGATATTTAATTTTATTTATTAAATTATTGCAGCCTATTGAACCGATAGTACGTTCAATAGGGAGCGATATTAACATAAATAGGTCAAGGGGTTTAGTATTGGTTAACTTTGTGTGTCGAATATTTGATCTGGGTACCGTGTTGGCTATCTATCCTCTTATCTCGACAATATTCTTGCTTATATAGAGTGGATACCTGTTATTTAGCAATATCTAATGTGCGATTATAGCGCTATTTTTGTACTAAAATCGAGATCTAGGTGGCATTTTGGTCACAAAAAGGTGAGATTTGTTACCTTTTGTAGTAGGCTTGTCGCGCTAAAAAAGAGTCCGCTTCATTGGATTGAAAGATCTAAGATTAATCATTAAAAAGCGGCGTTGGGCTTTGTATGTATTTGCATTAGGAACATAAATCATGAAAAAACGGTTAGCTATGACTGCAGTAGCAGCATTAACCTTGTCCGCTAACGTTTTCGCTCAAACAGGCGAAGAAGTGTATAACAAGGCGTGTCAAGTATGTCACAGCATGGGGGTTGCTGGCGCACCAAAAGTCAATGATGTTGCCGCATGGGAACCTCGTCTAACTCAAGGTATGGAGACATTAATCTCTACTGTTAAAACGGGTAAGAATGCGATGCCACCAGGTGGAATGTGCATGGATTGTACAGATGAAGATTACAAAAATGCCATTGAATTTATGTCTAAGGCAAAATAATAATTTGATTGCTTTTTTACATTAAAAAACCGGCAATTGCCGGTTTTTTTGTGTTTAAATGTTATCTGATAAGTGTATTCAATTTAAGTGTGGCACTTTGACCGACTTGTAAATGCATTATCTCAGCTGTGAGGTCACCTTTTTGCGGTTTAACTTGATTGTGTTTTGACAATACGGCGATGACTTCCACCGTCTCGCCGGGAATGAGGGCTCGCTCATTGAGCTTATCTTGGTTTGTCAGCACAACTTGAGTCGGTAATTGGCTAGCTGATATTTTCGTGGCCACGAGTGGGATTTTAGGTGTTGAAAGTGTTCGAGCAAAAATAAACAAGGTATCACTCGCGTCAACATGTGCTTTTAATGCACTGTCAACATTGATATTCATTGTCAAAGTATGACTTGAACTGACTTCATTAACAGCCTGAGTCGGCTCTGGTTTCAGTTGGGCTTTGGCATTATCGATTGCGTTGTTAATAGCAGCTCTATCAATATTATCTTGATTACTATCTAGGATGAGTTGCCAAGCATCGATTGAAGCTTGATATTGGCCATTAAGGAATGCATCCATCCCCACCAATAATAATGTTGCAGGATCGGTAGGATTAAGCGTTAATGATTGTTTAATCAATGCTTGTACTTCAGGTGTCAGTTGTTGCTGGGCATCGTAATACATTGCAGTGGCTTTAGGGCCGAGTAATTCGGCATGAACACCTGCTAAATCAATCGCTTTGTCAAAAGCATTAATCGCTTCTTTATATTGATTCATCGCCATATAAGCATGGCCTAAGCTGAACCATAATTGACTATTATCAGGTTGCACTTTGGCTTGTGCTTGCATCATTTCAATGCGCTCTAGCATAGTCAAAGGGCCTTTTTTCTGACTAATAGGCGAATTGGCCCATTCAAGTGCTTGATAGGCGCCAATAGAGGAATAAAGATAACCTGATATTCCAATGACCATGAGTGTCATAAAGCTAGGCCAAAAGACACCTTTAGCCTTAGTATGAGGCATTAAGGCTTCATCTTTACCTTGTTTAATATCTTGTAATAATCCGATTTCAAGCTCTTGCTTGAGAGAGTCAAATTCCTTTTGATCTAATAAGTTATCATTTAGTTCTTGTTCTAAGGTTTGTAGCCTTTGATTGAACAAATTGAGATTCGTTTGCTGGCGTACAGTGTGTGTTTCTGTTTTCAATAACGCCGCTTGACGAAAATGTGGTAACCAAATCAATAGGATACTGACTAATATGAATAACGCTAAAAAAATCCATAATGTGGTCATTATTTTACTTCACTTAAAATTGGGTGATCAAAAGGCGGTGTTACCGCTGAGTTGATTGCTGATTATACATTCATTACACACTAATATAACCTTAATTTCTCAGTCTTGAGTTTTGCTTCACATTTTAGCTCTTAAATGAGGCTTATTAGGGTGCCGGTATGAGACGAAACCCGCAGTTTTTTGCGAAATAAGCAGACATAGAGCCTGACAAACATTAAAATAGCGCAAATTAACACCCACGCTAAATGATTAACGAATCAAAAGAGAATGATCTTTTTTGTTTGTAAAATTTATAACAAAATGTTGTTTAAGCATGTAACTTGTTGAGCATTATATTGATAATAATGTGGGAAAGCGATAATGACGGATGTTGTTTGGCACGCTTTGGTTGAGCCCCAAACCTATCCAATATTAAAGAGGTAACAGCATGATCCCTGAACTTGGACATTTTTCGCTGATCTTAGGCTTGGCGTTTGCTTTGCTATTGGCGATTGTTCCATTAGTGGGCGTGGCTCGAAAAGATCAATATCTAGTCGGTTACGCACGTCCTTTAACCTATGGCATGTTTACATTCATTGGTTTTGCTATTTTGGCATTAGGTTATAGCTTTGCTGTCGATGACTTCTCCGTTGCTTATGTCGCCAATCATTCAAATTCTTTATTGCCTTTTTTCTTTAAGTTAGCTGCTGTGTGGGGAGGGCACGAAGGATCGCTGCTGTTTTGGGTCTTTGCTTTATCAGTTTGGACTACTGCTGTGGCACTGTTAAGCCGAAATTTAGAAGCGGCTTTTGTTGCTCGAGTGCTGGCGATTTTAGCTATCATTATCGCTGGCTTTACTTTTTTTATGCTATTGACCTCAAATCCTTTTGAGCGTTTATTTCCCATGCCGATGGAAGGGCGCGATTTAAACCCAATGCTGCAAGATGTTGGCTTAATTATTCACCCTCCGATGTTGTATCTTGGTTATGTGGGTTTTTCGGTGAGCTTTGCTTTTGCTATTGCAGCTTTAATGAGTGGGCGACTCGATTCTGCTTGGGCGCGCTGGACACGACCTTGGACGCTGGCTGCGTGGATATTTCTAACGGGTGGAATCGCTCTCGGTTCTTGGTGGGCGTATTATGAGTTAGGTTGGGGCGGTTGGTGGTTTTGGGATCCTGTTGAAAATGCTTCGTTTATGCCTTGGTTGATCGGAACGGCCTTATTGCACTCTTTAATTGTGACTGAAAAGCGTGGTACGTTTAGAAACTGGACGGTTTTACTGTCTATTTTTGCGTTTTCGTTAAGTTTATTAGGCACCTTTATTGTTCGTTCTGGCGTATTGACTTCAGTCCATTCATTTGCGTCTGATCCCGGAAGAGGCATGTTTATTTTGCTATTGCTTGGGATCACCGTTGGTGGTTCCTTAACGTTATTTGCGTTTAGAGCAAGTAATTTAAAAAGTCCCGCACGGTTTGAATTAAATTCAAAAGAAACCATGTTGTTAGCCTGTAACTTGATCCTTACTGTCGCCTGCGGAACAGTATTGTTGGGAACCTTATATCCACTGATTATTGATGGTTTGGGAATGGGGAAAATCTCTGTTGGTCCCCCTTATTTTAATGCGGTATTTGTGCCTATTGTATTGGTTCTTTTCGGCGTGATGGGGATTGGACCGATTATCCGTTGGAAAAAATCTAAGGCGGGCGAGTTACAAAAGCAATTATTACTACCTGCAGCTATAGCTTTATTAACGGGGGGGGCAGTTCCTTTTATTGCCGGTAGTGAATTTAATCTTTGGGTGATGTTAGGTATTACTGCTGCGACTTGGGTGACACTGTCAACATTGAGAGCGGGGTATAATTTACTGAGAAGCCCTCAAGGTCAACTTCAGCTTAGTCGCTTAACGGGGAGTCAATGGGGCATGTTGATTGCTCATCTTGGTATTGCGGTATCGATTGTTGGTGCGACTATGGTATCGAATTATTCTGTAGAAAAGAGTGTTCGAATGGGACCTGGAATCACCAAGGAACTGGCTGGTTATGAGTTTGCTTACCTTGAAACTAAACCCGTTCCTGGGCCTAACTATATGGCGCAAGAGGGGCAAATTCAAGTATCGAAAAATGGTGAGTTTGTTGCATTATTGCAGCCCGATAGACGCCAGTATACGGTGCAAGTGATGAGCATGACAGAGGCGGGTATTGATTGGGGAGTGTTTAGAGATCTTTATATTACTATGGGCGATCCGATAAATAGCACTGAGTTTGCTGTTCGCTTAAACTATAAACCCTTTGTGCGTTGGTTATGGTTTGGGGCAATTTTTATGATGTTTGGTGGTTTGTTAGCGGCGATGGACAAACGGTATCGTCAACGTAAAACAGCGGCTCAAGTTAATAAAATTCCGTCAATTAACAACAAACCTGTGACAGTATAATAGGCGAGGAAAGATGAAAAAATTAATATTGTTTATTCCATTAGCCGTATTTTTAGTGATGGGCATACTTTTATATCGTGGTTTGTTTTTAAATCCACAGAAACTAGAATCAGTGCTTGAAGGTAAACCTGTGCCTCACTTTCAATTACAGGACTTAGATAACCCTGAGACTCTGATTACTAATGAGACGATTAATGGTCAAGTTTCTTTACTTAATGTTTGGGGGACGTGGTGCCCATCTTGTATGTATGAACATCCTTTTTTGATGCGCTTGGCGCAGCAAGATATTTTGCCTATTTATGGGATTAATTACCGCGACGATCGAGAGGCTGCAATCAAGTTATTAAAAGATGATGGCAATCCTTATGTGCTGAATATGTTTGATGATAAAGGACGTTTAGGTTTAGATTTGGGGGTTTATGGTGCGCCGGAGAGTTTTTTGGTGGATCATAAAGGCATTATTCGTTTTCGTTTTGCAGGTCCGATTGATAATCAAGTGTGGACAGAGACATTATTGCCTATGGTTAAACAGCTACAAGCTGAAGCCAAAGGAGCTGAACGACTATGAAGACGCTTAACGGTCTGCGCTTGGCGATGTTTGTTGGTTTGGTTGCGATGCTGTTTTTGAGTATAAGTTTATCAGTGCAGGCAACGCCTGTGGATACTTATCAATTTAAATCAGAGGTTAATCAAGTTAGGGCGCTGTCCATTGCTAATGAGTTGCGTTGCCCTCAGTGTCAAAATCAAAATTTGATCGATTCAAATTCTCCTGTCGCTCAAGATTTACGTTTAGTGGTTTTTAAAATGGTGGACGCTGGTAAGAGCGATCGAGACATTATTGACTTTATGACCAGTCGTTATGGTGAATTTGTCCTTTATAAGCCTAAGATGGAGCCCAAAACCTATTTACTTTGGTTAGGCCCGTCTTTATTACTCTTGATGGCTTTGTTGATAGGGTTTATTTTTATTCGTCGGCACAGTACTAGAGTGAATAGTGTGCAAGCAATGAGTGAAGATGAGCATAGAGAGCTTGAAGCTCTGCTTAAAAAAAACAAGCAGTAAAGAAAAAGAGACTGTATTGAACAGTCTCTTTTTTTAAGAATAGATTAGAACCTTAGGTATTTTTACTGTAGTAATATGATTTATCAAGTGTTTTGTTTAAGCTGTCGACTGTAGTCGCTACTGCTAAATCCCCCGTGACACTGGTTGCTGTTCGTACCATATCCATCAATCTATCAATGGCTAATACGATGGCTATTCCTTCAACTGGTAATCCACAAGTAGCCACAACAACAAAGAGCCCCGACATGGCTACAGCGGGGACGCCTGCAGCACCAATTGAAGTGATAATAGAGACGAAGATGATTAATAAATATTGGGGAGTGGATAGATCTATACCCGCAATGTTGGCTATAAAGATACTACTTAAAACATAGTTTAATGATGAACCGTCCATATTAATGGTCATGCCTAATGGTAAGACGAAATGGGCTGTTTCTTTAGAGATACCTAATTGCTCTTTGGCGACATCGAGTGTCATGGGTAAAGTGGCAACGCTACTACTTGAAGAGAAAGCCATAAGTTGGGCGCTAATAATTTTTTTGAAAAAAGGCAGTGGGGATACTTTAGCGAATAAAGTAAGCAATAGGGTATACACACCATAAATTTGTGTTAGGCAAGCCACGTAAACGAGTAAGAGCAGTTTGATGAGTGGTGTGAGTACATTGACGCCTTGAGTACCCGCGATCACGGCTATAATTGCGAAAATACCTAAAGGTGCTACTTTAATGATTAATTGCATTAGGGTTAGCATGATATGGCCCATTGAATCAATGACCCTTTGAAATGTCTCACCTTTTTTTCCATTTAAGTTAATGGCGACGCCAATAAAAATGGCAAACACAATGGTTTGGATCATGTTGCCTTCAGCCATGCTTGCAATAGGGTTTGTGGGAAAGATATCAACTAACATATTGATAATAGAGGGAGGGGCAATGGTATCGTTATTCGTGACATTAATGAGGGGCAAACTATTACCTAAATCACCGACATGAAAGCTTAAGGCAAATGTCAGCCCGACAACAGCGGCCATTAATGTCGTTAACATATAAAGAGAAACAGATCGCAAGCCCAGATGAGTCAGGTTGGATAAATCTTTGTTAGCAGTAATTGCGGTAATAATGCAGCTAAAGACTAAAGGAATGACCAGCATTCTGATTAAGTTAAGGAAAATATCGCCAATAGGCTTTATGACTTCAATGGGAGGGCCAATTAGATATCCAGCGACGGCACCAAGAAAAACACTAAATAATATTTTTAACCACATTTGCATATCAGACTCCACTTTATTATTTGTTTGATTTAACGTTGCCAGTATTTGCAGCGGATGAATAGTGATTTATATGTAAAGTTATTGGATGTTGCTTTTATAAAATAATTTAGTTCAGAGAGTACGGACAATCATCTGATAATTAATGTTTTTATTTAAAATCAACTTGTGTCTATTTTTAGCGGTAGAGGTTGTATGTTTGAAATCTGAGAGAAAAGCTGAAGTTGCTAAGGTGTACAACAAAAAATATGATGTAAAACGAAGGAGTATGCCGTTGTATTGAGCCAACGACACACTCCTTAACCTGAAATAGATATGTTGAGTGTCAAATAACCCAATTAACTCATTTAAAATTATCAGGTTAATTTTGTTTCAGTAGATTTATGACGTTTTATACGCCTGCATAGTCTAATTGTCGCCATGCTTCGTAGCTAATAATAGCGACTGAATTAGAAAGGTTTAGGCTTCGACTGCTTGACATCATGGGGATCCTAAGACGCTGTTCTAAAGGGGTCGCATTAATAATTTCTATAGGCAATCCTCGAGTTTCTGGGCCAAAGAGCAAGACATCATCTTTTTTAAACTGGATCTCTGAGTGTGGACGACTCCCCTTTGTGGTGCAGGCCATGATGCGTTTACCTGTCATCGCACTTAAAAAAGTATCGAAATCGGCATGACGTGTGATATTGGCCAAGTCGCTGTAATCTAGCCCTGCTCGCCTAAGTTTTTTTTCTTCTAAATCAAAGCCTAATGGCTCAATTAAGTGTAGCTGGCAACCATTGTTAGCGATTAAGCGAATGATGTTTCCAGTGTTAGGAGCGATTTCTGGTTCGTATAGCGCAATATGGAACATGACAACTTAACTCATAAAAATTGAAACGCCATTATAGCAATAGTGTATTTGATTTTAAACGTTTGATCATGTTGGTGAGGATGAAGTCTTTATAGGCAAAGAGATAGTGACTTTCAAACCGTGGGGTTTAATGTTTTCAGCTTTAATATGGCCATCATGTGCTTTTATGCCTGCATCAGCAATCGCGAGTCCGAGGCCCCAACCACCGGTTTCTCTTTCTCTAGCGGATTGAGGACGGTAAAAGGGTTTAAAAATAGCGTCAAGATCATTTTCATTAGCAATACCGGGTCCATCATCGAAAATTTCAATATCAATAGAATGACTATACTGTTTTGCACAAATCGTGATACTGTTTTGTGCATACCGAATTGCGTTACGCAATAAGTTTTCAACCGCACGTGATAAAGGTTTAGGATGCAGGGGAAAGCGAATTGACTCCGGTATTTCAATATTGAGTTTTTTATGTTGTTGCCCTGCCTCAAAGTCTGCATCATCTAGCACTTGACTGAGTGTTTCGGCCAGTTCTAAGGAGACTTTGTTCTCTTGTGTATTGAGTTTAACACGAGAGAGTTCCAATAATTCTGCAATCATTTTTTCTAATTGCTCAGCTTCATAAGCAATACGGATCATTTCTTGTGTTTCTTGGCCTTTTTTACGATTCAATGCAAGAGATAACTGTAGTCGAGTCAGAGGGGTGCGTAATTCATGTGAAATATCACTAATCAGTCTTTGTTGTGTGTTTATCATGTCTTCAACAGCATCAGCCATTCCATTAAAGGCTTTAGCTAATTGACCAAACTCATCTTGGCGTAGGGTTGTTTTGACATTGACTCGACTACTTAAATCGCCATTGGCGAGTGCATCTGCACTGGATTTTAATGAGCGTAAAGGTTTGCCTAAGTGCCATGCCAATAAGCCACATAATAGGCCTGATAGGAAAATGGCAAGGCTGAGGGTTAGCATTTTATTGTCGGTAAAAAAGAAAAACCAAGGCCGCGGTCTATGATCTGGAGCATGACCGTACAGAGAATATTGCTCTCCAGCAACGTAGAACTGGTAAGGCCCAAACATGAGTTGATCCCTAAATTGGTATTTAATTGGGCGATCTGAGCTATCAGCCATTAAGACAAAGCGTCTTAACATTTTTGAGTTCTTAGCATTATTGAGTAGTTTTCCGTGCTCGTTTACGATAAATAAACGAACAGGTTTACCTTCAGGATCGCGAAAACGATTAACCCTTTTCCAAGCTTGTTGTGAGTTTAATAATTCAGGATTATCAATAATCCGATTAGCAACTGTTACTAACATATGATGTAACGGTGGAGGGATCGGCACACCAGTATCGTGCTTTTGTTGCAGTAAAGGTAAGATCCCAACTGTGGCTATAATAAGAGAGCTGCAGATCCAGAAGCTCAGTAACAGTTTGACAAATAAACTATTAGGGATTGTCTTCATTAGGGGAGCCAAATATAACCTTTACCACGAATTGTTTTTACTCTTGGCCTTGCATCTTTACGTTCAGGCATTTTTTTACGCAAATTGGATAAATGCATATCAAGACTTCTATCAAAGGGCATCAGTTTCTTACCGAGTACACTCTCGCTTAAGGTTTCTTTGCTGACAAGTTCACCGGAATGTTGAACTAACTCATAAAGTAAACTGAATTCTGTTCCAGTAAGTAAGATCAGCACATCTTGACAATATACCTCCTGTCTAGCGGGATCGAGCTGTAAGTCACCAAATTCTTGAATGCTTTTTGGATTATCTTGAGGAAGAGAATGTGTACGCCTAATAATCGCACGAATACGAGCGACTAATTCTCGGTCGTTAAAGGGTTTAGGTAAATAATCGTCGGCGCCAATTTCTAAGCCAACTACGCGATCAATTTCATCACCTCTTGCAGTTAACATGAGTACGGGGGTTTGTTTTTTTTGACGTAATGCTCTTAATACTTCAAAACCATTGAGCTTTGGTAGCATGACATCTAAGAGGATAAGGTCAAAATCTTGTTCAATGGCTAGATCTAATCCGACTTGCCCATTGTGGGCTAAAGTGAGCTGAAAACCTTCTAACTCTAAGAGTTGTGCGAGTAATTCAGATAGACCTAAATCATCATCAATCAATAATATACGGTTCATACGTCTCCCTTAATATTGACACTGCCCAAGTAACTAAGTGGACGGAGATGTGATTCAGTATACTTTGTTTGGTGTCAATTGTGGTTTTCTTGTGTAAGTATATGTAAATAATGAAAACAATATGACTTACATATATAAAAAATAGCAATTCAATAGGCCTGTTTACAGTCTTTTACCTCGCTTATTACCACATTGACAAATGCGTTGACTATACTGATTAGCAGATAAATACAGCTCGATTGTTAGTGATTTAAAGCAACGCAAACTTAAAGAGGCTATAAACATGAAGTCAAAGACATTAAAAGCAGGTCTACTCGCGATTTTAACAACTACTTCTCTGCTCTCCAGTGTAGTCAATGCGGAAGATGGTAGCAATACAGCAACTGAGCAAAAGCGGATGAAAGGCGATCACGGTCCTGATCGTAAATTAAAGAGCATGCTGCACAATTTAGATTTAACCGATGCTCAAAAAGCGCAAGTAAAGAGTCTCGTTCAGTCAAGTAAAGCCGCTAAAAAGGAAAGTCGTCCTTCTGATGAAGAGCGTCAAGCAATGAAGTCACAGATTTATTCACTGATTTCTGCCCCCACCTTTGATGAGGCTAAAGCAAAGCAAATTATTGCGTCACAGCAAGCTAAGCGTGAAATGGGCGTAGTGAATATGTTGAGATTACAAAATGAGGTGTATCAAATTTTGACACCAGAGCAGCAAGTAAAATTCAAAGAAAATTTTGATAAGCCACATAAAATGAATAAAGTGCCTCATCAACCGACTCGCTAACATTTATTGGGAGTGTACTTTCGAAACCCTATTCATTTTATCAGTGAATAGGGTTTCTTACCCTTTTCACTGATTCATTTTTGTGTAAATTAAAGTTCATGTTGTGTATTTTTTTATTGTATGGATAAATAATAAATATCTATATGTTTTTAAAGTTTAAAATTATTAATGTTATATTTATATTGTTAATTGTAACTTTATTAATCCGGTATTCAGCTTTTATTTTTATGATTAAAAATCATGATATTACAATAAATTGTTTTTACTTTGTGTTTTAATTTTGAATTAATTTTATTTTTTAATCTATTAATTACAGACTAGAACTTTAGTCGAGAAAGTCTATTTATTTCATTTTTTCAATGCTAATCTCCGCGGCCTTTGAATTTAAGTCATTTATTTTTTAGGATTAGCAATGAAAGCATTTTCTAGTGCAGCGGCACTATTATTAACCTTAGGTTGTACCCATACCGTTATGGCTGAAACCAGTGATGCTGGTTTTTATGTGGGTGGGGATATTGGTTCCACTCAATTAAAAATTAACGGTGAAAGTGAATCCGCTGCTAGCATTGGTGTTTATGGTGGTTATAACTTTAATGAGTGGTTTGCAGTTGAAGGTCATGTTTTTGGGACGGGCGATTATGATACTGGTCTTGAGGGACAAAGTGTAACCTTAAATGGTTATACAGCTACCATCACGAAAGCTGAACTATCAGCCTCAGGATTGACTATCGCACCCAAAGTGACTTGGCATATCAATGAAACCTTCTCTGCATACGCTAAAGCTGGTATTACGTATATGAAGGTTAGTTCTGAGATCGGTGGAACGTCTAACGGTTTTTATAGCAGTGCTAGTGCTGACCATGATGGTTGGGGTTATGTATTGGGTGCCGGTTTGAACGCTGCTATTACGCCGCATCTAGTGGTGCGTTTAGGTTATGAATTTATGGAAGCTGATTTAGAATCGAACGATTGGGCAGCTAAAGCTTTAGATGCAACAAAAATTGATGATACCAAGTTATCTCAATTTAGTTTAGGTCTGCACTACCAATTCTAGAATAACATCGTTTGATATTATTGAGACAGAGTGTCTTAGTAATAGAATGTTATTTTTAGTGAAATATTAAGCCGAAGAAACGAGATATTTTCTTCGGCTTTTTTATGTTCTTTATAATTAAAAAGGTTGCCGACTTTATTATTAGCTGTTTTCATTTTTATTTTAGTATTGAATTAACATTAAAAGTCGACATTTTTTCAAGTTTAACCTATTGTCTCTTGAGGGCGCTTCATTTATAACATAAGGAATTGTGATGAAAAAAATATTGTTAGTGAGTCTCTGTATATTACCTTTGTTTGCGATGGCTAAGCCTCAATATCCTGGTTTTTATGTCGGAGGAGATATTGGGACGACACGATTAAGCTTTGATGACTTCAGTGGTAGTGATTCTGCTATGAGTTTTGGTGCTTATGGCGGCTATAACTTTAATGACTGGTTTGGTATTGAAGGTCATATTTATGGTACCACTGACTACAGTGATGTGAGTGGTGAAGATGTTAATGCGGGAGTATTGACTATTACGCCCACTTTTACGCTTAATTTTAATGATATGTTTTCCGGTTATCTCAAAGGTGGAATTTCGTTTATCGATATTAGTTTCGAGAGAGATACGACCTACTGGGGAACTTATAATAATGATTTAACGGGAGTCGGTTATGTTTTGGGCGCCGGAGTGGACGCGGCGGTATCTGATCATATTGTGATCCGTTTGGCTTACGAGTTTACCTCAGGTGATTTAGATTTTGACAATAACGACTATTACTATGATAACAACTATCGAACGAATCTTTCT
Source organism: uncultured Shewanella sp. (assembly GCF_947501665.1). Lineage (GTDB taxonomy): Bacteria > Pseudomonadota > Gammaproteobacteria > Enterobacterales > Shewanellaceae > Shewanella. Next base: position 41,855 of record NZ_CANMWS010000014.1, on the reverse strand, counting down.
CAATTTAGCTTAGGTGTACATTACTTATTTTAAGAGTTTTGAATGATTGTTTATTTGAGATTTAAAGAAATCTTCAAGCTTCTTGTTTAATGGGGATGGGGAAATTAAACAGTATGGTTTAATGTACTATTATTGGTTGTTTTTTAGGTAAATTCACTTTTTTTATAGTAAATGTAACATTTTATCAATATGGAGGGGGCAGATAAAGTATTAGTGTTATGATAATGTTTTTTGGTGTTTTAAGTGGTTGTAATGAAAAGAAGTAGTATTTCAGCTTTATTGTTAACGGGGTTTTTAGGTTCAGCATCTGTTTCTGCAGAAACAGATAGAATGGGCTTTTATGTTGGTGGGGATATTGGTTCTACTGAATTAAGTGTGGATTCGGGAGCCAGTGATGAGTCAGCGTATAGTTTTGGTGTCTATGGTGGTTATCACTTTAATGATTGGTTTGGCGTAGAAGCCCATCTTTTTGGTACTGGTGATTACAGTGATTACAGTGAATTGGAGAGTCATGCATCGGCTTTTTCTATTGCGCCTAAATTAACCTTAGCATTTAATGATATTTTTTCTGCCTATGTTAAAGCAGGCCTTGCATATATTGTGATTTCAAATGAAGTTGATGGTTATTATGGCACTTATTCAAATGATTTAAGTGGAGTGGGTTATGTTATCGGTGCTGGAGTGAATGCTGCTGTGTCTGATAATCTTGTCTTACGTTTGGCTTATGAGAAAACGTCTGGCGATCTCGAATTTGATCATGACACGTATTATTATGATGATATCGGGACTGATTTATCACAATTTAGTCTGGGCTTACATTACCAGTTCTAGGTTGTTCATTATTGAGTTTATTAAAATAAAGGGACCTTGTTGATCCCTTTATATTTGCATGACTAAATATTCTAGTGTTTATTCTATTGCTAATTCTTTTAATTTTCTGGTTAATGTATTACGGCCCCATCCTAACCGCTTTGCGGCTTCTTGTTTATGTCCGTTGGTATGCTTTAAGGCTGTCGTCAGTAAAATACGTTCAAAGGTGGGCTGTATTTGGGTGAGTAAATCACTGTCGCCATGACTTAAGCGATCATCAATAAGTTGTGTTAAGGCTTGCTCCCAGTCATGCACTTTATTGTCGGTAGAATGTTCTATTGGATCGGCTAATAACTCAGGTGGAAGATCTTGGGGTAAAATTTCTTGTCCAGATCCCATGACGGTAAGCCAGCGACAGGTATTCTCCAATTGTCTTACGTTTCCCGGCCAAGGGAGTTGGGCTAGTTTTGTGGCTGCTTCTTCCGTTAATATTTTTGTATCGACTCCCATTTCTTTTGCGGCAGCATGCAGAAAATGATGGGCGAGTTGTGGAATGTCTTCTCGGCGATGAGACAATGTGGGTAGATGAATGCGAATGACGTTTAATCGATGAAAGAGATCTTCTCGAAAATCACCATTTGCGACTCTTTGATCTAAATTTTGATGGGTTGCAGCAATAATCCGCACATCCACTTTAACAGGATCATGACCGCCAACTCGGTAAAATTGACCATCTGCGAGTACTCGCAACAGACGGGTCTGAACATCTATTGGCATATCACCAATTTCATCAAGAAAGAGCGTACCATGATTGGCTTGTTCAAAGCGGCCTTGGCGGATCCCTTGTGCGCCTGTAAATGCCCCTTTTTCATGGCCAAATAGTTCAGATTCTATTAAGTCTTTTGGGATTGCGGCCATATTAATGGCTATAAAAGGTTGTTGTTTTCTAGGGCTATGTTTATGTAATGCACTGGCTATGAGCTCTTTTCCCGTACCAGATTGACCATTAATAAGCACACTAATAGAGGAGCGAGATAACCGGCCAATGGCACGATAGACTTCTTGCATTGCGGGCGCTTCGCCAATAATCTCAGGGGTCTTAATAATGGATTCTTGTTGTTCTTTATTGTGATCTTGTTCATTAGCGTGACTGAGAGCACGTTCAATTAATGCGGTTGCTTCGTCAATATCAAAGGGTTTTGGAAGGTACTCAAATGCGCCAGCTTGATATGCACTTACCGCGCTATCTAAATCAGAATGGGCGGTCATAATGATGACTGGAATATGGGGATAATGACTTTTGAGCCTTTCAAGTAAGGTTAAGCCATCAGTGCCTGGCATGCGAATATCGGACACGATAACCTGCGGCTGGTTCATTTCAAGGGCTTGCCATAAAGACTCTGCTGCAGCAAAACTGGCACAAGTCAGCGGTATACTTTGTATTGCACGTTCAAGTACCCAACGTATGGAGTTGTCGTCGTCTAATATCCAAACTTGTTCTTTCATATCAATGCCTTAATCTAACTTGATCATTTCTATTTTGTTTGAAACTATTATCATTTTTTGTTATTTATCACTCTGTGGTGTTACGGGTAATAGTAAAATAAATTGCGTACCAGATTGACTACTATGGCAATCAATTCTTCCGCCATGTAAACGGGCAATATTGTGAGCAATTGAGAGGCCTAAGCCTGAGCCATTTTCTTTATCTGTGACCATAGGATAAAAGAGCGTATCAATTAAATCAGGATTTATACCAGGACCATTATCCGTTACGCTTAATGCTAAAACGAGTTTATGCCTATGATTGCCAATAGTAACTTGATGTTGAGTTCGGGTTTGAAGAGTAATTTTCCCTGGTTTACCTTGTAGGGCTTGGACTGCATTTTGAACAATATTTAATAATGCTTGTTGAAGTTGTTCCGAATCCATTTTTAGATTTGGGATAGAAGGATCGTAGTCTTGTTGTATGTGAATGTTTTCAGGAAGCGTAATGGCGATCAGAGAGAGTACTTTTTGTATAATTTCATGAATATTAAATATGCCATGTTCTGAAGGACGTTGAGGGCCTAATAATCGATCAACTAGATTACGTAATCGATCGGCCTGTTCAATGATGAGATCGGTGAAATCGTTTTGTGTGCTGCCTACGAGTTCTCTGGATAATAACTGTGCCGCGCCTCTTATTCCTGCTAATGGGTTTTTGATTTCATGGGCAAGGTTACGGACTAAAAATTGAGCGGCTTGTTGCTGTGCGTCTTGAGATAATTGTTGATGGATCCTTTGTTGTTGATCCACAAGTCTTAATTCTAATAATGCCGCACTTTTTTCTTCTTCAATAGGGCTTAAGCTGATATCAAGTGTGTGCTGTTTTCCATCGAGTGTCGTTAACGAAACGCTATTTATCGTTAATCCTTGATGATTGTTAATTGCATTACGCCATAGCTGAGGATCGATACCGATAGATTTGTAGTGCTCTGTTAGTGCATGTTCAAATAATCGATTATGGCTGATCTTAAATAATTGTTTTGCAGCAGTATTGGCGTATAGCAGGTGCAGCTCATGATCAATGACGACTATCGCAGTGACGAGATGATTTAATAATCTATGGCTATCCATGTAAAGTGCCCAATTCATTGCCCCTTTTGAGTGCATTTGGTTGTTACGTTTTGACTATGCACCATAATGGTGCAATCTGCAAGCAACCATTAGGTGATTGATACTCTTTTAAATATCATTAATTTATTAAATAAGTATAAATAAAATATAGAGTTAATTAATTTTAGGATGGCCTATTTTTAATGCTTCGGTGCAAAAAAAAGGTTCTAGGTAGGCTTGATGCAAGTATTTTGCCGTTTTTATTGAGCACTTTAATGATGATTCTATGTGTACCTCTGTCTATATTTTTGAGTGAAAAGACACTGGAGGTTTGTGGTTGACCGAGTATTTGATCATCTAAATACAGCTGCAATGTAAATTTAGGGGGCAGTGTGGGAGTCACTTGGGCGATGACAGATAAATCACCATTATTATTGCGTATGGTTTCTTCTTCTAGCGGCTTGATGATGGAAAGTTGGTATTGTATGGGGGGCGTTTGAGAAGGGACTGTACTGCTTGAGATTGCCGGAACCTGTGGAAGGCTGACATGGTTTTCAGTATTGTCTTTAAATTTTACGGGAGCAGCATTATTTACTGGCTTGTCGGTGTAATGTACTTGTCCATCCTTATCGACCCATTTATAGACAGTGCTATAAGTCATGAAGCTTAATAATATCAGTGTGATGAAGCTGAATAATCGCATTTGGATGATGTCCCAAATAACATTAAGTATTGAGTAGATTAGCTTGTTTGTACAAAAAAAGTAGTGTGTTGCAAAAATTAAATGTGATAGGAGCTTTGCCATCCCAAGTATTTTTGATACTTGGAGTGGCATGACATTATTACAAGTTACGTTCTAAAATATGACGGCTTCTTTCAAGGTCAATATCTTGATGTTCGCCTAATGCAGTCATACCATGAAACTCAAGTTTAGTTAGTATTTCTTTTACGTGCGTGTAGTTGAGATCATAATCACTTAAACGTGTTTTGATGCCCATTTCTTCAAAGAAAGCGCGGGTTTTGGCTATGGTTTCATCTATACGCTGGTTTTCGGTGCCTTGAGAGATATTCCAAACACGTTCACCATATTGTAACAGTTTCTCTTTTTTAGACTCTCGTTGACAGTCCAATAAACCTGGTAAAATAATGGCCAGTGTTCGAGCATGATCAATATCATAGAGGGCGGTGAGTTCGTGACCTATCATGTGGGTTGCCCAATCATGGGGTACCCCTCGTCCAATCAGCCCATTTAATGCCATAGTAGCTACCCACATTAGATTCGCGCGTATATCATAATCTGTCGGATTACTTAGAGCTTGGGGGCCTAGCTCAACTAAGGTTTGCAATAATCCTTCTGAAAATCTGTCTTGTACAGCGGCATTAACGGGGTAAGTCAGATATTGCTCAATAATATGGACGAAAGCATCAACGACGCCATTGGCAATTTGTCTTTGGGGTAATGTAAAGGTCTTGGTGGGGTCTAAAATGGAGAATTTTGGAAAAACATGATCGCTCATAAATGAACGCTTAGATTGAATATCTTTACGAGTGATGACACTGCCACTGTTCATTTCAGAGCCTGTAGCTGGTAGGGTTAATACGCTACCAAAAGGCAGAGCTTGAGTCACATTATTACCCCAGTTTAATAAAATATCCCAAGGCTCTCCTTCAAATAAGGCCGCTGCGGCGACAAATTTGGTACCGTCAATAACAGAGCCTCCACCTACTGCAAGAAGAAAATCGATATTTTTTTCTTTGATGACATCAACAGCCAGCATGAGAGTTTCATAGGTTGGGTTAGCTTCAACACCACTAAATTCGGTGATATTTCTGTTACCAAGTGCGGCGAGTACTTCATCTAGGGTTCCTGTTTTTTTAGCACTGCTGCCACCAAATAGAATTAATACTCGTGCGTCACTTGGCACCAGTTTATCTAATTCGGCAATTTTGTTTTTGCCGAAGCTAATATGGGTTGGGTTACAATATTCGAAATCTAACATGCTACATCCTTTATTTTAAATTTTACTGTGACCATTGCGGTCTTATTCTGGTTTTAATAGTTGTTGAGTACGTTCCATGGCGTTATTTATTGCGCTTCCATCTCGGTATAGCTTATTCAGCAAACTTGCTCCAAGCCACATTTGGTACAAGGTTTCGGCAGTACTTGATGGCTTTATAGGCTTAATTGAGCCATCTTCTATTCCCGCCTGAACACAATCGGTGATGCGTTTTATAATCTCATTTGCCCCTGTTTTTAAGGCTAAACGCATAGGTTCTGATAAATCAGCCACTTCGGCGCTAAGTTTAACGACTAGGCACTGTTGAGAGTGATGTGATTGTGTTTGTGTATTCTCCCATTGCTGCCAATAACTGATTAATTTTTGATAGCCATTTTTGTTAGTCGCATTAAATAAGTTGTCTATGGAATCCAAGTAGTGCTTAAAGTGCTCTTGGATAACACTCTCGCCAAATTGTTCTTTTGATGAAAAATAGTGATAAAACGAGCCTTTTGGGACGTTTGCAAACTTTAAAATTTGCGATAACCCGACATGGGTAAAGCCTTTTTGAGAAATTAATCTATAACCTGAATTGATGATTTGTTGTTTGGTGGTATGAGGTGTTTTTTTCATCACAAGAGATTACGTTAAAATAGACCGGTCGTCTATTGGTTTTTATATTGGGTTCGTAAAAATATGCTAGAGCCATCTTGAATGCATCGTATTCGAGTATTTTGACGGTGATGAAACTCACACTTTTAAATCATGTGGATTCAGTATTTAGAGAAAGTAAACAGGGGACAGCTATACTGTAAGGAATGGATTAATGGCATAAGAGGAAAGAGAGTCTCATGGTGAATAATCAGCAGACTGTCAAGAATAAGTTACCTCAAAAAATAACTCATAAGGTGAGAGAATTATTGCATTGCTGGCGAACATTTTATTCGTCACCCATAGATGTTGATGTCGCTCAGATGAGTTTGACACAGTATGAGTTAGATAAACTCATTGATAAAGTTCATGGCTTATTCCGTCAAATAAAAGAAGTGGAGTCACAGGATTTATTGGACAAAGTGATTAAAATTCAATTGCAGTTAAATAGCTTACAGCAGATGAATCGCAACTTGAAATTTGAAGAGTTGGTGTCTTTAGATTATGACATTAATGTCCTTGCCAAAATAGTGTTACGTCATGATGATAAACTGGATCCTGCGCCTTATATTCCACATAAATATCCTATTCTTCTAGCATTAAACCAAGAGTTGGCAGAAAAGTTGGCTGAACAGCTTGTTTTCTTTGATGTTTATTGCAAGATTATTAAAAATAAGCAAGATTTTATTTCACGATCAAACGAGTTCACGCGAAGCGCTATTATCATTGATGTTGATTTTGACGAAGAAGGATTAGGTATTGAGTTGATGAAGGCTCACCAGGCAAATGTACCTAAAATTTTTATTACTCATCAAGAAAATGTCTCGATTGAACTTCGATTATCTGCTTGCCATGTGGGTGGTTCGGGTTTCTATGTGCGACCGACAGTGGCTCAATTGCTTCGTTCAGTAGAACAATTTTATACCAGTCCATCATTAAAGCCTTATAAGGTATTAATCATGGATGATTCTCATAGCCAAGCACTGTTTTGTGAGCATGCATTAAATCGGGCGGGAATGATAACGCATATTGTGACTGAGCCCTTGATGATATTAGATGCTATGGAGCAATTTGAACCCGAATTGATATTAATGGATATGTATATGCCAGGGTGCACAGGAGTGGAATTAGCCAGTGTTATTCGGCAGCAATCGGCATACTTACGATTGCCTATTTTATTCCTTTCAGGTGAGAATAATAAAGATATTCAATTAAATGCTATGAAGTTGGGAGGAGATGATTTTCTCACTAAGCCTATTGCGCCAAAACACCTTGTTTCAACGGTGCAAACGCGTTGTGAGCGAGGTCGAGTACTCAATGATTTGATTATTCGGGATAGTTTAACAGGATTATTTAATCATACACATATATTAGATAAATTGAAGCAAGCATGCCGTTATGCCAAAGAGCAAGGGGAAGCCTTGTGTTTTGCTATGGTTGATATTGATTTTTTTAAGAAAGTTAATGATAGCTATGGTCATACTGTTGGCGATAAAGTTATCTCAACGCTTTCTTTATTTCTTAAGCAAAGGTTGAGGGGCAGTCACAGTATTGGACGTTATGGAGGGGAAGAGTTTGCTGTGGTTTTTCCTGGAACACGAGAAAGTGAAGCCTTGTTTGTAATGAATGAAATTAGAGAAGCATTTAATCAATTAGAACACAGTAGCGAGCAAGGTGAGTTTAAAGTGAGTTTTTCAGCGGGTATTTGTCGTTTTACGGGAAATAATGAAGAAAATATCATAGAACAGGCAGATGAGGCCCTTTATGCGGCTAAACATAAAGGGCGTAATAACATTCAATGTTTTCAATTTAAAGAAAAATGACCTCGTTGTTGAGGTTATTTACGTCCTCTTTGGAAACGTCCTTGACCTTGAAAATTTTGACGGATGTTTCTTGAGTTATTTAAACTATCTCTATCGATACCCCGATTATTCATTTGTTGCTTGAAATCATTTGAGAAGTCACCTGAACCATTGGTATGATTTTGGGCTTTGTTATTCAGGTTATTTTTTTGTGTTTGAGACATGTTGTGCTGATTGCTAACATTTTGCCATTGTTTGTTTGTTCGGCTTTGCCATTGTCCATTATTATCGCGAGCAACGTTTCCATTTCTATCTGAAAAAACATTATTCTTTCGTGTTGGATTATGAGTTGCTTGAGTAAAATTTTTATTTAAGGTCGACTTATCAGCATTTCTTACTCTGTTTTGAGGGTTATTATAAATATTATTCCTAGTAATATTGTTTTTTTGTATTTGATTGTTTATATTGGTTTTATTTCCAAAGTTTATATTATTTCCAATATTAATATTACCTGTATTGATATTAATATTGCCATTATTGATAAAGACTGGTGAGCGATAACCTCCGCCGTGATAGCCTCCTGCATAATATCCTCCTCCCCAAGCAACACCCCATGCAAATCCTGCACTATAGAAGCCATAACCCCAAGACATACCATAGTTCCAACCAATCCATGGGTTATAACCAACGTAAACTCCCCATGTTACGGGTCTGGGATAATAGTAGGGACCCCATAATGGGGGGTAATACCAGCCTGTACCATAAACGGGGACACCATAATACGGATAGGACCATAAATAGCCTGAAGTATAGCCAACATAAACGACATCAGGAGTCGAATCATAAATTTGCACATAAGTCGTGTTATAAACAGGGGAGCTTGGTGGTATTTGAGCGATTTGCTCACTCGGAATATGATCGGCAACAATCCAAGGCCCTGTTGGTGACGAGGCAATAAACCAAACACCATTATCGACGGCATAGAACTTGTTATCCACTCTTAATACTTGTGAGTCAGTATTGACAGCATAGGCGACTTGAGTGCCTGGGATCATTTCAAATTTGGGGTCGCCATTGTAAGTGACTGTTGTTGTCGTGCCCTTACGAGTGATGGCTGCCGTTTGCGGGATCTTGGCATTGATAACAGCTTCATTGGCTTCCGCAGTACCTGCAACGGATACTCGTACACCACTGATATCTGAATCTGGGGGAATATTGCTAAAGCTCTCTGGTAATTTATCTGCTCTCACAAAGGTCCAAGGGCCTGATTCTTTTGCAGCGCTATACCAACGACCTGACAGTAAAACATACATTTTATTATTGGAGGTATCTCTTATCCAAGGTACTTCTGTATTGGTGACATAAAGTAATTGTCCTGCAATTAAACTTTTCCATTTTGGTTGTCCTTGAGTTGAAATAAGCTCAGTAGGAGTCGTTGTGGCATAAATAGCAGGTGGAGTACCTGAGGTCGACGAGGTTGTTTTGGGTTTAGGCATCAACTTTACAAGCTCTGCAGGTGGCTTGCGGGTTAATGTCCAAGGGCCTAATGGGTTGTCAGCTTCATACCAAAAGCTACCACTGCTTAAATAAAGTTTTTTAGTCGTTTTATTTCGTGCAACTGCAAAGGGAGTGTTAATGACTCTTTCATATTGCGAATTATCAATAGCCCGATAAATTGGCGCACCATCATAAGTGAGTAAAACTGTGAGTTCTTGTTTGAAAATGATGGTTGGGGCTGTATTTTTAAGTTCTTCTAAGCTTTTTCTTTCTTGCTTTGAGCTTGCTAAACTGGCTGTTAAGCTTTTCATTGAAAGCTGAAATGTGGTGGATTTTAGCGCATTATCAACAATCGTATTGAGTTTATCGGTATTAGGTGTTGAATCTGGCCATTTAATTTGTGTGACATCGACATCTCTTACTTGAGCAACTTCACTGCCGGTATCGACTCTAGCGATGAACCAAAAGGCGCCGAAAGTGGGCGTGCTTTGGCCTGTTAATTCAATTGATAAGGCCGCTTTTCCTTGGAGAGTATTGCCCGATAAAGAGTCAGGTTGAAGTTGATAAACAACAATTTTTCCTTCTGGTTCTGTAATTTCTTGAGGCCAATCAACGGCGAAGGCTGCTATTGGAAATAAGCTGACAAGTAACATACCTATCACGGCTGATTTCAATAAGCGCATTATCTGTATTATCATGACGATACCCTGATTTAGTGGATTCATTATGATGAAAAATACCCTCAGAAATAAAAGCCAATTTATTGGACATCGTCTGAGTTAGCGTGATTATTTTTCATTTGATTGATTAACATTACCATAAGTTAACTGAATTACGACTTACTTATCATAAAGTGTAGTCAGTGATAGGGCGAGGTACAAAGGTAGGATAGTCAATGGGGAAAAAACCGCCTCAAAGAGGCGGCCGAGGATTTATTCTCGAAGGCATAGCTGATATTTAAAGACTGTAGTAAAGCTCGAACTCTACAGGATGAGTGGTGTTGTTTACTTTTTCAACATCCTCTTGTTTTAAGTTTATGTATGAATCGATGAAATCATTACAAAAAACATCACCACGTGTTAAAAATTCACGATCTGCATCGAGGCAGTCGAGGGCTTCTTGTAATGAGGTGGCCACTTGTGGGATCTCAGCAGCTTCTTCAGCTGGTAAGTCATAGAGATCTTTATCCATAGCTTCACCTGGATGAATTTTATTTTGAATCCCATCAATACCGGCCATTAGCATAGCAGAGAAAGCCAAATAAGGGTTTGCCATTGGATCAGGGAAACGTACCTCAATACGACGACCTTTTGCACTTGGTACCACAGGAATACGAATAGAAGCTGAGCGGTTACGTGCAGAATAAGCTAGCATAACAGGCGCTTCGAAATGGGGAATTAGGCGTTTGTAGGAGTTCGTTGCTGGATTAGCAAATGCATTGATCGCCTTAGCGTGTTTGATGATCCCACCGATATAATATAGGGCAGTTTCACTTAATCCACCATATTTATCTCCAGCGAAAAGATTGACGCCATCTTTAGCGAGTGATTGGTGAACGTGCATTCCACTGCCGTTATCACCTACAACAGGTTTTGGCATAAAAGTGGCTGTTTTTCCATAAGCATGGGCAACATTATGGATGACATATTTCAATACTTGTACTTCATCTGCTTTTAGAGTCAGAGAATTAAAACGTGTTGCAATTTCATTTTGGCCTGCTGTTGCGACTTCATGGTGGTGGGCTTCAACCACTTGTCCCATTTCTTCAAGAACAAGACACATGGCACTGCGTAAATCTTGTGAAGAATCAACGGGTGCTACTGGGAAATAACCACCTTTAACGCCAGGTCGGTGACCTGTGTTACCACCTTCATAGCTTTTTCCTGAATTCCAACTGGCTTCTTCAGCGTCAACTTTATAAAAACAGCCTGACATATCTGCGCCATATTTAACGTCGTCAAATAAGAAAAATTCTGGTTCAGGGCCAACTAATACCGTGTCAGCAATACCTGTAGAGCGAAGGTACTCTTCTGCTTTTTTAGCGATAGAGCGAGGATCACGGTTATAGCCAGACATGGTGGTCGGTTCTAAAATATCACAACGTATATTGGCAGTGACATCGGCTGTGAAAGGATCAAGAACAAAACTGCTAGGATCAGGCATCAGCACCATGTCAGATTCGTTGATCCCTTTCCAACCTGAAATAGAGGAGCCATCAAACATTTTACCGTCTTCAAAGAAGTCATCATCAATCTGATGAGCTGGAATTGAGACGTGTTGCTCTTTACCTCGAGTATCGGTAAAACGCAAATCAACAAATTTAACTTCTAATTCTTGTAATTGCTGTAAAACTGATTCAGCTGACATTATATAAAGTCTCCGAGTTGGGTAAAGTCACACTCTAATTTCAATGGCATCATATTTTTGGCTAGATGCAGTTCGAAAGACTATTAGCGAGAGCCGTGCCAATATTGTAACAATATGATTTAAAATAATTATAAGATCTTTACCATTTTAATCTGGGGGTGTTTCGCACCAATTTGGTGCGTTGGTTGCACGATTTTAGCGCTTTCATTCGCATCATATCAGTGCACTCAATCCGGTAAAGTAAGTGAATAATGGTAAAGAGTAAATACTCTATAACTCATCATCTTACCTTCATGGTGTAAAAAGAATAGCTGATTATTTGATTGAGATAATAAAAAAGTGACTTTACTGGATCGATAAATGCTCGATTATTGTGCACCTTCAGTTTGGGCTCTTGCAAAAAAAATTATCATTTGTATTAAACTGCATGATTATTGATTGGATTTGATTGGCCTGAGTAACAAAAGTCACTAAAAAGGTAACTTTATTGTGATTGGTTAAAAATAATCCTGTGAGATTACTCTAGGCTAGAGTAGAATAGCACGCTTTTTATCGTAACGAATAAAATGAAGTGTATTTGTTTCGTTATAATAACCCTATATATATCCCGATGGTAAGAGGTTTAGCCGTGTTAGAGAATTTACGTAACATCGCCATTATTGCACACGTTGACCATGGTAAAACGACCTTGGTTGATAAGCTGCTGGCGCAGTCAGGAACCCTTGAGTCTCGAGGAGAAGCCGCTGAGCGGGTGATGGATTCAAATGATCTTGAAAAGGAGCGTGGGATCACGATTCTGGCCAAGAACACTGCCATCAAGTGGAACGATTATCGTATTAATATCGTTGATACTCCAGGTCACGCCGATTTCGGTGGTGAAGTTGAGCGTGTCTTGTCAATGGTCGACTCTGTTTTATTGTTAGTTGATGCGGTTGATGGTCCTATGCCACAAACTCGTTTTGTGACCAAAAAAGCGTTCGCGCAAGGCCTTAAACCAATTGTCGTCATTAACAAAATTGACCGCCCAGGTGCTCGTCCTGATTGGGTAATTGATCAAGTTTTTGATTTGTTTGATAATTTAGGTGCAACCGATGAGCAATTGGACTTTCCAATCGTTTATGCGTCAGCATTAAATGGTTTTGCTTCACTTGATCCAGATGAAACAAGTGAAGATATGACACCATTGTTTGAAACAATTGTGGAAAAAGTCTCTTCTCCTGATGCCGATGCAGAAGGTGATTTCCAAATGCAGATCTCTCAACTTGATTACAACTCATATGTAGGGGTAATCGGTGTTGGTCGTATCAAGCGTGGTAGCGTTAAAACCAATCAGCAAGTTACAGTCGTAGGCGCTGACGGTAAGAAACGCAATGGTAAAATGGGTCAAGTGCTTGGTTACATGGGTCTTGACCGTCATGAAGTCGATGTTGCCAATGCAGGTGATATTGTGGCGATTACCGGTCTTGGTCAGCTTCAAATTTCAGATACTGTTTGTGCAACAACTACCGTAGAGGCTCTACCGCCATTATCGGTTGATGAGCCAACACTTACTATGACTTTCCAAGTCAACACCTCTCCATTCGCAGGTAAAGAAGGTAAATACGTTACTTCGCGTAATATCCTTGAGCGTTTAGAGCAGGAACTTGTACATAACGTTGCACTTCGCGTTGAAGAGACTGAAAGCCCAGATCGTTTCCGTGTATCAGGTCGTGGTGAACTTCACCTTTCAATTCTGATTGAAAACATGCGTCGTGAAGGTTATGAGTTAGCGGTATCGCGTCCAGAAGTTATCGAAAAAGAAATTGATGGCGTGATGTGTGAACCTTACGAAACATTGACGGTTGATGTTGAAGAAGAACATCAAGGGAGTGTCATAGAGAAGTTAGGGATCCGTAAAGGTGATATGAAAGACATGCAGCTTGATGGTAAGGGTCGTGTTCGTATCGACTTTATTATTCCAAGCCGTGGTTTAATTGGTTTCCAAACTGAGTTCATGACATCAACGTCTGGTACTGGCCTTATTTATCATTCATTTGATCATTATGGTCCAGTGAAAGGGGGTGATATTGGTCAGCGTGCACGTGGTGTTTTGATTTCTAATGCTACTGGTAAAGCATTGACATTCGCATTATTTGGTTTGCAAGATCGTGGCCGCCTCTTTATTGGTCATGCTGCAGAAGTGTATGAAGGTCAAGTGATTGGTTTGCATGCGCGAGCTAACGATTTGACAGTTAACTGTTTGAAAGGTAAGCAGCTTACTAACATGCGCGCTTCAGGTACTGATGAAGCACAAGTCTTAACGCCACATATTGAAATGACTCTAGAGCAAGCATTAGAGTTTATTGATGATGATGAGTTAGTTGAGGTGACACCTGAAAATATTCGTGTTCGTAAGCGTTATTTGACTGAGAATGAGCGTAAGCGTCATAACCGCAGCAGTAAATAAAGTATCAACTCGATTTGTTCTTTCCTTTAGATAAGCAAGAACAGCACTGAGAATTAAAAGCCTAAGATGAAAATATCTTAGGCTTTTTTGTTTTCAATTGTTCAGCTTCTAAAAGTTGCAGCATCAGCAATGCACCAAATATGGAGTAGAAAGCCAATGATAGGAGGAATAATAAACACCCACATGCTATACGCCGCGCCAATAAAGACAAAAAATAATAGAGCAGCCAAAACACGTCCTTGCACTAGTTGCCCAAGACCGGGAATGAATACGCTAGCGATAGCAGCAATCACATTACCTGCCGAACCTTGTTGAGACATAGATCTACCTTAGTAACTTGTTAATATAACCTTATATGAGTCACAATACTGAAGTAACTAGGGAAAAAGCAAGAGAAACCTTATGAAAAAAATGATGAATATTAAAAAGCTTATCAGTCTGTTTCGAGGGTTTTGGGAATTTTTAGTCCATTTATTAGCAAGATTAAAAACCGATCAAGTCAATATTCGTGCGGGTCATTTAGCGTATGTGACTTTACTATCATTAGTACCTTTAGTCGCAGTTATGGTATCGATGTTATCGGCTTTTCCAGTCTTTGTGGGACTGAGAGAAGAAATTGAAGGGTTTGTTTATAAAAACTTTCTTCCCGCAGCCGGTGATACTGTTCAAGTCTATTTAAATGAGTTTGTTGATAATGCTTCGAAAGGAACGACGGTGGGGATTGCCGCGTTAGTGCTGGTGGCTATTTTCTTGATCTCCGCTATCGATAAGGCACTCAATAGTATTTGGCGCACAAAAGAGAAGCGTCGCAGTATGGTGTCTTTTTCGATGTACTGGATGGTACTTACTCTTGGTCCAGTACTTGTGGGGGCCAGTTTAGTTGCAAGTTCATATATCGTATCGCTAAAAGTAGTGAGTGAATCGGATCTTGTTCATGTGGCGCCTTTGGTTAAACGCTTGCCTATGTTTTTTTCTATGGCCGCTTTTTTATTGTTGTATATGGTAGTGCCTAATCAAAAAGTGAAGTTCATTCATGCATTATTTGGTGCGTTTGTTGCTGCCCTTTTATTTGAGTTGAGTAAAAAAGGGTTTACTTTATATGTGACGCAATTTCCGACTTATGAAGCTATTTATGGTGCATTAGCATCCATCCCTATTTTATTTGTGTGGGTTTACTTATCTTGGGTGATTGTATTAATTGGCGCTGAAATTACTGCTGCACTACCTGAACATATCGATCAACAATTACAGAAGTTAATTGCTGGCGTAGATGAAGAAGAATAGCTATTAGCGGAAAATGGTTATTCAATCAATTGACATACACTTAATCATAGAAGTAAAGGTAAAAATGATAGCGTTAATTCAAAGAGTTAAACAGGTTAAAGTTGATGTGGATGGAGTGACCTGTGGTGAGATAAAACAAGGTTTACTCGTGTTATTAGGTGTTGAGCAAGATGATACGATAGAGAAAATGCAAAAGTTGGCGAAAAAAGTGATGCAGTATAGGGTATTTTCTGATGAAAATGGAAAAATGAACCTGAATTTACAGCAAATTGCTGGAGAATTACTGGTTGTTTCTCAATTTACCTTAGCTGCTAATACTAAAAAAGGGTTACGCCCCAGTTTTTCGGGAGCGGGTACGCCTGAGCAGGCTGAAGCTTTATACGGTGGATTTATCAATTTTTGTCGAAGCGAGGGGGTGACAACTCAAACAGGGCAATTTGCTGCAGACATGCAAGTATCCTTAGTTAATGATGGTCCTGTGACGTTTAACCTTCAGGTATAAATACGTTTGAATTTGAGTTGAGGTTGTTATGAATGATGAGTGTATGGATACTGATGATTTATTAAAAGAATTAACAATGACTTGGCATAAAACCATTCCTTTAAGTCAATTTATGCAAGTAAAGGCGGCTGAGTATGATGGCAGGCAATTGTCTGTTTCAGCTCCTTTGGAACCTAATCTCAACCTACATCAAACTATGTTTGCAGGCAGTATTTATACTTTGATGACATTAACGGGTTGGGGACTGATATGGTTAAAACAAAAGCAGTGTAAACTTAAAGGTGATATCGTGTTAGCTAAGGCCGATATAAGGTACATTGCCCCCATTCATGAGCAACCTCAAGCGGTTGTGACTTGGCCGAATATTGATTTGTCAGGGTTAGAGAAAGGTCGTAGAGTAAAGTGTAAGTTATTGATTGAACTCTTTTGTAATGAAAAGCGTTGCGCAGTATTTGACGGGGTTTATGTGACGACTCCTGTGGAGAACAACTGAGATTAACCTTTCGATTTTTTGATTCATTGATAGAGATTTTATGCACTTTTTTTCTATTTTGTAGGCTATTAGAATCAGCTTATGATAAAGAGAAAGGGTCTCTTTATATTGATGGAGTCAATGATGTCTAAAGTCTTAGTATTAACTTCAAGCATATTAGGAGAGCATTCTCAATCTAATCAATTGATTGATTATGCAATGGCACAATTATCAGATAAAAATGTGAATGTGACCATTAGAGATTTAACAAACAGTCAGTTACCGACATTGGATGGTGAATTGGCGATGGCCTTAAGAGGGGCTGAGAGTTTAAATGCTCGGCAACAAGATGCGCTGTCTTTGTCAGATCGTTTAGTGAAAGAGCTAAAAGCACACGACACCGTCATTATTACCGCCCCAATGTATAATTTCACCATTCCTACCCAATTGAAGCAGTGGATTGATCTTGTTGCTAGAGCAGGTGTAACTTTTCGTTATACCGATCAGGGACCTGAAGGGTTATTAACTGATAAAAAAGCCATTGTCATTACTACTCGAGGCGGTGTCCATAAAAATATGGCCAGCGATCATCTCTCTCCTTATCTTAGAACGGTACTAGGGTTTGTCGGGATCACAGAGCTTGAATTTATCTACGCAGAAGGCTTATCTATGGGAGAGGCTATCGCTCAAGAAAGTATAGAAAAAGCCCAATTTGAATTAGATTTATTACTCGCTTAAATCTGTATTATGCCTTATGACGTTTAAATCGAATAAGGCATAGCATGTCACTAATATAAAGCAAATAGCAGGCACGATATAAGAAAATACGACGCCATAGGTATCAATGAGAAGTCCTTGTACCATAGGGATTAGGGCACCTCCTAACATGGCCATGACTAAACCTGCAGCACCAAATTGTGTATTGTGTTTGAGGCCTTGTAGTGCAATACCGTATATGGTTGGGAACATAAGCGACATACAGGCTGAAATTGCCACCAACGCCCATACTCCATAGATTGTAGGAGTAAACATCATGAAAACCGATAGACTAGCTGCAATGATGGTGGAAATGGCAAGCAATAGGGTTGGTTTAACATAGCCCATTAACCATGTCATAAGAAATCGAGATAATAGGAAGGTTATCATGCTGTATTGCAAATAGGTGCCAGCTTCCTCTGCATTGCTAGACAAAGCATTCATGACATACCTAATCGTAAACGTCCACACACAGGTTTGTGCAGCCATATTAAAAAACTGTGCCATGACACCATATTTATAATGTCGATTCTTTAATAAGTGCTTTATGGTACTAAAAAAGTGAATTTTAGGATGTGCCTCTGATGAAACGGAAGCATTGACTGAGGGGGCCTTATTAATCGCAATGGCAAGCCAAGTGAGTAACAGAGCAAAGGCCATGCCGACATAAGGTGTCATTACCGCACTAAGTTCAGCTGTTTGTATGGATGCTAGCTGATCAATTGGCATACTCATTCGCTCTTGTGCCGTTGCTGGGTTTAAATGAGGAAGGATAAAACTGGCGGCAAGAAAGACACCTATGTTGGTACCAATGGGATTAAATGATTGAGCGAAGTTAAGTCTTTTGGTGGCATTGGCGACAGGTCCCATATTGATGACATAAGGACTGGCTGAAGTCTCTAGAATAGAGAGCCCTCCTGCTAAAATAAAAAGTGCTGTGAGAAAGTAACCATATGAGAGAGATTGGCTCGCAGGGTAAAATAAAAAAGCCCCAACTATAGCTAAACCTAATCCTGTGAGAACACCTGTTTTATAAGAATAGCGTTTATTGATCATGGCGGCTGGAATGGCTAAACAAAAATAGGCACCATAATATGAAAATTGCACTAAAGCAGCCTGAACGCTAGACATAGTAAAAATTTGGCTAAACACTTTGACTAAAGGATCGGTCATATTGGCTGCGACCCCCCATGCTGCAAAGCAAATAAGTAATAAAAGAAAAGGCAGTCGCATAGTGGGGAAAATAAGAGGGATTTTTTTCATGTGGTGATCCGCTGCATTTTATTATTGTGGGTTATTTACCCATCATATGCATCAGTGACTGCAATGATAAATTAATCTTAGCCTTTTCCCTGTAGATAGCTAAATATGTAACTTAATACCTTTATTCTTTTAACCTTGTTATTTCATTTGATGAAGAGTCAAAGGAACATTTTCTTAATTTGAGAATTTGCATTGCAAAATGCGAATATGCGCTTTTAGTTTTTTATGGTTTAAGTCTTACTTATTGATATTTAATGTTTTTGTTTTTTTGGCATGGCTATTGCTTAGTAGATATATCTATTCTAGCGAAGGAGCTGCTATGTTATCTCTAAGGCCTATTTCATTTACTTTTATTATTGGCATTATCTTTTCGTTGTCCGCGTATGCGGCACCTTTTGAGGAGTGTCCAACCAAAGCCTTTATTATTCAAAAGCCCTCATCTTTACCTAAAAATTTTGGTGTCGATTTAGGTACGGGTAGCTATACCATTTTATCTAATGATATGGGAAGCGGTGCTGCATTTAACGGTGTTGGTTTTAATAAATTTGATCGTTATTTATATGGTTGGGATTACGCCAGTGGTTCACTTGGTAGAGTGGGGACTGATCATCAAGTTGTGGCATTGGATGTGAGTAAAGATGGTGCTTCATCGAGTGCAGGAAATTTTTATGTAGGCGATGTGGCATTAGATGAAAATGCTTGGTATGGCTATCGGAAAAATAAGGGGTTATTCAAAATTATTTTAGATGATCCAGATAATTATGAAATGACCTTGGTTGCAGGCAGTCAGTCTAACGCGAGTTATAGTATTACGGATTTTGCTTTTCATCCTGATAATGGATATTTATACACAGTCACCAATGGCACAACAGCAAAATTATTAAAAATAGACAAAACGTCGGGTGCAGCTGAGGATTTAGGTACACTTTTAACAGCCACACAACGAGGTTTTACTTTCGGTGCTCAGTTTTTCGACGTGAATGGCAATTTGTATATTAGTAATAATTCTGATGGTTATATTTACAAAGTCTCTAATTTAGAGGGGGAGCCGAGCGTGAGTGGCATTTTTGCTTATGGGCCCTCTTCTACTAGTAATGATGGTGCAAGATGTGCATTAGCTGACGTACCTGTTGGAGATTCGGTTGATTTTGGCGATGCCCCAGACTCTTATGGCAGTAATATTGCTAGTAACGGTGCTCGTCATAAAATTGTTTCAGGTATTCAATTAGGTGCATTAATTGATAATGAAGGTGATGCTTATGCTTATCCTCTTTCTGATGATGTCAGTGATAATAGTCATGACGAAGATGGTATTACTATGCCTACTGGGTTTGAAGTGGGTGAAGATATGATATTAATTGTCGATGTCGTAGGAAATGAAGGTTACCTCAATGCCTGGATTGATTTGAATCATGATGGAGACTTCGATAGTGACGAGCAAGTTATAGCCTCTGAATATATGGATGAAGGTGAGAACATTGTCATTATTCAGGTGCCAAGCTGGGTTGAGGCAGGTGACACTTGGGCACGTTTTCGTTTGAGTACAACACAGAGTTTAGGGCCTACAGGTGGCGCAGGGGATGGTGAAGTAGAAGATTATCCTATCACAATAACAGAAACTGGCGTGACAACGGGTTATTACCCTGTCGGTTCGGAAGGCGTGGCGACAATTGTATATGAAGATCTTTATCCTCTGGAAGGAGATTATGATTTTAACGATGTTGTGATGGAGGTAAAAATTAATGAGTTTGAAAAAGATGGAAAGATCAGAAGAGTTAAAATAGAAGTTAAAGTCCTAGCTGTTGGAGCAACATTTCACAATGGTTTTGGTATTCAATTACCCGGCATTCCTCGCTCTGCAATCAAAGAATCTGCGATCCGTTGGGATTTAGATGGTGTTAATCAGTCCCATGCTATCCTAGAGGAAGGGCAAACTAATGCCGTTTTTATAATCACTGAAGATGTTCATTCCTATACTACTGTTCCCTATGGCTGCGAATTCTTGGGCACACAATTAGGTTGTACTCAAACAGAGCACCCTACTTGGACTATTACGATCCCTTTTGAAACACCTATAAATAGTAGTGACATGCCTGAGCTACCTTATGATCCATTTATTTTTGCTAATCCCAATATTCCACATGGTTGGTTACCAGAAGCGGTACTCGGTGGTAATCCAGGGCGAGCTTTAGAGGTTCACCTTAAGAATAAGGCTCCCACAGATAAGTTTGATCCACGTTTATTTGGTCAAGGCGATGATGCATCAAACCCCAGTGAAGGCTTGTATTTTCAGAATGCGAATGGCATGCCTTGGGCATTAATTATTCCAGAGAGATGGTCATACCCAGTTGAAAAAATACCGTTAAATGAAGCATATCCAGATTTTGTTGATTATGCATTGGGTAATGGTAATCCCAATTGGTATCAAAATGGTGACACTGGTTTAATTATTCCAAACGAGTAGAGGGAATGACGATGAATAATTCAATGTATAAAAGAGTATGTATTTTAGGTTTATTTTCTCTACTGGTTGCCTGTGGCGGAGGGGGAGGAGGAGATGATTCCAGCTCTTCTAGTGCGGCGAGTGATAATAGCTCTACAGCGGCAAGTACTACAAGCGGCACGGATACAAGCAGCACAACTGATGATAGTTCGTCAGGCATAACCACGACAGATTCTGTAGATGATGAGCCGGTATCGACGACTGATGATGAACAAGCTGCTGTTGATGTGGAATCATTAAGCAATTTGTTTGTTGGATCAGAGAATGAGTTACTATCTGAATATACTTTGTTTGTAGGTATCGATACTGGATACAGTGATAGAGCATATGTGTCTATTTGTGAAGAATTTGTTACCAAAGATGAAGGTGGTTATAAGGTTGATTATGATACTTGTTTAATAAGAGGGCCATTAAATGAAGGTGTATTGGTGACAGATCTTGTATTGGGTACTGCTCAACAGGAGTTGATTGTTGCTATTTGGACGTTTGATGGTAGCCAACCTGCTTACTATGTGTGGCGTTATGACGAAAACCTAACTAATCAAAGCTTGATGATTAATTGAGCATGACATATGAAAGGGGAAAGCGATTTCCCCTTTTTAATTGTTATCTTTAAAAGCGTTTAATAAGTTTTTCCATTGACTCACTGTTTCATCCGATTTTTTCCGCATCTGCAATCGTTGTTCTGATGTTAGAGTGTTCAAAGGGGATTTTATGCTGTGAAGGATTGCTTGAGCAATGGACTCGGCTGTTAATTCAAATATGGCTTCATTTTGGTTTTTATCGAGTAGGGTACTTTGCTCATTGAGACCATCGACTCCCGAATGAAGGATAGGTTTTCCTGCAGCCATTGCTTCTTGAAACACTAAGCCAAATGGTTCCCACCTTGAGGGAATAATGATGACATCGCATTCGTTTAGAAAAGCAGGGATATTGTCACTCGCACCAACAAATTGGATATTAGTTAATGATGAAGCCAGCTTTTTAAGCATATGTTCTAATTCTCCTGATCCTGCAATTTTGAGCTCAATATTTTCGTTCGGTATGAGTTTGATAGCCTCGATAAGTATGTCGAATCCTTTTTGTTTATGTAATCTGCCGTAGGAACCAATAACGTAGGTTTCCCCGGCTTTTTTTGTTGGTAATGTAACAAAGCGATTTAATTTTGTTCCCTGTTGTAGCACGAACAGTTTTTTTGGAGGGATAAGATGGTGTTGGTTCATCCATTGAGCTTGAGAATGGGAAACTGCAATGACAGTATCTATGATGCCGTAACTTAACTTTAGCATTAAAAAAAAACGCTTAGGCCTACTGACTTGGTGCTTTACAAAACCATCACAATAATGATGCTCTTGATATAAAATAGGGGTGTGAAAATTCCTGAGTTTAAGTAAGAGTATTTTGGGGAGATATTGCCAGCTGAGTGCATGATGTAGGCATATTATATCTGCTTCGTAATGCGTTAATGGATAATGTTTCAGATCAATCGTTTTGATGTGAAACTCAAAATCATTTATCAGGGGAGAAGATAGCAAGCTACTTAGTGCTGATTGGATTCCGCCAAATTCAGACGCACTAATTAAATGTAGGACTTTAGGCCGCAAGTGTTGCTCCTAGGCTCATATATATTTTATTTAAGCCTAGGATAACGAATGATTAATGTCAGTTTATGCTTGTGGATTGAAATAAACGATAAGTCACTTGTCCAGCTTTTTTCTCTTTCAGTTGTACCCAATGCTGAGGAAGAGTCAGCGCTGAAAGCTCTGTTTCTGTTTCTAGGTAAATTAATGCGTCAGGTGCTATCCATTGATGTAAATTCAGTAAGCGAATACATTCTTCAGCGAGAGATTGACGAAAAGGGGGATCAATAAAAATAATATTAAAGGGCTCATCAGGCGGTGTCTTGAGTAAAGTCAGTGTATCACCTTTAATGACCTTTCCTTGCTCGCATTTTAATGTGGTTAAGTTCTGTTGCAATTGCTTGGCTGCAGAGGGCTGTAATTCCAACATTTGTGCAAAGTCGGCGTATCTCGATAAGGCTTCAAAACTCAGTGCGCCGCTGCCAGTGAAGCAATCTAATACTCGTGCGCCTACAACATCGGTACTGAGCCAGTTAAACAGTGTTTCTTTGACGCGATCCGTTGTAGGACGTAATCCTTCTAAATCATGAATGGGTAAGCGACGTGAGCGCCATTGTCCTGAAATGATACGAACCTGACCCGTATTCGGTTTTTTTTTGGTCATTTTGCCCTCATGATTTTGCCTGAAGAAAGAAAGTGGTAGACTGTCACGTTTTGATTTAAGGTCGTTATTTTATATCAAAGTGGGCATAAAAGGTGAGATACCGTCGTTTTGTCGATTAACATCTCTATTTTAATGTGTCATTGAGGTGTTTTTAGGCGTCTTTTACCCTAATTGCATTATATTCGTTATTTGAGCACTGGTATCTAACATGGCAAAAAAAGGTTTTTTTTCTTGGTTTCGTAAAGATAAATCTAAAGGTGAAGTTAAGGCTGAACCGACAGAAACGGTAACAGAAGATAAAGTACAAGATGACAAAGCGCTGCTAGAGGCGAGAGCGTTAGACGAGCAGGCGTTAATCGCACAAGAAGAAAAGGCGGTAAGCGAACAAGCCGCAGCCGAGGAGCAAGCACGTTTAGAGGCACTGAAGGCTGAAGAAGCTAGGCAAGCTGCAGAAAAAGCGGCAATCGAGGAGCAAGCACGTTTAGAGGCGCTGAAAGCGGAAGAAGCTAGGCAATCTGCAGAAAAAGCGGCAATTGAGGAGCAAGCACGTTTAGAGGCGCTGAAAGCAGAAGAAGCCAGACAAGCTGCCGAAAAAGCGGCAATTGAGGAGCAAGCACGTTTAGAGGCGCTGAAAGCAGAAGAAGCCAGACAAGCTGCAGAAAAAGCCGCAATCGATGAACAAGCTTTAGACGTTCAACCCGAGCCGCAATCCAAACCTGAAAAAGAAGGATTTTTTACGCGTTTAAAGCGAGGATTGAAGCGAACCAGCGAAAATATTGGCAGTGGTTTTGTAGGGCTGTTTCGCGGTAAAAAGATTGATGATGATTTATTTGAAGAATTAGAAGAGCAATTATTAATTGCTGATGTGGGTGTTGAAACCACGACACGTCTCATTGATACGCTAACAGATCAGGCAAGTCGAAAGCAGTTAAAAGATGGTGAAGCACTGTACGATTTATTAAGGGAGGAGATGCAAAAAACCTTAGAGCCTGTTTCTGTCCCCTTAGTCCCTGACAATAAAGAGGGGCCATTTGTTATTTTAATGGTGGGCGTTAATGGGGTGGGGAAGACCACAACCATTGGAAAGCTAGCAAAACAATATCAGGCTCAAGGTAAATCAGTGATGTTGGCTGCGGGCGATACGTTTAGAGCCGCGGCAGTGGAGCAGTTGCAAGTGTGGGGTCAACGTAACGATATTCCTGTGGTTGCTCAACATACTGGGGCTGATAGTGCTTCGGTATTATTTGATGCGTTGCAGTCAGCGAAAGCGCGTAATATTGACGTGTTAATTGCCGATACTGCTGGCAGATTACAGAATAAATCGCATTTGATGGATGAGCTGAAGAAGGTCGTTCGTGTGATGAAAAAACAAGATGAGAATGCCCCCCATGAGGTGATGTTAACGCTTGATGCGAGTACGGGACAAAATGCGATAAGCCAAGCTCAGTTATTTAAAGAGGCTGTGGGTGTAACAGGTATCACGATAAGTAAGTTAGATGGTACAGCAAAAGGGGGGGTTATTTTTGCGATTGCCGATAAGTTTGGTATTCCTATTCGCCATATCGGTGTTGGGGAACAAATTGAAGATTTACGTACCTTTAATGCAAAAGACTTTATTGACGCTTTATTCAGTCAAGAGAATCTTGATAATTCAGGTCAATAATAAAAGTGTTATGTGAATGAATGCTTAATCGCATACTCTGGAGAATGAATGATCCAATTTGAGCAAGTAAGTAAAGTTTATGCTGGTGGTCAAAAAGCATTATCAGATGTCAGCTTTCATTTAAAAGTGGGAGAAATGGCTTTTTTAACCGGGCATTCTGGCGCGGGTAAAAGTACCTTGCTCAAATTGATCACCGTAATAGAAAGAGCGAATGGTGGCCGTGTATCGATTAATGGACACGATATAGCGAAAGTGAAGCGGGCTCAAGTGCCTTATCTTCGTCGTGATATTGGCATGATTTTTCAAAATCATCATTTATTGATGAATAAGAGTGTGTTTGACAATGTGGCCTTACCGCTTATGATAGAAGGTTTTTCTCATGGTGAAATTCGTAAGCGAGTCGCTGGAGCGTTAGACATGGTTGGCTTGTACGGTAAAGAGAAGCATCAGCCTATTATGTTATCGGGCGGTGAGCAGCAAAGAGTGGGTATTGCTCGAGCGATTGTGAATAAGCCACCTTTGTTATTAGCTGATGAGCCTACTGGGAACTTGGATCCCAAATTGTCGATGGATATTCTGCGTTTATTTGAAACCTTCAATAATGCAGGGACAACAGTATTAGTTGCTACTCATGATTTGGGATTGATTGCGCGAATGAAATATCGAACGTTAACCTTAAAGCAAGGAAGAATGCTAGGGGCGCAAGAGCTAGAATCTTCCATTATTCAGTGATTATATACTCGTAAAGAAGAGTTATGGTGATGTAGAAAGGAATATATTCATGAGTCAATCAAAATCTGTTTCACTTAATCGCAGTAAACTGCCTTTATCGGGTCGATTCATTATGTTTTTTGTTCGTCATGTTCAACATGGAATGGCGAGCATGGGAGAGCTTTGGCGCAATCCAGTATCCTCTGTGATGACGATGTTAGTTTTGGGGTTGAGTCTAAGTTTACCTGCTGCATTACAGGTACTTGTTAAAAACGCCGAGGCGATTACTCACTCTTGGAATAGCGCCGCTGAAATTTCTTTATTTATTGAAAAAGAGCCTAATGAAAAGGCCATGCAGAGTTTACTGACACGCATTCAGGCTTACCCTGAAGTCAGTGAAGTGAATTTTATTGATCGCTCACAAGCTTTGGCTGAGTTTCAGCGACTTTCCGGCTTTGGAGAGGCGTTATCTTATTTAGATACGAACCCATTGCCTGCGGTGATCACCGTGATCCCCACTTTACATTACTCAAGTCCTGAAGGGGCTAGAAGGCTATTGACCAAATTAGAGCAAGAGTCAGAAGTGAGCTTTGGTCGTTTAGACATTGAGTGGTTAGAGCGTTTACAAGCAATATTAAATTTACTTGAGCGTACAGTACTCGCTATTGCAACTTTGTTGGTATTAGCGGTTGTTTTAGTGATAGGAAATACCATAAGACTTGCCATTATGAATCGGCAAACAGAAATAGAAGTAATGAAGCTGGTGGGGGCGACAGAAGCCTTTATTCGCCGGCCTTTTCTTTATACGGGGATTTGGTACGGCATTATAGGCGGCGTATTGGCTTGGCTTATTATTAATGTGTTGGTGTTATATTTGTCATCAGCTTTAGGTGAACTGCTCGGTTTGTATGGTAGTGAGCTGAAGATGCAATCATTGACCTTCCCTGAATTAATACAACTGGTAATATTGGCTTCTTTTCTAGGATGGTTAGGGTCATACTTATCAGTTCGGCAGCATTTAAAAGCCATTGAACCTTCCTAGCGATTTGGACTCTATTAAATGGAAGAAGGGAATATGAACGAGACTTCATTTGCATTGGCACACTCTTGTTGCAAAAATAAACGTAAATGAAATAGTGTAATAATGAAAATAAAGATCGTTATCACATAATGTAATAGACCATTTGAGTATAATTAAGTGGGATTTACTTAGTAGAATAGTTGACATATTCTGTCAGATAGTCGATAGTTCTTCAGCCTGCTAAAAGTCTTTACTAGCAGTGTATCGATAGAGTTTAAGTACAGTTAGGAGCGTGAATGACTGATCAAACGCAAACAATGGCACTAATGGTTCCTCAAAGTAGTGGTAGCTTAGAGTCTTATGTTCACTCGGCCCAAAGTATTAGTATGCTTGAGCCAGAGCAGGAATATGAGCTGGCGAAGCGACTTCAAGAGACAGGTGATTTGCAAGCGGCAAAAAAATTAATTATGTCGCATTTGAGATTCGTTGTTCATGTTGCCAAAGGGTACTCTGGTTATGGATTGCCTCAAGCTGACTTAATTCAAGAAGGTAATATTGGTTTAATGAAAGCCGTTAAGCGTTTTGATCCTGATGTTGGGGTGCGTTTAGTGTCTTTTGCAGTGCATTGGATCAAAGCTGAAATTCATGAGTATGTATTGAAAAACTGGCGCATTGTCAAAGTGGCAACCACTAAAGCGCAACGGAAGTTATTTTTCAATTTGCGTAAGGCTAAAAAGCGTTTAGGCTGGTTCAGCGATGCAGAGGTCACTATGGTGGCTGAGAATTTAGGTGTGTCAAAAGCGGATGTGACAGAAATGGAATCTCGAATGGCCGCACAAGATCCTGCCTTTGACTTATCCAGTGATAATGATGATGAGCATGATTTTGCTCCCATGCATTACTTAGAAGATCATTCATCCGATCTTGCTTCCCAAGTTGAAAATGATAATTGGGACTCTCAAAATCACTCTCGTTTATTGTCAGCGATTAAAACGTTAGATGAGCGTAGCCAACATATTCTACAAGCGCGTTGGCTAAATGATGAAAAAGCAACGCTGCAAGAGCTTGCTGAAACCTATCAAGTGTCAGCTGAGCGGATCAGGCAACTTGAAAAGAATGCCATGAATAAATTAAAAGGTCGAATGGAAGCTTAAGTATTTGACTTGATTATCTATCCACTCACTCATCACGACGTGAGTTTTAATTTTGATGATGTCAGTTTGTGCATCAATATATTCCCTTATTTCATGCAGTCGCTGCATTGATTTCGCCTGCACATAAACCAATAAATCCATGTCGCCAGTGATCCCGCGACAAGTCATGACCTCAGGAATTGCTTGAAAAACGTGTACCACATCAGCGCAACGTGGACAGTGATGTTGAATTTCAAAATAGGCGGATACACCGACTTTTTGAGATTCACTTAGCAAGACTTGATAACCTCGAATGATCCCTTGTTGCTCCATTTTTTTGATCCGCTCAGATACCGCCGACCGAGATAGGCTCACTTGCTCAGCAATATTAGAGATACTTTGTCTAGCGTCTTGTTTGAGTGCATTTACAATAGCGGAGTCAAATTTGTCCATGAGGGGGTATCAATCAAAATGTGTGTGTAGGGCGGGAATTCCGTCATTTTAACGGAAAAGCTGTGAGTATGGCAGAGTGGTATGTCAGATTTTAGTATGAGGAAAGTTTAAAATATAAAGATTATAAATCAGATGAATAGTGTAAAAATAATCAATGAAAGGAAAAATTGGACGTTGGCAGGGGGCGGGGTTAATGGCCACCACTTTGCTGGGTACTGGAGTTTTTATCCTACCTCAATTGACAATAGAAGCGGCGGGAAATGGAGCGTTAATCGCTTGGGTATTATTGACCGTTGCGATGATCCCTATTACGTTAGTTTTTGGGCGTTTGGCTGGAGCGCTTCCTCATGCAGCGGGTCCTGCGTATTTTGCTGAGAAAGCTTTTGGACAAAGTGCGGGGCGTACCATTGGCTTGATGTTTGTACTTGTTGTGCCATTAGGTGCCCCTGCAGCCATTTTAATGACTTTTCAATTTGTGAATGAATTAGTGGCATTATCAGGCTGGTATCAGGTTGGGGTGGAGTTATTACTGCTGAGTATTTTATTTCTCCTCAATCAAAAAGGAATTCAGGTATCGGCTAAAATCCAATTTATGCTGACCTTAGGTGTGGTGGCTGTTGTGGTTAGCTTATTTGGAGCTATAGGGGCTAATGTCGATGATATTAAGACGTTGACGACACATATTGAAGTGGAAGTTCATACCATTGCAATTGCAGCTGGTATTGCTTTTTGGAGCTTTCTTGGTGTGGAAGCGATGACACATCTGGCTAATGACTTTCAAAATCCTAAAAAAGACATGCTTCCGGCAATGATGATAGGAATTATGCTTGTGGGATTGGTTTATTTGGGCTGTACTTTGCTATTATTGCTCGTGCCTGAGGGGAGTGGGGTTGCTATGGTGGGAGTGATAAATCAACAGTTTGGTGGCTATGGAGCACAGATTATTGGTGTATTGGGGATTGCCAGTGGCTTAGCTACTGTGAATGTGTATACGGCCAGTGTCTCACGTCTTATTCATAGCTTTAGTTGTGAAGGAGTCTTACCGCAATATTTTTCAGTACTTAATGAGAATAAGTTACCCGTGAGAGCATCTAATGCAGTGATTGCTGCGATGGCTGTCGTGATTGTTTTGACTTATGTGACA
Organism: uncultured Shewanella sp.; assembly: GCF_947501665.1. Lineage (GTDB taxonomy): Bacteria > Pseudomonadota > Gammaproteobacteria > Enterobacterales > Shewanellaceae > Shewanella. The sequence continues at coordinate 12,538 of NZ_CANMWS010000014.1, read as the reverse complement.
GGGCAAGAGTTGGACGATCTTATTTCATGGACGAATGGCGTTTTTGTGATTATTTATTCGGTTTCTATGTTAGCGGCTGGGCGATTATTAAGTAAACGTTATCTGCCGTTGGCAATCGTCAGCTGTTTTTTATGTTTAATACTTGGTATCGCATTAGGGGCTAATATGCTTTATGCCGTATGTTTGGTTGTTCTTTTATTTAGTTACTTAGAAGGCCGTAAACAACATAAAAAGCGCAGGCAAGCAGCACTAGCTTAATATAATAACCAAAAAGCCACGTCACGTGGCTTTTTGGTTATTATCGTTCCTTAAGCGCAAGATTTCGCATCTGTATTAGCTCACTATGTTTTAAATAGAGTAACTCAGCCATGCGACGAATGAGTTGATCTTCATATTGACATAAGTGACCATCAGCATAAGCGAGGCGCCACATGGCTAAAATAAGCTGTTGTTTCTGTTTAATAGAGAATTGCTCATTAATTTCAGATGTAAATTCAAAAAGCGAGGTGCTTTTTTTCTGTTTATTTTTGGCATCACTAATCAGTTGCTCAACAGCTTTATCATCTAATTTTAATGTCTTGGAAAGCAATTGAGGAAGTAGTTTTGCCTCTTCAGCCGAGAAAGACTCATCAGCGTATATGACTTCTAATAATAAGCAGGCTGCGGCTAAATTAAGGTGTTGAGCTTTGTCTTCTGGTGAAAGTTCTTGAGCATGAAAATTTAAGAACTGCTTTAATTTCTCTATCATAGTAATACTCAATTTATAAGCGTGATCAGTAAGGCATCGGCAGATTATCTAAGATCGAGAGGATCTTGTGTAACAGTTAAAGGTGTTAGGGCTTTCATGAGTAAATCAGAAGTATCTTTGCCACCATAGGAGCTTAAATAATCTTCGAGAATATCCATCATAGGATCAACCAGTCCTTTGGACAAGCCTAATTTATCGAAAGCATTGTAGACCATAAGGCTTCCTTGTGCTGTAGGGCTTTGATTACCTAATGTGTTATTCAATGTCGATAACGTTGAGGTATTGTCTAATTGAGGTGTCGCTTGTAGTAAGCTATTAATATCAGGAATAGATTCGGCTATAGAACTAAAGCTTTTATCACCAAGACTGGATTTGGCCATTGACAGTAAGCTACCTAATCCGCCTTGTGCTTGGTTTTGTGTGATCCCCAGTTCATCCATTGTCATGCTGACAAGATCTTTCTGATCGGGGTTATTTGATATTGAGGTCTTATCTGCTTGAAGCATAGTGTCGGCTAAACTTTCAAGCTGAGAAGCATAAACCATAGAAGAAAAAATAAAAAGAAGCAGGGTGAAGGGGAAAGGGGCTAAAGATTTCATTGGAGACTCTCCAGTGTCAATTGATATCAATAATTTTAGCTTTTTTGTGCCTTATGGTGCATTTTTTTACATTAAGATTGGCATAATTTTAACCTTTGTATTGTGCATTCAGGTTAAAACTTGGGTATCCTTAGCACTAATTCGTTTTATCTACATTATTTATTGGAAAGACACATGTCATTGTCTGCAATTTTAAATCAAGCGTTGAATTTTTTTAGAAATAATATCAGCCAACTAGCAACTCTTACTATCCCGATCCTATTAATTCAGGTCGGATTACAAATGTGGTTAAGTTTAGAAGTTACTTCCGCAGATGTTGAAAATCCACAATTTAGTGCATCCCATATGATTGTGATGATGGTCTTATTATTGCTTTTTTCTTTGTTAATTGCGGCATTAACATTATTTTTAGAATTACGTTCACTCGGGCACAAACCCAGTAATGGTTTAGTTTTGAAAACCAGTTTAAATTTTGTTCCAGGTTTATTACTTGCCGGGGTGTTTTCAGGGTTAGCGATATTGGGTCCCTTCTTTATTTTAGTTGCTATCGCACCGGTGTTAGGGGTGGTTGGAATAGCGGCTAGTTTTTATATTTTTTCTCGTTTAGCCTTTGTTAATTTCATGGTTGTTGTTGAAAGATTAACGCCAATGGAGGCAATTAAGCGTAGCTTTGCTTTTAGTGGTCCAATTGTGTACAAAACAATGATGATAGCCAGCCTTTATATCCCCCTATTAATATTAGGGGGTGGATTAGCAAAGTTAGTAGAAGGGGTAGGTTTACCAGTACAATACTTGATGGATGTCATCGTCGCTTTTGTTGGTTTATTTATTAATGTGGCTTTGTTTCGTTTATATATGGTGTCTCGTGAACACACGGATGACAGCCAAAATATCAGTCAAGATGGGGAATGAGTGATACCCAGTTCAAACGGTATAAGCGAATTGAACTGGGATAATTGACTATTGAATAATGTAAACTGTACTGAGCCCAAATGGATTATTTTTCATTTGGGTTATGTTCAAAAGTCCGTCCTTCTGAGGGAGCTTGCGAGGAGGATGCATTAATGTCTTGTGCTTGCTGATTAATATCTTTGGCTTGTTGTTGACGAAAACGGGCTAATTGACGCTTTAAAAAAACACGCCCAAAAACGGCTAACGTCACAAAACTTATCGCACCGAGTAATAAGATAAAGGGGAGAGCGATGAGGATAAGTGCAAGTAATAAAATACCTATTGCAAAGGAAGCCCAGCCTCGAGCACCCGATAGTCTATTTCGTAATTGGGCTTGTTGAAATTGGCTGTAAATCATAATGACTCCAAAATAATTTGATGATTGGTGACTGGCGCAGTTTGATTTTAGGGCGCTAACACCAATGTCAGTTTATATGTTGCACCTTCTGGCGCTTAGGATCACGTTAAATAAACTTAATACCCTTATAATATACGTAAAGTAAGGTGCTTCATAGCTTTCATGTCAGGTTATTCAGGTTAAATTTAGCTTCTTAAGGTTTAATAATTTGAGAAATGCTTTTACATATGGTGTCTTTGACCCATAAATGTCCTGGCTCTTCTGAATTGCTGGTATGCCAAAGCAATACATAAGCCATAGACGCAAAAGAAAGCGGTAAAGGCAGTTCAACTAATGGATAGAGCTTTTTGGCATGGCAAGCAAAACTGCTTGGCAAGGTAAAAATGAGATCAGTGTGGGCACAAACACTCGCTGCGCCATAGAAATCAGATACTGTTGTACTCAGTTGGCGTCGCAAACCAAGATCTGCTAAGTGATAATCAAGCATCCACCAATTATTGCCTTCACAGCGAACCTGTACATGTTGCATAGTGAGATAATGGTTAAGATCCCATTGTCCTGATTTGACGATGTTCAATACAGGATGGTTTTTTCTTGCCAAGCAAATTTGGTGATCGGTAAACAATGTTTGATGTGCGATGCCTTCTGGAAGTTGTTGGATCTGTAAATTAGATTTTGGATGCAAGTCTCGTCCTGAAATACCAAAGTCAATTTGACCTTGTTGGATTGCTTGCATGGATTTCTCTGTCCATATGTATGAGTCTAATTTTAAATTTGGAGCTTCGTTGAGTAAAGGGCCGATAAAATAAGGAATTAATGTGTCATAGGCACTTTCAACCATAGCAAATGAAAAGTGCCGTTCACTGCTTGTTGGAACAAATTGCGGGGCTTGTGTCAGTTGATATATTTGTTGTAATAACGGCGGCAACTTTTTGGTTAAGTGTAAAGTATGCACTGTAGGTTTTAAACCATGAGCAGTACGAATAAAGAGGGGATCATCTAAGGTCTCCCTTAAACGATTTAAACTTTTACTGATGGAAGATTGGCTTAAGTGTAGACGATTAGCTGCTCGTGTAACACTTTGCTCTTCAATCAAAATTTGTAAAATGACCAGTAAATTTAGATCGATTCGAGCTAGGTTATCTAAATTCATAGATATTCCTTATAGGAAATATAGTTAGTAAATCATATCATTTCTATTCATAACATGAATTGAGTAAAATAGCCGTTTTATTATTAGAGAAAAGAGGGTTGGTTTAAGCATGCGTCGTAATTTATTACCGATATTAATGTCTATGGTGGTATTAAGCCCACTCGCTATCGATATCTATTTACCCTCAATGCCTAATATGGCAACGGAGTTTGGGGTGTCGGCAAGTGAAATTCAATCGACCTTGATACTTTTCCTATTTGCAATGGGGACAGGCCAGCTATTAATTGGCCCATTAGCAGATCGATATGGTAGGCGGCCTATCGCCTTAATAGGTATTCTTCTTTATTGTCTAAGCAGTTTGCTAGCTGCAATGGCTGTTGATTTTCATTGGCTGCAAATTGCCCGAGTGCTTCAAGGCTTGGCTGCATGTGCAACATCTATTGTGGTATTTAGTGCAGTCAGAGACAGTTTTTCATCTCAAGAGGGGGCGCATTATTATAGCTATTTAAATGGTATGATTTGTGTTATTCCTGCGTTAGCACCCACTTTAGGCGGGATGTTGGCGTTGCAATTTGGCTGGCGTTCAACATTTGTGTTTATGATGCTTTATGCCATATTTGTCATCATTTATGTTGGCTATCGTTTACCCGAAACGAGACCGAGTCATACGGTGACAGAAGGCGCGTTATATCGTTGGTCACGCTATAAGCCGGTACTGTTAGAATCTCATTTCTTGTTTTATGCCTTTATTTGTATGGTGGGAATGACATCAATTTTAAGTTATGTGTCTTATGCTCCTGTATGGATTATTGAACATTTAGGTATGTCCGAGCTAACGTTTAGTGGCTTATTTGCACTCAATGCCGTGGTGAATATTATGGCGTGTTTTGCTGCACCTTTAGTGATGAAACAGCTGGGTAACCGAGGCACAGTGATCCTCGCATTAATATGTTTGTTTATGGCTGGAAGCTTGCAAATTGTATTAAAAGAATGGGGGCCAAATAGTGGTTTTGAAGCAGCACTGAGCTTTATGCTGCCTATCTTATTACTGTGTATTGGATTTGCGTTGCTTTTGGGACCTGCAACAAGTATGGCTTTGTCAGCGTTTGGAGAGAGAGCAGGAACGGCAACGGCGATATTGGGTTTTATTCAGATGAGCGGGGCGTCTATATTAGCGGGGTTAGTTCAGCAAACGAGCTTAAGTGCACCTTATGCTGTTGGATTGGTCATGTTGGTGTTATCAAGTATTTCGCTAGTTATTATGAAAATGAAACGCTTGTCACACTGGCATAAACAAAAAATCTTGTCTGAGTGACTGTAATATCAAAGTCATTGGAAAAGTGAGTTTCATGTTGCTTGAAAATAAATGGCCAGAATTGATTCTGGCCATTTTATAGAACATAAAGTATATGATTTGGAAGGGAGCTATTTAGAAACGTCCATCCAAGCTGATACGTCCATATGCGCCATCTAATTGGGGCTCAAGTTGCTTAGTGACTTCAAGTCGAGCAGAAAAAAGATCCGTCATACGCCAAAAATAAGCCGCGGTCACATTATAATCATAATCATCGTCGTTGCTGACGAAACTGCCATCATCAGCATGGTATTTACCTCCGATAGAGAAAGATTGAGTAAGATACCAATCAAGAGCTAAATCAATGCTATTAATGGAGTCTTCTGTGGTTGGCGAGTAGCCAACAAGCTCTAGGTCATAGGAGGTATAGGTATATTTAGCGGCCATATAAAGGCCCGCTGTATGCACAAAATCAACGAAGCTATTTGCCCCGATACCAAAATTATTGGTAGTTGTTTTATATTCAAATTCGGTGTCTAGAATAGTTGGATAATTCTTTAGATTTCCTCGACGATAATCTAAATAAATTGATGATGTGGGATCAAAATAAAAGCCGATAGCTCCAATATAACCATCAGATTTATAATCTTGTACAGTAAAGTCTCTATCAATATCCATGCCGTAAAAATCATCATAGTCGCCTAAACTAAAGTAACCATCTACATCATAATCTTTTAGTTCAGTCTTATAATATTTTGCAGCAATAAAAATCTTGGAATCGAAGACAAATTCAAAATCGACATGATAATCTTTTCCGTTACCATTAAAACCGGCAAAATGTGTACCGAAATTTGTTTTTTGAGCCAGCTCGCCACTTAAAGCATAGGGGACGTTGCTCTGGTTGACACCGTCACCACCAAAGTAGCTACGTTGACTAAGACCATATCGCCCGTCTGAAAAATTTTCAGTGGATGAAGAGTAATAGGCTTGAATTTCGTGTTTATAATTGTTGTCATCTGCTGCGATAGCGGCAGATCCTGTTAAGCTAAGTAAAATAGCAATAGCGGTTGTACGTTTCATAATCATCTCCCTTTTGATGAGACTAGGAGGCGAGTATTGTTAAGGGTACAACTTAATCCATAAATTTATTTTGGCATTGAGTTAGTTATCTCTTGCCTACGCTCCCAGCATTGTGAATATAGACTAGAAGTGTAAAACTCGCCAATATCAAAATTGAGATTTTTATTGCTTAATATCGATTATTTAATGAAGAGAATTATTCTGTGTCACGAGAGAAATGTTTGAAGTGCCAATATCCCAAGGTCGCTTGTATTTGTGAGAGCATTACTCAGCTTGAAATCACAAATAAAGTGATTGTGTTACAAGATCCTGCTGAAGTGAAGCATGCAAAAAATACGGTTAAGTTATTAACATTGGTTATTCCAAATATCAGCGTTATCGTGGGAGAAACACCAGAAGACTTTACTCGATTAAAGCTGTTCTTGCAGCAGAGTAAAAAAGCCGTATATGTCATTTACCCAAGTAATGACAGCATATGTATAGATGATATTAAACCTGTGAAGGATGCCATTTTACTTTTTTTAGATGGTACCTGGCGTAAAGTGTTCAAAATGATCAATTTAAATCCTTGGCTTGAGCAATACCCAGCTTTGCATTTAAATTTAGATAAGCCTTCGCAGTATAAAATACGCAAAGCGCCTCGCGGTGATAGTTTATCCACGCTTGAGGCTGTGGCATTAAGTCTTAAGACTATCGATTGCGATCTTGATGTGGCGCCTTTGTATCTGGCGCTTAATGCCATGGTGAACAAACAACTTCAATTTATGCCTGAAGCGGCGAGGAAGCGCTATGATAAATGATGAGAGTTAATTTTCCCCGTGCAACAATACCCGTGATACTTGAAGATGTAGGATGCAGCTGGAATTAAAAGCCTTTTAGGCAAGGTCATTAATTGCTCTTGCATAAATGACATTTCCATCATCCTTGATGGTCAGCTAAACAGCGTGCCTAGTCATTCTAAGCTGATGTTCAATAACGCAGTATAAAAGGCTTTCCTCTTTACTGATAAGAGTCTGCCCTTTGGGAGTCTGTAAAATCACCTGCATCGAAGTTGTATCACCTTAAAAGGCAATAAGCATTCTTGCACCTTTTCTTTTACAAGAGTACGCTTTGAATTAGGACCTTTTACAGGCTCTGAAAACATGCATCTTTAAGTCTCACGGGTAACGCGTTAAAATCTGGCGTTTACACTTAAATTACCATAAACACCATCAAGATCGGGCTCAAACTGTTTAATGATATTAATTCGTGCCGATAGGACATTATTTAAGCGTAAAAAGTATGCGGTACCAATACCGTAATCATCATTATCGCTGCTACTGTCATCGGTATGGTAGTAACCGCCAACAGACCAAGAACGAGTAAAATACCAATCAGCTTGTAGATTAAAATTATTACTGTTTTGCTCTGTTTTCCCTCCTATACCTGTACCGCTATATTTTGTTTCTGTGTCGGCATAATGGTAACTGGCATCGATAAAAATGCCTTCAGTCACAGTCATGGGAACTAAGGTTTTTAATCCGGCGCCGACATAATGACCTGTAGTATCCTCGCTATACAAGCTATTGTCTTTATTTCCGTCATTATATTGGTATGAAAAATAAGCCGCACTGGTTTTATTTAAGTAGTATCCTCCGGTGACTTGATAGGTTTTAGAGTCAGGTGTTATAGCCTTGTATGATTCAATGAGTTTAAGGTTGTTTGAATCACTAAGGTCGGTTTTTTGATAGCCTAGACCAACAAACCATTTGGAGTCAAAAACATAAGTACCGTCAAGATTATATTGCCTATCACTATCGCCAAAGCCAATATATTCACCGCCAATATTGGATGTTTGTGCTAAGTAGCCACTAAGTGCATAGGGCACTGTTTCTTGGTTGACGGCTGTTTGATAATATCGATATTGTAGGCCCCATTTACCATCTGAAAATTCCTCACTGGAGGTAATATAGTCGACTTGTGACTCATGATGAAAAGGCTTATCTTCTGCGGCAATGGTCGAATGGCTGGCTAAGCTTAATAAAATCAGGCTTGCAAGAGTGATGTTATTCATTAATTTTGTTCCTGTAATTAGAATAAGGCTAGGAGACAAAATAGCTAGACATTGTTAAGGGAGTTGAAAGACGGCTCAGCTTATCCATAAGTCTATATTTATTAATTTTATTGGGGGATTAGTCGTTAACTTTTAGCCCTTAGCTCCTAGCGCGATTACTATAAGCGAAATATTAATAAAGATGCAAGTGAAGGGACTCTTTATATAAAATAACAGCTAATATATTAGCAGTGGGTAATTTAACTCATTTGAATAAAAAATGAATGCCAACGATTAAACGATTTGCATTCATTTTTATCAATAATCAACTTTATTCAAGTTGATACTGTGACACTATTTATTGCTCGATATTAGAAGCGGCCGTTAATCGCTAATGTACCTGATACACCATCTTGATTGGGTTCAAATTGCTTTTGAACTTTGGCAATAGCTGAAATAGAATCCGTTAGACGCCAGAAATAAGCCGTGTTAATGCTGTAACCGTCATCGCTGCCACTTTTATCTTTAATTTCGTAATTAGCACCGAAAGACCATGCGCGAGTAATGTACCAATCGGCATACATGCTAAAGTCATTGGTCGATGTTTTACCTTTGGTTGAATAATGATAGCCGTTTAACTCTGTGCCCAGTAAAATACCTTCAGTAACAGGAATTGGTAAATAACCTTTAACACCAAAAGTATAAACATCGGTGTTTTCACCATGATGTTCCACATCTAAACGTTGGTAGTTTGCATAGACTTTCGATGTATTATTGAAGTAGTAACCACCACCAATACCATATGTCATTTGATCTGCTGAATCTTGATCGGCTCGATTCAATTTACCATTGATAAACCACTTGGAATCAAACACATACTCGCCATCGAAACCATAATTGCGGAAATCTATTTCGTCATTATTAAAACCAAAATGGCCGCCAATGTTAGAGCTTTGCGCTAAAAAGCCGCTCAATGCATAAGGCACGGTTTTTTGATCAACAGACTCAGTGTAATAACGGTAGTTTAGATCCCAGTCACCGTCAGAGAATTCTTCACTCGAAGTGTTGTAATCTAACTGAGCTTCATGATGATAATTGTTATCATTAGCTGCAAGTGCTGATGCACTGGTTAAGCTTAATAAAAGAGCAGCTGCGATTGTTGATTTGTTCATTTGTTCATTGTCCCTGTAATTATAATAAAGCTAGGAACAAAAATGAGAAGTGATGAAGTTTTTATTAGACTAAAGTCAACTCATCCATAAGTTATTATTAGTGTCTTAATGTATATTAATAAACACTGTTTGCTCCTAGCGCCGACAAATATACAGATGTTAAAAATAAAAAACAATAAAAATATTGAATATAAAAAATAATTACTGATTGATTTCGATACCGGTTGTACATTTATTATTCTAAGTTTGATGTGGGTATCAATAAATTTTTGTGAGCCATATCACTTATATATTTAACATAATAAATAAAAGCATATTTTAATGATTATAAGTTAAATAAATTGTGAAATAAATTTCAGTTTTTATATCTTACTATAAATATAGGCATTATTTTATATAAGTTAATTTTCTTAACGTTATTATTTAAATAAAGACTAAAAGTGGCAATAAGTTTATGAATAGGCCCCCTCTATTTTCTCCAGCGTGAAAGGTCTGTTTTGATTTGTTGTTAACTGTTCTAAATTTATTGTGGTTATTCATTTATAAAATGAGGAAAGTCTAATTATGAAGTGTAAAAGTAATAATATAATTGATTCTTGGAGAGTACTCCCAGTCATTAAACTGATGCTTTCTGTTGGGGGGGGAGTTAAGTGCTGAGTCTGCGACTAGGCAGGAAGCAAGTAAATTTACGATACAAAAAAATAATGCGCTATATGAGGCCTATCCATTCGTAATAAAAATAGCTTTAAAGATGCAAAGAGAGGTTTTATCGCACCATTAAACAATGAGGGTATCGTAAAAGATACGCAAGACAAGGTCGTCTGGGATTTAAAGGTGTATCAGGATTTTATTAAACAGGGAAGTCAGTCTCCTAATAGTGTTAATCCTAACTTGTGGCGCCAAAGTTAGTTGTTCATGATTAGTAGTTTATTTGAAGTAGTGCCGGGAGTCTACCAGATGCGTAGCATAGATTTATCTAACATGACCATCGTGGAAAGTGAAAAAGGGAGCACTATTTATGATCCTCTTATTTCAACAGAAACGGCTAAAGCGGCACTTGAGTGATATTATCAGCACCGACCTAAAAAACCTGTTGTTGCTGCGATGTATACATATTTCCATGCCGATGACTTTGGTGGTGTGAAAGGTGTCGTTTATCAAGTAAATATCGATAGTGGTAAAGTGAAAATATTTGCACTCGAAGGCTTCATGGAGCATTCGATAGCGGAAAATGTGTTTGCTGGAACAGTAATGAGTCCTTGTGCATCATATGTGTACGGTAATGCGGAGCCTCCCAGTGAAAAAAGAACTATTGATGGGCTTGAATATGAGTTTTTAATGGCTCAAGGATCAGAAGCACCTTCATAAATGATGTGGTATGTACCAAAATATAAAATGATTAATACCGCAGAAGATGCTGCGCATACAATGCATAATTTATATACTTTAAGAGGAGCAAAAACACGGGACGCTTCGTTATGGCCGAAATATTTAAACCAAGCCATTATGATATGGGGTGATGAGTCTAAGGTCGCTATAGGTATGCATCACTGGCTTGAGTGGGACCAAGGTGTGATCCCGCATTTAAAATCACAACGTGATATCTATAAGTTTATGCATGATCAGACACTGCATTTCGCTAATATGGGTTTCACTATGAATGAACAGCCTGAAAAGTGCTTAATTTAGGTCAGCAAGCTTTCAAACGTGGGGATTATAAATGGGCTGCGACTCTTTTGAATAACTTAGTCTTTGCAGAACCAGAGAGAAGGACTGCACTATTATTACAAGCAGATGTGTTAGAGCAATTAGGTTATCAAGCTGAAAGTGGGCCTTGGCGGAATTTCTATTTAAGTGGAGCAACAGAGCTTCGTAATGGGATTCAAAAAGTTGCAGCGCCAAATACTGCCTGCATAGATGTGATTTTAAATATGTCTATGGCCCCTAATTTTTGATCATATGGGAATATAATTGGATGCCCAAAAAGCTGAGGGTAAGATGATTACCATTAATTATGTATTACCTGATGTGAAAGAGAAGTATGCCCTTTACCTTGAAAATTCAGTTTTAAATGCTTCTCCAAATACGCAAGATGAAAATGCAGATGCCACTGTATCCATTCAACGTAAGACATTGAATGAATTGATGACAGGAGCGGTAGCCATGCAAGATGCAATAAGTGATGGCAGCATAACTTTTGAAGGAGATAAAGAAAAGTTTTTAGAAACAATGGGAATGCTTGATAATCTTGGGCAATATTTTGGGTTTAATATTGTGACCCCTTGATTTGTCATCTAGTTAGCGATTATTGATTTAAAATAAGGGAGTATTTATGAAGCATCGTCAATAGGTAATAGCATCATTAATTAAGGTGGTGCTTACTTTTATGACACTAAACACCTTAATATCGAGTACAATTACTGATCCGCCTAAAGTGGTTTCTAGTATAGAGCAGCAAGCTTCTAATTTAAAATCACTATCCTTTCAAAATTATTGATGGGGTGGTTTTCAGTAAATATAGTAAAGGCAAAGTATTATCAAACTCATTTTAGCCCAGTCTTGGGAGAGATATAAAGTCATGTGATGACTCGCTTTTTCTTACCTATATATACAATCGGTGATAGTGAAGAGTCTGGAATAGGAGATTTCAATATTATTATGCCGATAATACTCTTAAAGCTTGAGAGGACTTTTAGTTATGGTATTTGACTAGCTTTAACCCTTCCAACGCATACTAATGATCAATTGGGCAGTGATGCAATTGGCGTTGGAATGATCGCAAGTGATTTTGATACGGAGCCAGAAATATTTCAACATGGGATGCTTATCACCAACGACTATAACGCAGCAGCCAGTGAATTATAGGATGAGGGAAGTATGGCAAGTTTGTAACCTATTCTATTCAGGTTACTCCTTACGCTCTTCTGCGACTATGACATTTGGTTTTGAACATGAAACCTATAATATTCCTCTGGGATTTGGCATTATGTTTTATATAAATCGAATTTTATTTGAATAATAAGACTTTAAAAGGGCTGCTTAGCCCTTTTTTTATACGTTTAGCTGGCTTTGTATGCACTTAAATGGTTTATCGAAATTAAATGCAAAAAAGCCCTTGCGCTAATCTCAAATCTCCCTATAATGCGCACCC
>NZ_CANMWS010000013.1 GCF_947501665.1 uncultured Shewanella sp. | reverse complement strand
GAGATTAGCGCAAGGGCTTTTTTGCATTTAATTTCGATAAACCATTTAAGTGCACACAAAGCCAGCTAAACGTATAATTAAAGTACATGGAAGTCAATTTTTAAGCTTTTTATCAGTTATTAACCCAGTATAATTCACTTACTAATCTTATAAAGAGTATCAATGATGTTGAAATCACTGCGTAGCTATAAAGGTGTAACCCCAACACTCAATAAAAGTGTCTATATAGATGAAGCCTCTGTTCTTGTGGGTGACATTACCTTAGATGATGATGCCAGTGTTTGGCCCATGGTCGCGGCAAGAGGAGATGTGAATCGTATTTATATTGGCAAGCGAACGAATATTCAAGATGGCAGCGTTTTGCATGTAACCCGTAAATCAACCTCCAATCCAGAAGGACACCCCCTTATTATTGGAGATGATGTCACTATTGGACATAAAGCCATGCTCCATGGTTGCCAAGTCGGTAATCGTATTTTAATCGGCATGGGAGCGATCATTTTAGACGGGGCCATATTAGAAAATGACATTATTCTTGGCGCAGGCGCTTTAGTTCCCCCCGGTAAAACATTAAAATCGGGCCATCTTTATGTCGGTAGTCCAGCGAAACAAATACGTCCACTAACACAAGATGAACTCGCATTCTTGCCTCAATCTGCAGTCAACTACGTCAAATTAAAAGATGAATATATAAAAGAGGTGAGCTAAGCCTCCTTGTTGTCGACATCAAGCTGAGATATTATATCTAAGATTTAATTGGATTAAATTATAAATATGGTCATGGAAGACAAATCCCCTACTTTTCTTCTATGTCTATAACCCCAATAAACACAGTTGAGAAATAAAAAAACATGAAAAAAAATGTAGTAGCCTTAATATTCACAGTTGTCGCAGGAAGTTTATTACAAGGCTGCGCACCATCTAGCTATAAAGTAAGCGCCCCCGCAGTATCCAATATTAAGTTTCACCTTAACGATGAATCCCAGCAACAGGTTTCTATCACTGATAACAGAGCTGATTCGGAGAAAACATTCTCTTATGGTGTATTAAAAGCAGATTTGATATTAGCTGAAACGAAGCTTGATCCTGTTGATTACTTAAAAACAAACACAGCTAAAGAACTAAATGCACGCGGTATAAAAACAGCTTTTGTTGAAAGTTCTGAGTCAGATGTAAAACTCAATAAGCTAGTGATGCGCAATCATAGAACAAATGCATACACTCCTTTTATTACTTTTACTATGCTAAGTGCTGATATTCCAACAAAAGAAGGCAACAAACGAATTGGTGTTTTCATTAAACGAGGTAAAGTACCCGTTTGGTCATTCAACGAAATCATAGAACCTACCCTAAACGAGCCACTTGATTTACTCGTAAAAGAGTTCGCAGCAAAGCTAAATAACTACTTATACCATGCAAAAGCAAGTGATGCCGATGTACAAAGTTTGATTGCAAAAATAAACAACAAGAAGCAAGATAAGAAAAAGTACATGGATGTGTATCAATTAGGGTTTAGCAATAATCCAAAAGCAATACCTGCAATATATGACTTAACAAAATCAGATGACGAATATATCCGCATGGCAGCCATTTCATCTCTAGGTACTTTACAAGCACAAGAACACTTTGATTACTTAAAAAGTTTAACGGTCAAAGCAGATACTTGGACAGACAGAGCTATGGCATTAAAAGCCATTGGAGACCTCAACACAGATGGAGCCAGACAATTTTTATCACAGCATAAAGCGAGTTTGGAATCCGAAAAAGACAAAGAAAAAAACTGGAGTAGTGAAATAATTAACCTATATCTTTAATATTTTTAAAAGAGATATCAATATCACCTTGGCCATCACTCTGCTTTATTGCTAAGGTGATGGCCTCTTCAAGGTCAAATTGGTACTCAGTATAAATAGCTTCAGCTTCATCTTTCTTCACATCTGATACAAAGCAATCTAAGAGAAAACCATTCACCATAGCCTGGATTTTAAGCCCTTGCTCTGACCATTGATAACTATCGAGAATTTGCACACTTTGATTCATAACAGACCCTAGGAGAATGATTAAAGTTGAGAACGCAAACGCGCCAATACAGATGACACCTCTGGCATCACTCCTCGCCAAAGATAAAAGCTTTGTGCCGCTTGATTCACAAGCATCCCCAAACCATCAATCACCTTATTAGCCTCTTGAGCTGTAGCCCATTGATTAAATAATGTGACTTCAGCGCCATAAGACATGTCATAACATAACGTCCTCTGACTCACTATACTTCCAGGCAAAGTAATTAGCTTACCTGTTAATCCAGCTGACGTTGAATTAATAATCACATCATACTCATTCGCTAGCGCTTCAAGCGGTATTGCTTCCACAGGGCCAAACTCTTTAAATATTTGAGCTAACTGCTCCGCTTTACTATGAGTCCGATTACAAATAGTAAGTTGAACTCCTGCCTCTAATAATGGCTTAATACACCCTCTAGCAGCACCGCCCGCCCCCACTAAGAGTACTTTATTGCCTTTCAGATCACCAAAATGCTGCCTCAAATCACTGACCAAACCGACCCCATCAGTATTATCCCCTCGAATACGGCCATCATCTAAACGTATTAAGGTATTCACAGCACCAGCCAGTTGGGCCAATTCACTTAGCTCATCACAAGCCTCAAAAGCTTGTTCTTTAAAGGGCGCGGTGACATTAGCACCTTTCCCCCCCGCCTTAAAGAATGCTGCCAATGTTTGGGGAAAATCATCAACTGGAGCGAGAATAGCTTGGTAAGTGATTTTTTGCTGAGTTTGCATAGCAAACTCAGCATGAATAAAAGGTGATTTACTCTGCGCAATAGGATTGCCAAAAACCGCATACTTCTCAATCATCAATTTTATCCTCATTTTTCGTAGAGCCATGATACCTCAAACCACAAAAAAAAATAGGGTTAGCCATTCTAGACTAACCCTATTCTTTTTTACTATCTACATTAGAGACAATTAATATTCTATAATTAAATTATGCTCGAGATAAACATGTTTTAATCTCGATAAGCTAGGTGACGGCTAGCCATTTGAAGCTCCTTTTCTTTAAATAAAAATGGCTTTTAAGAAAAAGTAAAACACGTTTAGCCGGATCCTACGGACAACATTTATGATGCAGAAACAATCACCAAAGATCATCAGCCCCTAAAGTTACTGAGAATAAGCCGCAGGCATACTTGATTTTGTCATATAACGATCTCGAAGTAAGTCTTGACGACTTTCAAGGGGTTGTTCTTTACCTGCTATCCACATTTGTTGTACATGACTACTATATTCAAATGGATCATCATTCCACAACACCACATCTGCTGACTGACCAACTGCAATCCGTCCCGCATCAAGCTGGAAAATATCAGCGGCATTTGCAGTAACGGCTCTCATCGCTGCACTATACTCCATACCATTTGCAACGGCATGACCAGCGTTGTAGCGTAAAGCATAAATACCATGAGCATCACCACCAGTTGTTAAAATAACCTTAACACCAGCCTGAGTTAATTTAGCCGCATTATTTGAAGCATTATTCAAAGAATCAAAACTTTCAGGTAAATTGCGCATCGCATTCATCACCACCGGGACATTCTCTTTCGCCAATAGCGGCGCTACAGCTACAGCATCAGCCGCGCCAAGCAGCACTAACTTCAAACCAAAGCGCTGCTTAAGTTTAATCAGTTGTATGATATCACTGCCGCGATCAACTCTAACAATTAATGTTTTTTTACCTGCAAGTACCGCATCGATAACAGCATTCTCTCTCACTGATTCGGCTTTTAAAGAGTTGGCAGTCGCTTTTTGAATCACTTCACTTGCAGCTTGCTGACGCTCTTCTAGCTTATTTTTGAGCACTTGCATCCCCACGATACGAGAGCCTTCCTTAACGGCACCTAATTTCAAAAACAAGGCTTGCTCAGTCGCAATAATGCTATCCCATTCTCCCGTCAATTCAACTGTAATGGTTTGCCCTGCAAAAATACTGTCTTTTTCAGCACTGGCTGCAACAACATTGCGTGTGATCCCGCCTTTTCTGGCAAAAGGGATTGCCGTACTTTTAGGGTTAAATCCAAGGCTAGGATCAAATGTCACATCTGCTTTTTTATCTTTATTATCTTGAGTGATTGATTCCAACTCTATTTCAACTAAACCTAAAGCGTTCATCACACCAATAAAGCCCGGTGTCAGTACTCCTCCTTGAGCATCAATAATCGTATCGGCTTCAATATTCTCAGGATTGACTGCTATGATTTTACCCGCTTCCATTACAATTGATGCATTAGCCAATACACCTTGCTCTGTCGCGGTGTAAATTTTCGCATTAGTAATCGCAAGCGTTTGTGCCTGAGCAGTCCAAGAGGCGATAGCCACCAACATTGACATCACTAATAATGAACCATTAAATTTTTTCAATGCCTTATCCCTTAACCTTGACCTAACATGAAATCACTTGTTGCTCGATAAGCATCATCTTGACGATCAAATACCTTAGCCCCATCAATAAAAACTTGTTCTGCTTGCGCATAAACACTGAAAGGGTTACTCCCCCAAATCACAATATCAGCATTTTTTCCAACTTCAATTGACCCCGTTTTATCCGCAATACCTAGAGACTGTGCAGCATTGAGTGTGATCCAACGAATGGCATCCGCCTCGGTTAACGCAAATCCATGTCGATTAGCGTTATACATAATTTTGGCCGCCTCTTGATTTAAACGTTGAATCGTCATATTAGAATCTGAATGAACCACAGCACAAGAATTCGCCACAGCATCGACTATTGCGACATTTTCTAAAACCATATCATTGGCCTCCATTTTAAATCCCCACCAATCAGGCCACATTGCGGCGCAATTTCCATTTTGAGCGAGTAGATCGGCAATCTTGTATGCTTCTATGGCGTGATGGAAAGTACCAGAGTGGTAATTAAACTCTTTACCTAAATCTATCATCATCGCCATTTCTTCAGATTTATAGCAGTGATTATGGATCAAAATATCGCCTTCTAAGACCCCTTTCAGCGTGTCATTAGTCAAGTCTCTTTTCGGAGGGGTAGGATTTAATCCCGCGGCATAATCGGCATCATATTGATCCCATGCACGTTTATATTCTGTTGCTTCTGCAAATGCTTGACGATATCCGGCCATATTTCCCATTCGCGTCATAGGCTCTTGCTTGCGCTTACCATAAACCCTTTTTGGGTTTTCACCACACGCCATTTTTAATCCATAAGGTGCATCTGGAAATTTCATTCCTTGCATAGTAACGGCAGGTACATTTCTTAACGTCACCCCACGCCCACCGATAAGATTACCTGAGCCGGGTAAAATCTGCAGTGTCGTCACTCCCCCTTCACGGGCACGATTAAAGGCTGGATCTTGAGGCCATACACTGTGCTCTGCCCAAACTTCAGCAGTCACAGGGGAAGTCATTTCATTACCATCTTGATGTGACGATGTCCCCGGACTAGGATAAACACCTAAATGAGAGTGAACATCAATAATACCCGGTGTGATCCACTTACCCGTTGCATCAATAACCGTCACGTCATTGGCAATAGTATTCGTTTTAGCCAGTTGCTTACCAATTGCGGTAATTTTACCTTGGGTAAATAATAAATCTGTATTCTCAAGCTTATTTCCAGCAGCCGTTAACACAGTGGCATTGGTCACTAACGTCATACTGTGAGGTAAGGCTTGGTAAGTACTTGGATAAGGATTTTGATCAATACTCACATGGGGTGCGTGTTCTTGAGCCTGTTCGCATCCAGAGAGTATTACAGATACCGTAATTATGCTTAATAACGGTGCAAATCTAATCATATTACTTCCTATTATTATTTTGCCTTAATCTAACCAAGTTATTAACAAAAATACAGTTAATAATTAAATCAATTTGTAGCAAAATATTAACAGGTGCAAAAATACAATACACTGCCACCCTATTACCCATTATCAAAAATATCATTATAATCTCAGCAGGTTTCTATTAAGGTAAGTACAGTAATCAATGAAGTGGCTAAAGACGTTATTTGCTATCGACGAATCTGATAATACAAAAAATGATGACCGTGACAAAACTCAGTCAAATGCCTATGAATTAATTGGTGGTGAAAAAACCATTCGTTTATTAGCAAAAGAATTTTATAAACAAATGCGACAACGTAAAGATACTGCGCCTTTACTAGCCATTCATCGCTCGCCGATTAATGACTCTGAACAGAAATTGTTTGAATTTTTAAGTGGCTGGTTAGGTGGCCCACAACTATACCAACAAAAGTATGGTCATCCTGCGTTGCGAGCGAGGCATATGCCGTTTGCTATTAATCAATCAATGGTCGATCAGTGGCTCACTTGTATGGAGCAAGCCATTATCAAGGTAATAAAAAAGCCTGAGCATCAACGAGTGATTTTTCAGGCCATTTCGACACTTGCCAATAACATGCGCAATAAAAACTAGCTCTCGAACTGTAACCAGTCTTGAGGCTTAAGATAGCGCTCGTATAGTTCTGCCTCTTGGGAATCTTCTTCTGGAATATAACCATATTCCCAGCGCACTAGAGGCGGCATCGACATCAAGATAGATTCTGTTCGTCCTCCCGTTTGTAAACCAAACAACGTACCTCGGTCATACACCAAATTAAACTCAACGTAACGGCCGCGTCGATACAGCTGAAACTGACGCTGATGCTCATTAAACTCAGTATTTTTTCGACGTTCAACAATGGGGGTGTAAGCGGTTAAGAATCCTTCACCAACTGCCCGCATAAATGCAAAACTCTTATCAAACCCATCTTTGTTTAAATCATCAAAGAACAGGCCTCCCACCCCTCGAGTTTCATTACGGTGAGGTAGCCAAAAATACTCATCACACCACTTTTTGTACTTCGAATAAACAGCTTCACCAAAAGGTTCACATAAGGTTTTTGCCGTTTCATGCCAATGCACAACATCGTCTAAATAAGGATAAAAAGGGGTTAAATCAAAGCCACCACCAAACCACCAAACAGGATCCGCACCTTCTTTATAAGCAATAAAAAATCGCACATTGGCATGAGTCGTCGGTATATGCGGGTTATTGGGATGGATCACTAAAGACACTCCCATTGCCTCAAAACTGCGTCCAGCCAACTCTGGTCTATGCGCCGTCGCAGATGCAGGCATCGCATCACCCATGACATGTGAAAAGTTAACGCCAGCTTGCTCAAACACTTTACCTTGAGTTAAGACACGGCTTTGTCCACCGCCGCCTTCTGAGCGAGTCCATTGATCTTCTTTAAATTCAGCTTGCCCATCTAATGCCGTCAAACCGACACAAATGTTATTTTGTAATTCAAGCAAAAACGCTTTTACTGTACTCGCATCAGGTATACTCATTACGCTTATTATCCTTGTCTTAAAATTTGTCCACTGATACTGTCTATAATCGTTGATGGCGCTTGTTGTGATCCAAGGTCTCCCATCACAACACCGGCTATTTTACTTTCAAATTGCTGTTTAATTTCAGTTATCGACATCGCAGGATCAGCCCCAGATAAATTGGCACTCGTCGAAATAATCGGCTTATTAATGGCATGACATATATTGCGTATACCTTCATGTGCAGAAACGCGTACAGCAATGGTGTCAAATGTGCCTCTTAATAAAGGAGACAAATTGGCTTTACTCGGCATAATAAAGGTATAAGGGCCTGGCCACTTACTGTGTACAAAAGCTAATTGTGATGAACTTAATTTGGATTCATCAATATAAGGCAATAATTGTTGATAATCTCCAGCAACGAGTATCAATCCCTTTTGCCAAGGTCTCTGTTTAACAGCAAGCAATGCTTCAATCGCAGGTAAATTATCAGGATCGCAACCTAAGCCATAAACAGCTTCAGTCGGGTATGCAATGACACCACCATTATCTACTAAAACAGCCACTTCAGATGGCGAAATTTCTAACATTATTTCCTCAATAACTTCATAGATGTTTAAAAAGCAACATAGCTTTATTCAATAGCTCGTTTGTATTTACATGATTTTCTAGGACATTCAACACGTAAGCCTGTCGCTCCCTTACGTTCCACTAAGATTGAAAAGTCACATTTCGGGCATGACTCTGCTACCGGTCTATAATTCACAATAAACTTACACTCAGGATAACCACTACACGCATAAAAACTCTTTCCAAATCGACTGGTTTTATGCACTAAATCCCCTTCCTGACAAATAGGACAACGCACAATATCATTGTTTTCATCTTGTGAATGCCTTTCAATGTAATGACATTGAGGATATTGCGTACAACCAATAAACAATCCAAACCGCCCCGATTTCACGGCTAATTCATTGCCACAATCAGGACATTTGGACCCCGCTATCACTTGCGCTTCAATATGCTCCATTTGCACCAATGGCCGAGTATAATCACAAGTCGGGTAATGCTCACACCCTAGAAATCCACCATGCTTACTGTTTTTGATCATGAGATTACCGTGGCACAAAGGACAAACCTCTTGCACTTTGGAATAAGACTGAAATAAACCTTGATCGATTTTTACCATGATATTCTCAATTAAGTGTCTGGAGCTTTCACATATTCATTCAATAATGAAGTCGAATAAAGCCTATTCTAACAAGTCTTATCGGATCAAAAAAGGAAGCTTTCGCTTCCTTTTATTACTTAACATGCACACTTTAACTAAAACCTTGCCCCTTATTATCAGATCTTAAGAATGAAGCCGTCCATCTGGCTGCTCAAAAATCAAATCTTCCATTTGTTCATAAGCGGATTCATGTCCCGGTGCATTAAATAACACCATCAATACTACCCATTTCAAATCATCTAAGCCCAGTGTCGTTTCATCAATTTCCATCACTCGATCAACCACCATTTCTCGAGTTTCAACACTTAACACCTTAATCTGCTCTAAAAAGAGCAAGAAGCCACGGCTTTCTACATCGATTTTATCCATTTCATTTTGGGTATAAATCCGAAAAGAATGTTGCGTATGATCACATAAGTAAGGTTTATCGCTCTCCTGTAAGTCTGCTAAACATTCTAGCCAAGTTAAAGCCTTTATAATATCGGCTTGATGAAATCCAGCCCGTGTCAGTTCTTTGGTCAACTCGTCCTCATCGACAAGTAACTCTACTTCACCATGAACATAGTTTTCAAATAAATACATGAGGATATCAAACATGGTTAGCTCCTCTTTAATTTTACATAACCACCGGGTACAGCAGTAACCCACCCTTGCAATTCCAATTCAAGCAACTGCTCTAATACTAGCTCTATGGTTTTTCCACTATGCTCAACCACGACATCAATTGGTGTGGTCTCATAACCAACACTAGCTAACAGGGAGGCAAATGGCAAATCAGAGGCTTTATCCACCTCTATATGGTGACGACTTTTCACTTGTTCAAGGTGAAAATCGCATAAAGCTGGTAATTCTTCGACGATATCCTGCGCATTATCGACTAATTTGGCACCATTGCGCAATAAATCATGACAACCTTGACTTTGACCCGTTAAAATATTGCCAGGAACAGCAAACACTTCTCGACCTTGCTCCATCGCTAATCTCGCCGTGATTAAAGAACCACTTTTTCTCGCCGCTTCAACGACCAAAGTCCCCATAGAAAGACCACTGATAATACGATTACGTTTAGGGAAATTCCCCCCATAGGCTTTCACTTGTGGCCAAAACTCACTGACAATACAACCTTGTTGAGAAAGAACATAATACAATTTAGCATGTCTTTTTGGGTAGATAATATCAGCTCCGGTACCCAATACAGCAAATGAAGTACCATTTACATCAAGTGCACCTTGATGCGCCGCTCCATCAATACCGATAGCCATGCCACTGACCACATTGAGTCCCATACGGGCTAACTCTGAAGCCAATTGATAAGCAATAGTGAGTCCAGTTTGTGTTGCACTACGACTCCCCACTATCGCAATAGAAGGAATGAGTAAATGTTCAATATTACCTTTAATAAATAACACTGAAGGAGGATCGGGCAATTCCTTTAATAATGGCGGATACATCGAATGCTGCGGATAGATAATATGATGTTCAGGATCACTGTCTTGCCAACGTAATGCAAGTTCCACCAAAGCAAGATCCGTTTTAAAAACGGTCTGAGTCAATGTCCCTTGAAAAGGCCATTTAGTTACTCCGCTTTCAATCCTATCCCTCAACTCTGTTATTTGCATTGTATTTGATAATTGTTTTATCCGAGCAGGTCCTAACCCAGACACACTGCTTACAATTAACCAGTCAACCAACTCATCGACAATAAACGCTCCTTAAATTATCTGTCACCCACACTATCACCCACTCTAATGGGTTTTTGATTTTCAATAATTATTCCAAAACTCATATTCTCAAACACTTTAAATATCATCAGCTGACCAGCATAAAATCGAGGCATGACAAAGGTTCGATCCCAATCATAACTTGCCATCATTTTGTCATAAGCCGTCCCTTCATGAAGACGCACGACTTGCCCTTTACCAATTAAAGTGGCTGGCTCTCCTTCAGCAAAAATCGACAATAAATGCCCTTCCATTACTCCTTGTAAACGTCCTTGATCCAAATAAACCACATCCATCATCCCCATTGCAGTCATTTTCGTCTCTGAAGCAATAATCACCGCTGGCGAATTTAGCTTTGAAACTTTAGGAATAAAATAAGAAGGCATAGTGACAGAAGAGGGATGAACTAAAATCACATCCCCTAATTGTATTTCCCGAAAACTACTCAACACTTTCACCGTCGAAATGGAATCAGACTCAATCACTAATCCACTCGCGGCTAATATCACTTCTTGCTCAACCTGTTTCGAATAACTTAATACAAACTCTCTTCCTTGCTGATAGATCCCCAATAAAGCTCCCTTCGGTAATACGCCATCAATATAGATAATGTCATTTTCTCTAAATAGAGCTGAAGGTTCATCACTGCCAATAACCAGAAATTGCGTATCAAGCCAGCTTGGCGATACGATAAGATTTTGAGATAAATAAGGACGAATTAATGCTAGGTCTAAAACAGAAATGGGCATTTGTTTTGGGATCACTCTCACTTTAGGTTCAAGTGTCATTAACGGTTTACTTAACAGAGAACCCACAAACAAAAAGCCACTCAGATAAATAAATAAAGTAAAAAAAGCGCCTCCTTTCATTACAAGCTCCCTGCTTATTTATCTAAGACTGTTAAATGATAGCCATTAAATGACGTTCAACAACCCAAGTCATGTGTTATTTATCATTTCAGTATAACGAACAGATCCTTTATTAGCCTTGATTGATAAAAAGAATATATTTTCCTCTTTATAAAAATGCATTGAGATGACATGTTACATACTCCACCGACTCAAACAGAAAACATGAAATGCTCAAAGTCATACAAAGAATAATACAGTTTACAGGACATTTTTCTTCAACACTCTGTGCTTATATCGTGCTCTACTTATGTTCACGCCCCAAAAAGTACGCAGACTCCAGCAGAGAAACATTACAACTCAATCAAGCTAATAAATTAACTTATAAAGGCGCAACAGGAACAGAGAATATAGCTTGGTCATGGGGAGAGGGTCCTATTGTCATTTTATGCCATGGATGGGAAGCTAAAGGTGCCAAAATGGCCACCCTTGGTATTGCCATTGCTCAGCAAGGATTTCAAGCAATCGCCATCGACTGCACCGCTCATGGGCACTCTAAAGGAAAGCGATCTAATTTCGATATTATGGCACAAGATATTTATTCTTTAAGTTCACAGTTTTCAGACATATTTGCCATTGTAGGCCACTCTATGGGAGGTATGATGGCAATGCGAGCCCGAGCTTTTGGACTGCAAGCCAATCGTTATGTGCTCATCGGCGCACCAAGCGCGCCTTTACCTATCATAGATATTATGAAAAACACGTTAAAGGTTAATGCCCAAACTCTGGCTATCTGCCAGCAAGAAGTTGCGTCTCAAATCGGCTTGACTTGGAATGAACTCATACAAGGCAAAATGTACTTACAAGAAAACAGGCCATTACTCATGATCTATGACACTCATGACCAAGAAGTTCCTTTCTTTCATGCTCAAAAGATCCAAACTCTCTGGCAGAATTCAACAATAATCACAACCACAGGACTCAGTCATAGAAACATTATCTGGGATCATAATGTCATTCAATCTATTGTCACTTTTCTCACTCAGGCTCCCACAAAAAAACAATCTCATCATCAAGAGAAAATAATGAATAACACGGTCATTTCGAACCATATCTCAGCATAAAAAAGCGGTTTACACAAAAATTGACAGTAAATTTGCACATATATCGAGCTTTTACTGTTATTGAGCGGCTCGAAGGACTAAAATTGTCCCATTCCTTAGCGTCAATACACTGTGACGCCATGTTTGAACGAATTGAGTAAAGTAGAGTGGATGTATGAGTTTATTAAAAGTACTGCGTTTTCCAGATGAAAAATTGAGAACTGTCGCTAAACCTGTCACTGATTTTGGCCCGGAATTACAAACCAAAATTGATGATATGTTTGAGACCATGTATGAAGAAAAAGGTATTGGGCTGGCAGCAACACAAGTCAATTTTCATCAACAACTGATCGTAATGGATTTACAAGATGAAATTGAGCGCCCCAATGTATTTATTAATTTAGAAATAGTAAAGAAAGAGGGACATTTCATCAATGAAGAAGGTTGTCTGTCGGTGCCAGGGATCTATGCAGAAGTTGAACGCGCCGAATTTGTGACCATTAAAGCCCTCGATCGTCATGGTCAACCTTTTACACTTGAAGCCACAGAATTATTTGCGATTTGCTTACAACACGAACTTGATCATTTAGCGGGTAAGCTTTTTGTTGATTATTTATCCCCATTAAAACGTCAACGAATCAAACAAAAACTCGAAAAAGCCGCTCGTTTAGAAGCTAAACAAGGATAAAACTCGCTTGAAACCACTCAATATCATTTTTGCAGGCACACCGGACTTTGCGGC
Source organism: uncultured Shewanella sp. (assembly GCF_947501665.1). Classification (GTDB taxonomy): domain Bacteria; phylum Pseudomonadota; class Gammaproteobacteria; order Enterobacterales; family Shewanellaceae; genus Shewanella. The sequence continues at coordinate 141,475 of NZ_CANMWS010000013.1, read as the reverse complement.
TCGCCATCTGCAAGCCTTACTTGATTCACATCATAATGTCATCGCAGTTTATACTCAACCCGACAGGCCTGCTGGAAGAGGGAAGAAACTGCAAGCCAGCCCCGTCAAAGCACTGGCTCTTGCCAATGACATTAACGTGATGCAGCCCAAGTCTTTAAAAGATGAAACCGCACAACGTACGCTTGCCGAATTAAATGCTGATATCATGGTCGTTGTCGCTTACGGATTATTATTACCTCAAACCATATTAGACACACCAGCATTAGGTTGCATTAATGTCCACGGTTCAATACTCCCACGCTGGAGAGGCGCAGCCCCCATACAACGTGCTTTGTGGGCTGGGGACACTGAAACCGGCGTCACCATAATGCAAATGGATATTGGATTAGATACTGGCGACATGTTACTTAAAACATCACTGCCTATTGAAGACAATGATACCTCTGCAACACTTTATGAAAAACTCGCAACCCAAGGGCCCACTGCGCTAATCGAAGGGCTCAGTGGTATTGCAAATAAGACCTTAACACCTGTCAAACAAGATGATAGCCAAGCCAATTACGCCGCCAAACTCAGTAAAGAGGAAGCAAGACTCGATTGGAACAAGACAGCGATAGCCTTATCTCGTGAAATTAGGGCTTTTAACCCTTGGCCAATGAGCTATTTTGAGCATCAAAACAGTAACATTAAAGTATGGCAAAGTCAGCTCAGTGATACACAAACAAATGCCCTTCCCGGTACAATAATACAGGCCAATAAAGCAGGTTTACATATTGCCACTGGAGACGGGGTTATTGTGCTGACCCACATACAACTGCCAGGCAAAAAATCCCTGCCCTTTGCCGATATTTTAAACTCAAAAGCTGATTGGTTCATTCCAAATACTTTACTGACATCAGCTGTTATCAATAACGCTATAGAGGCTGAATAATTAAATGAACTTAAGAGCATTGGCAGCAAAAGTCATTTTTCAAGTATTAGAAAAAGGCCTGTCTCTTTCAGTCGCCCTTCCCGATCAACAACGTCATCTTCCCAGTGGAAAAGACAAAGCGCTGCTGGCAGAAATCTGTTACGGAGTGATGCGTGTTTTACCTCAACTGGATAAACAAGTCAGTGATTGCATGAGCAAGCCACTTAAAGGCAAACAACGAATTGTTCATCAATTATTATTGGTTGGCTGTTATCAATTATATTTTACGCGCATTCCCAGCCATGCCGCTATTTCTGAAACAGCCGAAGCTTGCAGACAATTAAAATTTGAAGGCCTAGTTAAAGTCGTTAATGGCATACTCAGAAACATTCAACGCCAAGAAAAGCCACTGTCAACAGCCAATGAAACCTTACAATACAATACACCAGCTTGGATCATTAAGCGCCTAAAAGCAGCTTATCCAGAAAATTGGCAGCACATTATTGAGCAAAGTCATAACAGACCGCCAATGTGGCTACGTAACAATCAAAAGGTACAATCAAGAGATAATTATCTCACTCGCTTACATGCACAAGCGATCCCTGCCATTGGGGGCAATAGCCACGATGCTATTTTGCTTGAAAGCCCAATGGATGTCATGCAACTACCTGAATTTAGTCATGGTGCGGTTTCAGTACAAGATGGGGCTGCCCAATGGGCGGCAAGCTTACTCGCTCCTCAGGCAGGCGAACTCATCCTTGATGCCTGTGCGGCGCCTGGAGGGAAAACCTGTCATATTCTGGAAATCGAATCTAATATAAAATTAGTGGCGGTTGATAATGATGAAAAAAGACTAGAACGAGTTCAACAAAATCTCGACCGTTTGTCATTAGAGGCAGAATTAATCCATGGTGATGCCGCCAATATTCAAAGTTGGTGGCATGGTGATAAATTTGACAGGATTTTACTCGACGCTCCTTGCTCCGCTACCGGAGTAATTAGACGTCATCCAGATATCAAATGGCTAAGAAAAAACAATGATATTGAAGAACTTGCTAATATTCAGTCTGCTATCATTGATCACTGCTGGCACTGGCTAAAATCAGGAGGCACACTGCTGTACGCGACTTGCTCTATTTTGCCTCAAGAAAATAGCGAACAAGTCAAAGCGTTCTTAGCTCGTACACCTGATGCTAAATTAGTGCCCTTAACTCAACAAAAAGATAAAAATGCCATTGGCTGGCAAATTACGCCAGGCCAAGACAATATGGATGGTTTTTATTACGCACGTCTCATTAAGGACTAGCAGGCATGAAGATTATCATTTTAGGTGCAGGTCAAGTAGGCGGCACATTGGCAGAAAATTTAGTCGGCGAAAATAATGACATCACTATTGTCGATCATAATAAAAGCCGCTTACAAAGCCTACAAGATAAATTTGATTTGCGTGTCGTCATCGGTCACGGTGCACATCCCGATGTGCTAAAAGAAGCAGGGGCTGAAGATGCCGACATGCTGATTGCCGTTACCAGTAGCGATGAATGCAACATGTCAGCTTGCCAAATTGCTTTCTCTTTATTTGGCACGCCAACGAAAATTGCAAGGATCCGCTCTGAGCAATATATTCGTATTCGCGATAAGCTGTTTATCGATAGTGAAACCAAACAAAATGATAATCGTACTCGCGGTGGCTTTGTGATTGACGAACTCATTGCGCCAGAACAATTGGTCACCGCATATATTCGAAGACTAGTCGAACACCCAGGTGCATTACAAGTTTTAGAGTTTGCTGAAGGTCGATTAAGTTTAGTCGCTGTAAGAGTTTACTATGGTGGACCTTTAGTCGGCAATGCACTTGCCGCATTGCGTGAGCATATGCCTAATATCGATACTCGTGTCGCGGCAATTTTCCGCCAAGGTCGCCCCATCATGCCTCGCGGAACAACGATTATGGAAGCTGACGATGAAGTGTTCTTCCTCGCCGATACTCGCCACATTCGTGCTGTTATGGGAGAAATGCAAAAACTCGATAATTCTTATCGTAATATCATGATTGCCGGAGGTGGCAACATTGGTTTTGGCTTAGCAAAACAGTTGCAACGAAACCACAGTGTAAAATTAATAGAAAGAAATCATGATCGCGCAGAAGAGCTATCAGAACGCTTAGAAAATGCCACCGTTTTCTGTGGTGATGCATCCGATCAAGAACTTCTAGTTGAAGAACATATAGAACAAACTGATGTCTTTATTGCCGTCACCAATGACGATGAAGCTAATATCATGTCATCACTATTAGCGAAGCGAATGGGGGCTAAAAATGTCATGGTACTCATTCAACGAGAAGCTTATGTCGATATAGTCCAAGAAGCTAATATTGATATCGCCATATCGCCTCAACAAGCCACCATTTCAGCCATGTTAACTCATATCCGCCAAGGTGATATTTGTAACGTATACTCTTTAAGACGAGGGGCAGCAGAAGCCATTGAAGCTATTGCACATGGTGACAAAAGCACCTCTAAAGTGGTGGGTAAAAAAATCAGCGAGATAAAACTGCCACCAGGCACCACTATTGGCGCAATAGTGAGAGACGAAGAAGTATTAATGGCGCACGACAATACAATCATTGAACAGGATGACCACGTTATTCTCTTCTTGGTCGATAAAAAATTTATTGGTGAAGTCGAGAAACTGTTCCAGCCAAGCGCGTTCTTCTTCTAAAAAAGCGGAGAAAGCATGCTGAATTTTAGAGCCCTATTATTTATTTTAGGCATCTTTTTATCCGCCCTAACAGGTTTCATGCTTATTCCTTTAGGATTAGCAGTGTACTTGGGAGAGGGTACTAGCGGAGCCTTTGCCAGATCTTGCCTATATTGTGGTATTACTGCTGCCATTTGCTTACATAACGGCCAAAAAAAACGCTTACAACTGAACATTAGGGATATGTTTATTCTCACCAGTTTCACTTGGATTATCGTGAGCTTATTTGCGGCCCTTCCCTTTACTATTTATATTGGTATCAATTATACCGATGCCTTTTTTGAAACCATGTCAGGGATCACTACAACAGGTTCAACAGTACTGACAGGTCTTGATAATATGGATCGAAGTATTCTCATTTGGCGCTCTTTACTGCATTGGTTTGGTGGCATTGGTTTTATTGTCATGGCCGTGGCCATTTTACCCTTTTTAAACGTCGGGGGAATGCGACTATTCAGAACAGAATCATCGGACTGGAGCGATAAAACCGTTCCAAGAACACAGTTAATGGCAAAAAACCTACTTTTTGTCTATTGCTCACTCACCTTACTATGTTACGTCGCATTTCATTACAGTGGTATGAGTTGGTTTGATGCCATTAATCATGCAATGAGCACACTATCCACAGGGGGTTTTTCAACATCTGATAAATCCATGGCCGCTTTTTCTCATGAAGCACAATGGTTCGCTATTTTATTTATGATATCTGGCGCATTACCTTTATTATTATTTGTTTACAGCCTACAACAAAGCAATCTAAAAGTATGGAACGATGCGCAAGTAAAAGGCTTTTTAATCTTTATTGCCTTAGTCTCCGTAGCATTAGGTATCTGGCTTTCTTACGTCAAAGATATGCCTTTTATCGATGCTTTACGATTATCAACATTTAATGTGGTTTCAGTCGTCACCACCACAGGCTTTGGCCTCACCGATTTTGACTCATGGGGAACACTTGCCAGTATTACTTTCTTCTTTTTATTGTTTGTAGGTGGCTGTTCAGGTTCAACATCTGGGGGGATCAAAATCTTCAGATTTCAAATTGCATTTGCCGTTATGGCACAACAACTCAAACAACAATTTCACCCTAAAAGCGTCTTTAAAAGTCGATATAACGAGCAAATTATTAATCAAGAAATTGTCAATTCACTCGTCACTTTCATGTTGTTGTTCATTATGTTATTTGTCATTATTGCCATCATTTTAGTCTCAACAGGGCTCGATTTAATGACCAGTATATCGGGTTCCATTACCGCTATCAGTAATGTTGGTCCAGGAATAGGGAGTGTTATTGGTCCCTCAAGTAACTATGCCTCTCTGCCAGAAGTAGCAAAGTGGGCTTTGGCCATTGGAATGCTTATGGGGCGATTAGAGATCCTTACCGTTGCAGTATTATTTCACCCCAAATTTTGGCGGTTTTAATCAAACTTCAGCTCATTATCGAACGCTAAGAGTAGTGTAACTAACTATTTTTCAGCTAATTATACAATCTCGACATCTCCAGTTACAAAAAGCGCAAAAAGTGTGACTAAAAAACACACTTTTTACGGCATTTTCGATTATTCTATCGCTTCACAAGAATACTGAGGTATCCCCATGACATTATCAAGCAAGGTATATAGTTACTTCTTTGTTATTTCACTTTTGACCTTAGCCTGTGCAATGGAATATACCAATAAAAAAACGCTCCATATTCTCACTAATCATGCTGCGAATGTCATCAACAGCGAAGTAGCCATAGAGTAATATTAAGGTATTTAAAGGCTCTGTTTTCAAACTTGTCACGGTCATCCCCTACTCAGCAGTATGACCCCATACTGCTGAGTAGCATGTTAAATTAACATTTACCCTATAATGAAGATATATTTTTAAATCACTCACGCCAATCAAAACACTAATTAAGAACACACTTTTTATCTAGAAAAATCCCTCAAGAGCACACATCTTCTTATTCCATTGTTGCTCATTTAATTAAAAATATAACTTATACTATTAAGTTTAAAACCTAAAAATCATAATAATTAAGCTACATTTTAAATTAACAAATAGTTAACAAAAAATACATCCATGTATCCATATCATTAATATCATAACGATGTATTTTGTATAGTAAATACCAATAAAGACATTAAAAACAATGCTATACGTAAATTAAGGTATAAATGCATTCTCATTTATTTATTTAAAATAAAGAAAAAATCATGTTTTAACATATATAACGCCACATCGAATAAAATAAGATAAACAAATAAATAAACAATGCAAAACACTAAAAAATAATTAAATAACCACCAATGCGCAATATTTTTAACTCTTTTCATATTTTTGTATTTATTTATTCACAACTATAGTCTACATTCCACTAAATAAAAATAAGGTTTGATTGGATAAGTAAAATGAAAAAAATAATATGCTTAGCTCTCTCTACATTTCACTTCTCAGTAACTGCAAATGTACTAATTAGTGAAGTACTCTATGATACTCCTAACGATGATCTCACTGAAGAATGGGTTGAACTCTATAACTCAAGTTGTGACACCATCGATTTATCAACCTATACACTTAACGATAATGGCGGTACCTATGCCTTAAGCGGTGAAATAGCAGCAGGGGAATATATTACCATTGCAAAAGATGCAACTGCATTTTATAACCTCTATGCCACTAGTGCAGATTTCTCAGATTTCAGCTTATCTCTAGGTAATTCTGGCGATTATTTATATTTAAAAAACAATAACTCTGAAATTGATATGCTTGCTTGGGAAAATAAAATCAGTGGCTGGAATATTTCAGCAAGTGATACCACTCTGATCCGTAGCAATACTGAAGACACTGATTCTGTTAGCGATTGGGAAAATTCAAATACAACTGGAACACCAAAATCAGGAATATTGACCTCATCGTGCTCAACAAATAATAATCTATTCGTTTCCACAAGTGACACAGAACTTAGCAATGGTAACACTATCAACTTAAGTTCGACCCGTAGCGGTAATAGTCTTAGCTATACCTTCACAACAACAGCGGGTTCAAACCTAACTATTGCTATTAATGGTGGCAGTGGTGACGCTGACTTATACGTTAAAAAAGGAAGCACTCCAACAACCTCTAGCTATGACTGCGCGCCTTACTTACAGGGTAATGATGAATCATGTTCTTTTTCCAGTGTTTCTGCTGGAACTTACTACATTACCGTTTTAGCCTATGAAAGCTATAGCGGAGTAACATTATCAGCAAATTACACTGAAGACACGGATAATACAGGTGGTGGAAATTCAGCATTTGAAAACTTCGATACCTATTATGCCGATGCTAATAACTTAACAGGTGAAGCCTTAAAAAGCGCATTAAATACCATTATCGATGGCCACACCTCTTTATCTTATTCTCAAGTTTGGGATGCATTACAAACCACGGATGAAGATCCTAACAATAGTGAAAATATCATATTATTTTACACTCAACGTTCTCAAAATAAAGCCTATCGAGTCGGTGGTTCTGGTGCAAATAATGATCAAAATGATTGGAATCGTGAACATATCTGGCCTAAAAGTCATGGCTTCCCCTCTTCTGGTGACGATGCCTATACAGACATTCATCACTTACGCCCATCCGATGAATCAGTCAACAGCACTCGCGGAAATTTAGACTTTGATACCTCCAGTAGTAATAGTATCAGTGAAGCACCAGGCACATATTATGATACAGACAGTTTTGAACCTATGGATAACTTAAAAGGCGATGTCGCCCGTATGATCTTTTACATGGATGTCCGTTATCAAGGTACCGATACCAGCAGCACTGGCGTCGGTGATCTGCAGATCAGTGATTTCACTGGCACAGCAACGTCATCATCGGGTAACGGTTATATTGGAAAGCTTTGTACCTTACTCACCTGGCATAATGCTGATCCTGTTGATAGTGCAGAAGAAGCCAGAAATAACAAAGTTTACGCAATACAAGGTAATCGAAATCCATTTATTGATTATGCTGACTGGGCAAATGATATTTATGCCGATCAATGCCATTAACCAGAACTAGGTTTGAGCAGCGCCGTTAAATATCGCTATTTAGAAAAATGACATAAATAAAAACAAGAAATTAATTTAAGTCATTAATTTTAATGCAATCTAGTTTAAACCTGTACTCATTATCCCGAGTACAGGTTAATTAAATAAACAATACCACTTAAAATGGATGCAACGCCAAAGTAAAGAAGCTCACATAATGCGAGTGTTCAACATACTTTATGCCACGTTAAATGCTTTTACTATACGCCCTTATTAATGGAAAAGTAGCGCAACGTTTATACCTAGGCCAATAATAACAATTAGCGTCAATCATCCGCGACCATCATAGAGGGTGGGATTGTTTGTTAATGTCGGTATAATTAATAAGCTTACCTACAGTCCTTAAACTCCCACGACAGATCACTGATATATTGGAATAAGTATAAAACTAAGAGCTATACTGTAAATATCGCAGTGCCTCCATATTATTCGGATAGCGAACCAATACTTGTTGATAAGCATTCACGGCCTCATCTATTTTATGTTGATGCTGTAAAGCTCGCCCTAAATAAACCCAAGGATCCACTGCAGTCGGAAATTTAACAATAAGTATTCGTGCTTCATCCTCCAAAGCGAGCCATGATTGAGTATGTTCACGAGCTTGCATTAAATACAAATGAGCTTGATACAATAAAGGCTGTGATTCTAGTGCTTTACTCGATTGAATTACCACCTCTTTCCATCGATATAATGCAGCTAAAGGCGATAAGATCCCAACTTGTGCATCAATTGACTCAGAGTTAAGCGTCATTGCTTTACGGTAAGTTTCAATTGACTGGTTATAATCCTTATTTTGAAAATGTAACCAAGCAATACGCATTAAGGTAAATTCATAAGTCGATAGAATCGACCCTATTTTAGGTACCCACTCAATAGCCTCAGCCTTATTTCCCTTTATATATTTTTGCATATCAATATTGACCACTATACTCGCTGCACTCAAGACAGATTCAGGTAATCGAATAACCTCAATGGCTTTCTCATATAAGCCCTGTGCTTCAAATAAATATGAAGCCTCCCAATCTTGCTCTATCGCCTGACAATGAAACGATAAAATAAGTAAAATGAACGCTGATATTTGTTTACTCATAATAATATATGACTTCACCATTTTTTAGAATATTGCAACAACAGGAATGTACCGGAATAATCACTATCAGACGTGGATAGCTCATATTCGCTATACGCTAAAGCAAGCGTTAACTCACTGCGATTGGGCAATGCCCATTGCGTGCCCACTCGAATATATTGCTTTTGAATTTGACTCAAATTTGCAATAACTAATGTGTCAGGATCCACTGCAAGTAACCTGTCTCCTAATGTAAATGCAAAATAAACACTATTTGGCGATAGCAATGAGTACGAAGATAGCCAATGTTTAATCAATAGATCGGCTGATATATAGCGACGTTCAAACGAGGTGCTCTCAATATTATAAAACCTGATTTGTCCCCAATTGCTTTGGCCAAACAGGCTCGCACCTGCAGCAACATCATATTGATATACATTACTCGTTAAATCATAAGCAGATCTTGAGTAATGCAAGTCAAAATATAAATCTCGCTGATAACTCATATATCGTAATACCCCGCCTATATAGGACATATTACCTAGCGCACTATCCGATAAATTTCCGTCAATTTGAGAATATTGAAGACCAGTTGTTAGGGAACCATTCAACATATCAATAAAATAATGACTCTCGCCTTCAAACTGAAATGCTTCTTGATACAAAGTGTCATTAAAATCATCACTGTCAAAGGCTATCCCTAATCGGCTATAGCCCAACTTAACATCATAATCATCTAAATATGTGAATTGACTCTTAACGCCATAACCATTCAGATCATCTTTTATCGTATTACCATGATAACTTCCTGATAAATAACTCACTGCCATATTTGTTGACCATGGTGATTCATTCGCTTTAACAAAAGAGCTGGAAAACGCAAAAAAAATTAAACCGCCCATTAACGATCTTAATAGGTGATCCATAATTCTTTCTCTTCAAAATGGGTAAACGACTGATATTGTTTTATATAATAAGGCCATCTAAATTCCATCGCTTTTAACTGAGGGTTATATACTCCTGTATACAAGGTACCTAAACCGTGATCATAATCAGTCGAAAACAATGGAGCATACTCAAAGGCACTGATAAAAGAATCGATATTAACCAAAGGATCATATAGCTTTTCTATCAACTCTTGTTTACGTTCATGAGAATTTGAGAACATCGCATAATTGGACAATTCAAACCCGCCTTGATGATTCACAGCCAAAGGGATATGCGACACAACTGGTGCAATAAAAGGTGATAATTCAACCGTTTTAACATTAAAGTTGGCATCTAACAGCGTGACATTATAAGTTAAATTCACTGGCACGCGTCTCAGTACCGCCACAGCTTCTTCTGTCGTTTTACAGTATTCTAAAATATACCGTAAAATAATAGACATACTGAAACCTTTACCAGTACGACTTCTTCCACCAAAAGACCAAGAGACAGACAATCCGTGCTCATTCATTCCATCCAGCACACCCCATAGTCCATCTGTTGATGCAATAACTTGGGTTTGTTCCCAACAGCTTTTTAGAATACGCCCCTCAAAAAGTGCAGGTGCATTATCAAAATTTTTTACTAAAACCGGGTTGTAGCGTATCCAAACAGCCTGAGAGCCGCCACTGGCATAGGGAGTGGGGCAGTAAAAACTTAACAAGCGGGCATCAATATCATCCGCTTCAGACAATACTAATAAATGTTCCCAATAAGGAACAAGCTCTGGCATATGTTCTTGAAGAGCATTTTTACAGCTCATAAAAGAAGGACGATTTAACTCACCTTCCTTTAAAAACCATTGTTTATAACTTTCTTTCGCTTCGTTATAAAAAGCAAGCCATTTAGCGCTTGGTTTAGCTTCGTCAACAAATTGAAATCGTTTCGCTCGATTGGGGATCATGATACATCCTCAACAGCAGAATCGTCCTCTTCTTCTTTTCTGTCTTCACTCTCTATATAAGATGAGCCTTTCAAAGAACTCCTGGAATTATAACGCTCAACAAGCATTTTCTCTTCTTCGGTTAACTCCCTATAACTAAAACGTTCCTGCAATGCATTCAGTAAATGGCGAGCTTCTTCTGTTAAGGTTTTTTCAGTAGATTGCAATCTAAAATGCGTAAATACAATGGCCAGATCTGCCCCTTTATAAGCATATTCAGCTGTATCCATAATTCGCATAATAAACACTTCATTTGTAGCTAAAGCTTGACGTCGATCGTGATGTTTTGAAATCAAAGTCAATTCATCATTAACCAACTTATAAACTCCTGATTCAGGTGCAGCGGTGATGACCTTTAATCCAGCATCGATATATTTAAAGATCATTTGTCCACTTGTTACACTGGCTCCCTCAGCTAACGCAAGTTGATTATATTCATTGGGATCAAGATTAAAGACCACCTCGGAATATTCTAATAAGTGGAATAAAAACAAAGGTACCGTTCGATAACAAAAATCAGACATATTGGTCATCGCACTAATACCGGTTATTCTCGGATTCAGTTCACCTAAATATAACTCTCCCGTATCTAAATCAATGAGATAATCAACCTCGAAATAGCCTTTATAGCCTCTTTCATAGAGCCTATTACCCAAATTCACTGTCATTTCCAGCGCTTTAGCGCGTATGCTATTTGAAAAAGCATCTTGATAAAGCTCATTACCACACCAGCCTCCTTGGTATGGCGTTAATTCTGCTATACCCACCAATTCTGTCATTAAGGGACCGACAAAAGTACCAGAACGTGTCGCACAGGCTTCGATTGCCGTTCCAGCGCAGCGGATTTGCTTCATAATTTTGACTTGTTCTTCAAATTCGATCTCTGACGCAACCTTGTCGTATTCAGCTTCAGATGAAATAAAATATGTTGTTTTACCAGAGTCACCATAGGCACTTTGTACCACTAGGCATTCACCTAATTGGTATTGCTCAGCAATAGCCCTTAGGTTTGCATAACTACTGACTTTCTCGAGCGCATTTGGCACGCTCCTCACCCCCGCTTCGTTACCAATTTCGGTCGTTGTGATCTTATTATCTATTTTCTTTACGAGATGGTTGGGCGGTAAACAAACTTGTAAGTCCATCGAGCGACAGGTTTCTTCTAATGTTTTATCAAAAAATAAAAATAACGCTTTTGCTTGCAGATCTTGCTTTTCGCCCATTTGCCAATTGGCTATATCCTTTTCAATTTGGCTCACTACATCTTTATGACCCAATAAAAAATCATTCACAGATTCAATACTATCAAATACTGGCGTGCCGATTTTACTGGGTAAAATAACGCTCGTATTAGATTTATCATAACAATCGATAAAATTAATATTGGTCCAGTGCTTTACCCATTGCTCTAAATTCATTAAATTAAAATTGGTCGAACTAATAAAATAATGAGGGGTGTCTAGTGTCGCAAAATATTGTTTAACATCTTGAATCGAACTTAACTGAGTATTAGCGCTCATACTTAACCTTTACGTCTAAAAATATTATAAGGACTCGAGATAATCTTGGGTAAAGACTTTAAGTCCTACTGCGGGGTTATAACCGTGAATTTCTTTTATACGGATCTTCTGTAAATACAATAAAATATCGTAAGTAATTAATTGGCCAGGCACGAGAACCGGAAAACCGGGCGGATAAGGCGTCACAAAAGAGGCTGACACTAATCTACGCTCATTCATCACTTGCTTGATCATGTCAGTATCAACAGCAACAAATTCAATTTGTCGCTCATTAAAAGCAGCATAATAAGCACGGCGCATATCCACTGTTGAAAAGTGATCTCCAGCATAAGGCACAAAAGCTGCATGATAATCACGATGTAACGGTAAATTAATTACTTGCCCAGAATGAGGTATGGGATTATTCTGCCCCCTTAATTCAGGATCGGATAATCGATTGGCAATCTCACTCAATACATTGATTAAATATTCAATTGTCGATTCATTCGCACCAATATTGACAATAAACAGCACCGTTTTTCTCGATGTTTTATTCACTTGAATATCGTATTTATTAATCAATAACTCACGAAAAACAGTACCATCCATTCCAGTTCGACTGATATCCACAGTGACTTTAGTGGGATCGACCACAAAATCAGACTGACCCCAAGTACTGGGCATATCAGCATAGCGATAACAATGGGAAGTCACTGGATCAGATTGATCTTCCAGTTCTATTTCTAAGTGTCTATCCCGATATTCACTAGGCACTAACACATCATCGCCGAGCACTGAAAAATATCGTTGCAATACTTTGTTGCTTGAAATTCTTTGACGTAATTGCGTGGCCAGCCTTATCGCCCGCTTAACTCGCTCGTAACCTTCAAGACTAACTTGGCGTCGGCCTGCATCCAATGAAGCAATAATTTGATAGTTCGGCGACGTTGACGTATGCATACGATAAGATTCAAGGAACAACTCTTTGTTATATTGCTCATCAAAAATATGTAACATTGAGCCTTGTCTAAAAGAGGTTAACGTTTTATGCGTCGACTGAGTCGAATAAACACGCAGTTTAACCAAATCAGGATTAGGCATAAGAGGTAAATCCATGAGGATGTCATGATCTTCCTCATCATCACTTGCCAAAATATCTCCATACTCTTTAAGCCATGGTTGGTACGCTTGTTGATATTGCTCTTGATGCAAAGAAGTTTGCAAAAAATTAGCCACACTCATTGCTGTTCGATGTTCATACAAGGGGTTGAAATAAGCAAAAGCAAACCAAGCTTCATCCCAATGAAAAATTATATCGGGCTTAATGGCTAAAATATCCAACATATAACGTTTGGTGTTATAAATAACGCCATCAAACGTCGAATTGGTGAGAGTAATTTGCTTAACTCTATGCAATTGACCTTGCTTACGTAAATCAAGTAAGACTCTCTTAATGCGTTTTAAAGGAACTGCACCGTATAAATCTAATTCATTAAGGGGATAAGTTTCTAAAAAAAGCGGATAGGCTCCTGACAGCATAATGGCGTAAGGAATGGACTTATGGCAATCTGCCGCAGTCAGCACAATATCCCCAGGCTCTAAATTTGCCTGCATAACAATTTTATTTGATGTAGAGGTTCCATTGGTCACAAAATAAGTTTCTTTGGAACGAAATGCTCTGGACGCTTTAAAGTGTGCTTGCTTAATCGCACCTTTGGGATCGAGTAAAGAATCCATTCCTCCCTGGGTCGAAGATGTCTCAGCAAGAAAAGTATTCGCCCCATAGAAATTCAGCATATCCGTTATCCAATGGGAATCTTTAAGCGATTGCCCTCGAGATAAAGGTAAAGCATGAAAAACCCCTTTGGGTTTTTTACTGTAGCTTCTTAATGCATCAAAAAAAGGGGTTGAATAGCGATCTCGAATACCACTTAAAATTGTATTATGTAACTCTTGGAAAGGCTCTACATGATACAAGACTCGGTCAAACTGCTCTCTGATCTTAACATCAATACCAACGAGTGCGAGTTCACTGATCAAATAATGCGACACTTCTGGACGCAATATATGTAATGCCGTTTGCAGCCCAGTCAGAGAGTTTTGAATGATTTTGTTAAAATCAACATAATGTTTAATAAAATCTGCATACTCTTGATTAAAAACATCTAAAGTACTATTAATTTGATATCCATAAACATACACACAAGCTTGAATACTGGGATTCGCTAAAATAGCCACCATGGCATCTTCAGCGTTACTCACAAACAAAACATCATAAATAAACTCATCACGTTCTGATTTAAACATCGCTAAACTATTTCGATAAATAGCTTCATAGTCAGCAGGATTAGGATGGATAACAAGCACTTCAAAGTAGGTTTTATTATTGGCTGTTTTGCTGCCTTTTCCTTGTAATTCCGTTTCGTCGATAACAATGGGTCGATCAAGATCAGATAAATTCGTTTTAAAAGGTACAAAACTTTGACGACGATAATCTAATGACTGTAATTGCACATAAGTGTTGTGACACAGCTGATAAAACAACTCATATTGTTCCCCATGAAAATAGTGCTTCAACTGTAACATGACACCATAACCAGGATATGCCCAAAACCTTTCAATCTCAAAAAGATACTTCAATAATTCATCGACTTGCTGTCGATTATCTTCTGAACTTGATAACTGACCCAATTGAGATAGATTCTCCATCGATTGCCAATTTTCAAGCCTTTTGGCTTCAATATCAAATACGGTTAACAAACTTTTATTTATTTGATGATACATAAATAATATCACCCTTTTATTTGATTAATTTGAGAAAGAACTTCTTTTGCAGAAACATTTTCAGGCTCAAGCACTAATAATAAAGATAATATTTCTCTTGTTTTAGAATAATCTTTTTGTTGAAATTTGAGCAACCCATATTCAAGTAAAAAAGTCGTATCATCAGGGTACACATCAAGCATTTTTTTATCGATCTCTGCAGCGGCATTATATTTTTTATTTTTCCTTAAAGCATAACTTAAATATAAATTAGCATAATAGTTATAAAAATCTTTTTTTATAACCTCATACCCTAAAGCTTCTGTATCATCAAATTTTTCCTTAACATTTGATATCCTCATCATACCTAATTGAGGTGACAAGGCATTAGGCAATATTTTTTTAGCGGCTAAATAATGAAACTTTGCATTAGAAAAACTGCCTTGTAAATAATATAAATACCCCAACCTTAAATTTAAAATATAATCTTTTGGTTCTTTTTTATAAACGCTAACTAAGCTATTTATCGCATTCTGATAATCACCGATTTTTTCATATCCATATGATTTAGAAAATGAGAGTTCTCTTAGATTACTATTCGATGATAAAGCATTAAAGCTAAAAATAACTAAGCCTATCGCAATAAGTATATCGCGTGTGTATTTCATTTTTATATCCTAATGAAAGATTTAATAATTAGATTGACGTTTTAACTCAATGTCACCCACTTTAACTGATTTAAATTTTAAATATGCATCTAATTCTATATATGTATCCATTTCTAATTTAAAAAACCGATTTATGACACAACCTGATATTTCGGTTTCAGATATAAAACGATATGTCGCTTTTGTTGAAATTTTTGAAGGAATAAAAGCATTTAAAAATGCACTTACCCCACCACGAATATGACCTAAATAGGTTATATTTGAAATATTATCTTTCCAAGATAGTCGATTCTGATATGTCAATGGGACCGATGGAAGCGCTAAATATAGACACTTTAAATAAGGATCATCCCCTTCTAAATGATAGATTAAAAATGTTCCCGCATATTTTCCAAAAAAAAGTTTAGCATCACCTCTTGAGAAGTAAAAAGTACTGTCCGGTGCCATTTTAATAACAAAGGTGACTTCGTCTATTTTAGCTTCCTCTTTATAGACATTATACGTTAATGTTTCATCAAGAATAAATGTTGTTATCTGTTCATGAAAAGCAGTTGGTAAAACAGAACTCACCTTCGTCATCTCATTTGGCAAACCGTGGGCAAAATACTCATTTTCCTCACAATAATGTACGAATGTAAAAGGTAATGTCTCTGAGCCCATAAAAGCGCTTGCTTGTACCTGAAGGTGTATATGGGGTTGCGGTGAATAACCAGAATTACCACATAAGCCCAAATGAGCACCAGGTTCCACCCATTGCCCCTCATACACAGTGATACTTTCCTTTGCAAAATGTGACATTTCGACAAAATAACCTCGTTCATCATGAATAATGATTAAATTGCCCCAATTATTAATGGTATCTACCGCTCCGATAGGATTATCCATTAAATGAGAGACCACTTTAATCACTCGACCCCGAACAGGAGATAGAACAACTTGACCAAATGCATAATAATCATCTAATCGAGACCCTTGATTTTTATAAGTATTATTTTCATCATCAGTGATAACAAAATCATATGCATAACGCCAAAAGCCTTGATGAGTCCATTGACCATCAAATCCCTGCCAAACTGACCAAGCACCAGAAAAAGGTAAAGCAAGAGTAATATATGTATCAGCAAAACGATCTTTTGCCGTTAAATAATGATCTAAAGTTTCCTCAGGGCTAGAACGAAAAACAATCGGCCTTAAAGGGTACCCCACAACACCTAGTACATATACGAAAGACAAGGTAATCAAGGTAAAAGGTAAAGTAAATACAGGTATCCCATATTGAGCCCAAAACACATTAACAGCGTTAATTAATAAGGTCGACAGTGCCACCGCGATTCCAGCCAATACCAAGCTTTTAGGAGAAGGAATATTAAAAACACAACCAATTGATATTGCGATAAGAATATAATTGAAGTTATTCATATTATTTAATGATTGTTCCCAGGAACCATTGAATAACGAATTGATGCCACACCCCAATAAAAAACCAACAATAGCTAGCACTAAAATAAGACGGGATTTAAAAAATATGAGACCAGAAATCAATGCACCAGTGATCACATTAGGCATAAATATAATAGACCCCATAGATTTAAAAAATGCATTAATAAACTCAGGGGCAAAATAAAAATCGTCATAAATATAACTAGAGTATAAACCATTCACATAAAGGTTACTTAATCTAGCACTTGCTAAATAAACAAGGCTACTGATAATAACAAAGGGAATACTGAGAACTTGCAACCCTAAATAATGATAAAAAACATTAGCTAGAAAAACAGTTAAAAGAAAAGATAAAATACTAGCAAGTGTAATTATACTTAAAGTCAATATATTAATTTCATAAAGGTAACCAATAGCCAATCCCGACAACAAAGGATTATATGAATAAAAACCAGACTTTAAATACTCTTTACTAAAACCAATAAAATGAGCAAAAGCATAAGCAACCAGAATAGAAAACAATCCAGATAAGGCTGTGTTATAATTAATTAATCCAACGATAAAAAGTAACACTCCCGATATTTTTCCCCTTATAAAAAAAATATCAGAATAGCTATTCAACATAGAGTTTATATCAACAGGTAAGCGCCAATTTTTAACATCAATCATTGTCATAATATATTCAGCATTCCAAAAAACATCATCCTAACAATTCAATTATTCATTGCTTTTCGATAAACAGAATATTATTAAGAAGAATGATTCTCAATATCGTTTTTGGTAAACCGATAAAAACTAACGTCAAGGTTTGTCAACCCTTACACTATATATTGATTTATTGTTTTTAATAGAGAACGAGAAGCAAGTTTTAGTTGATTTAATATTAAAAATGACTATTTTATTCTTAATTTACGCTACAATTAACACTATAATTAATAACGATTATAAGCTCACTATCTAACTGAAAAATTAGACTAAAGTTGATAAAAAAGTGAATTTTTGATAGCAATTCACTTTATTCATAATCCAGCTTAGTTTTCAACCTATCCAGTCTTATAATTAAAACCACGTCAATGCAATACTAATAATCACCCCAGAGATAATTAACTGCATTAAACAAAATCCCATAATATCCTTCGCTTTTAAGCCTGCTATTGCCAAAATAGGTAATGCCCAAAAAGGCTGGATCATATTAGTCCAAGCATCTCCCCAAGCGACTCCCATCGCCACACGCGCAACATCAGCATTCAGTAACTTAGCTGCAGGTAACACCACTGGCGCCTGTACAGCCCACTGACCACCGCCCGAAGGCACAAACATATTAACGATACCCGCACTCAAAAAACTCCAAAAAGGCAAGGTATTAGCATCTGCAATAGCAACAAAACCTTGTGAAATACTCACCGCCAATCCGGATTGTGTCATCACAGCCATAATGCCCGCATAAAAAGGAAACTGAATAATAATCCCTCCTCCACTTTTAACAGCTTCATTCAAACTATTAAGAAAACTTCGTGGGGTTTTATGTAGAATAATGGCAAAAGTAAGAAACAATAAATTGATAATATTTAGATTTATTCCCCCTCCTTGAAAAAAATAATACCCCAAATACCCTAATCCACACAGCCCCATTAAATAAGCCAACCATCGACTATTCTCCAAATACTCAGCAGGGCGCGTAATATGAACAGCTTGCTCCTGCACTTCGAAAAGCTTACTCTCATCAATAAAAAAACTATCTTCTTCTTTAGGTAACATCCAACGATTCACCAAAGGAACAACAATAAATAGCACCCCGACTAAGGCTAAATTGAAACCTGAAAAAATAGTCTCACTCGTGCTAATAAGACCAATGGATGATTCCGAAAAGTTACCTGGTGTCGCAATCGTCAATGGAATTGATCCTGATAAACCACCATGCCAAACCAAAAAGCCTGAATACACACTCGCGATAAGTAACCGATAATCCACCTTCACTTTTCGTGCAATAGCTTTAGCAAATAAAGCCCCTACGACAAGTCCAAAACCCCAATTAATCCAACTCGCCAGCAGTGACACAAAAGTCACAAGTAAAATCGCTTGAGATGCATTTTTAGCCAAACAAGCAGCATGGTTAAGCCCTTTTTTAATCAGCGGACTACTGGCTAAAATAAAACCAACAATGAGCACCAAAAGCATCTGCATAGAAAATGTCAATAACCCCCAAAAACCATTTCCCCAATATTCAACTACTTCTATAGGTGACTTTTGCTCAACAAAAATAGCAGCTGCCATTACAATCAAGCTAAGAATGAGCACGAAAATATATGGATCCGGTAAATAGCGCTCCACGAGTTTGACCAGCGGTTTAGCTGCATTAGTTAACATAGTTATCCCCAATAAAAAGTAGGCCCCCTTCATTGATAGACTGCGGCCACAATGTCATTTTTATCCAATAGTGGTATGAAAAACAGTCAAAAACAAGAGAATAGTGACGAATAGAGCAGATGCTGGGAATAAATACAGTATGGATAAGTCGTCAGAAAATAGACTTATACACAAGTCTAAAAGAAAGTCATAAAAATCACCAATAAAGAAAACAAAACTGATAATTAAAATAAAAAAGGACGTGAAATAACGCCCTTTATCCCAAGTAATTGAGAATAGTTCAGTCCATTTTTTGCTTAGCAAAACGTTCAGCAAATAGTGATACTTGCTCCCAATCCGTAAACTCAAAAGTTCCTTTGAGATCAGTCGGTCCTTTGGTCATTTTCATAATAAACCGAATCATAAATCGATCAAAAAAACCGTATTTGGGGTAATCAATTTTTCCTGCAAAAACTTCTAAAATTTGTGGTTTCCAAGAAGATAACCGAAGAAATTTGAGCATATAAGGATTCGTTTTAGGGGTGTTTTTCTCAGGCTTTCTCGCCACAACATTAACTGAAAAAAAGCCACTCACCGTTGACGATAATACCTCATGGTTATCTTCAATAAATTGATACAGCTCAGCTCGGTGTTTTCCATAGCGTATGCTCGCACCAATCAATATCTTATCGTAATTGCTCAATGTGGCTTGATTTGCATCAGACAGAGAAAGCAAAGTCACTTCATTGCCCATTTGTATATTGATGTCTTTTATTTTCTGGCAAATAGCCTGAGTTTGCCCATCGACAGTGGAGTAAATAATAAGAGTTTGACTCATAAATAAACCTTCTAATTGCGCCAAAATGTAGGCGTGAATAACACCAACAAAGTAAAGACCTCTAGTCGCCCAAATAACATAGCCACCACTAAAACCCATTTTGAACCGTCATTGATACTGGCATAATTACTCGCAACCTCACCAAGCCCTGGACCTAAATTATTTAAACACGCAGCAGTTGCACTAAAAGCCGTGACATTATCCAATCCAAACCCCATTAAAATAAGCATACAAACAACAAACACTAATGCATAAGCAGAAAAGAAGCCCCAAATAGCATCAATCACACGATCAGGCAGTGCTTTACCACTTAATTTAATTGAAAACAGCCCTCTAGGATGCACCAAACGCTTTAGTTCTCTAGAGCCTTGCAATAACAATAAAACAATACGGATCACTTTTATTCCACCCGCTGTAGCTCCCCCACTTCCACCAATAAAGCTTGAAAAAATAAGCAATATTGGCAAAAAAAGAGGCCATACATGAAAGCTTTCAATGCTAAAACCTGCTGTCGTTGAAATAGAAACGGCTTGAAACACAGCATAATCTAGTGTTTCTTCCTTAGAATCATATATTCCACTATTTAATAAGGTAATGAAAGTGATCAACACCAAGAATAATTGGATTAAAATAAGTGCTTTAAACTCTGCATCTTTAAAGTAAACACGTAAATCCATACCTCGGCGAGAAAAAGCTGCAAAATGTAAACTAAAATTTAATGCTGCAATTAATAAAAAAACCACACATGTCATATTCACAGCAGTACTATTAAAATAGCCAATGCTGGCATCATGAGTAGAAAAGCCGCCAATCGCAATCGTTGAAAACGAATGACAGATGGCATCAAACATATCCATACCAGCAAAGCGGTAACACAAGGCACAAGCAATCGTTAATGATACATAAATATACCATAAGGCTTTGGCTGTCTCGGCTATCCTTGGCGTCATTTTAGTGTCTTTTACGGGGCCGGGCATCTCGGCTCGATATAGCTGCATCCCCCCAACACCAAGTACAGGTAAAATCGCCACCGCAAGTACGATAATCCCCATTCCACCCAACCATTGTAATAAATGCCGATAAAACAAAATGGCTTTGGGTAGTACATCCAGCCCAACAATGACGGTTGCCCCCGTAGTCGTTAATGCTGAGAAAGACTCAAAAAAGCTATCGGTAAAACTTAAATTGGGTTGATTAGTAAAAATAAAAGGAACAGCACCAATAGAGCCCAATACCACCCAGAACAATACCACAAGTAAAAAACCCTCACGGGTCTTTAACTCTTTTTTATAATGACGATTGGGATACCAAAGAGCGAAACCACAAATCAGGCTCAACATAAAAGCCTTGATAAATGCCATGCCTCCACCATCTTTATATATCACCGCAATACACGCTGAAGGCAGTAAAGACAATGAAAAAAGTCCAATAAGCAATCCGGTAATTCTTATAATTGTTCTATATTGCATTCATTTTGCTTTCTTATATTAAGGGGTAAATGTGGCAACCAAGTGACCTTGACTCATTGTAGCAAGATCACGATTCAGTGCTTGTTCAAATCCTTTTCCGATAGAAAAAGACACTTTAACTTTATCAGTAAACAACTTATCTTCAATAACAGCATCATATTGAGCTAAATAATATTCTACATCCGTTAATTGTGCATATTCACACTCGACAAAACCTGGATAACGCAATTGTTTTAGACTCGTTTTAAGTATTTTTAATCCTTGTTTAATACCCGAGCTATAGGCTCGAACAAGGCCACCAACACCCAATTTTGTCCCCCCAAAATAACGTACAACAATCACGCCAATTTCGCCAATATCACTGCCTTGTAAATGCGCTAACATAGGTCTTCCAGCACTACCAGAAGGCTCACCATCATCACTAAAACCTGATGACAACGTTGATTTTGGCTGGCCACATACAAAAGCATAGCAATAGTGACTTGCATTAGGATAGCGATGCTTAACCTTTTCTAATTGCACTTTCATCACGTGAGGATCTGGGCAGTGAAACAAAATGGAGATAAACCGACTATGTTTGATTGCTTCTTCTACCATACACTCGCTAGTCGGAATTAAATAACACTCACTCACATTCATACCTTAACTCGATAGGGGCAGTTGATCTTTTCGTGGTAAAACTATGTTCGAACTAAACATGCTTTAATCACGGTATAAAAAATGTTACCTAGGCATCTAAGTCCTTTTTTAATAAAGAGCTCTAAAACAAAGAGTAAAAAATCGGTAAATAAAAAGCCATTCTCACTTTTCAGTTAAAATGGCTCGTATTGACGGTGCTTAATATTGATTAATTTAGCCCCGCCTCACGGGTCATGTTTTCATTATGCCCATGATGTACAATAACATTATCTTCTATTCGTATGCCGCCAAAATAACGTAATTGTTCAACCACATCCCAATTCACTTGATACTGACGCTTATCTTGCTTCAGTTCAGACAATAATGAATCAATAATATACAAACCTGGCTCAATAGTCAGTACTTGATTAGCGGTTAATGTTCTCGTACAACGAAGAAAAGGATGCGCAGCAGGTGAAGCAATGTGCGTCCCCTTATCATCCCCTAAGAATCCCCCCA
The DNA here is from genome assembly GCF_947501665.1 of uncultured Shewanella sp. Lineage (GTDB taxonomy): Bacteria > Pseudomonadota > Gammaproteobacteria > Enterobacterales > Shewanellaceae > Shewanella. The sequence continues at coordinate 118,579 of NZ_CANMWS010000013.1, read as the reverse complement.
TATCATGTACCTGAAGCCCTAACATGTGACCAAGCCCATGAGGGAAAAAAGCACGGGTTATCCCCTGTTCTATCAAGCCTTGTTTATCACCAACAGCCAATTTAGCGTTTAGTAATAATTGAGCAATTTTCTCATGGCAAGCAATATGCAGATCCACATAATTAACACTGGGGGCCATCATATCAATAATACTCAGCTGCACATTATCCATTTGCATCACAAGATCATCAAATTGATTTTTTTCAAAAGAGTAAGTGCGAGTAATATCCGATGCATAACCATGGCACTGAGCACCAGCATCGATAAGAAAAGAATGGCGATGTTCAGGGTTTTTTCGAGCAAGTCCGGTATAATGTAAAATAGCGGCATTTTCATTAAGTGCGACAATATTCCCGTAAGGCATTTCATTTTCTGTTTGGCCTACCGCGGATAAATAAGCTTGCTGAATATCAAATTCACAAGCGCCATGATAAAACGCATTTTTAGCCGCTTGATGTCCAGTCACTGCAATACGATTCGCTTCACGCAGACATTCAAGCTCATATTCAGTTTTAACAGTACGATGAAAATGTAAATAATTCATAACAGTACTTGGATTAAATGATGCCATCCCCAGTTCTAAAGCGAGATCAACATGCTCACCAATATAGGCCCAAGATTTAAGCCCTTTAGGCAATAACTCTCCCACATCTTCCACTTTTGTCAGTATATGAATATTAAAATGTTCACACCAAAATGCATCAGGTGCATCTGCCACTTTGTGCCAAAAATCCACAGGACGATAAAATAACAGTGTAGGCTTATCCGTTCCATTCACCAATAACCAACAATGCGGATTATCGATAATTGGCAACCAAGCCTTAAACTGTGGATTCACTTTAAAAGGATAATCCATATCATCTAAAAATTGACGCTGCGGGCGACCTGAATGAATCACCAACCCAGATAGCCCCTCTATTGAAACAATTTCAGCCACTCTTTGATTCAATATTTGAATATGTTCAGGGTAATGCTGAGCGAATAAATCCATAATTACTATCCTATTTTTAATCAATGCAATACAAGAAAATAAAATGCAGCACAAACCCAAAACCAAATGAGTAAAGCTAAGCAATCGTTTTTACCATTAGTTTAACACGGCACTCGATTATTATTCACAAATAGACTAGAACAACGCAAAAGCTTTACCAATAAAGTTATCTGTAAATAAAAATAGCCTGATTGTCGCAGACAAAACACGCTTCTTTGATACGCTATGGGATCCCAAACTGAATAAATATATAGATTTAGCTATAGCTAAATCATCAGTCATGCTCTAAACAATAACAATGATCTTTTAGTCAATTCCGCTAATGGAAAGCTTGTTTTACAGCCAAAAATCAAACATACGTTTAAATTGGGTGTTGTATTTTTTTCTTTTTTTAAGCACACTGGAAGGAAGTGGTCAAATGATGGCCGAAGCTGCTGTGAGATAGAAGATCATTCCCACTGTAAAATGAATCTAATATGCGGGAGTGGCTCTAAAGCAAAAAGGAAGCAAGCAATGATCTACCAAAGTCCTACAATTCAAGTTGAGTTACTTGAGGGTAATATCGCACACCTGTGCTTTGATGCACCAGGCTCGGTAAACAAATTCGATAAAGAAACACTCGAATCATTTGATGCTGCACTCGATAGCATCATGACGCATTCAAACATTCAAGCACTGTATTTAAGCTCTGGTAAACAGACTTTTATCGTTGGTGCTGATATCACAGAGTTTCTCGGCTTATTCGCCCAAGATGACGCTACTATCATTGCTTGGCTCGAAAAAACTAATGCCATTTTTAATAAACTCGAAGACTTACCTTTTCCAACTATTTCAGCGGTTAATGGTTTTGCACTCGGTGGCGGATGTGAAACCATACTCGCAACAGATTTTCGTATCGCTGACACCAATGCACGAATTGGCTTACCAGAAACTAAACTAGGCCTTATTCCAGGTTTTGGCGGAACAGTGCGCCTACCTCGTGTTATTGGTGCCGATAATGCCTTAGAGTGGATCACCACAGGTAAAGAACACCGCCCGAATGCTGCGTTAAGTGTCGGTGTCATTGACGCCGTCGTTGAACCAGAACACCTCAAAACGGCAGCCTTACAAATGCTGCAAGATGCACTAGCCGAAAAGCTTGACTGGCAAGATCGCCGCGCGAAAAAACAAGCACCACTAAACCTGCCTAAATTAGAAGCCATAATGTCATTTACTACCGCAAAAGGCATGGTCTTTAAAGTCGCAGGTAAACATTATCCAGCACCAATGGCTGCGGTTAATGTTATTGAGCAAGCCGCACTGAGCACTCGTGCAGACGCATTAAAAGTTGAACATAATGCTTTCTTAGCGCTAGCTAAAAGCGATGTTGCTAAATCACTCATTGGCATTTTCCTAAATGACCAATTTGTAAAAGGCAAGGCGAAAAAAGCCGGCAAACAAGCGAAGAAAATAGATCAAGCCGCTGTATTAGGTGCAGGAATAATGGGAGGAGGTATTGCCTACCAAAGTGCCAGCAAAGGCACGCCGATCATTATGAAAGATATTGCACAACCAGCATTAGATTTAGGCTTAAGTGAAGCCTCTAAACTGTTAACGAGTCAGATTAAGCGCGGCCGCAGTACCCCAGAAAAAATGGCGAAAGTGCTCAATAACATCACCCCAACCTTAGACTATGGTGCAGTAAAAAATGTTGATGTGATTGTTGAAGCCGTTGTTGAGCATCCAAAAGTAAAAGCAACAGTATTAGCGGAAGTTGAGCAACAAGTCAGTGATGATGCAATCCTGGCCTCTAATACATCAACTATTTCGATTAATTTACTTGCCAAAAGCTTGAAGAAACCTGAGCGCTTTTGTGGTATGCACTTCTTCAACCCTGTGCACAAAATGCCACTTGTCGAAGTCATTCGAGGTGAAGATACATCTGAAGAAACCGTTGCTTCAGTGGTTGTCTATGCCAGTAAAATGGGTAAGACCCCCATTGTCGTTAATGATTGTCCCGGCTTTTTCGTCAACCGTGTTCTTTTCCCTTATTTTGCCGGCTTTAATGGTTTGTTAACCGATGGAGCAGACTTTAGCGCTATCGACAAAGTGATGGAAAAACAATTTGGTTGGCCAATGGGGCCCGCTTATTTGCTGGATGTTGTCGGCTTAGACACAGCCCACCATGCCCAAGCCGTTATGGCTGAAGGTTTCCCTGATCGCATGGCAAAACCAAGTAAAGATGCCGTTGATGTCTTATTCAACCATGATCGCTTAGGTCAAAAGAACACTAAAGGCTTCTATGCTTATTCTGTTGATCGCCGTGGAAAGCCTAAGAAAGATATTGACCCAAGCAGTTATGAATTACTCAACACTGCTTTTGGCGATACAAAAACATTTGAAAGTGATGAAATTATTGCCCGTACTATGATCCCAATGATCATTGAAACTGTACGTTGTTTAGAAGAAGGCATCATAGCTTCACCCGCTGAAGCCGATATGGGTCTTGTTTATGGTATTGGTTTCCCTCCTTTTAGAGGAGGGGTATTCCGTTACCTTGATACTATGGGCGTTGCTAATTTTGTCGCATTAGCCGACAAATATGCTCACTTAGGTGGCCTATATCAGGTAACAGACGCTATGCGTGAATTGGCAGCCAATAACGGTAGCTATTACCAAGCCTAATCAGTGGGAAGGAACAAAATAATGAAACAAGCCGTTATCGTAGATTGCATTCGTACTCCCATGGGCCGCTCAAAGGCTGGAGTATTTAGAAATGTACGCGCAGAAACCTTATCTGCAGAATTAATGAAAGCCCTACTGGTTCGAAATCCACAGCTCGATCCTAATATCATCGAAGACGTTATCTGGGGCTGTGTACAACAAACATTAGAGCAAGGTTTTAATATTGCTCGCAACGCCTCCTTATTAGCCGGGATCCCGAAACAAGCAGGTGCGGTTACCGTTAACCGCCTTTGTGGATCGTCCATGGATGCCTTGCATCAAGCTGCCCGTGCCATCATGACGGGCATGGGAGACACCTTTATTATCGGTGGTGTTGAGCACATGGGTCATGTCCCTATGACTCATGGTGTTGATTTCCATCCTGGCCTTGCTAACAATGTCGCTAAAGCCTCAGGCATGATGGGTCTAACGGCTGAAATGCTGGGTAAAATGCATGGCATTAGCCGTCAAATGCAAGATGAATTTGCCGTTCGCTCTCATCAAAGAGCCCATGCAGCCACCATTGAAGGTCGATTCGCTAACGAAATTCATGCCATTGAAGGCCATGATGCTATGGGTGCACTAATAAAAGTGCAACATGATGAAGTGATCCGCCCTGAGACATCAATAGAATCACTATCTGGCTTGCGCCCAGCCTTTGACCCTGTGAACGGTACCGTTACAGCAGGTAGCTCTTCTGCATTATCTGATGGTGCTTCAGCCATGTTAGTCATGGAAGAGTCAAAAGCTCGCGCACTTGGATTACCGATAAGAGCGCGAATTCGTTCTATGGCTGTGGCGGGCTGTGACGCCGCAATTATGGGTTATGGCCCTGTTCCAGCAACACAAAAAGCCTTAACTCGAGGTGGTATTGCAATCAATGATCTAGATGTCATTGAGCTCAACGAAGCCTTTGCGGCACAATCTTTACCTTGCGTCAAAGATCTCGGCTTGATGGATGTCGTCGATGAGAAAATTAACCTAAACGGCGGCGCGATTGCACTGGGTCATCCATTAGGCTGTTCTGGCGCACGGATCTCAACCACGTTAATCAATCTTATGGAAAGCAAAGATGCCACATTAGGCCTTGCCACCATGTGTATTGGTCTAGGTCAAGGTATTGCTACGGTATTTGAAAGAGTGTAATACTCACCTTGTATTAATAGTTAAAGCAGTGGTTACTCCACTGCTTTAACTATAGCTAAATCAATATGAAATGATAGTCTCAGAGCGCTCAATTGAGCGGCAATTTAAGGCGCATTAATGATGGAATGTAGGCACCTTTCTAGATAATGCAACAAAGAAGTGTCGCTCAAATGAAGCTCCTAAAAGGCTGGTTTAAAAGTGATTTATGCGTTGTTGATTTGTCTTACCGTAGAATGACTATGCTTTTAACAATTCGCCTAGCCTAAATCACTTTTCATTCCAGCTGAGTATGTCATTTTATATTGATTTAGCTATATAAGAATAATTAAGTATCTTGGTTAAAAGCATCTTAAAATTGCATTTGAAATGTTAGGTCAATTAACATAACACACTGTTTTAATTGTGTTTTCCTAAATTTATTTCCTCTAGAGGTTAATACAAATCTACCTTGTTCCATAGATAGGTATACGATTATTTAAAATCAAATTATTGTCAGCCATTATACGTGTCTTTATAACCCTCTCTTGCTCTTGTTTTATTTCTTTGATACTAGCAAGTTTAGAATCATGTCTTTGTGTTTTAACATCATTTGAAGGTAAGTTCATATCATTAGGCAATTTATGATTGGCTCTGTCTAACACCTTCTCATTAAAAGTATGACAATCCTTAAAAGGAGGGAAATAGCCTAAAAAACTAAACGACTTTCTTTCTTCATGGTGGGCTTCATCAATTGCACAAATCATAAACCCAGGCACGGTAAAGTCTTTAGTCACAACATCATCTTCCTTAAACCTATCATTGACTTTAGTAGGATCCCAACCTAATTCTAATGATCGGTCCTGATTTTTGTAAAGTGAAGATTTCTCTAACCCTATAAAAACGTGACGAAAACCTAAATTACCAATCCATTCATTACTAAACGTTGCACGCACGGTACCCACACTATAATTTTGTGGCGTTACAAGAAATTTCAAATAACTCTCTTGATTATCAAAATGCTCTTGGTAACGTATGTACTTATTTCCTTGCTCAAGTAGTACATTTTCATCAACGCCCAGTCCCTTAATAAACTTAAGTTCATCTTTTGAAGGTTTTCAATAACCGATCGCACTTGACTTAAATTAATACAGTCAGGAGCTTTTTGTCTAATAAGAGGATGGTTCATATCCTCATCTTTTATTTTATAATATTCTGGTATGACCTGATTTTTTATGTCCACCGTATTATTAATAAAATAATTATCTATCACTGTTACACTATTTAAAACTGGCATATCAATCCATCCACAATACATTTAAAAATTAATATATCGTCGAATAATTAAAATATATATCAAAAAACATTCTAACTTGAGAAAACATTAATTCTTATTAATCTACATAATGTCAAAGTTCAGAAATCGTTACAGCTCCCCCCTTACTCTAATCATTTCAACTCTTGGTATTCTCCTGTAAATATGAAACATTAAGGTAACACTCACAAACAATAATAATAAAATGAACTACCCTGAATACCTTAAAGTCAATGAACTGCTTACACTACAACAGCCTAAATCCGAAGAGCATGATGAGATGCTGTTTATTTTGATCCACCAAACCTATGAGCTTTGGTTTAAACAAATTCTACATGAACTCGACTTTCTCAAAACAAGCTTAGTTCAAGGTAATATCCCTAAATCATTGCATACACTTAAGCGTACATTAACCATATTGAAGACCTTAGTCGGTCAAGTGGATATTCTAGAAACAATGACCCCCTTGGAATTTAAAAGCTTTCGAGACAGACTCGATACAGCCAGCGGTTTTGAAAGCGCCCAATTTCGTGAAATTGAATTTATACTAGGCTATAAACGTGAAAGTTTAATCCATATCCATGATGAAATAAGCAAACAAAAACTCACTCAACGACTAGAAGAGCCTTCAATTTGGAGTGACTTTTTATCATTATTATCAACCGAGAATTATCAAATAAAGACAGAATGGCAGAGTAATTCTCAACATCAAGATGACGAACTAGAAGCCCTGCTCATTGAAATATATCAATGTAACTTTTCACTATCACAAGTATGTGAGCTCCTCGTCGATCTTGATGAAGGGCTGCAAGAATGGCGCTATCGTCATGTCAAAATGGTTCAACGAACCATAGGAACCAAAATGGGAACGGGAGGATCAAGTGGTGCAGAATATCTCACTAAAACCTTATTTAAGCCGCTATTCCCGAGTCTTTGGAATATTCGCGCCAAATTATAATTGACTAAAGTGAATCGATAATATGAGACTTAACAACCCCGCTCTATTGACAACCAGTCATACATTACAATCTCACTACAGCGACTTTCAAGTAGACAGTCGCATTTTATTATCGGGTCATTCACATCAAGCATGGCCCAATATTGCTAAACAAGGATTGCTTGATAGCTTTAATGATGCTGCCTTGCACATAGACGATAAATGGCAGGCTGCATTTAAAAAAGCAGACAAAGTAAAACGCTTTTATGGTCATCTGCTCGGCGAAACAGCAAGTGAAATAACACTCGGCGCCTCAACCCATGAGCTCCTGCTTCGGTTTATATCTGATTTACCTCAATTAAAAATCAAGCAACCACACAGAGCCATTAAGATTATTACCACTGACGGTGAATTTCATTCGATGCGCAGGCAACTCGATAGACTACAAGATATTAACTTTATCATCGAAAAAATCCCCGTATCCCCTAGTGAAACCTTAGCAACACGTATTATTGAGCGATTCGATAACACAACCGATGCTGTAATGCTATCAGCAGTGTTCTTTTCAAGCAGTGAAGTATTTCAAGATATTGGACAAGTCGCCCAAGCCGCTAAAGACTTGTCCATTCCTTGCTTAGTCGATGCCTACCACGCACTGAATGTTATTCCTTTTAACCTCAATGATTGGCAGTTAAGTTCAGCTTTTATCATAGGTGGTGGCTATAAATACTGCCAAGCAGGTGAAGGTAATTGCTTTATGCGTCTACCCAAAGGTTATCATGGCAGCCCCTTAATTACGGGTTGGTTTGCCGAATTTGAAAACTTAAGCCAACAAGCTTCATCTGTGGGTTATGGCCAAGGTCATAGCGCTTTTTCTGGCTCCACCTACGATCCTGCCAGTCACTATCGCGCTGCAGCCGTTTTTGATTTTTTTAACAAGCATAAGCTCAACGATAAAACCTTACATCACATTAATTACACACAAATAAATCGACTCTATTCAGGTATCAAGTCGATGAAAGTCCACAAAAATACCCTTTGCTTACCGCAACACAGTATTGAAAATAACGGTGGATTTTTATCGCTCACAACCCCCCAAGCACAACGTTGGGTTACAGAGCTCGCCAAACATAATATTTTGTGTGACAGCCGTGGCAATCAATTGAGACTCGGTCCCGCCCCCTATGTTAGTCACACTCAGCTGGACAATACATTGGAAGTAATAGAATATTTATTAAGAAAAATACAAAACAACTCAAGCACAAAGCCCACACTACAAGATACGGCTCAGAAGTTAGTAAGCACTCACACACAAGCTATCGATTAAGATATTGCTTCCTAAAATGTTTAGGCGTCTCTCCAGTCCAACGTTTAAAGGCCTTATAAAACGCTGCTGGAGTAGAAAAGCCCAGCAAATAAGCAATTTCGCTAAATGTAAGTGTGGTTTCACGCACATAGCTTAATGCTAAACCTTGCCGTGTGGTATCCATAATGGTTTGATAATTCGTTGACTCCCTGTACAAACGTCGCCTTAATGTCCAAGGCGTCGTCCCCAATAATACGGCCATATCATCAATATCAGGCATCTTTCCCACTAAATGCTGACTGATTTTATCAGCCACCTTGTCTTGCCATGTTTGGTTAGCAATAAGGCGTGCACTTTGCGTTTCACAGATCGTTTTTAACGATAAATAACTCGTTTCACAATCATCTAATAACGGAGTAAGTAACACCTCTTTATTAAAGATGATGCCATTAAAGTCTGAGTTAAAAATCACAGGACAAGGGAAAAAAGCATAATAAAGTGCACTATTACTGGGTTCAGGGTATTCAATATGTACCGCTTTTAAAAATGCCTCAGGCTGTTGAGATTGTGATTTCCAGCGAGTATTAAATAAACAATACCAACTGGCTAACACTGAATCCACGACAAAAAAATTGTAATTATTGTAAGGGGCTATAGAATAAAAGGACAATCTAGCCTCAGCAAAGTTGAAATCAGACTGGCCACGAATATTATGACTCAGCAAGATTTCATAATCAGCAAATAGACTGGCCATATCCGCCATATTTTTTGCAGCCATAGCAGCAAAACCTAATACACCATAATACTGAAAGCCACTGTTCCGTCCCATTTCCAGCCCTAAATCAGGACGCTTTGTTAAGGTCAAGGCTTCAAAGCCTAAACGCATGTATTTGGGAATAGCCACCCTACCGTTATGAGCTGAAAGCTGTTTAATGGAAACGTGATATTTGTCTAAAATAGGCATTAAATCAAAACCTAGTTGATCCACAGTAAAGGCCATTTGCTGAATAAAATTCACCGAAATATCCCCTAAACCCGTTTTAATATCACTCAAACTTTGCCACCTAAAATATTTAGCCATAAAAAATATGCTAACTAAAGATAATAAATTGTACCATCAATATCTTGTTTAAGTGCCTTCTCCTCGCTAAATTAACTCAAAAGAATAAAGACATTATTGAGTGAAGCATGCAAAAAACGACCCCTTACCCACATTTACTTACCCCCTTAGATCTCGGATTTACTCAGCTAAAAAACCGAGTACTGATGGGCTCAATGCACACAGGCTTAGAGGAAATGCCCAACGGCTTTACACGAATGGCGGCATACTTTGCTGAACGAGCAAAAGGCGGGGTGGGACTCATTGTCACTGGAGGGATTGGCCCAAATCCTGAAGGCGCCGTTTTTCAAGGTGGTGCCAAAATGGATTCAATCAAAGAAGCTGAGAAACATAAACAAGTCACACAAGCCGTTCATGACGCTGGCGGTAAAATTTGCATGCAAATTTTACATGCAGGCCGTTATGCCTATAGCAAAGAACCCATAGCTCCTTCAGCCATTCAAGCACCTATCAATCCAGCCAAACCACGAGCGCTGGCTCATGATGAAGTCCTTAAACAAATCAATGACTTTGTTACTTGTGCCAGCCTTGCTCAATACGCTAACTATGATGGCGTCGAGATTATGGGCTCTGAAGGTTATCTTATTAATCAGTTTATTGTTGAACGAACCAATCAGCGTGATGATGAATGGGGCGGCAGCTTTGAAAACAGAATTCGCTTTCCACTTGAAATAGTGCGTCAAGTAAGAGAAAAAGTCGGCCCTAACTTCATCATTATTTATCGCCTTTCCATGCTCGATCTCATTGAAAAAGGCAGTACTTGGCAAGAAGTGGTTCAACTGGCAAAAGCCATAGAACAAGCGGGTGCGACGATAATTAATACGGGAATTGGCTGGCATGAAGCCCGCGTTCCCACCATTGTGACCAAAGTGCCTCGAGCAGCCTTCACTAAAGTCACTGAAAAGCTTAAAGGTGAAGTCTCTATTCCGCTTATTACCACCAATCGCATCAACACGCCTGATATTGCAGAATCTGTTTTAGCACAAGGCCATGCCGATATGGTGTCAATGGCCCGTCCCTTCTTGGCCGATCCTGAATTTGTCAACAAAGCCGCCGCCAATCAAGCCGATGAAATCAACACTTGCATAGGCTGTAATCAAGCTTGTTTAGATCACACTTTTAGTATGAAACTCACTACATGCTTGGTCAATCCTCGAGCCTGCCATGAAACCGAGCTCATTTATCTCAAAGCGCCCATGAGTAAGCGTATTGCTGTTGTTGGCGCAGGTCCTGCGGGCCTTGCTTTTGCCACAGTCGCAGCGCAACGAGGCCATAGTGTCACCTTATTTGACGATAAGGCTGAAGTGGGTGGGCAGTTTAATATTGCTAAACAAATACCAGGTAAAGAAGAGTTTTTTGAAACCTTACGCTACTTCAAAACCATGACAACTAAATTGAATGTAGAAACAATATTAAATAAGCGTATCACAGCACCAGAGCTCATAGAACAAGGCTATGATGATATTATACTGGCGACGGGTATTACTCCTCGCACACCAGAAATAGAAGGTATAACACATTCTAAAGTCATTAATTATATTGATGTTTTACAGCATAAAAAAGCAGTAGGAAAAAACGTTGCCATTATAGGCGCAGGAGGGATCGGTTTTGATGTCGCTGAGTATATAACCCATGAGCACGACACGTCTTCGTCTGCCAGCTTAAATATTGATACCTTTATGCGTGAATGGGGCGTCGATTTAAACATGGAGCATCGAGGCGGCTTAATCCCTGCTAAACCTGCCAGCACAAACCGTCAAGTGTATTTATTACAACGTAAACCAACCAAAGTAGGCGCCGGCCTTGGCAAGACCTCCGGCTGGGTTCATAGGGCAGGATTAGCGGCTAAAAAAGTAAACATGCTCAATAGTGTGGAATATACAAAAGTGGATGATAACGGGCTACACATTCGCGTTGCTGGCGAGTCACAAATACTCGATGTCGATAATGTCATTGTCTGTGCTGGCCAAGAACCATTAAGGGAACTACAAACCCAACTCCTCGACGCTAAACAAAACGTACATCTCATTGGCGGGGCCAATGTGGCAGCAGAGCTCGATGCTAAACGTGCCATTAAACAAGGCAGTGAATTGGCCGCAAATTTGTAACCAACACATTGTATTAAAGTAATAAAAGGTGGTATACATGACATACTACCTTTTTAAAAAGTTAAGTATGAAATGGAATGTCACTTACTCGCCGATAAACCGGAATACATATCCCAAATAGCCAAATGGTACAATGATGAATGGGGCTATATAAGTGAGAGCATAGGTGAAAGTATAGATACAGGCCGCAGCGCTGAAGTCTTGGCGCTAAAATTAGCCGACTATCTTAATCGCGATACCTTACCGCTTATTGTCCTTATTATTGAAAATGACAACTTGTTAGGCGCAGCGCAACTCAGATTCCATGAAATGGACATTTACCCCGACAAAGAACATTGGGTAGGAGGTGTTTATATTGATAAACCCTATCGAGGTCAAGGCATAGCAACCATATTGATCAATCAAATCATTAAACTCGCCAAACGACATGGAGTGAGTCACTTATACTTACAAACAGAAGATCATAGCGGCGGCCTATACAAACAACTAGGCTGGAAAGCCATCGAACAAGTCAATTATCATAATGTTGATGTACTCGTCATGGAAAAAAGCCTATGACCCCCGCAATCAAACAATTAACCAAAGATAATATTCCTTTTACCCTTCACGAGTACCAACACTCACCACAAAGCCAATCATATGGATTAGAAGCCGCTGAAAAAATAGGGGTGCCGGCTGAATATGTATTTAAAACCTTAGTGGCTCAAACTGATAATAACATATTAGTGGTAGCCATTATTCCCGTGAATTCGACGCTTAATTTAAAGCTGCTTGCAAAGGCAGCCAACAGTAAAAAAGCCCACATGGCAAAACCTCAAGATGTACTGCGCAGCACAGGTTATGTATTAGGTGGTGTCAGCCCTATTGGCCAAAAAAAACAGCTCGCCACTTTTATTGATAGTTCTGCCAGTCAGCTCACTAAGATGTATATAAGTGGCGGACGTAGAGGCCTAGATATCCAGCTAAGTCCAAATGATTTATATCGTGTCATTCAAGCGAAATGGGCAACACTCACCACTTAGCCAATGCCTGCCGAGCAATACTGTCTGCATTCATAAAATCAATCGATTGCCGTTGAGTCGAAGGTAAATGGTGATTCAGGTAAGTTAATCCTTCTAATCCCGGCCCCATGCACCAGATATTATTCCCCCCCGCTTTAAAGATGAAATTAGCTGAAACTCTCTATTCACCTGAATATTATCCCGTTTTCCCTCTGCTAAGTCACAGGTATCCATCAACCCAAGCCTTATAAGGCATTGCAACAAGGATGAGTTGGTATGCAGGGGACCACTTTTATTTAACTGAGCATAAATGAAATGTTCGGCTTCATATTCTTTTTTATCAGTACAAATTACTTTCCATTTCCCCTCAGCTCTTTGCCAATCAGTTACACGATCAATTTTTACAATGCCTTGTTTTATTAATGCAAGTAATAGTTGATGGCGCATCAGCTCAGCACCATCAACACTTCGGCGAACTAAACTGTATAACCCGTTATAAACATCCATATTTGAATCCAATGTTAAACGATCAAAATTAATCAGCTCTCTGAGTTGAGGTCTGATAAATCGCCATACTTCCAAAGCCGCTTTTACCGGATGGGATACCCCTTGCTTAGCCATAATTAAATCATCTAGCAAAAAAGCATTGGCCCACAGAGAAAATGCCTGTTTCTCCATTTTTTCAGGAAAACGGGAATACAGGTATTGTTCCAGATCAAATTGCCCATATGTTTTCTCAAAATATTCAAGTTGCGTACAGAACAGACTCAGCCCCGACTCAAATCGAAGCGAAGAACTCAAAGATTCATAGACTTTATCGTAATGGTCTTCGGCTGCGGTCAATACATAACATGCTCGCATTTCTAAATGGATCAGGGGAAGTAACTCCTCCTTAAAGTCTATGCTGTAATTGGGTTTTTGTTTCCAATATAAGAGTCTTTCAGATGAAAACAGCAAACTATGATAAGGTTTATACGGTAAAGAAAAATCCGGCCTTGATCGATATAAAAGCCCTGACTGAGTTAAAAGCAAAATATTAGGTTCATGACCCGATGCAATATAATCAGGCACCCACTTATCCTCTCCATGGTGCAAACTCCCCCCACGGCCTAGGGTTAATAAGGAGACAATATCCAGTGCGCATAATCCAACCCCTTTAACGGCTATGGTATGTTCCGGCAACACATATTTAAAATTAGGCAAAGGATAATGCAAACCTTGATAAGGTAAATCTCCGGAAAAAAGTGAGTGCTTTTTTTTCCGGTATACCCCAGAGTCAAGACTATGGATTTAAGTATAATATTCTTATTTTCGTGAACTAGAACATAATGTTGACCATCTCTGACATTAATTGATTCAAGATCGGTAACTAAAAAGGGACACAAAACACATTCAACACCTTCTGGAACCTGACTCATCAATCTCCAATAACAGTAAGTTAAATACTCCCCGACCAAATAACGTGGAAGACAATCTGTTTTTGCTACGTCTCTAGCAGTAATACAAGCTTCTTTTTGTAACCATTGGCCGTTTCTAGCAACAACTTGATTAAACTCATTCAATTTTATTTTCTGTTCACGGCACCATTGAAAAAAGCTTAAGCCGTTTATGCTGTTTATATCTTCCTTTAATTGATATCCATGATGAATAAAATATTCAGCTTGAGGGAATAGATCTGCTTGTCCTGCTATCGTATGTAAAGAAAGACATTTATCTTGAAAAGGACTATGCACACCACAACCCGGAGAGTTAGGCTCAAACAATGCAATCCGTATTTTTTTATATTGCAAAGATTGAGCGCGGGATAATAATCTTTGCAATACACTCAAGCCCGCAGGCCCTAGGCCAATAATTCCAATATCAAAGCATGGCATGAGTTAACTCCCTTTAACCTCATGTCATTATAGATCAAGTTTTAGCACATAAACCTACATCTGATTTTTACAAAAACCATCATCATCTAAGAAATAGTGGCCAGTTAATGAGAATTTTCTATCATATTCATAACTGCCAAACTGAGTCTGACTTTGTAAAGCCTCTATCTCATACTCAACGATATTGTCAGCTAATTGGTGATGATGATTCTCAACTAAAACAGCATGAATACGCTCTTTTTGTCCCTTAGGCACAAGAATAGAATGAAAATCATTAAAGGTTAACGGTCCCCAAACATGCGCTTCATAAATCGCTTTTAGCTCATCATATTCAGCATTTCTTAAATACTCGATAGAACTTGTCTCTTTACCTTCTTTTAAGTTGCCAGATAGTGTCATGGTCGCTCGTTGAAATAATGAATCTTTTAGCACTAAGCCAATTGAGCCAAAGCTCCCTCTCATCAAGTAAGGACCACGACATGAAAATACTCTAAAGTATTTAGGATAAAGACTGTTAATTTTATCCTGTAAACGCTGCTCAATAGTCGAATCTAAATTCGCATATTCATCGCTACTTGCAAAAAGAGGTTTTGGTAATCTAACCCCTGCTGCCGCCATTTCAGTTTCAATGCGTTTTTGTTGCATATTACCACTACGGCTTCCCAAACCTTGCTGCAAATCTAACTCAATAAAATTCTTAAACACCGGTGCATCTGGATCTGATTTTACTAATGTATTAAAAAAAAGCGTTTCATCGAAAAAACTCACCAATGAGACTTTTTCGCCTAAATTACTATAGGATTGTGTTGGCTGGTTTTCCCAATATTGATGTTTAACAAATCGAGAAATAGCACGAGAAAGCCATGGTGTTGGGCACGCTGCTATTTGCGATCTATCTATTTCTTGATTATCGATTACATCAGAGTAACTACATTCTTCAGGTAAGGCATAAGCGGAAAAACTTGAGAATAGTGTCAATAAAGAGAGTGATAGACAAAAAGTAATAGATTTACAATTAAATGTAGGCATATGATTTATATTGAAATTAACAAAGTGCGAGAGTCTATATACCTAACAGCGAAATAAAAATATTTTTTTACAAAAAAAACAAAATACAACCAAAGAATGATAAATATGTGAATATTAACACCCTAAAGAAAACAAAAGCAGAATAAAAACCTTCAAAACAAACAACAACAAAACATAACCAACAAGAAAAGACACAATGTAACTCACAAGTTACTGATATAATTAAAGTATGGAGCTGTAATGAAAGGATTCACAACCACTGTTTTATTATTAACCACCTTAGTCACCTCTACGACAGCAATCGCAGAAACCAAGGATAAAGGTTTTTACATAGGAGCAGCACTAGGCGATTCAACACTATCTACTCAAAATGGTATCTTTGATAACCTTTTTGATCTTAATGAAGAGAAAGTGTTTGAAGATAGCTCAGCGTTAAGTTGGGGGCTTTATGGCGGATACACATTTAATAATTGGTTTAGTATTGAATCCAGTGCATTCCATATGAAACATGATATCCAGTCTAAAGAAAAAGTAACAACTACCTCTTTTTCTTTATCATCAAAGTTCACCATTCCAATTCACGATCTTTTTTCAATATATGCAAAAGCAGGTTTGGGTTATATAAACTTAAAATATGACTTCAAGTACGATAACAATACTGCCGACAACATCTCTGACACTGAGGACGATTTCGCTTATTTGCTAGGTCTAGGTGCCAACGTTAATTTAACCGAATATTTAACCCTTACACTTGGTTATGATTGGATGCAGTCCATGGATGTTTTTGCTTTAGCTGGAACGATTACCATTGAACAAGTCACCCTAAGCCTTACTTATAAATTCTAATCATTAAGTTCAGATATTAAATATACCGAATCCCAATCATTATTATTCAAGTGTTCCACGTGGAACACTTATCATATTGAACCTTTGATACTTTTTTATAGTGTTGGAAAATACCACAAGCTAGCGTAAAATTGCCTCTCTATTTTATTCCTGTGATAAAGAACAATACATTATGAGCGACATTTTTGAAACTGACAGCTTTGACACAGCAGAGCATCAACTCGATGCATTGGGCCTTCGTTGCCCTGAGCCCGTTATGATGTTGAGAAAATCCGTGCGCCGCCTGAGTGATGGAGAAACATTACTGGTCATTGCCGATGATCCCGCCACGACACGTGATATACCCAGTTTTTGCGAGTTTATGGATCACACACTCATTGCCAGTGATACATCCACATTGCCCTATCGTTATCTGATAAAAAAAGGCTGTGCCTAATCATGCAGCTAGGCAATCTTAAAATAAGATTGCCAATAGCCTTTAATTCTCAATCTACCTGAATCCTCCCTCACCCGCTTATCATTTCCATGATAAAAATGAATTGAAACAAATTTGAGGTATTAATGTTAATGAATTTATGCGATAACTAACGGCAAATAAATAAGTTGTCACTAGGTTTTTTAATAATGAAAAAAAGATTGGCTCCCTTAAGCTTTGCTATCGCACTCAGCCTCCAATTTAGTATTCAACCTCTCAGTTTTGCCACTGAAGAAGACACCCCAAAATGGCAAGTTAATGCACCTGAAGATGCACCATTAGAAACAATAAACATCACGGTCAATGAAGGCACATGGATGAATGTCAGTGTCAGTCCCGATGGCCAACACATCATTTTTGATATGTTAGGTGACATTTACCAAATGCCCATAACTGGGGGTAAAGCCAAAGTGTTGGCCAGTGGTATCGCTTGGCAAATGCAACCTGTCTATAGCCCCGATGGAAAATGGATAGCGTTTACATCCGATGAAGACGGCGGCGATAATATTTGGGTGATGAAAGCCGATGGCAGTGAAAAACACCCAATTACAAAAGAAACCTTTCGTCTCCTTAACAGCCCAGCTTGGAGCCCTGATTCACAATACCTTGTTGCACGTAAGCATTTTACGGGTAGCCGTAGTTTAGGCGCAGGGGAAGTCTGGCTATACCATGTAGCAGGTGGTGACGGCGTTAAACTCACTGAGCGCCCTAACGAACAAAAAGACTTAGGTGAACCCGCCTATTCACCTGATGGACGCTATATCTACTTTAGCCAAGATGCCACACCAGGAAAAACCTTTCACTACTCCAAAGACTCAGTAAAAGGCATTTATAAGATTAAGCGCTACGATACACAAACTGGTGACATTGATATTTTGATTGAAGGCACAGGAGGCGCCGTTAGACCAACACCAAGCCCCGATGGGAAGAAGCTGGCTTATATCAAACGCGATGGCTTTCAATCCTCACTCTATTTACTCGACTTAGCCTCAGGTAAAACCCAAAAACTCTATGACAAGCTCGATAGGGATCTGCAAGAAACTTGGGCTATTCATGGGGTTTACCCTACCATGTCTTGGACACCTGACAACCAAGCACTCATCTTTTGGGCCAACGGTAAAATTAATCAATTCAACCTCGCTTCCAATCAAGCTAAAGTGATCCCTTTTAGTCTTGACGTTGAACGCACTATTCAACCCGCCGTTCGCTTTGAGCAAAACATCGATAAAGACAATTTTGATGTCAAAATGCTACGAATGGCACAGATTTCTCCTAACGGAAAGCAAGTCATCTTTGAAGCCTTAGGTAAGCTTTGGCTAAGGGATCTGAATGGGGAGAAACACTCTCGCCTCACAGTATTAGCCCCTAATTTACGAGAGCTTTATCCACAGTGGTCTAGGGATGGCAAACATATTGTTTTTACCACTTGGGATGATAAACAACAAGGCACTATTCGTTTACTTAACCTAAAAACGAAAAAAATCACAACCTTAACTCAAGAACCCGGTAAATATGTTGAACCCACTTTCGCACCGAATGGTGAATTCATCGTTTACCGTAAAGTAAAAGGCGGATATCTCACATCGCCAACATGGTCTCAAAATACCGGTCTTTATCGCCTCGACATCAAAACGAAACAAGCAAACAAAATCACCTCACACGGCCATCAACCTCAGTTTGGTGCAAGTTCTGATAGAGTCTATTTTATGGATACAGGGGAAACTCCTGAATTTGCCTCTATTAACCTGGAAGGTTTTGACAAAAAGGTTCATTACACCAGTAAACATGCCACCGAATTTAGGCTTTCTCCCAACGGCAAAGAACTTGCCTTTGCAGAGCGGTTTAAAGTCTGGATCACTCCCTTTGCTCAACATGCTGAAACCATTGAAATCGGCCCAAAAGCCACTAACCTTCCCGTACGACAATTAAGTGTCAGGGCAGGTGAAAGCATCAGTTGGAGCGGTGATAATCAACAAGTCTATTGGACACTTGGACCTGAGCTTTATCAAGTTAACATTGATAATTATTATGCTAAACCAGATGCTAAAAATGAAGCTGCTAAGCCGACAATAACAGCGCTCGGCTTCACGCAAAAAGCAGATGTTCCACGTGGAACAATTGCATTTGTTGGTGGGAAAATAATTACCATGCAAGGCGATAACGTTATCGAAAACGGCACGGTTATTGTCAAGAATAATCATATTATTGAACTCGGTAAAGCCAGCGATATCGACGTACCTGTTTATGCTCAAGTCATCGATATTAGTGGCAAAACATTAATGCCTGGATTATTTGATGCTCATGCACATGGACCACAAGCAGAGGATGAAATCATTCCTCAGCAAAACTGGCAACAATATTCTAATCTGTCTTTGGGCGTCACCAGTATCCACGATCCTTCCAATGACACCACTGAGATTTTTGCGGCAGCTGAGCAACAAAAAGCCGGATTGATCACTGCCCCAAGACTATTCTCAACAGGCACAATTCTGTATGGTGCAAATCTTCCTGGCTACACCTCTCATGTTGATTCACTGGAAGATGCCAAGTTCCATCTCGAACGACTGAAAAAAGTCGGCGCTTTCAGCGTCAAAAGCTACAATCAACCAAGACGTGATCAACGTCAACAGGTTATTGCAGCGGCAAGAGAACTCGAAATGATGGTCGTGCCAGAAGGCGGCAGTTTATTGCAACATAACCTAACAATGGTAGCCGACGGTCATACTACGGTAGAACACTCTTTACCGGTGGCCAAAATTTACCAAGATATAGAACAATTTTGGAGCCAAACAAAGGTGGGCTACACCCCCACACTTGTCGTCGCCTACGGGGGAATTTCAGGAGAACATTACTGGTATGATAAAACGGATGTTTGGAGTCATCCAAGATTATCTCAATATGTGCCAGCCGATATCCTTAATGCGCGCTCTATGCGCCGCACTAAAGCACCGAATGAGCACTATAATCACTTTGCTGTAGCGAGAGTTGCCAAGCAACTCAATGATGTCGGTATAAACCCTAACATAGGCGCACATGGACAACGTGAAGGTTTAGCTGCCCACTGGGAAATGTGGATGTTCGCCCAAGGCGGAATGGATAATCTCGAGGTACTGAAAACAGCCACCATTAACCCAGCAAAAACATTTGGCATGGATAAACAGTTAGGGTCAATTGAAGTCGGTAAATTAGCAGACTTAATTGTCATCGATGGCGATCCGCTTAAGAATATTCGAACGACTGATAAAGTGGTTTATACCATGGTGAATGGTAAGCTTTATGATAGTGAAACCATGAACCTAATTAATCACAATAATGAAATGAAGCGTCAGCCTTTCTATTTTGAAAAATAAGCATACCCTGTACTCATTCAAGTAGAGACTGAAAAGCAGAATGTTCCACGTGGAACATTCTGCTTTTTTACACTCATGTTTCGTATATTAAATGAAAAACTAACCTTCGCTATAACAAAAACAATCTAAAGTATGGTCGTTCACCATACCCACAGCCTGCATAAATGCATAACAAATTGTCGGACCAACAAAATTAAAACCTAATTTTTTTAACGCTTTTGACATCGCAACCGATTCAGACGTTTGCGCAGGAATTTCAGAGCCATGAACAAAAGCATTATATCTGACTTCACCACCAACAAAATCCCATAAAAAATCGGAAAAATCATTGCCTGCATTTGTGAAGGCCATATAAGCCCGTGCATTTTTTATAATTGAATTCACTTTTAAACGATTACGCACAATGCCTGCGTTTTGCATTAACTCTTCAACTTTCTTATCATCAAATAAAGCAATTTTAGCAGGATAAAATTGCGCAAAAGCCGCTTCATAATTCGCTTGTTTTTTTAAAATCGTCAACCAAGATAAACCGGCTTGCTGTCCATCTAAGCATAATTTTTCAAATAACTCTCGACTATCATAAACGGGTCTTCCCCACACTTTGTCATGATATTCTAAATATTGAGGATCTGAACTCACCCAACCGCAACGTTTTACATCCATTTAAGCTTCCTTGACTCATTATCAAAATCATCCCTCTAAAATAACTCAGTTAACTGAAAATAAAAACGCTAATGCAAAGATTCGCTATCCGCGACTTCTTCATCATTATGTTTATCAGCTTCATTTGACTCATTCACAACTAAATCGCTTGGAAGATGAAATAATTCAGTAAAAGCATCATTTCCATAGGTTAATTTATGCTTAGATACACACCATTGAGCAATACCCCAATGATGCTTACGACAATATTGACTCATTTTTTCGATTGTATGAGTGAACTGACAACAATGAACGCTAAACATAATGGTTTAAACCTTATATTATTCACCACACTTTAATTATATAAGATAAAAAAATATTGAGTTTTCTATAGTGTAACCTTAAGTTTCAATTACATTGAATGATATATAGCTAAATCAATATACAATGACGAAGGGAGTTGAAATACCGAATCAAACGTTAACCTTTACGTCTATTAAACAATATCAAACAGCCAAATGAGGTCACCCTAACACCTTCGACAAGAACCCCTTGCTCTCATTATTGATCTATATCGAACTTACTCCCGCCACATCTGGTAAAAAATAACCGACATAGGGTATAATCAGTCCCATTTTCTATTAAGGCCTGGCGCAGTAACAATGACGACCAAACACGACGTAAAAACATTTCAGGGCTTTATTCTTACCCTGCAAGAATATTGGGCGCAGCAAGGTTGCGCAATAGTACAACCCTTAGACATGGAAGTAGGCGCGGGTACATTTCACCCTCAAACTTTCTTACGTTCATTAGGCCCAGAGCCAATGAGCAGCGCTTACGTCCAACCGTGTCGTCGCCCCACTGATGGCCGTTATGGTGAAAACCCTAACCGCTTACAACATTATTATCAGTTTCAGGTGGTTTTAAAACCGTCACCAGACAATATTCAAGAACTGTATTTAGGATCTCTTGAAGCACTCGGCGTGGATACACAAGTCCACGATATCCGTTTTGTCGAAGATAACTGGGAGTCACCTACCCTTGGCGCTTGGGGTCTAGGCTGGGAAGTTTGGCTTAACGGGATGGAAGTATCACAATTCACTTACTTCCAACAAGTTGGCGGTATTGAATGTAGCCCCGTTACTGGTGAAATCACCTATGGCTTAGAACGCCTTGCCATGTACATTCAAGAAGTCGACAGTGTCTACGATCTTGTGTGGACTGACGGCCCAATGGGTCGCGTAACTTATGGGGATATTTTTCATCAAAATGAAGTAGAACAATCTACCTATAACTTTGACCATGCCGATGTTGATGTGTTGTTCCGCACCTTTGATGATTGCGAAAAAGCCTGCCAAAAATTATTAGCACTAGAAAAACCTTTGCCGTTACCTGCTTATGAGCAAGTGATGAAAGCCTCCCATGCTTTTAACTTACTCGATGCCCGTCATGCTATTTCAGTCACTGAACGCCAACGTTATATTTTACGTGTTCGCACATTGGCAAAAGGTGTTGCTGAGTCTTATTATCAAGCCCGTGAAGCCCTTGGCTTCCCAATGTGTAAGTAGAGGTAAAATAAATGAACGTTGAAAACTTACTCATTGAGGTAGGAACCGAAGAATTACCACCAAAAGCGCTGCGCACGCTCGCTACAGCTTTTTTGAATAACTTCAAAGAAGAACTTGGTAAAGCTGAGCTTAATTTTGAATCCAGTCAATGGTACGCTGCGCCGCGCCGTTTGGCTTTTTCTATTCAAGGCTTGGCTACCGCTCAACAAGATAAAATCGTTGAAAAACGTGGCCCAGCAATCGCACAAGCATTTGATAGTGAAGAGAATCCTACTAAAGCCGCTCAAGGTTGGGCCCGTGGTAATGGCATCAATGTTGAACAAGCTGAACGCCTAGTGACAGACAAAGGAGAATGGCTACTTCACAAAGCCGCTGTGGTGGGTGTTGCAACTCAATCACTGGTTCCTGCCATGGCCCAGCGCGCACTGGATAAATTGCCTATACCTAAACCCATGCGTTGGGGCAGTAACAAGACCCAGTTTATTCGCCCAGTTCACACAGTCACTATGTTACTTGGCAAGGAGCTCATTCAAGGTGAGCTATTAGGCGTCAAGTCTAACCGTATCATTCGTGGCCATCGCTTCATGGGGCAATCAAGCTTTGAGCTCGATCATGCCGACAACTACCTACACGCCCTAAAAGAGCAAGGTAAAGTGCTCGCCGATTATGAGGCTCGTAAACAGATCATCCAAGCCGATGCTCAAGCCGCTGCATTAAAAATCAATGGTGTCGCCGATCTTGAAGATGACTTACTAGAGGAAGTCACCTCATTGGTTGAGTGGCCTGTGGTATTAACGGCCAACTTTGAAGAAAAGTTCCTCGATGTGCCTGCAGAAGCCTTGGTTTATACCATGAAAGGCGATCAAAAGTATTTCCCAGTTTTTGATAACAAAGGCGCATTATTACCGCACTTTATTTTTGTCACTAATATTGAGTCCAAAGATCCCGAGCAAATTATCTCAGGTAACGAGAAAGTGGTTCGTCCTCGTTTAGCCGACGCTGAATTTTTCTTTGAAACAGACAAAAAGCAGAGCCTTGAGTCACGTCTTGACAGCTTAACGAGTGTGGTCTTCCAAAAACAGCTTGGCACATTAAAGCAAAGAGTTGAGCGTATATCAGCGCTAGCGGGGTTTATTGCGCCACTCATTAATGCTAATGAAACCGACGCCGTCCGCGCCGGATTACTCTCAAAATCTGATTTGATGAGTAACATGGTTATGGAGTTCACCGATATTCAAGGCACAATGGGCATGCACTATGCTCGCCTCGATGGTGAAACTGAAGCCGTCGCCAAAGCGATTGAAGCTCAATACAAGCCTAAGTTCTCTGGTGATACTGTGCCGACAGAGCCTGTGAGCATTGCCCTAGCACTCGCTGAAAAACTCGATACCTTAGTGGGTATTTTCGGTATTGGCCAAGCCCCTAAAGGCGCCGCCGATCCTTTCGCACTCAGACGTGCCGCCATCGGTATTTTGCGCATTATCGTCGACAACAAGCTGCCCCTTGATTTAGTCGAGCTCATTGCCAAAGCTCAGGAGCTGCACGGTACCAACTTAAGCAACGAAAAAACCAGCGAACAAGTATTAGAGTTCTTCATGGCACGTTTTCGTGCTTGGTATCAAGATAAAGGCATCAATGTCGATGTTATTTTGTCGGTACTGGCGCGTCGCCCGACCAAGCCTGCTGATTTTGATAGCCGTATTCAAGCGGTCACTCACTTCAGAGCACTTGAAGAGGCCGCATCACTCGCTGCTGCGAATAAGCGTGTATCGAACATCTTAGCAAAAGTGGAAGGTGAACTACCCAGCAGTATTAATACCAGTTTGCTTAACGAAGCCGCTGAAATCGCCTTGGCTAAACAATTAGCCGCGCTGCAACCACAGCTTGCCCCTTTGTTTGCATCGGGTGATTACCAACAAGCCTTAAGCTTATTGGCGGCATTGCGTGACAGCGTCGACACCTTCTTTGAAGATGTCATGGTCATGTCGGATGATATCGCTCTTAAGAATAATCGTTTAGCGTTACTCACTCAGCTGCGTAACGAGTTCTTACACGCCGCCGATATCTCCCTCTTGCAAGGCTAGTTTTTAATCATTGCAGAGTCAGGCTCACTTTTAATCATAAAAAGTGAGCCTTCTATATAGAGCCCTCAGCGTATCAATAGCAAGAGCCTTCAGCTAAATAAAAGGCCTTCAACTAAGTAAAAAACTTCAGCCGAAAAGTGGAACGCTAATAAGCAGGAGCCTCAGCCAAGTGAAGAGCCTTCAGCGTGTAAATAGCGAGCCCTCAGCCGAAAAGTGGAACGCTAACAAAGAGCCAAAGCCGAAAAGTGAAACGCTAATAAAAAGCCGAAGCCGAAAGCTCATCTGGGGTTTTCATTATGTGCTTTTTACAAAACCATACTCAATCAATTAAACTAAGAAAATAACTGACCCACAGTTTTCATGGGGATGAACATTCTGACACGACCATTAATTTCACACAGGATCTCAAAACCATATTTTGCGTAAAATGATTCCGCTTGTTCAGTTAAACAATCAACAACAATGGCATAAGCTCTCATATGAGCGTTTATTTCCCAAAGATATTCCAATGCTTTGATTAGACTGACTTTCCCTAAGCCACTTCCATGGAACGCTTTATGAACGGCAAGTTGAGCTAAAAGAAAAACAGGAATAGGATAACGTGGTAATTTTTTAGCCATTGCGCTAGCTATTGATAATGGCAAGGTATCACGACTAATTGAACTTGGTGCAATCGTATAAAATGCGCAAACTTTATATTTTTATACGCTTCACATTCAAGATTGATGATTATAAAAATCATTACTTTGGATTTTGAGCTTGTAAATTATCATATACCAATTCCTCTAAAGCACAAACAAACTCATGAGTATCACTGGTTGTAAAATTTCCTAACTTTAAATCAATATCAACTTCATGATATTCAGCAACAAAAACTTCTGTATGGATCTTTTTTTTAAGATTAAAGAAAATCATTAAATTAATATTTTTCTCTTTAGAAAAACTTTTCCAATCTTGGTAATTGGCTTCAATATGGATTGGAGGAACTCTGCGATATCGATTTTCATTTATGTCAAAAAATTTAATCAAGCCACGTGTACCGAAATGTTTATTTAAAGCTCTTTCTAATTCATTAACTTTTTCCAATAGTCTTTGATTGAGTAATCGCTCACTATTTTCATTTTCATTAACTATGAGATTAAGCTCGTTAAACTTAGTCTTATCACCAAATAAATTTAGAATGAAATTTAGCATTTGTTCTCCTGAAGCTTCATGACTTACCCGTAATAACCTTCTAAGTATTTATTCTTACACTTGTGTTAAATAACATCATTGAAATCGAAATAAGCAATTGTTTTAAACAATAAATTAAATTATACCATTTTTAAAATATACCCGTTGCGAAGCAATTCACAGCTTTTGCTCTTCATTCCCCATCGAAGTTTCCGAAATTATTTTATCAGTCATAGCGTGAGCTCGGCAGGGATGCCGAGATAGCCTTAGTTGAGTCAAGGTCGTTCCTTGACGTCCCTGTCACCACGACATTTGTTAGTCCTAAACATCAGAGACGAATATGAGGCGATAGCGTTGACTGAGAATAAAATAGTGAGGTGCTTAACTTCGTCTGGGACGGCAAAGGTGATCCAAGAGGGGATTGCTGTTGATCCCCTTTTGGCCCAGTGTGAGTGGGAACTCACGATCTTCCATTAAGCGAAGCTTAATCAACAAAAAATAACCACCAACCTTCATTGAAAAGGCCACTCCTCAACGAGATTGTTAATCTGCCGTTTTACACTTTTTAACACAGTTAAAAACATAAACTCAGACCTATCGCGCCTATCCCAACCCGCCAAGGCATGCTAGATTAGCCGCCTTTTATGCTTAATTATCGCCAATTTCACCTCGGAGTATTTTTCGTGAAACTTAAACTTGTCGGCAGCTCGCTGATCATTGCAGGAACCGCATTAGGGGCAGGCATGCTCGCCATTCCCATGGTACTGGCGCAATTTGGCCTATTATGGGCCACACTACTCATGTTATTTATTTGGCTTGGCACCACTTATGCGGCATTGCTATTGTTAGAAGCCAGCGTGAAAGTCGGCCGTGGCGTCAGTATGAGTAACGTCGCCAGAGATACCCTCGGAGTCAGCGGGCAGCTCGTCACTAACATATTACTCTATGCATTATTGGTTTGCCTAATGATGGCGTATATTATTGGCGCTGGCGATCTTATTCAAAACATTGCCACCAGCTTTGACTTTAACTTAAGCAAAACCACCGCCCAGATCAGCTTTACCCTGATCACTGGCCTGATCGTATCCCGCGGCACAGCTGTCATCGACAAGTTTAATAGGCTGCTTTTTGCAGCCATGTTATTAGCCCTACTCACCACTTTAATGTATTTAGCGCCTAACCTATCATTGAGCAGCCTAACCCAAGTGGTCACCCATGATAATCTGGCGTTAGTTAAAACCAGCTCAGTGCTTTTTACCAGTTTTTGTTTTTTAGTGGTGATCCCATCCCTCGCCACTTATAACAAAGAATCCAGTAAACATGAACTCAGAAATATGTTACTGCTAGGTTCCATCATTCCGCTCGTATGCTATCTATTGTGGCTTTATGCCGTTGTTGGCAATCTAGCACCAGAGCAATTACTACACTTTGCCAATGTATCAGAGCTAATCACAGCCTTGAGTATCCAATATAAAAATCTTGAACTGATCCTCTCAGTTTTTACAGCATTAGCCTTATTGACCTCTTTTCTTGGAGTGGCGTTAGCACTGTTTGATCAAAATACCGATGTGATAAAAAGTACCAAGGTCATCACCTTTATAATGACCTTTATTTTGCCATTAGCAGGAGCAATATTGGCCCCAGAGCAATTCTTAAATACATTAAGCTACGCGGGAATTATTTTGGTTTTCTTAGCGATTTTCATTCCTATGGTGATGGTCATAAACGTCAGAAAAAAAGCTTTTAGCGAGCATATTTACCAAGCAGGAGGCGGTATGCCCGCCATGTTTACCTTATTACTCTTTGGCAGTTTAATGCTGTTAGTGCAGTACTTATAAACATTGTCTCATAATCAACTCACCTGTTTAAGCTGATAAATAACAGGAGTCACAACAGTGCCTCCTGTTATTTAAACGGCTTTATCCTGCCTATACGCTAAACGCTATACTTGATTTATCGCTTCAATAAAAATGTATGTATGCCCTATGGCAAACGATCGCTTTAAAAATAAAGCCAGTACTTATGATAAAGCACAACGACGACGAGATAATGTCGATAATATTGCTCATGGCATCATCAATCACATTCAATTAATGCCCACCATGCATATAATGGATTTTGGCTCGGGTACGGGGTTATTACTTGAGCGACTCGCCCCTTTCGTCAACAAGATAACCGCTATCGATATATCGCCATCAATGAATGAACAGCTAGAAAATAAACGGTGTACCCTTCAGTGCGAACTAGAAATATTACCTATAAACATAGATAGCAATAAATGGAAAAATCATCATAACAATCAATTTGATGGCATTATTTCGTCAATGACATTACACCACATAAAAGATATTCAACCATTACTCAATACCTTCTACGCCACACTAAAACCAAATGGCTTTATTGCACTGGCAGATCTATTTACAGAAGATGGCAGCTTTCACACGAAAGAGAGTGGCATCTACCATTACGGATTTGATCCTACAGAAATAAGTGCACTCGCGGCGCGATCTGGCTTTATCAATATTGATATTCAACAAATCAGCCATGTAAAAAAGCCACAAGGCGACTATCCCGTATTCCTACTAACAGCCATAAAGGAGTCACTTTAAATTAAAAATAAGCCTCAATCGACAATAACCTAAAGAGCCAACTCATTATCCCAAGTCCTGATGAAATAATCGATTTATCTCACGTCAAGCAAATACCTCCACATAAAGATACTTGACTTAAACATAAATAATCGTCATGCTATAAAAACAACCTCCACATAAAGATACTTAACGTGGAACTTTATTGACACTGCATAGGATATGGGTATGGATCATCCAAAAATCACTGATTATTTAATTACTGCCTTAGCGCCAATCATCTGGGGCAGTACGTATTTAGTCACCACAGAATTACTGCCAAGCAACAGCCCTTTATTGGCATCGGTGATCCGCGCATTACCTGCAGGCTTAATATTACTTCTAATAGGACGTACCTTGCCTACCGGAATTTGGTGGTGCCGTGCACTGGTTTTAGGGGTATTGAATATTGGCGCCTTCTTCTATTTTTTATTTGTTGCTGCCTATCACTTGCCTGGTGGCATTGCAGCCCTCGTCATGTCATTTCAACCCATGCTGGTATTGTTATTAGGCTTAATCGTGCTCAAAGCACCTATCCACACCAATCAGCTATTGGCGTGTATCATTGGGGCCGCTGGCATTGCTATGTTAGTCCTTCAATCAACAATCAAGTTAAATATGACGGGTGTGTTAGCAGGTTTGGCTGCCACCTTGTGTATGGCGACAGGCATAGTATTAAGTAAACATTGGGGGAGGCCACAAGGCGTCAGCTTATTAACCTTAACCGGTTGGCAACTCACCGTTGGCGGGCTAGTGTTATTGCCCATCGCACTGCTCACGGAATCCTTACCCACTGAAATCACATTATTAAACGGTATAGGTTTTAGTTATTTGAGTCTCTTTGGCGCCTTAGTTGCCTATGCGATTTGGTTTAGAGGTATTGAACGCTTACCCGCCGCCACAGTGTCATTCATTTCATTTGGCAGCCCGCTGACCGCTTGCATCTTAGGCTTTGTCTTTCTCAACCAAAGCCTCAGCCTAATGCAAAGTATTGGCGCCATTATCATTATTATCGCTATCTGGTTATCTCAGCCTAAAAACAAAAGAGAGCCCCAGTCCTCTCTTCCCAAACTTGATACTCCCTTATCTAAAATGACTTAAACCAGTTTAATTAAATAACCATTAAAACCATTAGAAAATAAGACATAAAAGGAACTTATAAAATGGACACATTATTAGCCCCAAGTCAGTTGAGTGATTTCGAAATAAAAAATAAACTTATCATGGCTCCAATGAGCCGCAACAGGGCAACAAGTGACGGCTTAGCAACCGAGTTGATGGCCACGTATTATGGGCAAAGAGCGAGTGCAGGCATCATCATTTCCGAAGGTATCCAACCCAGTGTTCAAGGACAAGGTTTTATGAACTCACCTGGACTACATAACGCCCAACAAACAGAATCATGGAAACAAGTCACTCGCTCAGTGCATCAAAAAGGAGGGCTTATCATTGCACAGCTCATGCATGCTGGACGCATAGGCCATCCGTCATTATATGAAAGTGCACATCAATCTGTTGCTCCATCAGCAATTGTAGCTAAAGGGCAAACCTTTACGCCTAATGGCATGCAAGACTACCTCACGCCCAAGACATTGAGTAAAAAAGACATTCAAACTTGCATTCAAGATTTTGTAAACGCTGCACGCAACGCCATTGAAGCAGGATTTGATGGCGTTGAAATTCATGCCGGTAATGGATTTCTATTACATCAATTTATGGCCAGTAATACCAATACTCGAACCGATGAATACGGTGGCAATATTGAAAATCGCAATCGATTTGCAATAGAGGTCATACATGCCGTCGTAAATGCCATTGGCGTCAATAAAACCGGCATAAGGATATCACCCAATAACCCTTATAACGATATAGAAGAAGTCGATACTGCTAAACTGTACCAAAATTTACTTTCTCGCTTACCTAAACTCGCTTTTTTACATGTGATGGAAGCCAATAACCGAGAGCAAACAAAGCAATTACGTAGACAATGGCAAGGACCCTTCATATTAAACCCTCATAAAAATGACAGCGCAGGAGTTGTCACTGCAAAAATCGCAGCAAAGGTGTTAAAAGATGGACTTGCCGATGCAGTTTGCTTTGGAGCGCTTTTTGTTGCAAACCCCGATCTTGTTCAACGAATTAGAGTGAATGCGCCTTTCAATGAACTTGACCCCAGTACTTTTTATGGTGGCGATCATCGAGGATATACTGATTATCCAACAATGCAATCTGCATAAAAACAAAACGAAAATCAGCTCAAATCCCTAGATATTGAGCTGACCCCAAAGCTCATCGCTCATATTCAATCAGCAATTTTTTAAGTAAATCAGCTAACGCCTCTTGTTCTTGAACCGTTAACGGTTCAAGTAAACGATGGCCTCGATCAACATGTTTTTTGATAACCTGATTAATTAAGGTTTCACCTGTCTCTGTTAATGTGACTAACACACCACGACGATCATTGGGATCGGCCTGTCGATAAACAAGGGATTTTGCTTCTAGCCTGTCAACACGGTTTGTCATTGCACCCGATGACAGCATTAAGGTTTGTAGTAATTGATTCGGCGTTAAAGAATAGGGTGAGCCGGAGCGCAATAACGTCGCCAACACATCAAACTCGCCCATGTTCAAACTAAACTCAGAAAACACTTGAGATTGAGCTTGACTAACAATGTGATTCAGCTTCGCCAGACGTCCAGTGACTGCCATAGGGCTGGAGTCAAGATCCGGCCTTTCTTTAGCCCATTGCGTTAAAATTGTATCGACATGATCTGTATTTATTTTCATAAAACAAATACTAGCAACAAACTTGCTTCACACAAAGCCAAAAACAGACGTTCACATAAATAAAATAATAAGAAAAGTGAAATACGCAAAACAAGCTAAAAAGGTTAATAAAGCTATCACAAGGTTAACTCCGAAAAAATATAAAGTTAATATTCACCTATAATCAATGAGATAAATTTCTATCTTGTACTGGTAAGCTTATTATTAATACTTTAATAACTTAAGATACAATATGTATCTTACTAACGCGGCAATTTTATGTTATATCACGGCACCTTCAAACCGCACTTCCTTTAGAAACAGACTTATTCTACTTGCCACTTAAACATGAAAAACCATAAAGAAATAAGAGTAGCATCATGATCCCTACCATGTTTAAAGCCATGATCCTCAATAGTACCGATCCTATGGGAATTAAAGATAACCAGTCTATTTTTGTCATGGCCAATGAAGCCTATCTAGCCTTACTCAACCTGCCAAAAGATTTTAATATCGAAGGTAAAAAAGACTGTGAACTACCAGTCGCAACAGCAGAGTTTGCTGAATTATTTAAACAACATGATAGAAAAACAGAGCAACAAGGAAAAACCGTAAAATCCTTAGAAATACATAGATTTGGAAAAGAGCAGCTCATTCAGCCATATATTTTTAATAAAACCCCTTTGTATTATGACAACGGCACGATCTTAGGCACCCTTTTTCATGGCATTCCTCAACATCATAGTATTTTATTATTTTCCGATATTATTTTAGGTAAATTAAATATGTTGGCTCCCTCTAAGGTCAACCACAAGAAGACGGCTTCATGGATCTTACAACGCCCAACAGAGGTGTTAACCAATGAGCAATGGGAAGCTTTGTACCTTTTTTGCTTAGGTTTCTCATACAATGAGATTTCAATCAGGCTCAACATCTCAAAAAGTGCCGTTCAAGGTCGAATTGAAAGAGCTTGTGATGTATTACGACTCGATACCTTTAACATTCAAAGCTTCATTCGAGAAAGTGGCTGGTTATCATCGATCCCAGCTTCATTACTCAAAAATAGCTCTATTATCATGGTTGATTAATCATAAAAAAATCGCCATCAATTGACGGCGATTTTTTAGAAAATAATAACCTTATGCTTTATACATCAAGGTTGGCCACATTTAAGGCATTACTTTCAATAAAGTCACGACGCGGTTCAACATGATCGCCCATCAAGGTTGTGAATAACTGATCTGCAGCAATAGCATCTTCAATGGTCACTTGTAACATACGGCGAGACTCAGGATCCATAGTGGTTTCCCAAAGTTGCTCAGGGTTCATCTCACCAAGTCCTTTATAACGCTGTATATAAAGACCACGTTTTGACTCATTAATCAACCAATCAAGCGCTGTTGCGAAACTATCCACTTCTTTCATTCGCTCTCCACGCTTAACATAACCACCTTCTTCGACTAAACCATTAATCGCCTCACCTAACTTAGCAATACGTTGATAGTCATTAGAGTGGAAAAAATCAAAGCTAAACGCATAATGAGTATCAATACCATGTTTACGGATCACCACATCAGGTAAATACACTTGACGCTCAGGATCAAAGCTCACTTCACCAGTATAAAGAATACCACCAGTCTCTTGCTCAATTAAATCAGTAACAAAAACCTCTAACCAGGCTTTCATTTTTGCTTCATCATTCAGCATGGCATCGGTCACTTCAGGATGATAGAGCATCTGATTAAGCATGTTCATTGGATAACGCTTCTCTAAACGGGCAATCACTCCTTCCACTTCACGGTACTGATTAACTAAACTTTCTAGTGGAGCCCCTGAGAAGCCAGGCGCCCCTTGCGAAGGATAAATAAACGCATTATCCAAGGCTTGAGTCGTTAAGTACTCAGTCAATGCTGGATCATCTTTAAGATATTGCTCTTGCTTGCCTTTTTTCACTTTATATAAAGGCGGCTGAGCAATATACACATAGCCACGTTCAATAAGCTCAGGCATTTGACGGAAGAAAAAGGTCAATAAGAGAGTACGAATATGCGATCCATCCACGTCAGCATCGGTCATGATCACAATGTTATGATAACGCGTTTTATCAGGATCATATTCATCACGGCCAATACCACAGCCCAATGCAGTAATAAGAGTAACGACTTCTTGTGAAGATAGCATCTTATCGAAACGGGCTTTTTCAACGTTTAGAATTTTACCTTTTAGCGGCAAAATAGCTTGATTTTTACGGTTACGTCCCTGCTTAGCACTACCGCCAGCAGAGTCCCCTTCCACAATATAAATTTCAGAAAGACCGGGATCTTTTTCTTGGCAATCGGCTAGTTTTCCAGGTAAACCACCTAAATCAAGCGCACCTTTACGACGTGTCATATCACGGGCTTTACGGGCCGCTTCGCGCGCGCGCGCAGCATCGATGATTTTGCCGACAATCAACTTAGCTTCATTAGGATGCTCCATGAGGTAGTCACCTAATTGTTCACCCATGGTTTGTTCAACTGCGCTTTTCACTTCACTCGACACCAATTTATCTTTGGTTTGTGAGCTAAATTTAGGATCCGGTACTTTCACAGAAATAACAGCGGTTAATCCTTCACGCGCATCATCGCCTGTGGCACTGGTTTTGCCTTTTTTGTTATAACCTTCACGTTCCATGTAACTGTTAAGGTTACGGGTTAACGCACTTCTAAACCCCGCTAAGTGAGTACCACCATCCCGCTGAGGAATGTTGTTGGTAAAACAGAAAATATTTTCCTGAAAACCTTCGTTCCATTGCATTGCCACTTCAACAGTAATGCCATCTTCACGCTCTTGAATAAAATGAAACACTTCTTTATTCACAGCGGTTTTATTGACATTTAAGTAATCAACAAACGCACTAATGCCGCCTTCATAACGGAAGAATTCATCTCTGTCATCCCGCTCATCAATCAAGCGAATGCCCACACCAGAGTTCAAAAACGACAGCTCACGAACACGCTTGGCTAAAATATCATAATGGAACAACACATCACTGAAGGTGTCTTTACTCGGCCAAAAACGCAGCTGAGTTCCTGTCGTAGTCGCATCACCAATCACTTTAATCGGCGAGTCTGGCACGCCCATAGTATAAAACTGCTCATGAACTTTGCCTTCCCGGCGAATGGTAAGCTGCAATTTCTCTGATAATGCATTCACCACAGAGACACCTACACCGTGTAAGCCACCGGAAACTTTATAAGAGTTATCGTCAAACTTACCGCCGGCATGAAGTACGGTCATGATAACTTCAGCAGCGGAAACACCTTCTTCTTCATGGACAGAAACCGGAATACCGCGACCATCATCACGTACTGATACTGAACCATCGGCATGAATAGTAATAATCACATCTCGACAATGACCGGCTAAAGCTTCATCGATAGAGTTATCGACTACTTCGAATACCATATGATGTAAACCTGTGCCATCATCTGTGTCACCAATATACATCCCAGGTCTCTTACGGACTGCATCAAGGCCTTTTAATACCTTGATACTCGAAGAATCGTAACTATTCTCTGACATATTATTCTCTCATCGGTTATTCAATTTGCGTTACGCACCCATGTTCCACCTGAAACATTTTACTCACTGGTGTACCTAACGAATCGACTATTGCCGCAGGTTCAATGGCCGTCACAAACACTTGTGCCCCCGTATCATGAAGCTGCTGTAGCAATAGTTTCCTATGCTGTGCATCTAACTCTGACGGTAAATCATCCACCAGATATATACTACTTTTGTTTATTTGCTGCTTAAGCAGCTTTCCCTGCGCAATACGTAATGCACAAACCAATAATTTTAATTGGCCTCGAGACAGGGCGTCTTGAACGGGCATCGTTCCTACCCGTAATCTTAAATCTGCTTTATGGGGACCACTAATGGTATAACCTATTGATAAATCCCTCTGATACTGAGACTCGAGTAGCTGTGCATACTCGGTTTTACTGTCCCAGCCCCGCGTAAATGAAACTTTGACATCTATTCGCGGTAAAAACTCTTCGATTATACCTTTAAGTTGCTCATTTAACGAGTCTATATATTGAGTTCTTATTTGCGTCACTAATTGGGCATATTTCACCAATTCTTTATCCCAAACTTGAATACCAGAATAAGACGCTTCACTTTTAAGAAGTTGATTTCGCTGCTTTAAAATACGCCTTACATTGACCCAAGCCTGATAGAAGTGAGGGTCAGTATGAAAAGCGCCCCAATCAATAAACTGCCGGCGCGATTTAGGGCCTTCAAACAATAGAGAAAAACTTTCCGGTGTGATCACCTGAATAGGAAGACTATCGGCCAACGTCGATAAACGTTTGACCTTTTCACCATTCATTTTAACCTGAATATCACCATTTCTCAGGCGGCGTAAGCCAATTTTATCTTTTTGTTGATGGCCATTATTAAGCTCGGCAAATAATGTCAATTGCTCTTCATTATATTGAATGACCCTTTGAGACAAATGACTGCGAAAAGAGCGGCCCATCCCTAAAAAGTAAATCGCTTCTAAAAGGCTGGTTTTACCGCTGCCATTTTGGCCATAAATAAGATTCACCCCTTCCCCCAAAACTAGTTGGGCAGAAACAATATTTCTGAAGGTATCAATATGTAGACGTGTCAAACTCATCGTTCTCTCACTCTACAGTAGAAAAACAAAAAAAGGGATAATGAACAAGCATTGCATTTGCCCATTGAATCAATCGACAGTATATCAATTAAGTGGTTTATTCCGCTCAACTGATCAATCAATATGAAAAACAACAATGAAAACCTAAAGCCTCATTGGCATAACAACATACATAGAATCTTGTTGAACAGGATCATCAATCAGTGCGCTAGAATTACCATCAATAAGCGTAATGCGAACATCATCAGATTGAAGGTTATTCAAGACATCCAGTAAATAACTCACATTAAAGCCAATCTCTAACGCAGGATGTTCATATTCAACATCTAAAATTTCTTCCGCTTCTTCCTGCTCTGGATTATTCGCTGTTATTTTAATAAGGTTATTTTCCAGTAATACTCGCACACCTCGAAACTTCTCATTAGACAAAATGGACGCACGTAACAAGGCTTGTTTTAATTGTTGGCGACTCGCAATGACAATTTTATCGCCACCTTTAGGCAATACTCGACGATAATCAGGAAAACGCCCATCCACTAACTTACTGGTAAATACAGCTCGAGTTGTCGTTGCGCGAATGGCATTATCACCAATAGCAATACTCACATCAGCATCATCGCCATCAAAAATGCGCAATAATTCAATGACGCCTTTTCGTGGGACAATGACTTGTTTTTCAGGTAATTGAGCTTCAATCTCTCTGTTACTCATTGCCAACCTATGCCCATCGGTCGCGATGGCGCGTAACATATTGGCTTCAGTTTCGAGCAACAAGCCGTTTAAATAATATCTCACATCTTGATTCGCCATAGAAAACTGAGTCGCATCAATCAAGGATTTCATCGTGCCTTGTTTAAGCGTAAATTCAATATCAGCCTCAAAGGCTTCCACATTAGGATACTCACTCGCAGGTAATGTAGCTAATGTAAAACGGCTTCGACCCGAACGAAGCAAGAGTCGATTTTCTTGCTGCTCAATGTTAACCAAAACTTGCTCAGGTAAAGACTTCACAATATCTAAAAATTTCTTTGCTGGAACCGTCGTTTGTCCTTGCTCAATATCGCCTTCAAGTATAGCCTGACCGACAAGCTCAACTTCTAAATCAGTCCCTGTCATCTTCAAGGCATCACCCCTGACAACAAGTAATAAATTAGCTAAAATAGGGAGATTATGTCTTCTTTCAACAGCCCCAGTCACCAGCTGTAATGGTTTTAATAGGGCGTCCCTATCAATTGAAAATTTCATTGGTTTCAATTCCCTGTATTAAGAAGATAAGGTACGAATTAAATTAGCATAATCTTCTTTAATATCGTGACTTTCTTCTCTGAGCTGTGCAATTTTACGACACGCATGTAACACAGTCGTATGATCACGGCCACCAAAAGCATCGCCAATTTCAGGCAGACTGTGATTAGTTAACTCTTTAGACAACGCCATCGCCATTTGTCTCGGTCTGGCGACACTGCGAGAACGGCGCTTAGACAACATATCTGCCATCTTAATTTTATAATATTCAGCAACGGTTTTTTGAATATTATCGATCGTCACTAATTTTTCTTGTAACGCTAACAAATCGCGTAATGCTTCTCGTACAAAATCGATCGTGATAGGACGGCCAGTAAAATTCGCATTAGCAATAACACGATTGAGCGCCCCCTCTAATTCACGTACATTGGAACGTAAACGTTTTGCAATAAAGAAAGCCACTTCATCAGGTAAGTTAAAACCACTTTCTTGTGCTTTACGCATTAAAATCGCAACACGGGTTTCTAACTCCGGCGGTTCAATTGCCACAGTGAGTCCCCAACCAAAACGCGATTTTAATCTATCTTCTACACCATCAATTTCTTTTGGGTAACGATCAGATGTCAAAATAACTTGATGATTTCCCTCAAGCAGTGCATTAAAAGTATGAAAAAACTCTTCTTGAGAACGATCTTTATTGGCAAAAAATTGAATATCATCAATAAATAAGGCATCAACACTGCGATAATAGCGCTTAAACTCTTCGATGGCATTATTCTGTAATGCTTTCACCATATCTTGTACAAAGCGCTCTGAATGCATATACACCACTTTAGCATCAGGCTTATTTTTAATAATACCGTTACCTACCGCATGCAATAAGTGGGTTTTACCTAACCCCGTTCCACCATATAAAAACAATGGATTATAGGCACCCCCTGGGTTTTCAGCCACTTGTAATGCCGCCGCTTTTCCCAGTTGGTTGGACTTACCTTCGACAAAATTACTAAATTGGTAAGTAGGATTAATATTACTGCGATGATTGGCATTTGGTGTAGGATCAGAATGTGGGGTATTGAACGCAGGTTTATTACTTGAACGAGAAGCTGCTACACGAGGCGTTTTAGCAATAGTCTTAGCAGGAGCTTGAGGTTTAGCCGATGGACGACTACCAATATCAAAACGTAATTGAGGCGCATCATTTCCCATTTGTTCAATGAAAAATTGCGAAACGATATTAATATATTTATCTCTCACCCAATCTAAAACAAAGCGATTAGGTGCATAAATCACAAGCACGTCTCCCTCCATTTCGGCCTGCAATGGTCTAATCCACATACTAAATTGCTGAGCAGAAAGTTCATCTTGTAATCTGCTTATACATTGCTGCCAAAGTGAAACCGCCACGTACTTATCCCCAAAAAGATCCTACAAAAGAGGGGTATTCTATAATGAGAACCAAAGGATCGCTATCCTTATAATATATTTATCCCCAGATAGATCACTTTTCATCGACGAATGTCGATCTCTAGATGATCCAAATTGATCGATATAACAAAAACTATAGCCAGATACGAACGATAAGACGATCTTCTTTGGTCTCCTCCCCAAAAAATACGCTAGTGATCGTACCTATATTAGACCACTAGATATAGTGGTAACTCACAGAGTTATCCACATAGTATAGTGCTTACTCCACACTTTTATCGTCTTATTTTAAGCAAAAAATCATTTAAATTAATTTTAGTAAAACCTATAAATATCAGACAGTTAAAAAAAACAGCATGGTATCCATAACAACCTGATAATTATAGCTTTTTTTATTTCCTTGAGATTAAGACCATTTTTACTCAGGTACTATTTAATCACTTGAGGCGATTGCTTATTGACGAGACAGCCTAAAGTGATTACAATTCGGCCTCTTTTTTAGCCTTACTTCTAAAAAAATTTAGCAAGTAAGTATTATTCACTAACACAAAGACGGATTGCCTCAATGAGTAAACGTACTTTTCAACCAAGCAACCTGAAGCGCAAGCGTTCTCACGGCTTCCGCGCTCGCATGGCGACAGCAAACGGCCGTAAGGTATTGGCTCGCCGCCGTGCCAAGGGTCGTGCTCGCCTTTCTGCTTAATTTTAAGTAGGAATTCAGGTGACTAGCTACACCTTTACACGGGAGTTACGTTTGCTAACTCCCGCGCAATTCAAATCTGTATTTTCCAATCCCGTCAAAGCTTCTTCTGCTGAAATTACATTACTTGCAAAGCCCAACACAATGGCCCATCCTCGTATAGGTTTAACCGTTGCTAAACGTTATGTAAAAAGAGCCAATCAGCGCAACAGAATTAAGCGTGTCATTAGAGATAATTTTCGTTTGCATCAACATGACTTACCACCCGTAGATATTGTGGTGTTAGTCAGAAATGGCGTATTGGAAATGGATAATGCAGAACTCAAGAAACTGGTAGAAAAGTTATGGCGCAAACTCAGTCGCCGTTACAATGGCTAGCCACTAAGTTTATTCGTGGTTATCAAATTTTTATCAGTCCCATGCTGGGTCCTCAATGCAGATTTACGCCAACCTGTTCAACTTATGCCATAGAAGCAATTCAATTGCATGGATTGATAAAAGGCTGTTGGCTTGCAGCGAAACGTATATTAAGATGCCACCCTCTACATCCGGGTGGTGATGACCCCGTTCCTTTAAAAAAACATAGGTGCAAAAAATAGGCTATGGAATCTCAACGCAATATACTGCTAATAGGTCTGCTATTTGTCAGCTTTTTGTTGTGGCAACAATGGCAAACTGACAAAGCCCCAAAAACTGTAGCAACTGAACAATCAGTGGCTGCTTCAACTGTGACAGACTCTCATAGTACCGACGTTCCTACTGCCGATACAGCATTACCTGCAGCAGTAACCGCCTCAAAAGAGTTAATCACTGTTACAACTGACCAATTGGAAATAAAGATTAATCCTATTGGTGGTGATATCGTTTACTCAGCCCTACTTTCACATAAGTTGGAAGAAGGTAAAAACGAACCCTTTGTGCTACTTAATCAAAATAAAGATATTACTTATATCGCACAAAGTGGCTTAATAGGCCGTAATGGTATTGATAGCACTAAAGGCAGAGCGCATTTTAGCGCCGAAGCCCAAAAATTTAACTTAGCGTCAGGGCAAGATACACTGACAGTGCCCTTGACCTATACTGCCGCTGATGGTGCCAAATACACAAAAGAATTTATTTTCCATCGTGGAAAGTTTGATATTGATGTTGACTACAAAATAAATAACACCACATCGGCACCATTACAAATTCAGATGTACGGGCAAATCAAGCACAGTATCAAGAAAAGTGGCAGTAGCATGATGATGCCGACTTATCTTGGCGCCGCCTTCTCAACAGCCAATGTGCGTTATGAAAAATATAGCTTTGATAACATGGCAGATAAAAATCTTGACCAATCGACCTTAGGTGGATGGGTTGCCATGTTACAACACTACTTTGTGTCAGCTTGGATACCACCTGCTGGAGACAAAAATACCTTATTTTCTAGCATCAGTGCTGGTGGTCTTGCAAATATAGGCTTCCGTGGAAATGTACATACCATTGCACCAGGTACGGAACAAACCATTCACTCACAATTCTATGTGGGCCCTAAAGATCAAAAAGCCTTATCAGCAATTTCAGATACATTGAATCTAGTGGTGGATTACGGCTTCTTATGGTGGTTGGCTGTTCCTATCAATAAGTTATTGATGTTCTTCCAATCATTAGTGGGTAATTGGGGCTTAGCAATCATCTTGATTACGCTAACGGTACGTGGACTGTTATACCCACTTACCAAAGCACAATACACGTCAATGGCTAAAATGCGTAATCTACAGCCTAAAATAACCGAACTTAAAGAGCGTTTCGGGGATGATAGGCAAAAGATGGGACAGGCCATGATGGAGCTGTACAAGAAGGAAAAGGTCAACCCTATGGGGGGTTGTCTACCTATCTTGCTGCAAATGCCTATTTTTATTGCTTTGTATTGGGTATTGATGGAAAGCGTTGAATTACGTCATGCCCCGTTCATGTTCTGGATCACCGATTTGTCAGTACAAGACCCTTACTATGTACTGCCTATTTTGATGGGTGTCTCTATGTTCATTATGCAAAAGATGCAACCAATGGCCCCCACAATGGATCCTATGCAAGCTAAGATTATGCGCTGGATGCCTGTCATGTTTACTGTATTCTTCTTATGGTTCCCAGCGGGCTTGGTACTGTATTGGTTAGTCGGTAATATTGTGGCCATTACACAACAAAAAATTATTTATTCAGGACTTGAGAAAAAAGGCCTGAAATAAAACATAATAAGCAACATAGTCAAAGGCGGTTTAATACTCAGTATTAAGCCGCTTTTTCAATAAAAACAAAGGGGAAATAATGACAACCGATACGATTGTGGCACAAGCCACAGCACCTGGACGTGGGGGGGTGGGTATCATTCGAGTCTCTGGCGACCTCGCCACCCAGGTCGCTATGACCGTACTGGGACATCTACCTAAGCCCCGCTATGCAGACTATTGTGACTTTAAAAGCGCTCAAGGAGAAGTAATAGACCAAGGTATAGCACTGTATTTTAAAGGACCTAATTCCTTTACGGGTGAAGATGTTCTTGAATTACAAGGTCATGGAGGGCAGATTGTGCTTGATATGCTAATCAAACGCATCATGGAAACAGAAGGCGTGCGCATTGCCAAACCTGGTGAGTTTAGTGAGCAAGCCTTTCTAAATGACAAGCTAGATTTAACCCAAGCAGAAGCCATTGCCGATTTGATTGATGCTACCAGCGAACAAGCCGCCAAAAGCGCGCTACACTCACTTCAAGGTGAATTTTCGACTCAGGTACATGAACTGGTAGAGCAAACAACTAACCTTCGCTTATACGTGGAAGCAGCAATAGATTTTCCAGATGAAGAAGTCGATTTTCTTAATGACGGAAAAATCGCAACGGCGTTGTATAGCATTATCGATAAACTCAATGATGTTCAACAAAGTGCCCAGCAAGGTGTCATTATTCGTGAAGGCATGAAAGTCGTTATTGCCGGACGACCAAATGCAGGTAAATCAAGTCTTCTCAATGCCCTAGCTGGAAAAGAATCCGCCATTGTCACGGAGATAGCAGGCACGACTCGAGATGTACTCAGAGAGCACATTCACCTTGATGGTATGCCCTTACACATTATTGATACTGCCGGTCTACGTCATACTGATGACATCGTAGAAAAAATGGGTATTGAACGGGCTTGGGATGAAATAGCCACAGCTGATAGAGTGTTATTTATGGTTGATGCCACAACAACGGATGCGGTTGACCCCCATGATATTTGGCCAGACTTTATCGAACGTTTACCTAAGAATTTAGGCATAAGTGTTGTACGTAACAAAGTCGATATCACTCAAGAAAATGTACTTATCACCGACAACGGTCATTCGCCGGTCTTTCCTATCTCAGCAAAAACAGGATTAGGCATCGATGAATTAAAACAACACCTAAAATCATTGATGGGTTACCAAAGTAACCTAGAAGGCGGATTTATAGCTCGTAGGCGCCATTTACAAGCTCTTGACCTCGCCAGTAGCCATTTACTATTAGGTAAAGAGCAATTAGAAGTCTATCAAGCTGGAGAGCTATTAGCAGAAGAACTGAGAATGACTCAAATGGCGTTATCTGAAATTACAGGTCAATTTACTTCTGATGATCT
Source organism: uncultured Shewanella sp. (assembly GCF_947501665.1). GTDB lineage: Bacteria > Pseudomonadota > Gammaproteobacteria > Enterobacterales > Shewanellaceae > Shewanella. Next base: position 75,835 of record NZ_CANMWS010000013.1, on the reverse strand, counting down.
GTTAGGAAAAATCTTTAGTTCATTCTGTATCGGAAAGTAATCGCTATTTAAAACACAATAAGAGGATATATTCTATCCTCTTATCTTGTTATTTATTAGAATAAACTCAATTCAAGTGTATAATTTTCACCTTGATTGTTATCCCAATACGTCTGGCCGTTGACCTCATAAAAAATAGCAAATTCAATGGTCGCACTGGTTCCACCCGCTCGATACGTTCGAGTCACATAGTTATACCAACTGCCAATATAATAACTCGTTAATCTCCCTAATGGCGCAAAATCAATCCCCCAACGCTCATAACCATTATTATAAGCTTGTTCAAATGACAACAAACTGTCCTGATGAGTATTCCAATGATCATCAGTCCAACGAATGCCAACACTTTTATCAAAAGCTAAATCCTTAACAAGAACATCCACCCATAGTGCCTTATCTTGCCATAAACTCGGTGTCATTCCAGTGTCATATACCCATTGACCGACAGCATCAAACTTCACTTCATCGCTTCCATTAGCCATACCTAAATACATAAGTCCAACTAATAACAATATGATTTTTTTCATTATCTCTTTCCTTTTAAATAAATGGCATCTCATGTAATGCACATTAAAAATAGCAGAGTTATCACAGATAAAAGTGACATTAATGAAAAATAAAAAATCACTATAATATCCAGCAAGCAACCCGCATAATACGACTCACTTTAACGCTATGGTCATTGCATTAGCGACTCAAAAAACATCCTTACGCCATAAAAATATTAAGCATACTAGGAGTTATTATGCTGAAAAAACTCACTTTCACACTCCCTGGCCAATTAGTTATTGCCGCTTTATTAGCCGCATTACTGGGTTATGCGGTGCCAATAGCTTGGCTAAACACTCACTCTGGAGTACTCGAGTTTATTGGCTTAGGTAAACTGATATATATTGGCTTACTAAAAATGCTCGTGGGAGTAGTGGTCTTATTCTCACTTCTACAAGGCATTACTCATATTGGCTCTATTGTCAGTTTAAAATCCCTTGGTGGTAAAACCGTTGCTATATACGCCCTCACAACAATACTTGCTATTAGTTTAGGCCTAAGTGCCGCCTTACTGATGCCAACTTGGCCTGCTTTAATGTTTACACCTGATGCCAGTAATGTACAACTTATCTCCCAAGACGCAGCAACGGGTGGCAGTATCAGTACAAAATTACTCACGATGGCACTGACCAATCCTTTTAATGCTCTCTCCAGTGGTAATTTACTCGCTATCGTATTATTCGCCATTATGTTTGGCATTGCGTTACTGGTGAGTCTTCCTGCTAAACATGCCGTATTTCAAGTTATCGAAGCCATTAATACAAGTTTAACAAAACTGATTTCCGCGATTATAAAATTGGCACCTATCGCCGTATTTAGCATTATTTTTGAATACACGAGCCTAGGAAACACGCAGCTGTTTGGTGAACTCGCCAGCTTTGCCTTATTAGTATTTATTCTCACTCTTGTTCATGGAGGAGTCACTTTACCCCTACTCGCAAAAATATTCACAGGCCGTAAGTTACTTCCCATGTTTAAAGCGATTTCCACCCCAATGGCAATGGCTTTTGCCACCTCATCAAGCGCCGCAACTCTCCCCTTATCCATGCGTGTGGCAGAAGAAGAACTGGGCGTTTCTCAATCCACTAGCAGCATGGTATTACCACTAGGCTCTATTATGAACATGGATGGTACCGCCCTATTTGAAGGTGTAGCGGCTATCTTCTTAGCCCAACTCTATGGAATAGATTTAGGCACCTCTGGACTCGTCGTCATCTTTTTAATGGCGATGGTATCCTCCATTGGTGCACCCGGTATGCCTTCAGGCTCAATGTCAGGTATGCAATTAGTCTTACTCGCTGCAGGAATACCACTTGAAGCCATTGCGATTTTATTAATCATAGAAAGACCCCTTGATACCTTTAGAACTGCAGTGAATGTAGAAGGTGATTTAGTGGCCTCAGTGATTGTCGATAAGTGGCAACAAATGAAAAGTTAATCAACATCAAGGAGGCGAAACACTTACCTATATTTACCTGAACTCGGGATAATGAAATTTAGTAACTTCATTAATCAATTATAAGTCAATAACTTAAAAACAACCCCATGCTTATTTGTTTTTAATATGGCTTAATACCGAGTTCAGGTTTACCAGACGCTACTTTATCTCTACCACACGGCTCGCTTTTTTATATTTTATACGCCACCCTGACCAGCGGGGTAACTCCCATCGTTTAGGTCCCCGTTTACGTGAACCTTTAACATACAATAGCGTCACGCAGTTATTATTAGGGCTATATTCAACGTCAAGTGTTAATTCTGGCAAAATTAATATCTGTGGATATAAACTATCAAACTCATCACGTTCCCAATCTGGAATACCATCAAAAAACAAATCACTTTCATCGAGCAGTTCGAGGTCATCAACACTCTCAACACCCAATTCCAAAAGTTTTCGTTTTAAATGACTTTTTACACATAATGGATCTTGTACTGTTAAAAAGTTATCCACAGGGTGTTTCTGCTGTTTTCTTTTCAATTGCAGCCAAATATTCCAAGCATCAATATCTCGCTCGATCTTAATGGCTAAATGAGGAAAAACAGTGCCTGATAAAATCGATCCAACAATAGACTCAAGTAATTGATCGCCTTTCACTGATCCTATTCGCGATCCAATCACTCTTCCTGCATAATGCCTAACAAAAAATACCTTATCGGGCTGATGAGCACTTGAGGAATCACTCACACATTCTTTTCCTACCTCAGCCTCAACTAAAATATTAAGTGAAATAGGTGCCATACAGTTCGCAAAATTAACGGTTTGTTTCACACCTTTACCCACAAGTGAAAATTGATCGAAAACGACCGCAGCTAAAGGATTCGCTTGACCTTCTTCGGAGATGAGTTCAGCCATAAATCGACTTGATTGACCAATTTGTATTTCACTGAAGCCATTACCTAATGATTGATAACGCTTTTCTCTGCGCACAAAAGCTAATTCAGGAAAAGCCTTAATCACATTTAATAACCACTTTTCTCTTAAGGTCTCATTAATGATCATTTCTTGCTTGTCTACATTGAGTTGTAGACAAATTTGACTCGCCAACTGTTTTGCTTCGTTTAATAAAATGAGATCAACTCGCAAATAATCAGGTACGGCTTGCCTCATCACTTTGATCAATAACATCGCATCACAATTTAATGGTTCCCATTGTATTAATGCTTGCCTATCTTGTATCGATGAGGGCAAAGTAATCAGTTTTTTCCCAACACTCAATGCCGCAACAAGATCAATCATTATCCCCTTATGGATCTCATTATCCATCGCACTGATTAAATGAGAAAATAAAGTATCAATAGGCAGAGGGAAAAGCTTTTTACCATGTAATGTTATTTTTCCATTTTGTTCAATAGCCGCCATCTTAATCAAAGTTTCATAGGCTTTTGACAGTGTTTTTTTAGGCAGCACATCAATAAACTCTAATATTGAAAGCTTATAACCTATTGCGGCCGCTGCAAGCATAGGTTCCACAAGATCATTTCGCATTAATTCAGGCTGGGAATCCACATCTAAAACGGCATGACGTCCCCACAATCGAATACATACACCGTGTTGTGTGCGCCCAGCTCGCCCTTTACGTTGTTCGCTGCTCACATGAGAAATTCGAGACAATGACAAAACCGTCCGTCCATTTCTTTGTAATGTCCTTCTCTCAAGTCCTGAATCAATAACCGCAGCAACACCTGGAATCGTTAAAGATGTCTCAGCAACATTGGTGGAAAAAATGACCCTGCGACTCGACGCTTGGACCAATACACTTTTTTGCTTATCATGGTTAATACCACCATGTAAAATAGCTGAAGAAAAACCGGCCTCATAAAGTAAAGACCGACAATGTTGTTCACAATTATTGATTTCTCGTTTACCGGGTAAAAAAACAAGAATATCTCCTGTCAAATATTCAATATTAATAATCTGTTCGATCGCTTTTTTAACTTTTATTTCAATATCATTGAGTTCAGGTAATACATCACTTTTCGATGATTGGTAGAAAGTTTCAACTGGAAATTGACGTCCACTAACCTTTAAATGTCTAACTTCAACATCTTGATTTGTTTTTAAATATACGATTAAAGCAGCAATATTCATGGTGGCTGACGTAAGTACCAGTTTATGTTTTCCTCGCTGTTTTAATATTGCCAATAAAAGATCCGTGTCCCAACGACGTTCGTGAAATTCATCAAAAACAATAACATCAAAATCAGCTAAATCATTTTCATTCAACCAGCGCAGTGCGACACCAGGCGTCACAAAAGCCACTTGTGTGGCAGGTACCACTGTTGAATCAAATCGAATGGAATACCCCACATTAATGGCAGTATCAAGAGCCAAATCTGCTTGTGCATCTTTAGAACTCACAAATTCAGATAAAGCCAAGCATGCGACTCTTCGAGGCTCAATGACCAAAACCCGCGCTTTTTTGCCAGCAATCATTAATTGAGATGACCAAAGAGGTAACCGCGTTGATTTACCTGATCCAGTCTCAGACTCAACAACTAAGTGATGATTCTTGAGTAAATACAAGAACTCACTTCGCAGGCTATCAATAGGTAAATGCAAACTTTTCCCCTTAAAAATAGACTATATTAATATTAGATCTTGATCATAACGACACGCACAAATGATGAAAATACAAAAAGAAAGCTTAATCAATACCTATAAACTCATTTCACTTGAAAACAGGCACGTTACAGGGGAAATAACTTATCCGTTAGGATCCGATGCAACTGGCATACTAAATTATACCGCCAATGGATTTTACTTTATTCATTTAATGGCTAATAATCGTCCATTTCATAAAGAAAATAACTTATTAAGTGGTACATTAGAAGAAATAGAAAGGAGTTATCGTAGTTATTTTTCTTATGCAGGTACTTTTCATATAGAAGACAATGACATCATTCATCATGTTACTTATAGTTCACTCCCCAATTGGGCTAACACAGATCAACGACGAACAATAAAGTGGAACCAAAAGCAATTAATGTTATCAGCAAAAAACGTATATATTAATAATGAATTAGTTGAGCCTTATGTTATTTGGGAACCAATAAGCACCAAATCAATATGATTTAAAAAAACATCTCATTCTTAAATCATTTTATTAGCAGAACATAAAATAGCCCAAACAGGGGGCTTCAATCCTAAAACAATTTCTGGCAGCTTGTGCAATCAGTGAATGAAGTCTCAATATACTTTGTACTGATAAAGGACCCTATTATGTTGCTCACCTGTCGATTGCGAATGTTGTTTAATATTTTAAAAAATAGCAGTATCAAATTAAACATCAAAACAATACCTTTGATAATACTATGTATCTTCCCCTTAGCAGCCCAGGCAGGAAATGTACCTTTAATTAAAACCGATACCGTCATTATCCAATCTCAAGCAGCACCTCTTTATAACACCTTACTTAATTTCAATGATTATCACTTATGGAATCCTTGGTTATTTGAAGCGTCAGGCGATCCCAGTTTAGGTGGTAATGTGTGGGCTAAATTGATATTAGATGAAAAGGAAATGGAGTCAAATCATACAATAATCCACCTCGAACAGAATCAAGTTTTCTGTTGGCGAGATGAAATGTGGTATAGCTTTCTAGCAGGGGGGGAGCGTTGCCGCTATTTAACCCAGCAAGACGATGGAACCACGCAAGTCTCTGGAAGCTTTCAATTTAACGGATGGATTTCAGGACTCAGTTACTTGCTATATAAAGAACAAATGTTTAATGGCATGACGAATGAACTCTTAGGCTTAAAAGAGCATTTTGAACGACCTCAATAATATCTGAACTCAATAACAATTAATCAAGGAAAGGTATATGCGACATTTATCATTATTGATAACGTTAGTTATGGTGTTATTTTCCACCTCCGTTAGTGCAACCACACTTAATGATTTAAAAGCACACACTCCCACTTCAGATAAAACATGGGCTGAACAATGGTTTTATAATGTTGCGGTTCCAAATGTGGGTTACTTTAAAATAAGCTTTCAAACTTATATTGCTCCAGACTTTGAACTTCCCAAACCAAAAGCCTATATTCATCTTGCCTTTACACCCATTGAAGGCACAACCACTAAATATGATTTGTTTTTAGATGATGTCATTCTAACACACCCAGATGGTTCAAATAATTTTTATTATGAAGTACCAGGAGTCATTATCGCCGATGAAAATCGCCTTGATATCAACCATGAAAACTTCAAATTCACCCTAAACTGGAATGGAGAACATCATCACTACTGGCATGGTTTAAATCCAGGACAAACTCCATTCGGTATCATTCCTGAATTACCAGGAGTGGGTGGAAAATGGTTTTTATACACTGTAGGTACTCCCATTGAATACAGTTTTGATAATGGCAATCAGTTCTTATCAGGCACAGGTTACGCCCAATTGGATAAAGGCTGGTACGATAAAGAATCTAGCAGTGGTATGATGTACACCATGGGCTTGTCTGATGATCTTTTTTACATGTTTACCGGCGCGGTATTTGGAGATTCAACTTTAGAAATGTGGGCGGGCCGCTATATTTCAAAAGAATACGATCTTATTTTCCATCCAGCCTTTAATAACTTATCTGTAAAACGAGAAATTGATGCTTGTGCTGGATACCTGAAAGTTGAATTGAATAAAATAAGTCACAAACTGATTTTAGAGGCGCAAGCAGATATTAATAGTTTCTATCCTCTGAATTTCCCTTCAGTCATAATATTTGGTGGAGAGCAAAGATATATGAAAACAATGAAGGCAAATTTAAACTTTGATCTGTATCATTTTGGAGAGTTAAAAGAAACCATTCAAATGCCGCAAGCTTTATTAGAATTTAGTGGTCCCTTCGCTTGTGAAGATGTGTTCAATCAATAACAATTCAACTCAACAGTGCAGAACAAACTGCACTGTTTCATATTGTTAGACTCAAGGGACAAGATTGAGTAGAGATCACTTTCCCTTAAGCACTGTGTTAAACTGCGGGCCTAAATCTATGGACAATCTTCCCCTTTGCAAGCATTTAACTTACCTTGTTGTTTTCTATCTTCCTCTAAGACTTGTGTTAAATCTTCTAATCTTTGCTTAAATGCAACACCATAACTTTGATCGTCTCCCCATAAGTGAGACAAACTCTCTAAAGAATCTTCATCATGTTGCCTGAATAATTCCCCCGCTCTGTTTGAAGCAAGTTCACTGTGACCTAATAACTTTAATGCATCAATACCTAAGTTTGAAGCAGAATCAAATGTTTCTCGCCTAAAACAACTGACACCAAGTCGTAATAATTCATAAGCATGACGCCTATCTATTGCTCGAGCCACTAACTTTAAATTAGGAAAATATTTTTGACATAATTCTATTATAACCAATGTTTTAACAGGATCATCAATAGCAATAACTAACAGCTTAGCCTCGGCAGCACCTGATGCCGCTAATAAGTCAAAACGTGCAGCGTCACCATAAAAAACTTTAGAACCAAATCGACGAACAAGCTCTATTTGTGTCGGGCTATGATCTAAAATTGATAATTGATACCCTTGCGCTTTAAGCAAACGCCCTACAACTTGTCCAAACCGTCCGTAGCCTGCAATAATAACGTTATTCGTTGATTCTATCTCACCTGGACTATCAAATTCATCTTTAAGCGACTGATCTCGTTTTTCAAAATACTCATATCCAAGTAAAAGGATTGGCGCTAATAACATTGAAATAGCAACCACTAATGTTGTGAGGTTAACTTGTTCAGGGGATAAAATTGATAAACTGCCTGTTAAAGATAATAATACAAAAGCAAACTCACCTCCTTGAGCTAGAGCAAGCGTAAACAGTAACTTTTGATTTCCCTGTAATTTGAAAACGCTGCCTAGAATAAACAACACTGTCGCTTTAATGATAATCAATGCAATCACACAAGTTAACACCAATAAAAAATATTCATATAAGAGTGAAAAATCGATAGATGCACCCACAGTGATAAAAAACAATCCTAGTAACAGCCCCTTAAAAGGCTCAATATCAGCTTCAAGCTCATGCCTAAATTCACTTTCAGCCAATACGACTCCAGCAAGAAAAGTCCCTAACGCAGGAGATAAACCAATTTTTTGCATCAACAATGCAATGGCTATCACTAAAAATAATGCAAATACAGTGAAAATTTCTCTTAAGCGTGTTTCAGCAATATAACGAAAAGCAGGCCCAGCGATAAATTTACCAAAAAAAACAATAAATGCGATCATCAATACTGATATCACAACTTGCAACAATAAAGGAAAGCTGTCGATTAAACTCTCAGAACTTTTAAGGTGACTTGGCTCACCTAAAGCTAATAAAGGCAATAATGCAAGGATAGGGATCACGGCAATGTCTTGAAATAACAAAACCGAAAAACTATTCTGCCCAGCTTCTTGTTTTATCCATCCTTTCTCAGTCAAAGTTTGTAACACAATCGCAGTGGAAGATAAGGCTAACATTAGGCCTAACGCTAAAGATGCTTGCCATGACAATAATAAAAAATAAAAACAAATAATAAATATAAATAGTGTACTGATAATAAGTTGTAGCCCGCCAAGACCAATAATGGAACGACGTAATGTCCATAGCCGACTCGGTTGTAGCTCCAAGCCAACAAGAAAAAGCATCATTACCACACCAAATTCAGCAAAATGCATTACCTCAGTTTGGTCACCCACTAAACTCAAGAAAAAAGGACCAATTAAAATCCCTGCGAGAAGGTAACCGAGTACAGAACCTAAACCTAAACGCTTAGCTATCGGTACTGCGACAATTGCAGCAGCTAAATAGACGACAGATAGTTCTAACATTTAATCTCCAAAAAAATTATCATCTTAAAAAAAGCATCCCTCATTTAGTTTACACTGACTATCGAGATTAATAGTTAATTTAATGGTCATTTAGATGCCGCAGAAGCACAAGTAGATTGATAGCATTTAGAATGTGTAGGAAATTCGATGAATGAACAAAACAGATAGGCACAACAACTCAATTTCACACTAAACGATTAACGTGAAATATCAAGTCTCTAATCCTCTCAGTATTAAGCTCCTTAACCTTGAATTGATTGAGACTGTAAAAAACGGTACAACTCATCAATACTGTCACTTTCAAAAATAATTTCACTGTCTTCATCATGAAATACATCAGGATACTCTTCAACGTATCCTTCCTCTCCAGAAGAAAACTCACCGAGATGATTAATGCTTAATACAGTATAATAAGGACGACTCCACTCATTACCCATTGGAGAAGCAATATAATCAATCTGTAATTTAAGATAAGCATTTTCAGTAACAAAACTGTACTGCGAGGTAATCGCTTCATCTAAAACGGAAGGATAAGATACAACAGAAAATATATCTTTTTGGCTGACATTATCGGTAAATTCAAACATAGTAATCCCTCATCTTAATCCATATTATCCATTTTCGCTTCAATAACGACCTAAAAAATCAAGTCTTTTTCTTCAAATATAATACCTATTAATTATTCGGCTTCATATTTTCCAATACTTGAAAAGGTACTAGAAACCGATATAACCCTTCAACAGACTCACTTTCAAAAACCACTTCAGTGGTTTCATCATGTACTATTTCAGGTAAATTATCAGTTCCTACATTCTTAGCCGTTCTTACAATATAACGTGGAAAATCATTTAAACGTGCTTCTTTCTTTACAGGGTTAACCCATAAAACCAAATATTCTCCCAATTTTATACGACTTTCACAATGAAACAGAAAACTTGGACAATCATCATCATTCCAACTTTTATCATGTAAAAATGGAAAATCAGACAAATCAAATCCCAAGTCAAAATCTCTTCCAAATTCATCCTGAAATTGATACATATAAACCTCAACTCTGAATGTTTAGAAAGTTAATTTTCATTCTTAATATTCATCGTGTTATCAAAAAACACCCAAAATAGAATAAAAATCCTAGACTTGATTCTACTCTCCATTATTCTGAATTACGTCAACTCTATTAGATTGATTAGTCATTGACAAATAACTTCAGGTTATGAGCCACTCGCTCAACAATCGTTCATCGATTTTAAAATGACAATAAAAAGTGAAAAATAAATGATTTATATACCGACCTCTAACCCACTTTTAAATCTTCTAGTATCTGAAAAGGCGCTAAAAATCGATAGAGCTCATTAATATTTTCACTCGAAAATATAATTTTACTATTTTCATCATGTGCTATTTCGGGTTCGGCTTCTGTACCAAAGTTTGTCGCTGTTAACACCGAATAACGAGGAAAATTACAATTTCTTTTTGAAGTATCCTTATGTTCAACCCACAGTAAAAGATATTCTTTATCGTTCGGCTCCAATGCATGAAATACAAAGCTAGGACATTCATCCAGATGGAAACTTAAATCCTCTAAGAAAGGAAATATTGTGATATCAAAACCTAAATCAAAATCTTGGCCGAATTCTTGTTGATATATATGCATAATGACCCCAATCAAACCGCCAAACTGAATCTCCCTATTTTTTAATGACGAGAACATGATATTAATAAAACAATGGCGTTTTTGATCTCAAACGCAATGGAAAATAATTTGTTACAAATCCATACTACTATGCATTTGATTAAATTTCGCCCTATATTAAGAATTTTTAAGCATATACAATCAAATTTTTATAAATAAAATAGATATAGAAAATAACAAGAAAATAATTTTCTATTTTAATTTCATGCGATTAATTTAAATTTTTATTGAATAAGAAAAAATGTAAAATATCAATATTATTTTAATTATTAGACAATGGATAATTTTGAGCTAAGTTTACAGGTTGATTATAAAAATATATCCGTTGTTTTAATCATTGATAATCCCTAATCAAAAAATTCCCTCTCCATTAAAACGCTATTCCAATGAAGGTTTCAAAAAACGCTACCCAGCTTTAATCATTTTAGATATACGGCCCATTCACATCCATATGAACAAGAGTTGCATTAACCTAATATAGGTATAGAAAATGTCTATTGTATTTTAGAACAACAAAAGCCTAAACATTAGATAAGGTAGGTAGAGCGATGTTTGAACCTATCGTATTTTTATTTTCCGCTGAATGACCATTTGTTTAATCAAATGAATATAAGAGTCCATTCAAGCACAATAGATGAGGCAAAATAGTAATCAATCCCTTTCAATGATAAGAAACAAGTATAACGTATTAATATTCATTGTTTATTATTATCCTATAACCAATAAGAAGCTATACTGAATACTCACGTTATCCTCCTTTATATGAGATAAATATGATAGATAAAAGTCAGCTATCCTCACCCATCACTTCTCATAAGGAAATACAAAAATTTGATCAGCTAGCAAAAGAATGGCGCGATCCCAATGGAGCATTCAAACATGTACATACTTTTAATCAAGCGAGACTCAATAATATAAGATCGGCAATCGCCAATCATTTTGATCGCGATCTCACACACGATCATCCCTTTGAAAAAATCAACATACTTGATATTGGTTGCGGAGCAGGGCTCCTTGCTGAGCCATTGGCCGCACAAGGTGCACATGTAACCGGAATAGATGCCAGTGCAATCAATATTGAGATAGCAAAACAACATGCTGCAGCAAAAAACATTGAAATAAATTATTCACATTGCTTAGCCGAAAACCTAATAAAGGAAGGTAGAAATAAAGCAAGTGTGGATGGATATGATGTTATTTTGAATACTGAAGTTATTGAACATGTGACTGAAAAAAATAAGCTTATTGATACTTGTTGCCAATTATTAAACCCTGAAGGATTATTAATCATGGCGACATTAAACCGTACGCTAAAATCCTATCTTGTCGCGATCCTTGGTGCCGAATACATCATGCGCTACCTCCCAATTGGCACACATCAATGGCAACACTTTGTCAAACCTAGTGAAATCATCATTCAGCTACATCTTAATCAGGTCACATTACTCTATACAGAAGGAATGAGTTTAAATCCTTTTACTCAAAAATGGCGAACGCATAGTAACACCAAGGTGAACTACCTCCTCTATGCAACTAAGACTCAAAACCCCAAACCATCAATATCAATCTAGCTTGATAGCTGCATTTCACTTATCATCCACTCAAATTAGCCAAAAAAGTCAGGAAGTACTGTGTCAAAAATAGATATTATCATTGGAACAACCTTAGGGAGTGCCGAATATGTTGCCGATGAAATAGCATCAAAACTCCTCGAATTAGGTCATGAAATCCAGCTTCATTTAACACCAAACAGAACAGAACTCACGCCTGAATCACTTTGGTTTCTCGTTTCTTCAACTCATGGCGCAGGCGATCTCCCCGATAATATTCAACCTTTTTTTGATGAGATCGAGAAAAACAAACCCGATCTGAGTCATCAAAAGTTCATTCTTTGTGCCATTGGTGATTCTAGCTATGACACCTTCTGCCATGGCCCTATCAAGCTAAGCACCTTGCTAGAACAGTGCTCAGCTAAGGCATATGTGGATAAGATCGAAATAGACATTCAGCGCGATCCCATTCCAGAAAAAGCCGCTATATCTTGGTTGAACCAATGGTGCGATCGACTTTAAGATCGAAAATCTCCGATCGCAAATAAAACAATGCACAGGTTAGATCATATTTATCCACACATTATTTACTTTTTGTATAGATGTGTGGATAAGGTATTATTTTATCCCATTATAACTCTGTATTATTCAACACACGATCACTAAGAAGATCACTCCTGTGGATAAGTAAGCGATCTATCCCCATCTTATATCCAGTTTGATCCCGATCTGATCACAGGATAAATTTTCTATTACTAATTGAATATAAATAAGAAAATAGCTTATCCACAGAATATGGCGATCTTAATAATAACCATAATAAGAGATCTATATAAAGATCTTAAGATCTATTAAGCGATCGCACTCGATCAAAACAAATGAAATAGATCGTTCACCTTCTGACGATCCAATGCTAAAATACCCCGCTCGAAATAAATTTAGTCTTTTACCAATTGAAGGTTATTTAATGCTTTTTCATGAACGCTTTGATGTGATCGTTGTAGGTGGTGGTCATGCTGGCACAGAAGCGGCTTTAGCTTCTGCTAGAATGGGATCTAAAACACTATTACTCACCCATAATATTGACACATTAGGACAAATGTCCTGTAATCCAGCCATTGGCGGAATTGGTAAAGGACATTTAGTCAAAGAAATCGATGCACTAGGCGGTGCCATGGCAACTGCTACAGATTTTGCTGGAATTCAATTTAGAACCTTAAATTCCAGTAAAGGCCCAGCAGTTCGAGCTACCCGTGCACAAGCCGATAGAAATTTGTATAGACAAAAAATACAAAATATTTTACAAAACCAACCCAATTTACGCATTTTTCAACAAGCAGTAGATGATTTAGTTGTTGAAAATGAAAAAGTTATCGGTGTTATTACTCAAATGGGATTAGCATTTGAAGCCCCCGCTGTTGTCTTAACTGCAGGCACATTTTTAGGGGGCAAAATTCATATTGGTTTAGAAAATTACAGCGGTGGCCGAGCGGGTGATCCACCTGCGATCGCACTTGCTCATCGGTTACGTGAATTACCTATTCGAGTAGGCCGTTTAAAGACAGGTACTCCACCTCGAATTGATGCTAATAGTATCAATTTTGATTTAATGTCAGAGCAAAAAGGGGACAACCCTTTACCTGTGATGTCCTTTTTAGGTAATGTTGAACAACACCCTGAACAAGTCTCTTGTCATATTACACATACCAACGAAAAAACCCATGAGATCATTCGTGGTGGGCTCGATCGAAGCCCAATGTATTCAGGAGTCATTGAAGGTATTGGCCCGCGTTATTGCCCATCAATTGAAGATAAAGTCCATCGTTTTGCCGATAAAAATTCACATCAGATCTTTATTGAACCTGAAGGGTTAAATACCAATGAGATCTATCCAAATGGGATCTCAACGAGTTTACCCTTTGACGTTCAATTGAATTTAGTGCGATCGATCCAAGGAATGGATCAAGCTCAGATCATTCGACCGGGTTACGCGATCGAATATGACTACTTTGATCCGCGTGATCTTAAAAACTCTTTAGAGACCAAAACCATTAATGGTTTATTTTTTGCTGGTCAAATCAATGGAACAACAGGCTATGAAGAAGCCGGTGCACAAGGTTTATTGGCCGGAATGAATGCATCGCTACAAGTGCAAGGAAAAGAAGCTTGGTCCCCACGACGTGATGAAGCTTATTTAGGGGTCTTGGTTGACGATCTTTCTACTTTAGGAACAAAAGAGCCTTATCGTATGTTTACTAGCCGAGCGGAATATCGTTTATTACTACGTGAAGATAATGCCGATTTGCGCTTAACGGAAAAAGGACGTGAATTAGGTTTAGTTGATGATTATCGTTGGGCTAAATTTAATGAAAAGAGAGAAGCAATCGAATCTGAACTGCAACGTCTTCGTAGTCAGTGGGTTCACCCTAACTCTCCTTTAATTGATGTATTAAATCCTGTATTAAATACGCCTATTGCTAGAGAAGCTTCATTTGAAGAACTATTAAGACGACCTGAGATGGACTACCCTAAACTGATGGCTTTAGAAGGGTTTGGTCCAGGTATTGAAAATAAGCAAGCTGCTGAACAAGTACAAATTCAGGTTAAATATTCAGGGTATATTCAACGTCAACAAGATGAAATTGATAAAGCGGTCCGTCATGAAACAACCGGCTTACCCCTAGACTTAGATTATCAAGAAGTACCCGGTTTATCCAATGAGGTCATTGCAAAAATGAATCAGCATAAACCAGAAACAATAGGGCAAGCATCACGTATTTCTGGTATGACGCCAGCTGCAATCTCTATTTTATTGGTACATTTAAAGAAACGGGGTTTATTAAGAAGGAGTGCTTAATAAATATACAGTTTAACTAAATATATTGGAGGAGCTCATGGCTGCTCCTTATATTTATACAGCAATGATAGTAAACTTAGCGTCTTGAATGGATTAATCCGCGTGTTCTTTGAGGGTGTATTCTGTGTTATCAACACAATTAGATAATTATTTGGCGGCCATGGGGCTGAGTGCGACGGCAAAACAAAAACAACAATTGCTTGATTTTGTTGGAATGCTAAATAAATGGAATAAAGCCTATAATTTAACGGCGATCCGCGATCCAGAGCAAATGTTAATTAAACATATCATGGACAGTTTAGCGGTATCACAGCATTTACAAGGTCAACGTTTTATTGATGTTGGAACGGGTCCTGGGTTACCAGGGATCCCATTGGCCATTTTAAATCCTGACAAAGAATTTGTTTTACTTGATAGTTTAGGTAAACGTATTCGTTTTCAAAAGCAGGTGCAGTTTGATTTAGGCATTCATAATATTTGTTCTATTGAAAGCCGTGTGGAAGCCTATCAACCTGAAGAGAAATTTGATGGTGTGCTAAGCCGTGCATTTGCCTCGATACAAGACATGTTGCATTGGTGTGAGCATTTGCCTGCTGACTCAGGTTGCTTTTATGCGCTAAAAGGTCAGCTATCAGCCCAAGAGATGGAAAATTTACCTAATGGGTTTGAACTCACCAATGTGATTGAATTAACTATTCCTAAATTGGATGAGCAAAGGCATTTGCTACGCGTTGTGAAGCAAAAGTAGTATTGAACAGTTGCTTTCTGCCGCCGCTTCAAGCAATTTGTACTTATAATTGTACAAAAATACCGCTGTAGTCATAGCAACAGTGATGACAATATGGACTGCAGTTAGGCGATGTAAAAAGATAGGATGATATTTTGGGAAAAGTGATTGCCGTAGCCAACCAGAAAGGCGGTGTTGGGAAAACCACAACATGCGTTAATTTATCTGCGTCATTAGCGGCGACAAAACGTCGAGTATTGTTGATAGATCTCGATCCGCAAGGGAATGCTACTATGGGCAGTGGTATTGATAAGTATGAGGTAGAGCACACTGCTTATGATTTACTTGTGGATGAAAAGCCATTTAATGATGTGGTTTGTCGAGAAACGAGTGGCCAATATGATTTAATTGCGGGCAATGGGGATGTGACTGCTGCAGAAGTCAAATTGATGAATTTTTTCGCTCGCGAGGTACGGCTTCGTAACGCATTAGCGCCGATTAAAGATGAATATGATTTTATTTTTATTGATTGTCCACCTTCTTTAAACATGTTGACTGTTAATGCGATGTCCGCTGCGGACTCTGTTATAGTTCCCATGCAGTGTGAGTATTATGCATTGGAAGGGATAACATCCTTAAAAGAAACCATTGAACAACTCAGCAGTATGGTGAATCCTGGTTTGCATATCGAAGGTATTTTACGAACGATGTACGATCCACGTAATCGTCTCTCTACTGATGTGTCAGATCAGTTAAAACAGCACTTTGGTGAAAAAGTTTATCGTACCGTTATTCCTCGCAATGTCCGTTTGGCTGAAGCCCCTAGTTTTGGCACTCCTGCCATGTATTATGAAAAATCCAGTGCTGGAGCAAAAGCCTATCTTGCTTTAGCTGGGGAAATTATTCGTCGTGCCGATGATCAAGCGAGCAACAAGCAAGCTTAAGGGAATACTATGACACAAAAGAAAAGAGGTTTAGGTAAAGGACTCGATGCACTATTAAGTACCAGTAAAAGTGTTGAGCAGTCAGCTAATACTCAATCAGGCAGTGTGGTGCATGATGATATTGAAAAAATCAATACACAACAAGAATCATTGATTAATTTGGATGTGGATCTATTAATCCCTGGGCAATATCAACCCAGAAAAGATATGTCACCTGAAGCCTTGGAAGAACTCGCAAAGTCGATTAGCAATCAAGGTATTATTCAGCCTATTGTGGTGAGAAAGGTTTCAGCCACAAATTATGAAATTATTGCTGGAGAAAGGCGTTGGCGCGCAGCTCAATTAGCCGAGTTATCAAGCATTCCTTGTATTGTTAAACAAGTGGCCGATGAAGCGGCTATGTCTATTGCATTAATTGAAAATATTCAACGCGAAGATTTAAACGCGATGGAAGAAGCGATGGCGTTGCATCGATTATTGCATGAGTTTGAATTAACCCATCAACAAATTGCCGATGCAGTAGGAAAATCCCGTGTAACTGTGTCTAATTTACTTAGATTAAATAGCTTAAATGATGCCGTTAAAAAAATGTTGGAATATGGTGATATTGATATGGGCCATGCCCGTGCTTTATTGGCTATTGAAGGCGATGAACAAACGATTTTAGCAAGATTGGTGGTTTCTAAAGAATTGACAGTACGGGAAACGGAACGATTAGTGAATAAAACGCTAACTCCTACCGAAAAAGTCAATAAGCAGGATAAAGATCATGATGTTTACCGCTTAGAGAACCAATTAATTGAACGCTTAGGTGCGAAAGTGTCAATTACTCATAATAAAAAAGGTAAAGGAAAATTGGTAATAAATTACCAAGATTTAGCAGAACTCGATGGAATTATCGAGAAAATTGGCTAAAAAGGCCAAGTTAACGCTATATTATGTAACTTTGTAACAATTGTTAATCTTATCATTTCGGACTTTTGACATGGATCACGTTAAAAGTCTCCAATTTTATTCAGTTAAACTTGCTTTGAAGTGCCGAAACGGTATACTTTCGCAAGCTTTTTGTCCATCGCGTTTATAAGAATGACTATCATTCGATTTTCGATAACAAAAAGTACTAATGCGGAGGAGGTAAGTTGAGTAAGATTTTAGCGCGTCGTGGCCGGCGATCAGCCTACAAGTTGGTGATGATGCAGGCGGCGGTAGCTGTAACTGCTTCAATTTTCTTTTTCGCGATGTGGGGAGCCCAGTTTGGTTATTCTGCTCTAGCAGGTGCTGCTATTGCTGTGCTTCCTAATTTTGTATTCGCAACCCTCGCTTTTTCCCATACGGGAGCGAGTGCGTCAGCAAAGGTCATTAAGACTTTTTACTGGGGGGAAGCGGTAAAGATGCTGTTAACAATTGTCATGTTTTCGTTAGTGTTTATTTATATGAAGGTGGTATTTATGCCGCTCTTTGTTTGTTACACATTAGCGTTAATTGTACATTGGGCAGCTCCTTTATATTTCAAGCAAAGTTAAGTGGGATGAATCATGTCTGCATCTGCAACCGGTGATGTAACACCGCAGGGCTATATCCAGCATCATTTGACTAACCTAACGGTTGGTGAAGGATTCTGGACATGGCATATTGATTCGTTGCTCTTTTCGGTTGGTCTTGGCGTTTTGTTTTTATGGATATTTCGTAGCGTTGGAAAAAAAGCGACAACAGGCGTTCCCGGTAAACTTCAATGTTTTATTGAGATGATTGTTGAATTCGTTGACAGCAGCGTGAAAGAGACTTTCCATGGCCGCAATCCTGTCATCGCACCGCTAGCGTTAACAATTTTCGTGTGGATTTTCTTAATGAATCTCATGGATATGGTACCCGTGGATTGGATACCATCTTTGGCCGCAGCTGCGGGCATTCCATACATGAAGATTGTACCTAGCACTGACGTAAACATTACTTTCAGCTTAGGCTTAGGTGTGTTTGTGCTGGTTGTGTATTACAGCATTAAAGTCAAAGGTGTGACAGGTTTTGTAAAAGAGCTGACGTTACAGCCCTTTAACCACTGGGCAATGATACCCGTCAACTTGTTACTTGAGTCAGTCACCTTGATCGCGAAGCCGATTTCATTGGCATTGCGTTTGTTTGGTAACTTGTACGCAGGTGAGTTGATTTTCATCCTTATTGCGCTCATGTATAGCGCCAATTGGGCGATAGCTTCACTAGGTGTAGGTTTACAGCTAGCGTGGTTAATCTTCCATATTTTGGTTATTACATTGCAAGCGTTTATCTTCATGATGTTGACCATTGTTTATTTAAGCATGGCGCATGAAGATCACTAAGGGTAGTTGAAGATTTTTTTAAACTAAATCATTAATTAAACAAAGATTTAGAATACTGGAGATAGAGATGGAAACTGTATTAGGCATGACAGCTATTGCTGTTGCTCTGTTGATTGGTATGGGTGCTTTAGGTACTGCTATCGGTTTCGGCCTTTTAGGTGGCAAGTTCTTAGAAGGCGCTGCGCGTCAACCAGAAATGGCGCCTATGTTACAAGTTAAAATGTTCATTGTTGCAGGTCTATTGGATGCTGTAACTATGATCGGTGTGGGTATTGCGCTATACATGTTATTTACTAACCCATTGGGTGCAATGCTGTAATAAACGCTTCTGTCTTTAATCTAAATAGGAGGCTGTTGTGGATTTCAACGCTACCCTAATCGGTCAGACGGTCGCCTTTATTATCTTCGTGTGGTTCTGCATGAAGTTTGTTTGGCCACCTTTGATGAATGCCATCGAAGAGCGCCAAAAAAGGATTGCCGGCGGTTTAGCTGACGCTGAACATGCAGCAAAAGACCTAGAGTTGGCACGGGCGAAAGCCACTGCGCAACTAAAAGAAGCCAAAGTTAAGGCCAATGACATTATTGAGCAAGCGAACAAACGCAAAGCTCAGATTGTGGATGAAGCTAAAGCCGAGGCAGACGCTGAGCGAGCTAATATTATCGCTCAGGGTAAAGCAGAAATTGAAGCTGAACGTAATCGCGTGAAAGAGGATCTGCGTAAGCAGGTTGCTTCTCTGGTTATCACTGGTACAGAGAAGATCCTTGAACGTTCGATTGATGAAGCCGCCCATAGCGACATAGTTAATAAACTTGTCGCCGAAATTTGATAAGGGAGTTGAGTTATGGCTGAATTAACCACCATTGCTCGTCCTTACGCAAAGGCTGCTTTTGATTTTGCTATTGATAAAAATGCAGTGGAAAGTTGGGCAGAAATGCTGAACTTTATGTCTTTGGTGAGTGAAAACGAATCAATGCACCCATTGCTGACTGGCGCTTTGTCCAGTAGCAAGCTTGCTGAACTCTTTATTGGAGTTTGTGGTGAGCAACTCAATGAGCAAGGTCAGAATCTAGTCAGGGTAATGGCTGAAAACGGTCGTTTAGAAGTACTACCTGCTGTGTATCAACTATATGTTGAACTGCGTAATGAATGGGCGAAGGAAATAGAAGCGAATATTGTTTCTGCCACTGAGCTGAGTTCGACGCAACTACAGGAGATTAGTGTTTCTTTAGAGAAACGTCTCGCACGCAAAGTTAAGCTGAATTGCAGCATAGACACCACGCTTATTGCGGGTGTGATCATTCATGCAGGAGACTTAGTCATTGATGGCTCGGTCCGCGGTAAAATATCGCGTCTGTCTGATAAGCTGCAGTCGTAATTGGGAGTTTGAGCATGCAACTGAATTCCACTGAAATCAGCGATCTGATTAAACAGCGGATCGAGCAGTTTGAAGTCGTTAGTGAAGCTCGCAACGAAGGTACTATCGTTGCAGTAAGTGACGGCATCATCCGCATCAACGGCCTAGCCGATGTGATGCAGGGTGAGATGATTGAACTGCCTGGCAACCGTTTTGCTATCGCGTTGAACTTAGAACGCGACAGTGTCGGTGCCGTCGTAATGGGCCCTTATGCCACATTGGCAGAGGGCGATAAAGTTAAAACCACTGGCCGTATTCTTGAAGTACCAGTGGGTCGTGGTCTACTGGGCCGTGTCGTTAACACCTTAGGTGAGCCTATCGATGGAAAAGGAGCGGTTGAACACGACGGTTTCTCTCCTGTTGAAGTGATAGCCCCAGGTGTTATTGAGCGTAAATCAGTATCACAACCTGTTCAAACAGGTTATAAAACCGTTGATGCCATGATCCCAATTGGTCGTGGGCAACGTGAATTGGTCATTGGTGACCGTCAAACAGGTAAAACTGCATTGGCGATCGATGCCATTATCAATCAGAAAGATTCTGGTATTAAATGTGTGTACGTTGCTGTTGGGCAAAAAGCCTCAACCATTGCTAACGTGGTACGCAAACTAGAAGAGCATGGTGCATTAGTCAACACAATTGTTGTTGTCGCAACTGCATCAGAAGCCGCTGCATTGCAGTTCTTGGCGCCATATTCTGGTTGTTCAATGGGTGAATACTTCCGCGACCGCGGTGAAGATGCATTAATCGTATATGATGATTTGTCTAAGCAAGCTGTTGCTTATCGTCAAATCTCATTGCTATTGAAGCGTCCACCAGGACGTGAAGCTTATCCTGGTGATGTTTTCTATCTCCATTCTCGTTTACTTGAGCGTGCATCACGCGTAAACGAAGCGTATGTAGAGAAATTCACTAACGGTGAAGTAAAAGGTCAAACCGGTTCACTTACCGCGCTGCCGATTATTGAAACCCAAGCAGGTGACGTTTCAGCATTCGTACCGACTAACGTAATTTCAATTACTGATGGTCAAATCTTCCTTGAAACAGATTTGTTTAACTCAGGACTCCGTCCAGCGGTTAACCCAGGTATTTCTGTTTCACGTGTTGGTGGTGCGGCGCAGAGTAAGATCATTAAGAAACTGTCTGGTGGTATTCGTACCGCACTTGCACAGTATCGAGAGCTTGCGGCCTTCTCACAATTTGCATCTGATCTTGATGATGCAACACGTGCTCAATTAGAGCATGGTGAGCGTGTTACCGAATTAATGAAGCAAAAGCAATATGCGCCTATGAGTATCGCTTGTCAGGCTGTGTCTATTTTCGCAGCTGAGAAAGGTTACCTTAAAAGCGTTGAGCTGAATAAAGTCATTGATTTCGAGGCATCTTTGCTCTCGTTCATGAACAGCGAGTATGCTGACCTAATGAAGAACATCAACGAAACTGGCAACTATAATGCCGACATCGAAGGTGAACTGAAGGCTGGCCTCGACAAGTTCGTAGCAACCCAAACCTGGTAATGACAAATGAGGTGTCTAAGACACCTCTGGTCCAGATTGGAGAGTAAAGATGGCCGGCGCTAAAGAGATTAAAAGTAAGATCGCGAGTGTTCAAAACACTCAGAAGATCACTTCCGCCATGGAAATGGTGGCAGCCAGCAAGATGCGCAAAGCGCAAGATCGCATGGCTGCGAGTCGTCCATATGCGGAAACCATGCGTAAGGTGATTGGTCACGTCGCGCAAGGCTCTCTCGAGTATAAACACCCCTATTTAGAGGTGAGAGAAGCTAAGCGGGTTGGTTACATTGTTGTGTCAACTGACCGTGGTCTTTGTGGTGGTCTGAACGTTAACCTTTTCAAAAAGGTAATGGCGGACATGAAAAGCTGGCAAGAGCAAGGTGTAGAATTTGATTTCTGCCCTATTGGTGCTCGTAGTGTTCAGTTTTTCAAAAGCTTTGGTGGTAATGTATTGGCCCAAGCATCTGCGTTAGGTGATTCACCTAAACTGGATGACTTGATTGGCACAGTCCGTACCATGTTAGAAGCTTACAACGAAGGCAAACTGGATCGTTTGTACATCGTATTTAACAAATTTGTGAATACCATGGCACAAACGCCTGTGATCGAGCAGCTACTGCCTTTGCCTAAGTCTGAAGAAGATGAGCATGCTCATCATTGGGATTATATTTACGAGCCAGATCCAAAAGCACTTTTGGATACATTATTGGTCCGTTATGTAGAATCTCAAGTCTATCAAGGTGTTGTTGAAAATGTTGCGTCTGAGCAAGCTGCCCGTATGGTAGCGATGAAGGCAGCAACCGATAATGCTGGTGATATGATTAGTGATTTGCAACTGGTTTATAACAAGGCTCGACAAGCTGCGATTACGCAAGAATTGTCGGAAATTGTTTCAGGTGCAGCAGCGGTTTAGGCTAGGTAACGAATACAAGTTTTAGAGGATTAATCATGAGCACAGGTACTGTTGTCCAAGTGATTGGCGCGGTTGTGGACGTTGAGTTTCCACAAGATGCCGTACCTCAGGTATACGACGCTCTAAGAATTATTGGTGAAAGCCCATGTAAAGGCTTGGTGCTGGAAGTTCAGCAGCAACTTGGTGGCGGCGTAGTCCGTGCCATTGCCATGGGTACATCCGATGGTTTGAGTCGTGGTATCGAGGTAGAAAACTCAGGTTCACCAATTTCAGTTCCGGTTGGGGATGCAACCCTTGGCCGTATCATGAACGTATTGGGTGAGCCTATCGATGAAGCGGGTCCAATTGGTGAAAAAGATCGTTATATCATTCACCGTGAGGCGCCTTCATACGAAGATCAGTCAAGCACTACTGAGCTTTTAGAAACAGGTATCAAGGTTATTGACCTTGTTTGTCCGTTTGCTAAAGGTGGTAAAGTCGGTCTGTTTGGTGGTGCGGGTGTTGGTAAAACAGTTAACATGATGGAACTGATTAACAACATCGCTAAAGCCCACTCAGGTTTATCAGTCTTCGCTGGTGTAGGTGAGCGTACTCGTGAGGGTAACGATTTCTACTACGAGATGGAAGATTCAGGTGTACTCGACAAAGTTGCCATGGTTTATGGCCAAATGAACGAGCCTCCAGGAAACCGTCTACGTGTCGCACTGTCTGGTTTAACCATGGCTGAGAAGTTCCGTGACGAAGGTCGTGACGTATTATTATTCGTTGATAATATTTATCGTTACACCCTTGCCGGTACAGAAGTATCAGCACTGCTAGGGCGTATGCCTTCAGCAGTAGGTTATCAGCCAACATTGGCTGAGGAGATGGGTGTTCTTCAAGAGCGTATTACTTCGACTAAAACAGGGTCTATTACTTCTGTTCAAGCCGTTTACGTTCCTGCGGATGATTTAACCGATCCATCACCAGCAACCACATTTGCTCACTTAGATGCGACTGTAGTATTGTCACGTCAAATTGCTTCTTTGGGTATTTACCCAGCTGTTGACCCATTGGATTCGACGTCACGTCAGCTTGATCCTTTGGTTGTTGGCCAAGAGCATTATGACATTGCAAACGGTGTTCAAACCGTACTACAACGTTATAAAGAACTAAAAGACATCATCGCCATTCTGGGTATGGATGAATTATCTGATGAAGATAAGACAACCGTAGCACGTGCCCGTAAGATTGAGCGTTTCTTGTCTCAGCCATTCTTTGTTGCTGAAATCTTTACTGGTTCTCCAGGTAAGTACGTTTCACTTAAAGACACTATTCGTGGCTTTAAAGGTCTATTGGAAGGTGAGTTTGATCACATTCCAGAGCAAGCGTTCTACATGGTTGGCTCTATCGACGAAGCTGTCGAAAAAGCCAATAAAAAGTAACTCGCCTTGGGCCAGTTTAACAGCAAACAGGGTGATGGCATGACAATACGACTTGATGTTGTAAGTGCAGAAAGCAGCATCTTCGGAGATCAGGTACTGAGTTTACAAGTAACTGGCGCCGAAGGTGAACTAGGTATTAAGTTAGGTCATGCACCTTTGCTGACAAGCATTAGACCTGGCATGGTACGTATCGCTAGGCTTGATAACAAAGAAGATGTGTTTTATCTTTCAGGCGGTTTGCTTGAGGTACAACCTAAATCTGTTGCTATCATGGCTGATGTGGTCATGCGTGCTGATGAGATTGACGAAAAAGCCGCGGAAGAAGCGAAGCGTCATGCAGAGGCCACTATGGCCGATGCTGGTGCTGACTTCAATTATGCAGCTGCTGCAAAGGAGCTCGCACAAGCGGTTGCTCAGTTGCGTGTCGTTGAGACCATCAAGAAAAACCTAGGTAAATAAGGTTATTCTTCACTGACAATGTTTGATATAGCAGTGTAAATGATCTGCTTAAAGAAGGGCGCCGTTTGGCGCCTTTTTTGTTTGTATACATTGGCTTAAAGAGGATTTATCTTGTAATATTGTGGCACTGAAGTCATCTTTGAGGAATGAGCTGTGCAAGAGGAATGCAATAGAGTACAACTCGGAGACTTTACATTAGATCTAAAGCAGCAAGTGCTATATCTTGATGAGTTTGAATTATCTGTTGAGCCAAAAGTTCTTGAGCTTTTACTATACCTCTATCAATGTCGCCAAGGATATGTGACGCTTAAGGCACTACATGAGAATGTGTGGTCAGATAGAGTCGTTTCAGATACTGCTGTGCGCAGCGCCATTAAAAAGTTACGGACATTATTTAATGACACAGATCTGAACGCGCCAAAATACATAAAATCAGTACCAAAACGTGGTTATAAGCTTATCTGTAGCGTTAAGTTGTCACCGAAACAAACTCCAAGTCAAATATCACTTAATAGAAGTGAAACGCTAAAGCAAGCTGTTATCATAACCCAAGCTCAAAAACGGCAATGGCAATTTGGTCATTATGTTGCTTTAAGCTTAGTATTACTGATGATCAGTTTATCCATCATTGGTGCTAAGCAGCTCATTGATAATAATTTAGTGCCTGAAAATGAGATAGCGCTGATATCGGTATCCTCATTTCCCGGAGAAAAACTCACCCTGGAAGTGAGCAGTGATGATAGCTTAATTGCTTTCACTGGCAAGTTAGCAAGTGAGCAAGATAATCAAGTTTACTTACTTGATAAGCAAAGCGGTCATGTGGATCAGCTAACATATGATGCTAATAATGCTACGTTTTTAACCTTTGCGGGGAATAATACTCAGGTTATTTACTCGGACCTCATTGCTGGTAATAGCTCTCTTAGAAATGTGTCCCTGAAAAAAAGAGGCGTGACCTCTACGACATTAATGGCAGGTTTTCATTTTATTGGTGATGTGCATATTGGATCTCATGAACGGGAAGTCATTGTATTGCTATCTAAAACAGCAAATGATACTCCCATGTATTATCGTTTAAATCTTGATACCTTAGGGTTGGATTTATTGTTATCGACGAATAACACCGGAGAAGAGTTTTCCATGGCGAAGCTGTCACCTGATAAGCAAAAAATCGCTGCGATAAAGGAACTCAATAATAAACAAGTTGAGCTTAGTGTCATTGATCTTGCTTCAAAGAAATTGGTTTTTCAAAAAATGCTTCCTCATATTACGCCGCCAATAGATTGGAAAAGTAATACTGAGTTATTACTGTTATACCCTAATCAATTAGTATTGTTGGATCTGAATAATCAAACAGAAAAAGTTATTTTAAACGATGATAAGAGTCGATTTTCTTGGTTAAGTGTGGGGAGCAACAAGCTAACTTTACTGCAGCAGGATTTGTCTCGGCAAAACCGTTTTTACGTGGAAGAAAATATCAATTTCACTGACAGTTGCAATGAACCTTGTCAGCCTTCTCATTTTTTGGATATGGGCAGTGAAGTCTATTCGGTGTTTTATGCTGATAAGCAACATAAGTGGATCACCAGTAAAATCGAGGGGCAAAATGAATTGGCACTCTATGATGACCAAACTGGTAAAAAAAGCGTGTTTTTTACTGGAAATGAGGAAATAGAAATCCAGCATTTTTCTCCTCATGATTCTACCTTATTGGTAAAATTGGCTAATCGATTAGCGATTTTGACCTTAAATGATGAAGCGAGTAGTGAGCAAGGTGGAGCTGAATATGGCGTGTTGAGAAGTACCATTCGTTACTTAACAGCCCAGCATCAAGTTGTGAGTGATGCAGTCTTTTCTGTGTTTGAAAAGGAACGCCATGTTTTTTATGGTGAGAGAATTGGAGGACGTTGGCAAATACAAAAATTAAATTTAAGTACCATGAAAGTTGAATTATTCATGGCTGATTATCGCTCCATACGCATCACCAATAAAGATTATATATTAGCAAATGGATCTGGATGGTTATTTTCTATGTCAAAAGATAATAACTCAATAACCCCTCTTAATGAGCAGATTAATTTTGATATTATTACTCGATGGTATGTGAAAGGCTCAAAAGTGATTTGGAGTGATTTTGATTACCGTTTTAGTTATATTCATACCTTTGATTTACTGAGCAAACAGCATAAAACTCGCCAAGATCGATTTTATCACCTCTTTCCCCGCATCTCACTTTCAAGTCTTGATGATAAATTGATATACCGTTCAAAATCTATTCAAAACAATGAAATAAAAGAAGTTATTTTTTAGTTGTTCATTGTCCATAGCAAAGAATGTCCTTAGTTATAGTTTAGTTATAGCCTAAAAAAGGGGATTTATTCATAGTTTAGTGGCGCCGAGAATGAACTAAATTCATTTTCAGTGCTGTTTATGGTTGTGAATATAGAGTAGGAATAATTGATGAGATGGATAACACAAAAAACCGTTTTTAGTGGCTTAATTTTGACCTCAGCAATGCTAATCATGAGTGGTTGGCAATTAGGCTTTTCCGGTAATAAGGATTATGTTGCTGCCAATAGCATTCAGATCAGCCAAGTTCAAAGTGGCGATTTCGCTCAAGAAGTGACAGGGTATGGGACATTGCAATCTTTATATCAACGTTCCATTACCGCAACGACAACGGCCGTTGTCGATACCATTCATTTTAAGCCTGGTGCGATTGTTGAGGCTGATACCTTAATTATTACCCTTAAAAACCCACAATTAGAAGTTGCGCTGCAACAAGCGTTAGGGGAACTTAAAAACAGTAAAACGCAAAAGCGTAAGCTTATTTTAGAGCAACAGAGTGAAGTGCTTGCACAGCAGTCAGAATTATCTCAATACCAAGCTGATGCGGAGATGGCCAGCTTGCAAGCCGAGGCAGAAGCACCGTTAGCTAAAATCGGTATTATCTCTGCTGTGGAGGCTAAAAAAGGCCGTTTAAATGCGAAACAACTACAAGAGAAGCTCGCCTTTGAATTGCAGAAATTTGAAAAATTAAAGCAAGCCCATCAAGAATACCTATCCATTCAAGACGAAGTCATTTTACAAGCCCAAGCCGATTTTAATAATGCAAAATATCAACTGGATCAACTGGTGGTAAAGGCAGGAATGAAAGGGGTGTTACAAAACTTACCGGTGACATTAGGTCAAAGTGTCAACTTGGGTGACAAGTTGGCGCATGTGGGGAGCTTATCACCACTCATTGCCGAGATCAGTGTACCGCAGATGTTAGCCAATTTAGTGCAGTTAAATGCCATGGCTGAAATTGATACTCGGCATGGGCTTGTTGAGGGTAAAGTCATTCGTATTGCGCCTGTGGTCGAAAAGGGAGCTGTGAGGGTCGACATCCAATTACCCGAAAATTTGAGCGCTGATATTCGCCCGTTGCAAATGGTGGATGCCGTGATCTTGGGTCAGTCGCGAAGTCAGGTGAGTTTTATTGATACGCCACAAGGTGTAAGCGAAAACATGGTGAAGTCAGTGTTTAAGTTGGTGAGTGAAGATGCGGGCATATTAACAGAAGTTAAATTTGGGCAAATTTCGGGTAACCGTATCGAAGTCATCTCTGGGTTAACGCCTGGTGATAAAGTCGTGGTTGCGGGGATTAAAGCATCAAATGCCACTCAAATTCAATTAACGTATTAAGACATTATTGAGCCGTTAATTCAGTTTAAGAATAAGCCACAGCATTCAATATTAGCAGGAGTATAAAAATGAAAAAGGAAGTATTACGCATTCAAGCTATTCAAAAAAGCTTTGACTCACAAGCGGAAGCGGCGCAGGTCTTAAGAGGAATACATTTTAACGTACATGAGGGGGAATATGTCGCCATTTCAGGCCCATCTGGTTGTGGTAAATCCACCTTATTGAATATTCTTGGGTTATTAGATACCCCCGATGCTGGGAAGTATCATATCGATGGGTTATTAGTTTCGAGTATGAATGGCGATCAGCGCGCCGAGATCCGCAGCCGCCGTATTGGTTTTGTGTTTCAAGCCTTCAACTTACTCGATGATGAGACAGTGTTAGATAATGTGGCATTGCCACTGAAATATCGTGGTGATAGTAAGGCACAAAGACAAGCACGAGCGCAAGAATGTTTAGCGTTAGTTGGCTTGGCCGATAAAGCGGGTTTATTTCCCAATCAACTCTCCGGTGGGCAGCAGCAAAGGGTATCGATTGCCAGGGCGCTGGCGGCTGACTCCGGTATTATGTTGGTGGATGAACCCACAGGCAACTTAGATTCAAAGAATGGTGATGCCGTAATGGCATTACTGGATGAGCTTAACAAGCAAGGCACGACTATTATTCTAGTGACTCACGATCCTCGCTATGCACAAATGGCCCAGAGGCAAATTCAATTGCTTGATGGCAGAGTACAGGCCGATGTGAGAAAGAATGCGCAGAAGGCGATACAAAAGGGTGCGCAAATTGAAGAGGAGAGCCTTGCATGTTAAACACGGCATTGCGTCAAATTTTCAAGGCCAAACAATATTATGCGACTGTGGTGCTGAGTCTGACATTGACCTTGGCTATGGTGTTTGTGGTGTTCAGTATAGTGGATACGGTATTGCTTAAAGCTTTACCTTATGGGGATAGTGATAACCTGTATGTATATGAAGGTAACTTTTTATACAGTGGTAATAGAGGTGCAGGGACGAACAGTAAGAATTTATTAGATGTCAAAGAAACCAGCCAAGGTATCGCTGATATTGCTCTGTATTTTTCATGGTCGGATTATAAGTTACTTGAACTCCCGTCGCGTCCCGATGTTCCCGTTTTTTTTGGCAGTAGTAACTTATTTGAAGTACTCAAGGTTGAGCCAGTATTAGGGCGCTTCTTTGATGATCGTGAACAGCTAGGTAATAAACAACCTTCTGCCATACTCAGTTTTGGAGCATGGCAGAAGTATTTTGCGGGTGACGAGAATATTATCGGCAAGTCAATTCAGTTGAATGAACGCCGTTTTACTGTGATTGGTGTGACGTCCGATCATTGGAGCTTACCGGATGACGATGAGATATCGGAAGGTATTTGGTTGCCGCTGGATATGGATGAACAATTTAATCCGATTGAAAGTAACAGTATAACTTCCAATGTTCGAGGTGTGATGCGGCTTGCTGATGGGCAAGAGTTTGACGCGGTGGAAAAGGTCTTAATTGATAAAATGCAGGCCGCTGCGGCAATCAATATGCCTGAGGTCGCTAAACACTATGGAATGGGGGCGCAAGTACAACCTTTTATTCAAGTGTTACGAGGTGACAGTGTGCGCTTGGTATGGATGTTAATCGCTGGTGCGTCTTTATTAACCTTAATGGCCTTGATTAATTTGGGTAATGTGCAAGTGGCTCGTGGTATAAGCCGAGTGAAATCATTGGCCGTCAGTTATGCCTTTGGGGCCAAGCGTAAACAACTTTTTAAAGAAAGCCTAAAGCATAACGTTATTCTACTCTGTGTCCCGATGTTATTGGCGTTATTGTTTACTCAATTAAGTTTTGAATTAGTCCAAAGTGTCGGCAGTAATGTATTACCCAGGCTTGGCAGTTTAAGTATTAGTTTCAATATCGTGTTATTCGCCGTCTTAATGTGTACAGCTATAGCCTTACTGTTTAGTTGGATTGAGTTGAGTCTGGTGAATGAGGCCAGTTTATTATCGAGCTTGCAAAGCAGCGGTAAGGGCACGGGTAAGCAGCTGAGCCGTGGTGTCAGTCATAGTTTAATAGGATTGCAGTTATTGTTCTCGGTATTAACGCTAGTGGCGACGAGTCAGGTGCTAATGGGAACTCTTACCGAAACATTGAGACCGACACACATCAATACGTCAAATTTATGGTCATTAAAAGTGAATTATGCCTTTATCGATGATAAAGAGGAACGTAAAAATTTGCAGCGGGCCATTAGCCAACACTTTATGGCTCAAACAAATGTTAAAGCTGTGAGCCGCGCCAATGATACTCGTGTGCCTTTTATCATGAATCAACAACCGATAACGAATGAACAGGAAATAAAAATAGCCAGCGTTCGTCCCAGTTTTATTGATGATAAACAATTATCGTTATTTGATATGCAGCTTCAGGGCCGTGCTTTTACCCAAGATGATTTGCTATCTGAATTCCCGCCAGTGATTATTAGTCAGCGACTAGCGGATCAATTTAATGATAATCCAATAGGGCAAAAAATAAAGCTATATGCGACAGAGAATTTTATGACCATTGTGGGGATCGTGAGTAATACGGATTATCCTGGGCGATCGAGATATGAGGTGGCTGAAGTTTTCATTCCAAGTGTGTT
Source organism: uncultured Shewanella sp. (assembly GCF_947501665.1). Lineage (GTDB taxonomy): Bacteria > Pseudomonadota > Gammaproteobacteria > Enterobacterales > Shewanellaceae > Shewanella. The sequence goes on along the minus strand of NZ_CANMWS010000013.1, from coordinate 44,768 downwards.
TGAGGGGCGTCGCACCGATGTGTTGGTAATGCAGGTGAGTGACGAGCATGCCGGTTTCACTTTGAGTGATGTGTACAGCCAGCTGACACAAATAGACCCTAGACTCGATATCGTGCGTTTATCCAGTATCGAAGAGGACTTTAGCGAGATCAGTCGCGATCAACGCTTCGGTGCCATATTAGCGGGTGGACTGTCGTTTATCTCCTTACTCATGGTGATCGCGGGTATTGCAGGTATGGTGAGTTATATGGTCAATATGCGCCGTTATGATTTAGGTGTGCGCTTAGCCATGGGCGCCAATAATAAACGCTTGCTTCGCAGTCAGTTAGCCTTATTGGCTCAGCCGTTAGCGGTGAGTTTCTTATTTGCTTTTTCGATTGCGTATTTTGCTTTAGGTTATAGCCGTACCGTCCCCGAGTGGCACTTTGCCATCTATTGGAGCGAAATGTTATTGGGGCTAGTGTTATTAAGTATTTTCGCCACACTCGCTTGTTTTATGCCCATTGCCAAAGTCTTACGTACCGATCCGATTAAAGCCCTCAGAAATGAATAAGAAGTGCAATGAATAAAGAGTGTAATGAGTAAAGCGTTAAATGATAAGCAGTGCCATTCATAAAAGATGAATAATGGAAATTAACCCGTCGTCCTTAAATGAGGATGACTTTTATCGCCAAGGCGTTAAGGAAAACCATGCTGATATTATATTGGACTATTTCTGAACCGTGAGTGACTCCCCTTATTCAAGGTGTATTAAATGGTTATTTGCAGGCTGCCCGCTCCATGATGCCCGTTGCTGAGCGGAGTTATCGGCAAGTAGAGTTAATGCATTTTATCCAGCAAGTTGAATCTGACGTCGATTATCAAACAATGCTAGGTGAAGTCGCCGCCAACCTGAGCAAACAACATGTAAATGGGCTAAATCAGGTGTCATTTTTGTGGGCTGGTGGGATCTAAGTGAGGTTTTTATAAAACCTTTTAATACAATAATACAAAACTAATCATATAAAACAACTTATACAAAAATGAATACAGGAATTTATCATGCAGCGCTGTCTTAATTTTTCAAAAAAAATGGTGACTCTTATGAGCATCTGTTTATTTCCGTTAGCGGTGATGGCAGCGGATCAAACGGAATTTAATGGTGATATTAATGTAAGCTCAGGAGAAAAGGTTGATAACCTTAAGACGTTTAATGGTCGAGTGACGCTATCCAATCGCGCAGAAGCCAACAATATTACCAGTTTTAACGGTGGTGTGACGTTGGGAGCTAATGCCAGTGCCAACCAAATTGACGTCAAAAATGGTGAGATCCGTCTTGATAGAGCTGCAATGGTGAAGAAAAATATCAACAGTACCAATGGTGATATCAAACTTAAATCATTATCAAAGGTAGGCGGGAATATCCAGTCAATGAATGGCAAAATAACCTTAGTGCAAGCGCTGGTGGAAGGTCAAGTCACACTGGTTAACGGTGATATAATTTTAAAGCAAGGTGCGAATATTAAAGGGGGTATTCTTATCGGTAATGAAAAGCGAGCTGATAATGCTAATAATCCGCTACCTTTATTACGGATCTCAGCTGATTCGGTGGTGGACGGTAAAATCATCTTGAAACAGAAAGTGCGTTTAGATATTGCCAAAGGGGCTCAAGTCGGGGAAGTGGTGAGTTTATATTAGACTTTGAGAGTGTGGTAGTAGGCCACTATAACGTGGCCTTTATCCAGTTTGGTATTTAGTTATGGCAGTCTGTGAGTAAGTTCTCTTTTAGCCAATCCGACTGAACCTTTAATAATGTTTTTAGGTTTTTTCGCTGTTTATATTGATGTCCTTCGTTGGGTAGCATTAACAGTTGAGCTGGACTATTGTGATATTCTAAGGCGTTAAATAATTGTTCTGATTGTAAGGGCATGGTACCGGGGTTTTGATCTGCTTCACCATGTATCAATAATAAGGGCTTCGTTATTTTATCGGCTAGCAAAAAAGGCGATTGTGCTAAGTAGTTATCGCTCTCTTCCCACAAGGTACGCTTTTCTGACTGAAAACCGAGTGGTGTCAATGTACGGTTATAGGCCCCACTGCGAGCAATACCAGTCTTAAACTTATTAGATGCTGCTAAGGTCGATACCACGGCATTTGCACCGAATGAATGCCCCATTAATGCAATGTTATCAGCATCAAGCATGGGTGATTGTTTAATTAAGTTATAAAGTTGCTCTGATTTATGAGTCATGGCTTTAAGGTATGACTTTTGATCTATCACGTGACTAGGCATAGTCTCTTGCCCTGTCATATCGAGTACGGCTATACAGTTTTTCAGGGCAACATAAGGACTCATTGCGGAAAATTTGGCTGGCTGAGGCTGATATTTTGGATCGGGATAAAGCCAGATTAACACAGGCCAAGGTGCCTTCCCTTTATTGGGGAGGTAAACTTGCCCTGTTAGCCCATTATTACCCTTTAACTGTATATTTTTATAAGCACTCATATTAAATTCATTGAGTTCCCCCCAATGAGATAGCGGCGTTTCATTTTCATGTGTCACCCACCAATAGCGATTGAGATCATCTTCATCGGTTGAAATGGCTAAAAAGGAGCTTAAGTCATTTAGGTTAGGGCGATATAAAACATCCCAATCAATATTGCGATCAAGTTCCGTCAGTTTTGCTGTCATAGAGGCATATTGCCACGAGGTTTTAGCGGGTTTGAAAAACCAAACTTGATGCTTGCTATCCATTTTCAACAACCGGCGTCCATCGGGCAAATGATCTACCACAGGATTACCAGGATCTTGACTCGGTACCTTATAATCGTAAAGACTCAGGGGGATATTTTCGGAAAAATCAGAGCCAAATAGTGTCCATTTGAGTTGATGACTTTTCGCTATCCAAGTCGCCACTAGCATTTGGCCATTTTGAGCTTGCTCCCATTGGTAAACTCGCCAATTGAATTGTGCCTTAGTTTCTGCCTCTGTATCAAAAGGAGCGGCTAATTGTCGGTATTCATCCACAGGACGATCGTTTGTAGGTGATTTTTCGTTTAACGCATTAATCCAGGCCAAGGTCGCCTTTTTTTGAGGTAACCATTGCACTAGCCTTGACCCCAAGGCTGCCTTATCAAGGCTGTTGGTTCTTGATTTTAAATCTGGGATCGGGGTTAAAGTCTGCTGGTTTTTCATGTCGATGACATAATAGCGCCTTGCTTGTCTAGCGAGGGTGAGAGAAGCAGATAAGTTGTCATCTAGTGCTGTGATTAATAGATAATCTCCCTGAGGAGATAGGCTAAAGTTTTCCACAAGACCCGACCATAGTGGAGTTTGCACGCCACTTAGGCTGAGCTTGATTAATGTTTGCTGCCAATGGTGCGTGAACAGGGCTTTTTTATCGGGTGTATTAAGTAAGTCGCGATAAAGCCGACCTTGTTGTACATTTTGGGCGCTTCTTAGCTGAGCCGCCTTTTGTTTTAATGTGTTTTTTTTACTGCTGCTGAGACTCCTCACGATAACACTTTGGCTATCGGCTGACCATATCAGGCTGGCCTGTTTAGTGATCCCATTAATGGTTAAATCTGACCAAGGGTGCCAAGATGCCGTTGCAATATCGTATCGCCATAATGTTAGTTGCTTGCCTGTTAATATTACGGCGGCTAAATAGCTGGCATCAGGTGAAAATTTAATTTCAAGTGCTAGCCCTGGTAGTGCAATCTCTTGTTGCTGAATGGGGATTGATAAGTCAATCAGGGTAGCGGATCGATAAAAACTATCATCAAAATCTAAATACCAATCATTATGATAACTCCCCCCTAATAAATAGTGTGTTGCCTCGGGTAAATTCGGATATTTTTCAGGCGCTAATAACAATAGCTTGTTCTTAGTTGGTGCGACTAATATTGTTTGTTGTTGTGGTATATCAAGTAGGGCCTCCTGCCAAGCCTCTGCTTGAATATAGTAAGAAGCCAGTATTAGGCCAAAAAATAACACCAGCTGTTTAGTCATTGTGAAGTGCCTTAATGGGGTTAGCTTGGATGACTTTTCGTAATGGAATAAAACAAGCGAGGGAAGCCAGTATTAAAATAATGCCAATGACTAAGGCAGATAATGACCAATTCAGGCTAAAGATAAGTTCTGGCTGAGTGCGAACATAGCCTGTGATGAAAAAGATGATTGATGTCGATAAGATCAGGCTGGCTAAAATGGGTTGGGTAAGTTGTAGCAGCTGTGATTTCAACAAACCTTTGAGGCTAGCACCAAAGGCTAAATGAACACCGAGATCATATTGCTTCATTTTCACTAAATAGCTCACAATACCGAAGATACCCGCTGTTATCATTACCAAAGAGCAAGCTGCCAATATCGAAGCGATAATTGCGGCGAATCGTGATTGACTACTTATTTCGTGAAAGTCATCTGTCACTTGGCTATAAGTAATAATGTCTAACTTGGGGTGAACATTGGATATTAAAGCGTAGACTTGTGCCAAAGACGGAGGCCGTAAATTTGGATCAAGTTGCAGTAATAATACCGCACTCCTTGTGCTCTTATAGGGTCTAGATAAATAAACCTCTGCGACTTCTTTCTGTGAGTCACCAGGAAAATAGGTATTTGCCACCACACCTTTGACTTGATAAAGCGTGCTATCAAACTCAAAGCTAATTTTTTGTGCCGTGATGGGTTTGGGTAGCCGTGAGGCCAAACGTTCGTTGATTAAGGCGACGGGGGCTGAACTATCGATGTCAGCCTCAGTAAAAGGTTCACCTTCAACACTTAATCCATAAAAATCGAGTTGTTTAAGATCTTGTTGGATAATACGTGCTGAGGCTACTAACTCACCTTTGGAATTTTTAATGCCACTATAGTTAAGCTCGGCGGGTAATCTGGCTTCTGAACTATAACTGATATCGATGATTTCATCTAATGCGGTGAGTTCGCTAATCACGCTGCGATATAAATTATTACGCTCTTCTTTCGAGGCTATTTCAGCTAAATTTAATGTCAGTGTGGCGAGTGACTCTGTGTTGATCCCTGTGGGGCGCCAAGCCTCGGAGAGGGTTTGATGCATGACTTGGCTACAGGCAACCAAAGTAAAGAGAGATAACCCAAGTTGTAAGCCAATTAAGCTATGGCTGATACCTGTGCTAATTTGTTTGCCTGTGCCTTTACCGCTGCATTGTAAGCTTTTTTGTAGGTGATAGTAATCGATACTGCCTAATTCTGCCCAACTAAAGACTAAAACTAGCAGTGCGGCGGTTAATATGACAAGCATTAACACTGGTAGGTTGAGGCTCAATTCATTTAGACGAGGTATACTATCGGCTGCCAATTCACTGATCAAGCCAAAAGCGGAAAAGGTCAGTATTAAGGCAATGCCAGTTGCGACAGATACAGTGGCGAGATTATGCTTAACTATATCTAAAAATAATTGACGACGACTGGCACCAAAGGCGGCCGCTATGGCCTTTTGCTGTGTTCGGCCAACGGCTCTGGCTAATTGCAAGCTGCTCAAGTTGATAATACCAATCAAGGTGAGCAGCAGAACGCCACCTAATAACATAAATACTAGCTTACCACTATCTCCCTGTACCGCTTTTAAGAAAGGGGTGATGCGCACACCAACAGGGCTGTTTTTTACCGTACTTGGTGTGTGTATTTCTGCGGCTTGCGTCATTAAACGGGCAAGCTCTTGTTCAGCTATAGCAAGTTCTTGTCCCTCTTTTAAACGAATAACCGCCTTTAATCCACCTGCATAACCACCGAATGTCTTAGGGTTGAATAGCTCATCCATATCGAAGGGAAGCCAAATAGCTTTGACTGCTTCGGTTGATTGTGGTAAGACTAAGTCGGGTTGAGTCACACCTATAATGGTAAAGCTACGTTGATTGAGCATAGTCTTCTTGCCAATGATCTCAGGATCGGCATTAAATTGTGTCTGCCAAACCTCATAACTTAATATGGCCGAAGGCTGACGATTCCCCGAAGCTTCTGTAGCACTAAATAAGCGGCCCATAAAGGCACGAGTGCCCAAAATATCAAATAACTCATGGCTCGCCATAATCACGGGCACATCAGGGCGAGAAAGGAGTCCTGTTAACTTATATTTAGACCAGGAATAGTAGGCGCCTAAGCCCGAAATGCTATTTGAATTGGCGCGAACAAAATCTAAATTTCTATGATTAGCCACAGGGGCTTGTGCACCTTGATGTTCTAAGGTACCTTCGAACCAATAGAGCTTGTCACTCTCATCATAAGGTAGAGCTTGCCAATAGACGAGTGACATCAAGCTGAAGACGCTAAATACCATAGCCAGCATTAAACTTAAACTACCAATAACCGTAAGGTAATAATGTTTACCTTTTGCAATGGGCTGCAGTACTTCTTTTAACCTCATGCTGCCACCTCCACCACTTTTTCTTGCACTACCTTACCATCGAGCAAGTGGATCTTACGCTGCGCCTGATCCGCATAACGGGGATCATGAGTCACTAGGCATATGGTGGTACCTTGGCGATTGAGTTCACTGAGCAAGGCCATTACCGCATCGCCATTGATTGAATCTAGGTTACCCGTGGGTTCATCAACCAATAAAACGCCGGAATCAGCGGCTAAGGCACGGGCGATAGAAACTCTTTGCTGTTGCCCACCGGAGAGTTGATTCGGATAAAACTCGGCTTTGTCATTGAGGCCGACTTTATCTAAGCACTCTCGTGCTCTTGCGATGCGCTTATTTCTATTCATCCCCTGATAGCGTAAAGGTAGGGCAACATTCTCGGCTATGCTTAATTCGTCAATCAGGTTAAATGATTGAAAAACAATGCCAATACGCCGACTACGCATTTGTGCTCTCTGTTCACTGTTTAGATCTGAAATGTTTTGGCCATCGATGCGGTATTCACCCGCATCGGCAGTATCGAGTAAGGATAGAATATTTAATAAAGTTGATTTACCACAACCTGAAGGCCCACAGATGGCAATATATTCACCTTCATACACTGAAAAAGACACCCCATTAAGTACCTGATGACATTGTTCACCCGAGCCGAAAGATTTTTGTAAGTTTTCAATTTGTAATACTTGAGTCTGCATTTGTCTTTCCTTATCGTATGATCTGTAAACTTTTGGTATCAGGATAAAGATCAAGTGCGGAAATAATGACCTTATTGCCTGCAGTTAATCCTTTTTTAATCTCAATTAAACCGTCGGCACTCTTACCAAACGTGACATTAGTTTTTTGTGCAGACACATTATCCCGCATCAAGAAAATACTGGCCTGGCTATCAGCAAAGATCCCCTTGGGTTGCTCTAGGTACAGTACATTCTGTCGACCTTGCCCATAAATAACGACATCAACGGTTTGCATGGGTTTTATGTTGGTGTTGAGATTGTCGGGTAACTCTATATCAATCATTACGGCACCATCTTCGACTACGGGATCGATACGGCTCACTTGGCCAGTAACAATGCCGTGTCGACTGTCTATATCCGCTTTAGCGCCCACGTTGATCAAACCGACTTGTAGCTGTGGTACCTTGATTTGCGCTATCAAAGGGGTGAGGCTACCGACTAATGCCAGTTCAGTACCGGCTTGGACTGATTGTCCTAAGCGCACGGGAAGTCGCTGCAATACACCATTGAGGCCAGCTTTGACCTCTAAGTTATCAAATTGTAACTGTATTGATTCAAAGTCAGAGCGCGCCTGATTGATGGCATCGTCAAGGAGTTTGAGTTGTTGTTCATGCACATGGGTAAGTTTAGTGATTTGTTGTTGCAGGAGATTTTCACGGTTTTTTAGTTGGCGTGATTTCACTTGGCTGCGTTTAAATTCCATTGCTGAGACTATACCTGCTTTTGCTAGGGTGGTCTCAGCTTCAACTTGAAGAGTAGCAAGTTCAGCCTCGGCGTTGACATCGGCCAATAATACTTCTTGTGCCAATTTTTCTCGCTGCTGTATTAAGTCCTGTTTATTTCTATCGGTAATGGCGTTTTGCAGCTTTGTCTTAGTGGTTTGTAATTTCTGTTTTAAATCTGGATTTTTGAGCTTTAATATTACTGTGTCGGTTGTAACAATGGCCCCAGGCTTAAGTAGGATGGCATCCACTATGGCTGAGTCATTGGCGCTGATCAATCTTTGGTTTACTGATTCTAAACGACCATAGCCATCGACTTTTTGGGTAAAAGTACCGCTACGTACTTCGGTAATTTGTATTTCCTCTGAATTAATAAATTGTCTCGGTTGAGAATAGCCTATCGCCCAACCCGCAATACATAAGCTGACAGAGACAAGGCCAAGACTGGTATAAATCCATTTTGCTTTTTTTATCATCATCTTTAATCCTTATGCGGCTATTTCCTGTTTATTTAGTTGGTGTAAGTCAATGATTCTGTCTGCACTGGCAATGGTTTCTTGTCTATGTGCCACAGTGATCCGAGTGATCTGTTTTTGTTTTAAATATTGATTCACTTTCGATTCTGTAACGCTGTCGAGGTGACTGGTAGCTTCATCTAAAAATAGAATTTTAGGCTGGGCATAGAGGGCTCTGGCCAATAAAATACGTTGTTTTTGCCCGCCAGAGAGAGCACTGCCTAAATCGCCGACTTGGCTGTGTAACCCCATCGGCATGGCCTGAATATCATCCCAGATAGCGGCGCCTATGGCGGCTTCCTTGACTCTTTCAATATCGACGTTAGCTTCAAAAAAGCTGATGTTTTCAATGAGTGATCCATTTAAAAGTTGATCATCCTGCATCACTGTGGCGCATAATTGTCGAAAGGACTTAACCCCGAGTTGCTCGATGGAGGCGCCATCGATTAACAACTCACCCTCTTCGGGTTTTATCAGCCCCATCATGAGTTTTAATAAGGTAGTTTTACCTAGCCCTGAACGACCTGTGATCACCACAAATTCGCCCGCAGAAATAGAAAAACTTAACCCTCGATAAAGCCAAGGTGTATTCTTGCTGTATCTAAAATGGATATTACGTGCCTCAAGTGCACCTTTTGGTTGCTGTAGTAATACTGCGCCGGATGTCGAACTCTCGGTTTCTTGCATCAAAATATCTGACATGCGTCTGAGGTAAGTACCGGCTAATCTAAATTGGAATAGGTGATTAACTAAAGATTGGGTACTATCGGCAAATTGTTGCCTGTAAGCCAAGAAAGCCATAAACATACCGAGAGAGATATGGTTATCAAGGATCAATGTCGCACCGAGCAAGACGATAACTAAGTATTCGGCTTTATTAATAAATTGAGAAAAAAGATCCGATAAAATGACAATCTTTTCCCGTTGAATACTGGCATTGGTGGAATCGGCAAACAGATTCATCCAGTTTGAAAGGCGAGCATTTTCTTTTGCAAAACACTTTATTGGCATCATGGCACGCACGGTTTCAATAAAGTGACTGTTCTCCTTGGCATAGGTAGATAAATTCTGTTCTAAAATATCATTTTCTTTATTGGTTAACTTAAACCGAACTAGATAAAGAATGCCTAAAAAAGCGAGAGAAACCCAAGCTAATTGTGGCTGGTAGTTAAACATTATGGCTAAGGTGGTGATGCTGAGCAAACCATCGACAATGGCGGTAATAAAGCCACGGCTAATGAGGCGTTGTACTTCATTAAAAGCCTCAAAACGTGATTTGATGTCGCCGACATGCCGTGATTCAAAAAAACTTAAAGGTAGGTGGAGTAAATGCCGCTGAATATTGGCTTTTATTTGAAAGCCTAAGGTTTTATCTAAGAATAGGATCACAGTGGATCGTATTGCTTGAGCGGCGATAGTAAAGAGGAGTAATAAACTAAAGCCTAAGAAAATAGACCTGAGTAATTCTGACTGCTCTTGTTGTATCCCTTGATCGATAATTAGCCGAATATAATAAGGGGAGATTAAAAAAAGGGCCTGTAATATTAGCGCAACGGCAAAAATTTTAGCCATCATCCATTTTAAACCATGGATTTTGCTCACCAGTTGCAATATAGGGACTTTGACTCGTTCATCTTGCTGTTCAAAATCTGAGGTGGGTGTCAGCTCTATGGCTATGCCCGTAAAAGATTGTGACACTTGCTCCCAATCTAGCTTTATTTTGCCTTTGGCGGGATCATGAATGACAACGCCTCTGCTGTTGCAAGAGACGAGAGTCACAAAGTGATTAAAGTTCCAGTGAATAATGGCGGGTTTTTTAATGCGTTCTAGTTGACCTAAGTCTAGTTTCAATACCCTAGCGTTTAAGCTAATATCTGCCGCCACATCAATGATCTGTTTCACTGTCATGCCTTGCAGGCCTGCAGGGTATTTTTTTCTCATTGCTAGCATATTGGTTTGATAACCATGATAACAAGCCACCATAGCGACGCATGCCATGCCACATTCGGCAACCTCACTCTGTAAAAAGAGAGGTAATCTTTGTTGAGAGAAGTGTAAATAATCAGTGAGCGACATTATTACCCCTTACTAAAGCAAAAATATTACGCTGTTTCTCCCCTACGAGTAATTTAAAGTTCATCATGGGGCTAAAGAGCTGGGTATCGGGCGGACTGTCAAATTGAATACCAATATGTTGATATTTACCTGTGCTAAGGCTAATGACCTTAGCGGTGAAAATAGCATTATTTATTTGTATCTTGATGAGCTGCCCCAAGTGAATGCTCGGCAATGAATTGGAGCTGGTAAAGGCATAGCGATGATTTTTAGATGGTTTTAATATACGGCCTATAGGTTGCAAAGGGGGATGTGTGGTACCAATAAGCGCCTCCGCAAAGTATTTCCCTTTTGTTGGCGCGTATAAGGTTTCAATTTGCCCCTGGGGGAATTGATCGTTAAATTGTCTTACCTGAGCGAGTGCTTGCCCCTTGTTGACTAATGTTCCCGAAGTGATTAATTGTTGTTCGATTAAGCTGGGATTGGCCGACATCAAGGGTTGAAAGTTGCTATTTTGCAGCCTAATATCTACCCATCTCTCTGCCGATATGGGAATAAACCAGGTAATAATCAGCGCGCAAACTATCGCCAGAACTAACAGGTAAAATGATTTCACCATGCTCTTAGGTGGTTCTATTACCACTTCACTGAATTCAGCCGATTTATATTGATTTTTTAGGGCTTCTTGACGAAAAAGTTTAAGTTGAGACATGAATTATGCCACTTCGATAATGGGAATGTTTAAGTCATCGACTTGTTTTTTTAGCTTGGCTTGTTGGGATTTAAAAAAGCTGTGTGGACAGCCTAGTTTCCAAGCATCTAAACCTTCAAAACCACTGAGCCAAGTTGAAAACTTCTCGTTAGCCACTTCTAATCTGCCATTGGGTAAGATTTTACCTATGTGATTATGATCATCTTTCAATGCCACGGTACACTTGTTTAAATTGCCATTGGCCCTTATTGCTAAGGAGTTCGGTTTGGCGGCATAACAAATATAATTTCCTTTATCTGGCACTGGGGAATATTGTTGTTGTAACTCGGCAGCTACCTCTCTGGGTTTGCCAGCATCTAGAAGTGTGGTGAGTTTTTCTTGTTTTTCACCACCTAAATCTTCAATAGCCTTAAAAAATAGCTTGAAGCGTTTGTCATGTTTTAGGTGTTGCTCATAGCGTTTGCAAAAATGATGTACACTAGCTTGATTCAATGCGGTAACATGCACACGTAAATTAATTAAGAAGTCTAAATCTGTATTGGATGCATCTAACAAACGATTCCAAATTTTATCGAAACTGCCTTTGCCGGTCCGAGTTATTCTGGTGGTATCATGATGCTCTGCATCGCCATCAATTGAAATTTGAAAGGATGCTTGATTTAGCTCTGCTAGACGTTTAAGCGTTTTGATATCCAGCAGCAAACCATTGGTAGTGAGGTCACCTTTTAATTTTACATTGTTATTTTTGGCAAGTTTAAAGGCATATTCAGCTAGCTCAAATAGAGTATTTTTAGCCAGTAAAGGCTCTCCACCAAACCAGCTTAAGCTTAACACTTTTAGTTGGGGGATTTTGTTATCTAAAAATTGCTTTATGGCTTGAATAAGCCATGGCTCCATAGCACCAATTTCGAAGTCTTCATAACAATAAACACATCTGAAATTACATTGTTCTGTAGGAAATAAAATCAAATGAAATATTTCTGGCTTTATAGCAGATCTAATTGTACTAGTTTGAAAACCTTTTATTAAATTCATCTATAGCACCCTTTTATTGGATTTTTATAACTCACCATTAATTTCTACTGTCTCATTACTATGGATTTCAATATTATTAGGATTAATGTTTTAGAATTTACTTGTTGTTTAGTATTTTTAAATGATAAAAAACAATATCGAAAATTATTTATAACTATATTGTTTTTTGGCAGAGCTTATGACTCTGCCAGCTTGATTAATTTACGTGACAGCCTATATTAAGACATTCATCTTCTTGCTCTTGCGCTTCAGGGTTCACACCACCAGCGATTACATCTTGCAGCTCATCACTAATTTCTACAGCTCCATCTTCATTAAGTTTTATGTCATTTTCTTTAATGTTTTTTAATTTATCAGTCATGGTTATTTCCTTTTTATTTATTATTTATTAAAGTGAGTAAGTAATTTAATCCGTTGTGGATGAGTTCATTTAATATTAAAAACTGACTGCTGTTAACTGTCAGTTGTAACAGGCTATATTATGCCGTTTGTTTTTTAATGGTTTGAGTTGGTATTTTAGCTTGCTCAAACTGGCAAAACATGGAATTAGGATCTAGCATGCCGCCCACCATTTTATTGAGTGCATCTATGCTAGTAATTTCAATAAAGCCATCATCAGAGCGCACGGCATGAACAATATTATTGGTTGATTTTTTGGTATTCATAGTCATTGCTATCCTTGTTTTTTACTAATATTGACTAAGTGATTTTTCAATGGCGATAAAATCAGGCTTAGGTTTTTGTAATTTTTTTGTTTGCTTCATATATTTCAATGTATTAGATTATATTCCTTACATAGTTGGATCAGATGTGAGCGATTGTTAGCCCCTGATTTTTGTAAGCAATTTTGAATATGAAAATGGACGGTTCTTTCACTGATATTAAGTATGCGGCTAATTTCCCATGAGGTCTTATTTGCCGCAGCCCATAGAACACATTCTCGTTCTCTTTTAGTTAATTGAAAATCTCTGCTGTTGATTGTTATCCTAATTAAGCAATTTTCTATGGCAGGAAGTAAGAGTTGCCAAAATAATAACTGTGCATCTTTTTGGTATTCAGTGGTAATATTATTTGGCTCAATGAGTAAGTATGCCACAAAGGGGGAGTTTATTTTAACACCGTAACAGTTTTCAAATGGTGCAGTGAATTTAAATACAAAACTATTATCCATATCAACTCCATATAATTTATCATTATTGTGTTGTAAATTATATTTTAACTGGTCGCTCGCATTGCCTATATCTTTTTTTAATAAGTTGATGCGACTACTATAATTAAAATGAATATAACAACTCGCGTAATTTAAATCCTGCGCCAAGGTACAGAGATAAGTATGTAAACCCTCAATACAAGCCTGCTGCTGTAAGTGCTTTAAAATAGATTGTAAATATTTCATCCTAGAATACTCTGTTTGATTAATCTTCTTCACAGTTAGAGGTAAGGGGGCAGGATTTTGGATATTCTGAATCTATAGCTTCTATTTTATCGGCAGCTATAGATATTGTAGATAAAGATAATAAAGAGGTTATGACTAATTGTGATGCTAGATTAATGACTTTTGTTGTTAGCTTTGGCATCAGGCTTTCCTTTTTGCATTTGCATTGAGTTAGCCCGATGTTGAGTAATATTCATCGATTAAAAAATAAAAGTTATGTGATTATTTTATTATTTTCGTCGTTTGGGGTGTAATTTTTTTGTGTCTATTTCTCAATCGATTGCAGCTGAACTTATGATGTTTGAATACTGTTTCAGTGTGCTTTTAAAATTAGAAAAACCTTTAAAGAGAAACTTTTTTTGCTGTGGCTTGTAACTAAATTGATAACCTGAGATACGATGACCTAAGTCGATAGATTCAATTAAGTCTGTGGTGATATCTAGTACTTTTAACTGGCCATTTTCTCTATCTAGCCAATAAAGATAAGGTAAATCGACATACCAGCTAGGCTCAAAATCCATAAATAAGCTCACATTAAGTGCAAGAGGTTTACTCTCTAAGCTATCAAGTGTAAATAACCGCCCATCAGCAGATGCGACAACGTAACCTGTTCCCGCTTTTTTTATGTCTCTGTAGCCTTTTAGTAACAAACGTGATGTTTTACTGCTTACCGTGTATTCAAAAATAGCCCAAGCGCCATTATGTTTCTTAGCATAAAGTACGTCTATGCCATTGTTTGAGAACACTGCGCCGCCAGTATTTTCTTGTTCGGAGCTGATAAAGTTCATTTCATGGCTGTTTAAGTCAAATAAGGTGAGTCTCTCTCCTAGTTTTATTAATAATTGCCCTGTTGATGACTGTGGCAACAAGCTGATTTTATCTAAGCTTTGTAATAGTATACTTGCATCCGTATGCTTATTTTTATGCCATTGTGTTAAGCTGTAACTGCCGTTAACTTTTATGACTTCGTAGTAATCTTGTGTTTGATAAGCTCGATAGTTTAATGAAACTGACTCTAGATTTCTGTCTACTAACGTCTGTGATCTTGCGGCCTTTGATAAATCAAGTTCGATATAATATTTGTTTAGAGGTTTTTGTATGTAAAGATAAATATTTTCTTGATTACTAAATACTTTTCTATATTTATTGTGATTATTAGCCAGTAAAATATCCTTTTTCTGGCTATGAATATTAATTTTCATTAGCTCAGAGTCCGTGAGAAATAGTAGGTTGTCATCGTCTAGCCAAGTGAGCGCTTTAGGTGAGCGACTATTAGGCATTCTGAGTATGATTTTTTTGCTGACGAGATCGAGCACATGAATTTCTTGCTGGTAATCGAGTTCATGAATTCTTATGTAAGCCAATAAATTCCTATTGTGCGATAAACTACCAAGATAGTCGATATTGTAGTGGTTTTGATTAAAGGTAATTTGTTGCTGATTGACTATCCCTGAACCATTCCAGCCTAGCTTATAAAACAGGCTCTTTACTGCTTCGGTCTCGTCTATTAATGCAGCTAAGGCGGTATTGTCACTTATGGCAACTATTGCTGTTGCTCCTTTGATATTATCGAGTAATACTTGTTTGTTTTGCAAGTGTAAATCGTCATCAATATTCCATACTTCAAGTGTACCTTTAGCTGAGAGTGAGTTCTTTGATAATAAAATAGCTTGGTTAGTTGGAGTAAAGGCGGCATAGTCTATTCGCGCTGAGTGTTTTTCTATGCTGATGGCTCTGCCGCTTTCGAGGTCTTTAAGGTAAGTATCATATTGATTATCAGGATTTAATATTTGGTAAAATATGAGTTTTTTATCATTAGATAAAGCCAGTAAATACGCATTCATGGGGAGCTGTATTTCAGATATTTCGGTTAATACTTGATCGCTGCCATTTATTGAGGAGTTAGCAGTATGACTGATTTCATGATTTTGAGCTTGGCTGTAAAGATTGTCTTTAATGATGTTGTAAACACCATTCGAGTGCTTGAGTGAGAGCATAAGCACAAGCATGAATATTGAAATAGTCAACAGGCGTAAGTAACTGCGTTTTTTGTCATGCTTTTTAGGCGTTACTTCTTTTATTTCAGCTATTTTTTGTTCTTGTTCTTGTTCTTGTTCTTGTTCTTGTGTATTAGAAGGAGTTAAGGGGGGATTACCCTCAGTGTTGTTTGTGGTTTGTGACATCTGCGTTGTCAGGGGGGATGTGTCAATTACGCTGCTTGAATGTTTATCTGCGCTGAAATAAATCCGGTAACCGCGTTTTGAAATAGATTTAATGATACTCGGATTAGATGTGTCTGCTTCTAAAATACTTCTGAGGCGGCTAATCACTCTACGGACGGTTGCATCAGAAACGATTCGATTGGCCCATACATTATCATGAAGCTCTTGCACTGTGATATAGCGATCGTGATTGTTGAGTAAGTAATCAAGTACCTCAATAAACTTAGGCTCAATGGAAACGATTGAATTATCTAGGTACAAAAACCTATCTTGAGTATCATAGATGTGCTTCCCTAGCAGTACTTTTCCAATCACAGCCCTTACTTCTCTTGTTGTAATTTACAATTTATTTACATAGGGATAGTACACGATTATATTTATTGTTCAAGAATATTTTATCTTTAAGTTCAATGTATTATTGGTATTTAAATTGAATGTTTTCTGATTAATGGTTGCGGATAATTTTTCAATCTTTCCATGGTTAGGTTACCATAAGCATTAATTATAATTTTGAATGCTTATTCGCTTAAAATAAAAGGAACCCTTTCATGTCATTAAATGTTGTCATTCTTGCCGCAGGCAAGGGCACTCGTATGCGCTCTGATTTACCTAAGGTATTACATCCTATTGCCCATAAGAGTATGGTTCAGCATGTTATTGATACGGCAAAGTCTCTAGGCAGTGAGGCCATTCAATTAGTATATGGTTATGGTGCAGATAAATTAAAAGCTGCATTAGGTGAACAAGCCTTAAATTGGGTATTACAAGCGGAGCAATTAGGCACAGGTCATGCGGTCGCGCAAGCCAATGATAATATCGGTGATAATGATACCGTGCTTATTCTGTACGGTGATGTGCCGCTGATTCAAACTTCTACCTTGAATGCACTCTTAGGGGTAAAATCAGAAAGTGGGCTGGCTATTTTAACGGTGAATTTAACCGATCCCACTGGTTATGGCCGTATCGTGCGTGAAGGTGGGAAAGTCGTCGGCATTATTGAGCAAAAAGATGCCAATGCCGAGCAGCTGCTTATTCAAGAAGTGAATACAGGGATTATGGCGGTACCGGGTAAGCAGCTCAAAATATGGTTAAGCCACTTATCCAGTGATAATGCCCAAGGTGAGTATTATTTAACGGATATTATTGCCATGGCCAGTCGTGACTGTGTGGATATTGCGACTGCGCAGCCGCAATCTGCCGTTGAGGTTGAAGGCGCAAATAACCGTGTACAATTAGCACAACTTGAGCGAGCTTATCAAATGAGAGAAGCGGAAAAACTCATGCTTGCTGGCGCTAACTTACGGGATCCTAGCCGTATTGATATTCGTGGTAATGTCACTGTGGGTATGGATGTGATGATTGATGTTAATGTGGTTTTTGAAGGAACAGTGACAATAGGTAACAATGTGACGATTGGTGCTGGTGCTATTTTAATTGACTGTGAAATTGGTGATAACGCAGTAATAAAACCTTATTCCATTGTTGAAAAGGCGAAAGTCGGCATTAAAGCCAGTGCCGGCCCTTTCGCGCGTTTGCGCCCTGGCGCGGAACTGAAAACTGATGCCCATATTGGTAATTTTGTAGAAATGAAAAAAGCCGTATTAGGTGAAGGGTCTAAAGCAGGGCATTTAGCGTATATTGGTGATGCCAAGATCGGTGCTGGAGTTAACATAGGTGCAGGAACCATTACGTGTAATTACGATGGTGCCAATAAGCACTTAACTGTGATTGAAGATGGGGTGTTTGTTGGCAGTGATACTCAATTAGTGGCGCCTGTCACTATCGGTAAAAACGCCACTTTAGGGGCTGGTTCAACCATTACTAAGGATGTGAATGAGAATGAACTGGTGATTACTCGTGTTAAACAACGTCATTTAAGTGGTTGGGAGCGCCCTATAAAGCAGCCTAAGTCTGTGTGATTTTTTAAGTCATAAGTGAGTTTTTATTAACTTACTTATGTCTGTCTATTTAAGTCATTTCAAATGCTTGGAATGTTAAACAAAATCTTCTATCTCCACCTTCAACCATGTACTGGTTTGTTTGAGTATGTTGATTATACTCGAGTATGAATCGCTCTTCATAAACACCGGATAGTTGCTTAAGGCTATCAAAAGCATCTTTAACATCTTGAATTGAAAAAGAGTAATTTTTTTCTTTTATTAATGAAGAATGAAATTGATGATACTCAGTACTCGCTTTGACTAATGTTTGCAGTGCAATTTTGGCTTTGGCTTTATTGGTGTCGCAAAACCAGTCTTTGGTTGTTTTCCAAGCCTTATCAAAACTGGCATAACTCTCAGTTTTTAAAAGTCTATCGACTTCTTCCTGACTGAGCCCTGTTGTTCTATTTTGTCCTGAAAATTGGCCTGAAGTTAATGCTATTCCTGTCATAATTTATTCTCCAGCTAATCGATATTCAGTGAGTATTTTGATGTATTAATAATAGAAAGGCAGTGCTGGACTGAATATCATAAAAATAATTTTCTATCAAAAAATGACCAATGTAGTCGTTTTTTATAATGATATTAGTTTTCTATCAATTTATCGTGTTTGCGTTTCAGTTTTGAATTTTACTCGATAGGTTGAAACTCATTGGCAAATAAGTTTCGTTTTACTATAATGCATCTTTCGAATCGAAACTTAAGTGAAACGTATAATGAGCAATTGCGATGAATAAGCGAAATACTCAACAGCGGCGGCATAGCATTATCAGTCTGCTCAATGAGCAAGGTGAAGTCAGTGTTGAGTCGTTATCTGCTTGTTTTGATACATCAGAAGTGACTATTCGAAAAGATTTAGCGACGCTTGAAAAAAGTGGATTATTGCTTAGGCGCTATGGCGGTGCGATTACTGTACCTAATGACATTTCGTCGCCTTTTACCGCGAAGTTATCAGCCAATAAATTATCTATAGCCAGAACCAGCGCTAAGCTTATTCGAGATCATAATCGTATTTTGATTGATAGTGGTAGTACGACAGCAGGGCTGATTTCGTTATTGAATGATAAGCGTGGCTTATTGGTGATGACCAATTCGTTGCAACTTGCGAATGCGATTCGAGAATTGGAAAACGAGCCTACATTACTTATGACTGGAGGGACTTGGGATCCCCATTCTGAGTCTTTTCAAGGACAAGTGGCCGAACAGGTATTGCGTTCTTATAACTTTGATCAGTTATTTATTGGCGCTGACGGTATTAGCCTTGAGCGAGGCACGACTACTTTTAATGAACTTACGGGATTAAGCCAAGTGATGGCAGAGGTTTCTCGTGAAGTGGTCGTGATGTTGGAATCTGAAAAGTTGGGTCGTAGGATCCCAAATACTGAATTATCTTGGGACAAAATTGATGTCTTAGTCACCGATGATCGTATTGAAAAAGATGTCGTTGAGGCGATGACAGAACAAGGTGTGAGGGTGTTATTGGCTCCCTATACTCTGACATAAAGTGAATTACAGTAAAGTGGCAAAATAGTGCTTCAGAGTAACGTCACAAATTGACAGTAAGAGAATATTAAACGAAGGAAGAATATGAGTTGATAGCCCATATTTTTCCCTAAAAAATTTAAATGATGCTTAATTAAGCTAGGAAAAATTATGTGTGGAATTGTTGGCGCGGTTGCGCAAAGGGATGTGGCTGAAATTTTAGTAGAGGGATTAAAACGCCTAGAATATCGTGGTTATGATTCAGCAGGTGTGGCGGTGCTACATGGAGGTGAGCTAAAGCGTACTCGTCGAGTGGGGAAAGTACAAGAGCTTACGGCAGCACTGGATCTTACTCCTCTAGCGGGTGGGACAGGTATTGCCCACACTCGTTGGGCAACACATGGTGAACCTAGTGAGCGTAATGCACATCCTCATCAAAGCGAAGGCAACATCGCTGTTGTGCATAATGGTATTATTGAAAATCACAATAAGCTACGAGACATGCTTAAAAGTGAAGGTTATGAGTTTACCTCTGATACCGACACAGAGGTGATTTGTCATTTAGTGAATCATGAATTGAAAACCCATGAAACCTTATTACAAGCGGTTCAAGCCAGTGTTAAGCAGCTGGAAGGCGCTTATGGCACTGTCGTTATCGATAGACGTGATGAGACTCGCATGGTCGTTGCACGTTCTGGCAGTCCATTGGTGATAGGTTTCGGTCTCGGTGAAAACTTTGTTGCATCTGATCAATTAGCGCTATTACCGGTCACGCGTTCATTCGCTTTTTTAGAAGAAGGGGATGTGGCAGAAGTCACTCGCCGTGGAGTGATGATTTTTGATGTGAACGGTGAACCTGTTGAACGTGAAGTCAAAGAGTCTGAAGTGACTCATGATGCGGGCGATAAAGGTGAATATCGCCATTATATGCTTAAAGAAATTTATGAGCAGCCAAGAGCGATTGCCCATACCTTAGAAGGCCGTATTGCAGCGGGTCAAGTGTTGGATAGCGCATTTGGTGAAAATGCTGCTGACTTTTTAAAAGACATTAAGCATGTACAAATCATTGCCTGTGGCACCAGCTATCATGCGGGGATGGCGGCGCGTTATTGGCTTGAAGATTGGGCCGGTGTGTCTTGTAATGTCGAAATTGCCTCTGAGTTTAGGTACCGTAAGTCACATTTATTCCCTAATAGCTTATTGATCACCATTTCTCAATCCGGTGAAACTGCCGATACTTTAGCGGCGCTGCGTCTTGCAAAAGAGATGGGTTATAAAGCCAGTTTGACTATTTGTAATGCGCCGGGGTCGTCATTAGTGCGTGAATCTGATATGGCTTATATGATGAAAGCGGGCGCCGAAATTGGCGTCGCATCAACGAAAGCCTTTACGGTGCAATTAGCTGGCTTATTAATGCTTACCGCAGCCATTGGTCGTCATAATGGCATGAGCGAGACAATGCAAACTCAGATCACCCAAAGTTTGCTCTCTATGCCTGCAAAAGTGGAGCAAGCATTAGGCCTAGATGATGCCATTGCTGCGCTTGCTGAAGACTTTGCCGATAAACACCATGCACTCTTTTTAGGGCGTGGGGATCAATATCCCATTGCAATGGAAGGGGCGTTAAAGCTGAAAGAGATTTCTTATATTCATGCTGAAGCGTATGCGTCAGGTGAGCTAAAACATGGTCCTTTGGCGTTAATTGATGCCGATATGCCTGTGATTGTGGTGGCCCCAAATAATGAGCTATTAGAAAAGCTTAAATCGAATGTGGAAGAAGTGCGCGCTCGAGGCGGCTTAATGTATGTGTTTGCCGATGTGGACGCGGAATTTGAGTCAGATGACACCATGAAAGTTATTCCTGTGCCTCATTGTGATGAATTCATGGCGCCGCTGATTTACACGATTCCGCTGCAGTTATTGTCATATCATGTGGCTTTAATCAAAGGCACCGATGTGGATCAGCCAAGGAATTTGGCGAAATCGGTGACAGTGGAGTAGCGTCTGTGACTGAGACGTATACCGTTTAACTAAGAAGGGAGCTTGAAATGGCTCCCTTCTTATTATGTATTATCTTTTTTTATGACTTTTTAGTTCATAAAATATAGGTTTATACATATTTACTGACTGGTTTAATCTTAGTTATAAGCATAAATATGATTCATTATTTATCGGTTCAAATAGTTCCTCTTTTTTGAAGGTTTTTTGACTCATTTACAAAAATGAGTTTAATCCCTTTCGGTGATAGAACATCTTCTATACATCATTTCCTTAATTAACCTGACATTAGGTTAACTATCTAGGGTGTTAGGTTGGTAACCAATATAAGTTTGTTAATGATATATGTTATAAAAATAGAGTGATTAAATTAATTTGTTTTGTTTTGTTTGTTATTATGTGTTTTTGTTTTTTAGTGGGTTGTATCATTGAAGAAATTAATCGGGTTGTTAATGTTTTTTATATTGGTTTTCTTGTTGATTTATTATCAAACCTTAAAGGGAGAGCATGATGAAATTTCAGTAGTAAAGCCGGGTCTTAGCAAAGATAAGGTTGCACAAAGAATTGGATTTGTAGGTAAATGGTTATCAAAACAGGCAACAAAAGATGGAGGTTCTAGGGAAGCTATAATTAAAAGGTTTGAAGATGGTCAGTATATTATTGAATTTAAAATATTCAACTCCAGTGGCGTATTACAGGCAACCCAAAAAGAATTTGGATTTTGGGGGCGTTTCGGGGGGAATTTATTTTACTATTCATCGTGGCTGGATTGCAGATGAACAGTTTTATTCTTCAGATCCAAGTGACGCGTATCATTATGATTCTTACAATATCATTGAAATATCTAATAAAAAACTAAAATATCAAAGCTTGCAAAATGGAGATACCTACACTTACTTAAAAATTAATTAGAAGCTTTTTTTGCATAAACCAAACTATTTTTTAATTTATTATATTTAACATTAAGGCATCTATAATGCCTGAGTTGTAGGTTGTTATCAGTTTAAAAAAATCACTTTACTTGTTCTTATTTCAATAATATCTGGCTGCTCTACTTCATATAAAGTGCCTCAATTTGGAGATACTGCATTAATAAAAATGGAGGGCCTTGGTACAAACTATAAACTAATAGGCGGAGCTTCAGGAAAGCTACTAAGTGTCGGAGAGTTAGATAATGAAGGGTGCATGACTAATATTGGTCAAGTTGATGCAACGGTTGTGGATGGCAATGGTTATGTTACTGTTCCTGCAAATAAAGAAATTGGAATGATACTGTTTAAGTATAAGGGAAATGCAAACTGTAAGATATCAGTCGTGATGACACTAAAGAGTAATGAGAAATATGTGCTGAATTTTGTTGAAAAATCGAGAACTCAAGTTGTGTTGAAAGAAGGTGGAGGTTTCGATATTAAATATATAAATGGGCCAATGTTGTGTGAGTTAGATGTTGTGTCTATTAGTGAAGAAAAAATAGCATTTGTAACTTTAGAGCAACACCTTTTTAGCGTATGTAAGTTAGGGGTAAATAAAGAGAGTTGAACAAACTCTCTTTATTCATAATATAGCTAAATCAATATAAAATGATAGTTTCAGAGCGCTCAATTGAAGCGCCTAAAAACGCTGGTTTAAAAGTGATTTATACCTTGTTGGTTTGTCTTACCGTAGAATGGCTATGCTTTTAACAATTCACCTAGCCTAAATCACTTTTCATTCCAGCTGAGTATGTATATATTGTTATTTTATTGAGTTAAATATATTGGGTTTGAATAGAACCAAAGATCGCTCCAAGCCATTTCTTCTGTATTGGTGAAGCCTGTTTTGGCGGTATCGACAATGGGGTTACCTTGTTTATCAACAAACCCTGGAGTGCCTTTGGGATGATTACTGCCGCGCAATCTGAGATACATACCTGTTTCAGGGGCTGTAAAAGTAAAAGACAGGGCTATTTCTCCGTTATTATTAATCCAATGATTATCTCCTTTGGTGAAGCTCTTAATGATGTAGGTGTTATCTGCGAAAGGTTTATTAAAGTCACTATCATGTATGTTTTTCAATGTGCTGGTTGTTCCTGCAATAACATCAATGAACGCTAAATCTGGTGCATCTTTGTGGTGATTAAATGCGGGTATTGTCGTATTGATTGTCACTGTTATTTCTTGATTTTTTGTAATATTGAGTTGCTCTCCCATTGTAGCTGTCATACCAGAAGTGCTGGCATTAAAATCCAGACTTGAAATGAGATCGCCATGAACCACAAAGCTATTACCACTTTTAATGGCGGAAATAATCCCTGCTGCACTTTCTTCTTCTAGAAAGTAGTAGGTTTTAGCATATTCGTTTGGCCAAAAATCATTATATAGACTGTGGAAATCACTACTGCTTAGAATTGAAAATTGCCTGCCTTCACTTAAAAGTGCATCCCAAACCCCACCGAGTCTTGCCGTCATATAATCAAATCCACCATAGGTGCGGCCGTGATAGGCAATCCCGTAATCATTATAATCAGTTAATGTTATAGGGGCATTTTGTGCATATTTTCCTCGGGCTTGGACATCGCGTTGATGACCCGGTGCGCCTTCCATACCAATAAAGGTATGGGGGGCTGCATTGTGAAAATGACGAATATCTTCAATGGTGACTTTATGTTTACGTGATGGGTGATTAAAGATATAAAATGCTTGATCATTAAAGTTATTATCTAGTTCTATGACAGCCTGTAAGCTGTATTCTAATGTCTTTTCGTTGTCGAATGCGTTACCTTTAGCATATCGATTATGGAAATCAATTAAGGCTTCTTGTTCGCCATTATCCAAAATTAACAAGGTAGCGTGTTCGTTGGTATAAGGTATCGTCCATTCCATTCCTTGAAATAAGTATTGGCCTTTAAGTAAAGTGTCGCGGTATTTTTCAATGTGCGTGTACTGAGTATTGATAATTTTACTACGTTCCGTTAAGGCTTTGTCATTAGGGTAAACTTGTTTAGCATAGTCATGGCTATGAGGTTCAATGTCATCTTTTAGATTAATAATCTCCTCATCTGTCCGTGTGATGCGAAATAAAGAGTCATTAAGCTTATATGCATTAAAACCACTGTGATCGGTATTGATTAAAAAGCTTGAACCAAAATCATTAAAGCCTCTGTCTAATACTGTGGTAATTAAGTTATGGCCATCAGATGCTGTTGAGTGGATATGCATATCCCCATAGATCCAGCGCCCTGTATTTTGCTCTATTTCGACTAATGCAGGCTGATTTTGAGGATGATTAGCAGCAGAGTTGTTGGTATTCGAGTCACAGCTAACAATACACCCTGTTAGTGTTAGAAGTAATAATTGACCTTTGATGTTGATTTTCATGGCGTCCCTCCAGTAATAGTGTGGAGGAATGTAGGTGAGTTATGTGAATTTATTATGATGTTATCGTTAATTTGTATTCTTTTATATTGATTTCGTTATTTATTACTTTGATTCAGTTTATAAATCGTGAAAGTTATTTAGCTTTTGTGCATTGATATTCTCCCACTTTGTTGAGACCAGACTCAAGAAAGTAAGTGATAAAGTGAATTTCTCCTTCATTTGAAAAAGTGAAATATGTTAATCCAGGATTTTTTCTGTTGTCTAGATGACTAATGGCGGTATGTGTTTGAACATCGTATAGCATGTATCCTTTTGTTAAATTTCCCATGGATTGAGGGGTTCCTGAAAAGAGTAGTTGAAAAATATAAAAGCGGTTTTCATAAGGAGTGACAGTAGGTGTGAGATTAATACTCAATTGAGGGCTATAACCTCTCAGTAGATTCTGGCATAGGTAATCACCTTCGATAATGGTCAGTGGCACTTTTTGTGTGGTAGCACTGGCAACATCGAGGAAAAGAACTAATAGACTAAACAATAACGTTAATGCAAATGGTTTTTTAGTTTTATATTTACAATTGTTCATAAGCTGACTCACTATATGATAACGATAATGGGGCGTTTTATAGTGAGTGTAGTGTGCAATTTTAGTTGTGTAAAATAAGTTTATGGTGCTTTTTTAGAGGGTTGTGTGACCATTTTTTCACAATAAGCGGCGCCCATTTTTTCTTGGAATCTATCGATAAAGTAAGCATTGAAGTTAACTGGCTTATTTTGCGGTATTTCAAACTCAATAAGACCTGCCCCCCTAATGCGATTATCAACTTGATTTTCCAGGTAACCGACTGCAGAGAGTTTTTGTGTATCAACAATCATATAGCCGATAGCATTACTAAAGACTTTTTTTCCGTAATCGAGCTCTTGATCCACATTTCCAGAGAAATAGACATTGTAAGTATAAAAACGCTTATCAATATCTTGATGTTTTAAGTTTTCAATGAGTGTTAATTTTCGTTTTATTTTATTTTTAACACCTTGACAAACATATTGTCCAGCAACAATATCCTTAACGGAATTTTCGCTATTAGCAAAAAGCGTACTTGAGTAAAACAAGCTAAAGGATAAAGCGATGAGTAAGTTCTTGTTATGATGAAAACCCATTACGACACCTTGTTGATATTGGTTGTAATAAAAATACCTTAATTTTAGCCAGTTAGTAAAGATATTATCAATTATTGAGGTTTTTATTACTAGGATTTATTCATAGGTTGATGAATATGTTTGTCTATTTGTTTAGTACATAAATTTGATCCTACTCGGTTTTCTGATTTATCGATAAAATAGGCTTCAAAAGTGACTTGATTTTTATTCGATAATTTGAAGTACAAAATACCGACACCTTCAATTTGGCTATCGACTTGATTTCTCATGTAACCTGAAGCTGTTTGGCGCTTAGTATCAAAAATCATATAACCAGTGGAGTTGCTGTATACATGTTTGTTTCCAGCTGTGAGATATAAGGTGAAACTATAAAAACCTTCTTCTGTTGGAGATATTTTTTCGTCTTCAATAATTTTTAGCTTTCTTAAATGTCCTCCTTGCATATTGGTACAATGATATCGTCCCTCAATGGATATTCCCTTAATCAGTGGTTTTTCTTCTGAAAGAGTCGCTAGTTTTGATTGGTGTTTGAGTTGGTTAGAGACATCTGTATCCACGGCGTATGCAGGATATATATTGAGCATTCCCAAGCTAATGATATTTATATATATGATACGAATAAAAGAGGATATAAGTTTTTTGGAAAAATACATATAAATACCTTTAGGTTTGTCTATTGCTCTACATTATCTGACACATCAGAGAGTGCAGATAAAGCCGTCTGTATGCTTTATTTTAGTCCGTAATAACCAATAACAATAGCTTGTTTACAAGAAGCGCTTCAAATTAGGCCCTATGAGTTTAAAAGCCCTTTAGACAAGGTCATTAATTGCTTACGCATAAATGACATTCCCATCATCATTGATGGTAAGCTAAATAGCGTGCTTAGTGATTCTTCGCTAATGTCTAGTAACGCTGTATAAAGGCTTTCCTCTTTACTGATAAGAGGTTGCCCTTTGGGAATCTGTAAAATCACCTGCATCGAAGTTGCATCACCTTAAACGGCAATAAGCATTTCTGCACCTTTCTTTTACAAGAATACGCCTTGAATTAGGAACTTTTACAGGCTTTGAAAACATGCATCTTCAAGTATCATGGGGATATATTGATTTAGCGATAGGTAAAACTTTAGTGATGATTTTTGTCGCTATTTGTGGACTTTTTATAATATGGCAGAGCATGCGACTTGTAGTAAAGAAAGAGAGGAAGAAATAGAAAGCCACTAAGAGGGCTTTCTATTCGCTGTTTAGGAAATTAAGATAATCGAAGCGAAAAACCTACATTAAAAATAGCGTTTTATTTCAACTTGTAGATAATCATCTAAACGTAGATCATAACTGCCTTCTTGTACGTCGACATTACTAAAGCCACGAATTTCACTTTCGATATACCAAAAATCAGACAATCGATGATTAGCTTCAAAAGATAAAAACCGAGTCTGATTATCTAAGTCAGAGCTTATCGCAAGTAACATTTCTGTACTTTGTGTGTTGTTTAACGCCCATCTTAAGCCCAAGGCTATATCATTATTGGTATATCGATTATCTCTGTCATCAAATTGGTACTCCATCAAGAATCCTAGATCAGAGGCACCATCGAGTGCAAACCAGGTATATTCGAGACCGCCAACAGCAGCACTATAGCCTGAGCCATTACGGACTTGTCCTGAAATGGCTTCAAATTTCCATAACCAAGATTCTTTAGTGGCTTGAATGTCGATTCCAAGTTGATCAATTAATTGATAATGAGGTGTTAAGGTGATCTCTTCATTTGGATTTTCAGAATTAATGGTGAATATTGGATCCCTATCTGTTCCTCTAAAATATGAGAGTCCTAAATCAATATCACCAATGACATGGGAATACCTAAGAGCAAAGTCGATATGTTTTTCTTCTGCTGTTGCATCATAAGTTGCTGCATCTTCATTAATTGGCAACGAAGGTCTCAGTCGACTTTCTTTGCCATTAAACTCTGCTTCTCTAAATCCAAGAAGAATAAAACCTTCTAAGGTTCCCCAATCCCGTTCAAATAATGTTGATACCATAAGTTGACCAAGTTTATCTTCGCCATCGATATTCTCGAGCCTGTCATCTTGGTTAATAACATCCACTAAATGAACGGTTTCAGTAACTCCCCAAAAAACTTTACGAATACCTGCATAGACCTCCATTTGGTCAAAGGAGCCCCACCAATAGAGTTCTTGCATATCCCAATGAGAGCGATCATCATCATTGAGATCCCATCGACCAAAAGCATTAGCAACAAACATTTGTTGCCCATCATTAAGATAACGGAAATATTCGACATCCATTGATGCTGATGCATTGTGTCGGTCTTGTTCTTCGAGTAGTGGCGCTTTCGCAAAAAAACGCGTTTGTAGACCAATATTACCAGACCACTCGCCTTCTTCGGCCCAACTGAGTGGTGTTGCAAGCAAAATGCTTGCAACTAAAAAGCATACGGCTTTCATTTAACGGGCTCGCTTCAAGCTGTTCTTAGTAAAATCTCTATTGGTGAGGCCATTACTAAATTGAAAGTCAGCGTATTGAAGTTCAGTACTTTTACCGGTTTGATGATTATGCATCACCCATAAATTAGCACGCCAATATTGGTTTAAGTATTTATTGTAATCCGATATGTTTAATGTTTTTAGTTTGTCTCCCTTTCTATCGAAATAATCAATTTTCCAAGCTCTATACTCATCTTTATCTAGCCAGACTACTTGTTTTGAGTAACCTGATTTTGGATCAACAGGATCGCGTTCAATGACAAAATGTGCTCTTCCATCAAAAGTTTCATCTTTAAGATATTTGTAGGTATATTTTTCAACTTCTTGAGATGATATATCTTCATAAGCAAATTCACTTCCCATAAAAGGGCCTGATTTATTGCTAGAAGAAATACGTTTGACACGTTTTAAGGCTGGTAAGAATAGCCATTGATCATCTGTTCCTACTTGATGGGTAAAAGATAAGAATGCAGTGCCTTTAACATCTTGGGGGCTATCGAATACAATGAGGGATTTATCGCCGTCATCCGCTT
Source organism: uncultured Shewanella sp. (assembly GCF_947501665.1). Taxonomy (GTDB): domain Bacteria; phylum Pseudomonadota; class Gammaproteobacteria; order Enterobacterales; family Shewanellaceae; genus Shewanella. The sequence goes on along the minus strand of NZ_CANMWS010000013.1, from coordinate 15,982 downwards.
GTTCTAACGTTTTACTGTGCATATCTCGCTTAGTTTCTTCGCCATACTGATTTTTAAGTACCATCGTCATACTGGATTTGGTATCACCGAATCCAAGATCGCGTTTATCCGCTTCAACGGCTATTTGTCGTCCCTTTTCTTCAGGTGTGAGTGCAAAACTGGAAGCTGAATATGTGACTGAAATAAGCAACATTGAGATCAATGGGTTTAATTTAAACATAAGCTTGTTCCTTAATGATGTGAGTTTGACGTTCTTTTTTATCAAGTAAGATTAATAATGCGGGAAGCAAGAAAAAGTCTGCGAGTAAAGCAGCAATAATGGCGACAGTGGTGAGTAACGCCATGGCCGAATTTAGGCCGAAACTGGATTGAGCTAAAATAGAGAAGCCGACAACCAGAATGATTGATGTGGTGACTAGGGCGACGCCTACTGATTTAAAGGCATACTTTACGGCTTGCTCTGCTGACAGCCCTTGTTCACGGCGCGCACGTAAATATTTTGAGAGGAAGTGAACTGTATCATCAACGACAATACCAAGGGTCATTCCCACGACCATAGAGACGGCCATATTGACTTGACCGACCATTAATCCCCAAAAACCAAACGCGAGTCCTGCTGGTAACAGATTTGGAATTAAGCTTAATAGTCCAAGACGGACGCTTTTTAATGCAAACATAATCAGTGCACTGATCAGCAATAAGGCTGCAATAGTGCCTGAGATCATTGAGTAAATATTACGTTCTGCGATATGTGCAAACATGACCGAAGAGCCAGCACCTTCTGCGTAAATGCCTGTGTTAGTTCTTAGCCAATTAGTGCCTCTTTCGCTTAATTCAACAATGTCTTTAGATGACATATCATGAGCGGTGACGATGATTTGAGTCGAAGATTTACTAATGTTGAGTTGGTTATTAAGGTCTAAACCGTAAGGTAGTGATAGTTCATACAACAATAAATACTGTGCCGCGAGCTCTTTATTATCGGGCAGCTTATACCAAGCGGGATCGTCTCCATGCATGTTTTTATTTAAACGTTTAAACGTGTCTGAAATACTGGTGACGTTTTTAACTTCAGGTTGCGATCGCAGCCAAGTGACAAAACTATCGAGTTTATTTAAGAACCTAGGATCAGCAATACCATAGTTACTGCCTGAGTCGAGAGAATACTGTATTTGGTATAAGCCTGTTAAGTTTTGATTAACGAAGTCACTATCGGTCCTAAAAGAAACCGTTTCGTCGAAATATTGTACAAAGCCATCTTCTAATTGATTATTTGGAATAAAGCTAATGAGGGTTACAGATATGATGAAAGAGATGAATAATAATGGATGACGTTTCTGAATCACGAAGTCGCCAAGATGTTGCATCTTTTTTTCAAGTCCAGTACCAGCTTGTCTACTTTTGGCTGGGAAAATGGCCATAAGGGCTGGAAGTAAGGTTAATGAGAAAATAAACGCAGCCATAACACCAACGGCAGTAATATTACCTAAATCATGGAACGGAGGCGCATCAGCAAAGTTCATGGCTAAGAAGCCAATAGCAGTTGTGACAGACGTTAGAAAGACAGGCCCTATATTGAGTCGAAGACTCTCTTTTATGGCTTCATGACGAGATAGACCTGAGCGCATACCAGCAAACATTGTGACTAATACGTGAATTGAGTCTGCAACAGCCAGAGTCATAATAATCGTGGTGGCGGCCGAAGAGGGAGGGGTTAATCCAACACCAAAATGCCCAGCCATTCCCATTGCCGTGATCATTGATAGTACGATAACCAATAAGGTTGAAAAGGTGGCACTTTTAGAACGCAATAAAAAGAAAGTGAGCAAAATGATAGCTAAATACATCGCGGGAACGAGTGAGCCCATGTCCTTCATTGATGCTTCAAAAAAGGAGTTGTTGAGCATAACCATACCCGTTAAATGGACTTTAACATCGTATTTTTGTTCTAGCTCATGCATTAATGCTCGAGCGGCTTCAACTGTTTGTGGCACCTCATCTAAGCTTTTTTGTGGCATTTGAAAGGTGACATTCACTCCAGTGACACTTGCATCTGGATTAATGTTTTGCCCTAATAAAGTCAGTTCGTTGAGGGCGATATTTTTACGCTCTTCCCGCTTAGCAGGAGTCATTGAAAGGCCCGACTCGATTAAATCTTGAACAATCAAATCGTCTTCATTTGAATGGGTGTATTGGAAGTTGCTAATGGAGTCGACACGTAAAGCGAAAGGCAGGAGCCATGCTTTTTGGGTCAGTTCTTCAGTTAATGCCAACATATCTGGACTAAACATATCCCCATTTGTGGGTTCTAATGCAAAGAGAATGTTGTCGACCTTAGTGTAGGTTCTCTGCATTTTTTCAAATGCTTGTAATTGAGGGTTATCATCGCTGAAAAACACTCGATAATCATTATTTACGGTAAGAAAACGAGCGCCTGAAGCAGCGAATAATGCCAGAGCAATACTGCTAAAAACGATGAGCCAGCGCCAGCGGATGATGAAGTCACCGTAACGAGTGCTCCAGTGTGATGGGGTTCCTTGCATATCTGATCCTTTACATGTTGTACCGACCGTTAGGTCTTTATTGTTGTAAAAAATATTCGGCAACTAAACAGCACATTGCCGAAAATGGGGGATTAACTCTATGGATAACCAATAAAACCAACTGTGCGGTTTGTTTTTCCGCGTTAAAAAAACAACTTAATAAGCAAGTTGTTAAAATATATTTTAGGGTAAATTAAACTATATTTTTAATTGAAAGAGATTAAGTTTCACGCCAGTTTTTAAGTTTTTGTAAGTGCTCTTTACAGTCTACAGGTTCAAAAACAAGCGCATCACTGTTTTTTACTTTAATAGCAGATTGTTTGGAGCGTAAACTTTCAATATAGTTTGACAATTCTTGAGTGACAGCAATAAACATTTCGCGGCTTTGGCTGCTTTTTATTAACGTTGAAATACCATTGGTAGAGGTAAAAATGAATAATGCTGCCGATTCAGGATTCACCTTGTCATGCACTTCACTTTTTTGCATGGCTTTGGCAATCAATGATGTTAGCCTTTGAAACATTGTATTAGCAAGATCTCTAATTTCAGGCTCAGCAGTGGCAAGTTCACTGCAAATATTTGTCATTGGACAACCTTTTTCCATTTCTTCTTGTGAGACTAAATTAGGCATATTTCGCACAAAATGACTCATGGCACCAATGGGATCATCATGTTTTACTGCTTTTTCCCAGGGCTCACTAAACATTGGCATATAAATTTCTTCCATCACCGCAATACCTAACTCTTGCTTGTTAGTAAAGTGATGATAAAGCGCTCCTTTTGAGATATTCGCAGCAGTTAAAATATTGGCCAAACTCGTGGCTTTAAAGCCTTTACCATGGATCTCGGCAGCAGCGACTTGTAAAATTTTTTGTCGTGTGACCTGCGGATTACCCATGTTGGTTGCCTTATGAAAAAAGTAGATTAAATTTATCATGTTTAGATGATGAACATAAGGTTACAGACTAAGCGGTCTGTTTGCAAGGTGTAAAGTGATTATTAATAAAAATAACGTAGTCACTATCAGAAAACTTTATATTTTACATTTTAAAAATGCATCATTAGTGGTGTTTAGCGACATAAACCGAGATAACCTGATGTGAGGGGGAGACCATTACATCAGGTTAGATAGTTAACACACTCGCTAACTCCCTTTGATGTTTATTGATCTGAATAATATATACATTTTTATTGGGGATATTACTACCGTGAAAGCTTATGTCGCCGCTTGCACCTGTGTGTGGGCGAAGAGTAGGGAGTAATTGTAAGAGTGGTGGCAGCCTATCTCCTTTAGACCGTACTAAAAATTCAGCTGCTAGCATGGTTGCGTCGTATCCCAATGCGGTAAAAGCACTTTTAGGACGGGTATTATATTTATTTTGGTAATGTTTAATAAAGGTTTGAGTAGGAGTAGATGTGCTATCTGGTGATAGAAAAGCGTGTGTGGTAAAAAATACATCACTTAATGACTCAGCGTTATTGACCAAGGTGTCTGAATCAAAACCATCTGCGCCAATGATAGGTTCATCAAACCCTTTTTGTCTCAAATGATGAATAATGTTCAGTGATTTTGGGACACCAGAGGCAAAATAAATGGCCTCGACATTCTTTCTTACTGGAAGGAGTTGAGCGATGAGTTTATCTATGTCGAGAGTGTCAGGAGAGAAGCTGACTTTGGAGATGACTTGACCTTTTAATAATTGAAGCTCTTTAATAAAGGCTTCGCTAGCATTTATAGCGTATTGCATTTCAGTGTTTTCTATTATCAGTATTTTCTTTGCATGTAAGGTTTGTACTGTAAATCTAGCGGCTGCTTTTCCTTGCATTGAATCGGTATAGCAAGCGAGGATTAAATTTCGAGGGTATTGTTTTGCAAGCTTTCCTGAGGTCGAACCGGCAGTAATAAAGATTTTATTATGTTTGACAATACTGGGGATGGCAGCTTTTAGAAGATTATCATCAACCAGTCCAGTGATAACTTGAATATCATTCATCTTGGATAGTTTTTGGCTGAGTTGGCCTGTTACATTGGCGGTTGAATGGGTGTTAAATATTTTCAGTTTGACTGGATGGCCTAATATTCCACCTTGTGCATTGATATCTGATATTGCAAGTTGTGCGCCTTTATAAGCTGGAAGCCCTAATGTGGATAAAGGGCCATTGATACTATACAGTGCGCCAATATATACAGGTGGTTTATCATTAGATAAGCAGTGGTAACTTAATAAAATGGAAGAAAAAAATATCATCTTAATGAATATTATTTTTGTCATTTCTTATCCTTAATGTGAATTTTTATCTTATTTATTCATTTGGGGGGTAAACTAATGGCGTGCCATATTTTTTCTTTTCATTCTGTTGCTGCATCAATAAATAGCTTCACTTCGTGAATATCTCCTTTTGGAAGTACCGTATTGGGAGATAAAGGGTGAAGAGATAACAGCACTTTAAAATTTGGAATGACGGTGACGTTTTGTATTACTATGGTTATTGGTGGACTTTTTTTCCCTGTTAATAAGCCTGAATACGTTAATACAGCATTGGGTTTTGCTTGAGAAAAAATTTGATTAAAGTCGTTTAAAAAGCGAGTCGAGGTGAGTATTTTACTTTTACGAAATGGCTCGTCGGTGATGGCAATAACACCTCTATCAAGTCGGCTCAGAGAAAGCTCAAAAGTATCATCACTTTTCTTTATAATTCGTCCTTTTTGCGCACTAAGAACAAATAGCCATTGTTTGGAGGAGGTTAATGATTTTGTCGCTGATGAATTAAGAGAAGAGGTTGCTTCTACCGCCATGGTATAAGAGGATAAACTTGTTATTAAAAACAATGTCATTAATGTGATTTTTTTAAAAGACAAATTGCTTCTCCCTTGATGAGTTGTACAAACAGCACAGCTTATTTGATGCTTATCTTATATGAGTATAATAAAGCGGGTTTAAATTGCTCTTTTTTTGCATCGAATGGGCTTTATTTTAAATGTTGCAGATGGGCTTCAATAAAGGTTATAAACGTACTGACTTTACTAGGGACATGCTGACGAGTAGGGCAAACGGCATAAATAGCATGTTTCGGGAGCGAATATTCAGTCAGTATTGGAATGAGTTGCCCAGTTTTAAGTGCTTCATTGACAATAAATAATGGCATTTTGGGGATAACGAGTTATTAGAATATAAGGCATGATGTTGTCGTAAACCAAGTGAAATTGCCGCTGGCTTACGTGCAAGAGCAGCTCACTAAGCAGCGTGAGTACTGGCAACAAGCGTTAACGGATCCACTGATTAGCCTGCAGCAATGGGCCATGACCTTAAAAGAGCTGTATTTGTACGATTGCCAGCCCAGTGGGGCAGAGGCGGCGCGATTAGAGGCGTTTTGTTTTGAGTGATGAGTAATTGCATTGAATGTTATAAAAGGAAATGATGTATATGGAGTTGTATCGTGTTGTTATCCTATTTGGATCCGCCCTTATTTTGTGGGGAGTTTATTGGTATGAAACCAAAGACCGAAGCTATTTGCCGCCAGAATTGATGAAAATAGTGGAGTGTATTGAGCAGCAACAAGATTACTGTGGTGGGGAGTGAGTGGGGCGCTCTTATTTTAAAAGCGGGCCCGGGTTTTATGATTTAGGATTGAGTGTTACAGCCATTTTCTAATCATTATTTTTATAAATAAATGGAGCGTTATCATCACCATTTGGCAGAATGAAACTTTTATCAACTTTTGGATAGAAAGGAATAGAAAGCTCTGCTTGTTTAGATAACTTTATGAGCTCATTTTGATCTAATTTATTAAATTCTTCTTGCATTTCTTTTGGGTAATTTGAGTTCAATACCATCCATCGATCAAATTTCGTTTTATCACCAGTCTTAGAGGTATAATTAATTAATGCAGTGTTGTAATCTCTTTCTACTTGCTTCATACAACGATCAAGCGCCATATTACTAACGGCAAATAAGGCAATTTTCTGTTGATGTTCAGACAAGATTAATAGCCAGTCGCTATTAATTTGAGTAATTTTTCGTGATCTTAAATCAGAACAGAAATTAGCTCGTTCCTCTACCTTTGCATAAGCATCATCTAGCTCTTTCAACAAAACTTTTTCCGAATAAGGCCAATTTGCAGCACACAAAGAGAAAGGCATTAAAATAAATAATAAAAAACTAATTCTATAATGCATTAGACACGCACCCCCAAAAGCTTCTTTCTTCACCCGTTGTAAGAAGTTCCATACCAAGTGCTAATTGTTCTAGCTTTAATCTTTCAACTTTAGGTACTGACGACAAAGCATCTGCAAACATTTTCCAATCACTATTAGCGATTTGTAATTTTTTAGTATTACAATTGCTCGCAAAAGGATAAGTTTTCCGCCCCGCAAAAATTTGAAATAGCGGTATGAAAGTCATTATTGTACCTAATAAGGTTGCCATATTAGTGATCCGATTCATTTCTTTTATTGTTTCAAGTGTACGCGCAGATGGCTTGAAGCTCCTAACTGTGCAAAAATTCCCTTTCATTAAAACATCCTAATATAATTCATTTATTACAATAAGTTAATAGTGAAATGAGCATAACGTTTTTTGGTTCATTTTTGAAGCCATATTTTTGAAGTTATAGTCGAAATTTTAACCACGAGTCTTTAATTTCTTTGAGTCTTAGTATGATTAGGAAGCCATTAAGTCATGCGGAAAAATGGGGCCGCTTATTTCAAAATCGGGCCCCAGATGGGCTTTTATATTAGCTGATGCTAAAAGAGAGTAGATTGATTAACTCTATTCCTGTGCTGTCGATGTAAAACATCGATAGACAATAGAAACAGCCTTTTGCCAGGTTAGAGAAATCTTTAATTAGCTTTGAAAAGCTAATATTTTCTTTGTTAAGAGGCAATTCTGTGCCCTCCATTTAATTAGAGTAAATTAATAGAGAGCGTTCATACATCATTGGTATATAAGACATATGGAATACAGTTAAAAAATGTAATTACATTTTCCTTGTATTCTCTATGCTAAAATTATACATTGTAACTGAAAACAGTATACGAACGCTCTCTCGTGTTGGTATCAGATTAAGGTAATTGTTGGCGCAATTATCTTAATCAACTTCTTTTATCATGCTTTTTAGTGCTTCATTCCTCCTACTTTTTATGATTCTATCATAGCGTTGAACACTCGTTTACAACCCTTTTGACTTTATATGTCATTAAAGAGGTTCATTTTATTTAATGTGAAGCAGTCTACCATATTTTTTTATGGCATGTTTTTAGCTCAGATATGCTCACAAAAATAAGGTGGCTACTCTTGTTAAATGACTCATACAGATAAAGTTATTTATTAATCTAATAACAATGGTATGTATTTTTTATCTAATAGCAATCGAAGTGTGCTTATAGAAAAACAAGTGTTCGTTTTTTATCCTTATCTCTAAAATACTGGTGATTACTCTATTTTGCAAGAGAGAATCTTGGGCACAAGTTGTGGATATCTTGAGGGTATATCGCTCGATTAGTAATGGCTAACCTTTGAGCCTTGTGTTTATATGATATGCAATTAAAAGAGGGAAGAATAAGCTAACTAGATCAAATGTAAAGATCGGATCGCTACTTAAATAGAGGGAACTAATTGTAATGACTCTTCATAGAATATTGATCCCCGTAGTTGCCTTTGTTGTGTTGTATTTTGTCAGTAATGCATATGCAAGCAGTGGCGGTGGTGGGGAATAAGTGGGGCAGACTGCCCCGTTTGTAAGTCGAGTGGGGCGCGCTTATTTTAAAAGCTGGCCCCGGAATAGGTGGATTAAGTTCCTTGAATCGATTTATATACTCGACTTGATCTCTTCTTTTAATATGTCTAGTTGTTTGCTGTTGAGTTTATTTACTTTTTTTTCTATTAAACGTTTATCTTCTTGACTAGGTAATGCAATGCGTACCATTTCTAGGTAGGTTAATAGTTTCTCATTTGAATTGGTGATTGCTGCATCATAGAAAAAAGCGACAATGAGTTCATTTTCTAATGGTTGTAAGCACTGCTCTTTTAAACTCGTAACAATATAATAAATAGCTGTTTTTTTGTCATCATCTGACAAGCTATCAAACCATGTATTTTTCGTTTTAAAATCACTGATATTGTATTTAGAACAAATTTTCGATTCTTTTTCGTATTTTGCTAGGGCAAATGCTAAATTATCTGGGTCTTTTTGTTCTGCATAGCTGCTATAAGAAGACACTATACCAATAAAAAATAAAGCTATTTTATTTAGTTGCATTAGCGACACACCTCCAAAATAGAGCATCATTTCCACTTGCTACAAACCATTCTTTTTCAGCAAAGGCGTTAATTTTAGTTCTAGTGATTTCAGGTGCAGCAGCTAAAGCTTGATCAAAAGTAACCCAGTCTGTTTGTGAGACTTGCCAGCCGTAATTTATAAAAGAAGCTATTGAGTAAGTATCTCTACCGACAAAAATACCAAAAAAAGGAATTAAAACAATGAGCTTTTGAAGGTAAGATCCCATATTAGCTAATCTATCTAACTCTTTTATTCCATTACGAGTACGAGGTGTTGGTTTAAAATTCTTTATCGAGTGAAAACATTTTGCGGATGACATAAATATCCATTAAATCCATTTAGTTATAATTAATAATCTCATAAGTTAACCATAAATCCAACAGTTCTTTCTCGTTGTTTTTGTGAACTGTGACAGGGTGCAGATTTGTTTTGACTGAGTGGGAGAGTTGAACAGGTGAGAGAAGTGGGTACTTTATATATTCCAACATTAGGCCCCACCTCTCATTTAGTGGTCACTTACCTCACTCTACCTCAGTGTCTATCAGGCTTTGATACAAAAGCTTGGCTTGGGTGGTGATTGTAACTACAAGCTGTTGCAGAAATCATTACTTAAGATCAATAGAGCCTAGGTTAAATCTTGTAGGTGCTTTTCTATGAAGTCAATAAAGACGCTGACTTTATGGGGTAAGTGCTGACGGGTTGAGTAAACGGCATAAATAGCATGTTCAGGTAATGAATAATCAGTTAACAGTGGAATGAGTTGCCCGGTTTTAAGCGCTTCATTGACAATAAATAATGGCATTTGGCAAATACCTAATCCTGCAAGTAAGGCTGAATATAATGCTTTACTATTATTGACGCGATAGTTACCTTTTGGCTGAATAGAGGTCGTTCCTGTTTTACCTTTAAATTTCCATTCACTGCCAGCCTGAAAGTAAGAATAAAATAAACAGTTATGCTGCAGAAGCGCCTTTGGGGTATCTGGTACCCCATGCTGTTTAAGGTAATCTGGCGAGGCGCACAATACACTGTGACAAGATGCAATTTTACGTGCAATAAGGTTTGAATCGGGCAGCTTTCCTATTCGTATCGCGACATCGAATTGGTATTCGACCATATCGAGTACTTTATCATCCATGATCATTTCAATCGAAATTAGCGGGTGCGCTTTTAAAAATTGCGGGATTAACGTGGCAAGATGAAGTCGTCCAAAGGCCATAGGTGCATTAATTCGCAAGTGACCCTTAGGCTGGATTTGTTGTTGAGTGAGGGCATCTCTTGCATCGTTAGCTAGCGCGAGGGCTTCACTGACACTGTCATAATAAGTTTGTCCCGCTTGCGTGAGGCTTAAACGGCGAGTGGTTCGGTGTAATAAACGAATACCTAATGATGCTTCTAACTGAGTGATCCGTTTACTTACCGCGGATTTTGAACTTCCCAGTCTTTCGGCGGCTTTTGAAAAGCTGCCCATTTCTACAACGGTGACAAAAACAGGTATGGCAGCGAAAGTATTCATAGCGATTGAAATTTCTATTGTTGAGTTTTGTTCATCAATAATTTTCTATTTTGACTAATTATAAATTAAATGAAAACAATTTAAAGTGTACCTACATTTTTGTGTGGGAATAAAAACGGTGTTAAAACAAGTATCAGATAAGTTAATGGCCCTTTTCGCGGGGGGATTATTGGCACTAATGATAGATATTAATAGTGGATTAGCATTAGTTAGTTCACCGATACAAGCGTCTTGGATTGCCCATGGTGTAGGTGCATTAGTGGCGATTTGTTTAGTGATAATAGGTGCTATTTTTTTTCAGGGGCATAAGCAATATTGTTTGGGAAAATCAAAGTGGAAAAAAAAGACTGATTTGCCTTATTGGATTTATCTCGGAGGTCTTCCTGGTGCGTTAACTGTGGTGTTAGCAGCGATAACTGTTAATAGTGACATTGGGCTCAGTGGTACGTTAACCAGTACGCTTATTGGACAGATTATTTTTGGCATCATATTGGATCATTTGGGGCTGTTTGGTAGTCAGAAAAAACCTTTTGTTATCGCTGATTTATTGAAAGTTATTCTTATACTAGGAGGGAGCTTTATTATTATCTTTTCGTGATGATTCAAAGTGACTTGGAAATGAACAATACTTAAAAGAGAATGAATGATGTCCTTATATATTGTTATCGCGTTATTAAATGGTGTCGTAATCAGTTTGAGTCGAGTGCTCAATGGGCGGCTCAGCCTGCATGTTGGGCCATTAAAAGCATCAGTTTATAATCACTTAGTGGGCTTTTTGGTCTTGACTTTAACTTTGATTTTTTATGGGGTTTTTCAATTAAGCTCGATTTTGCTTATGTTGTCTGTACCTTGGTATTTATATTTAGGAGGCTTTATTGGCGCACTTTATGTGGCGTTAAACAGTTTTATATTAGCGAGATTAGGCGTGGCAAATACTGCTTTACTCGTGATCAGTGGGCAGATGCTTATGGGAGTGTTATTAGATAGTCAGTTACATGATTCCAAGGAAGTCAGTATTAAGTTATTAGGCGTTATTTTAATAGGGTGTGGCATTTATTGTTCACAGATAACGCCCGTTAAAATAAAAGTCGCATCATAAGTTAATCATCATTAGTAACATTGGATTGTTCAAGTTGGAAATGTGATCCATAGTGATACCAGAAATGACTAGAAGGTGATTGATGAACAAAGATAACATATTAGGTGTGATCCTTGCTGGTGGTCAATCTCAGCGTATGGGAAAAGATAAAGCCAAGTTACAAATTAATGGCGTCTCCATGTTGCAAAGGAATCGGCATTTATTAGGCGAATGTGGCATTCAGAATATAGTGGTTTGTCGTAATCAAACGGGGTATTTGGCCGATATTCATTTAGATTGTGGGCCCATGGGGGCAATACACACTGCTCTCTTCTTCGCTCAAAAAAGGGAGGATATTGAAGGATTAATGATTATTCCTATCGATATGCCATTGCTTAATAAGAAATTAATCAATCAATTGATTGATTATGATACGAATAATGTTTTGCAAGAAAAGACGAGTGAGGGTAAGAGGGATTGTGCTCGGTATTTCCAAAGTACGCCGCTACCATTATTTTTACCTAATGACCCTTCTTTTCTTCCTTTAAGTGAAGCGGTTGCAACCTCTAAAAAAAACCGTTCTATTAAAGCCTTTTTAGCGTTAATTGACAGCGAGTCTATAATTTCACGGCACCCTGAAAAATTAATCAATACCAATGATAAAACTCAATGGCAGCACGCTATAGATACAATAAGTGATATCCATTAATATTTTTATCAAGGTAAGTTTGAGTACATAAGGGACAATGAGAATGAAAAAAGATAAGCCTTTTCAGCCATTAAACATCGCTGTATTAACCGTATCGAATACCCGTGATGAGTCTAATAATTCTGCTGGCGACTTACTGGAAGAGGCATTAAAGGAAAGTGGTCACCAATTAAGTGAAAAAATGATCATCAAAGACAATATTTATCACATTCGCTCTATTGTGTCAGTCTGGATTGCGTCGAGCGACGTGCAAGTGGTATTAGTTTCTGGTGGCACTGGTTTTAATCGTACAAATTCAACCATAGAAGCGCTTATCCCACTATTTGATAAAAAGGTTGATGGGTTTGGCGAGTTATTTAGGCAGCTTTCCTTTGATGATATTGGTACATCAGCATTACAGTCGCGTGCGGTGGCTGGGCTAGCTAATAATACGGTGATTTTTTGCATGCCTGGTTCAACTGGAGCTTGCCAATTAGCTTGGGAGAAAATAATCCAATCGCAACTTGATGCGAGGCATAATCCCTGTAATTTTGTGCCACATGTGAAATGAATGTGGAGATGCTGGTCTAAGTGGTGATGACCTTGGTTTGTATTATCGTCTCCTAAAGGTGTACGGATGATAAGCTCTCTCTTTGAGATTTTATCTTGTTAATGTGATTGTTGAAAATCATTACATGAGCGTGATGTCATAACCTAAATAAGAGCGAATGTGTTGTCAGTCTTGTATTCTATTATGCCTATCCTTATTGGCGTCTATTCTTATGAGATTTTCTTATTTATTGAGGACAAATTATTCACTGGCGTCTTTGTCCCTATTTTGAATTGAATGTTGCAGGTTAAAGGGCTGTCAATGTGAGTGTATTACTGAAGAGGATGTGCTCAAAGTGTGTTTCTTTTTAGCATCATACCGTTTCCATACTTTTTCGTGGAAATAAAATACGACAGTGTTAATAGCGGGTTCAACTAAAGCAACGGCGCCGCCAACTAATAGGCTACCAGTTAATAAATAGGTAACAGTAAAAGCCACGCTAAAATGAAGTGCCGCAAATGTCATTGTTTTAGTCATACAAACCTCAAGTACGCGTATATTTAATAAATCAAATGATAATGGTTATCATTTGTGTTTGGAAGTGTGTTTTTAGACTTTTTTCTTAATTATTTAAAGTAATATTGGTGTTTTGGTTATATAGAAAAGAAGATTGATGATGTACTTGTAATTATATTTACATTTAAGGTTTTGTTTTTATTTAGATTATACTATTACTTAATAGGAAATGAGGTAAACACAAAATCCTTTGTTAACGGCTAAAGTTAACAAAGGAAATAGGACTTCTTGTGTAATGAGAGTTAGTTTTGTAACTCTTTACAAATATATTCTTGGCTCTCTTTACTAAAGCTACTGCTTTGTGGTGCGCTAGGAGCACAATATTCGTCAACAAATTGTTTTACTTTTTCTTTAGATTGGGCGATCAAGTTAAATGCCTGTTGTTCAGTAGCGGATAATTTCGCGTCAATAGTGGCTTTGAGTGATTGTGCTTTTGCTTCTAATGAGTCCATTTGAGTATTGGCGGAGCCTGTATCGGTAGTCGACTCAACAGCCGACGGCGTGCTGTTCACCGGCTTTTCGACACTGTCACTTTTTGTGTACAAGTAATATGCGAGGGCAACTAATATTGCCAAGATGATCCAATTTCTCATATTTAAGTCCTATCGAAGTGAATAACTTGTGTTATAAGAGTTATAATAGACCAGTTTTCTGGTAAATGTTAAAGCTGTAAGGCTGTAAAATGAACGCAGAAAAAAATCAAAAAGATTACTCAAAAGAAAAGCGAATTAAGATCCATCAACCCGATCCTGATAAAGCGGACCGTTTTAACCCGAGAAATAGGATATATGTCAGGGCTGTAACGGGGATATGGAGTACGTTACGACGTCGTCTTGGGTGGATTGCAATGTTGACTTTTTTAGTCATTCCTTGGCTTCCATGGGGAGACAGGCAGGCCGTTTTATTCGATCTTGCAGAGCAAAAATTCCATATATTTGGACTCACTATTTGGCCTCAAGATCTGACTTTGCTAGCGGCATTATTAACGATAGCAGCTTTTGGGCTATTTTTTGTCACAACTTATTTAGGGCGTGTGTGGTGTGGCTATACTTGTCCGCAAACTGTGTGGACTTTTATCTTTATTTGGTTTGAAGAAAAATTAGAAGGAACGAGGCATAAGCGAATTAAATTAGATCAACTTCCTTGGAGTGTTAATAAGGTTTGGCGTAAAAGCGCAAAACACTTAGCATGGCTATTGGTCTCTCTATTTACTGCAACCACTTTTATTTCTTATTTTGTGCCTGCCGATAAGCTTTATATCGATCTATTCAGTTTAAATGAAACGGGTTTAGTGTATTTTTGGGTGGTTTTTTTCGCTTTGGCGACTTACGGCAATGCGGGATGGATGCGAGAAATTATGTGTATTCACATTTGTCCCTATGCTCGGTTTCAGGCGGTAATGTTCGACAGAAATACCTATATAGTGGGATACGATAGTCAACGTGGTGAAAATCGAGGACCAAGAGCGCGTAAATCCGACCCTAAAGCGCAAGGGTTAGGGGATTGCATTGATTGTGACTTATGTGTGCAAGTGTGTCCAACTGGAATTGATATTCGCAATGGTCTTCAATATGAATGTATTAACTGCGGTGCTTGTATTGATGCTTGCGACAATACTATGTCTCACATGGGATACGCCAAAGGTTTAATTAGCTATACCACGGAAAATAAATTAAACCGAGTAAAAGAAAAAGTATTACGTCCTAAATTGGTTGGTTATGGCGCTATGCTTACGGTCATGACATTACTGTTTATCTACGCATGCATGACTATTTCTCCAATGCGATTGGATGTCATACGAGATCGTAATCAACTTTACAGAGAAAACAGTGACGGCTTGATTGAGAATACCTTTACCCTCAAGATTTTTAATAAAACGGAATTACCCCATGAATACTATATGAAGGTAGAAGGCTTACCTGATTATCAGTGGATAGGGCCAAAACATGTGACTTTAATGTCTGGTGAAGTACTCAGTGTACCAATCAGCTTAGCTGTGGATCCTGTAAAGCTAAATAAAAGCGTCACGGATATTACTTTTAGTGTCAGTAGTTCTGATAATAAAGTGCAGACCACGCAAGATTCTCGTTTTTTTAGTGAATAAAATACAATGTTGAATGAAAAAAGGGCTGGCTAGCCCTTTTTTTATACGTTTAGCTGGCTTTGTGTGCACTTAAATGGTTTATCGAAATTAAATGCAAAAAAGCCCTTGCGCTAATCTCAAATCTCCCTATAATGCGCACCCACTGACACGGCAAAGCAGCTTACTAAGCAATTGGTAAACAGCAGCGGTGACAGGTGTTTCAAGAAGTTAATAAGAGTAAAAGTGATTTAAAGTTAACCTTTGAAAAACTTCTTAAAAAAACACTTGACGCACACAAGGAAACGCGTAGAATACGCCTCCTCAAGCCAGCGACCTAACGTCTACGGCGATACCTGAAAAATCGGTATCACGTCCACTCTTTATATAAGAGGTAGCACTTAGCTAGGGCGTCGTTCTTTAAAAAGTTGACAAGCAAATCTGTGTGGACACTCACAGAGATTAAGTTATTCGAAACTGCCTTACTTCTTTCTAGTAAAGAGTGAAGCAGTCAAAAAATTACTTAATGACCTCTTTATTTTAAGAGTGAGTGTTCATGCGAATGAACAGAATTCATTGAGCAGGTCTTCGGACCAACAAAACTTTAATTGAAGAGTTTGATCATGGCTCAGATTGAACGCTGGCGGCAGGCCTAACACATGCAAGTCGAGC
>NZ_CANMWS010000012.1 GCF_947501665.1 uncultured Shewanella sp. | reverse complement strand
TTTTTTGAAAAATTATAAGATTTAGTGATTTTTTTAAAAAAAGAATTTCAATACTTATTGAACATAATAGTGAAAGTGTGAAACGCGGTTTTGGCACTCAGTTGATATTCATCTTCTAAGCCTCAAAAACACGCTTTTCCTCATCGAAAAATCGCTGAAATAGTCATGCTAATAAGTGGTCAAAAGCACCACTTTGGGTGTTGATTCTAATTGGAGGCTGATTGAGAGAAAGCTCACTTTTACTTTTTCGGTTGTGTTTGTCATTTTGTGTGAGGTGCTTCCAATCTGTTGTAGGATTGATTGAAAAAGGTGACATTTACCATTTGTTAACACAGCAAAAAAACTTAGGACAGGCTTATCTTTTATTTCTAGCGTGTCCATTTATCCTCGTGTTTGGCGAGTATTCCTCATTGAACTAAAATTGTGTTTAGCGATTGCTGAGTTTTAGGTGTCAGTTGTTTGGTGTGATACTGATTTTATGAAAGTGCACGGGTAACGTAACGGTGTCATGTCCATTTTGCATTCATTTGGTATAAGGAAATACAATGAGAAAATTAGCTGTCCTTGTTTTTCAAACCCTTGATGGTGTGATGCAAGCGCCGAGTCAACCCGAAGAAGATATGTCTGGTGGTTTTACTTATGGAGGCTGGGCAGGCCAATACTGGAATGATGTGATGGAACAAGTTAGCCAGGAGGCAATGGCGCAGCCTTATGATCTTTTATTGGGACGTCAAACTTATACGCTTTTTGCTGCGCATTTTGCATCGCTCAATAATGATAATCCTATTGCAAGACAACTGAACAATGCAAAGAAATATGTGGTGACCTCGACTGAGGAGCCGTTAAAGTGGCCGCACTCCGTTAAGATTTCAGGCAATATTGTGGACTACATTATTCAACTTAAAAAACAGTCTGGGTTGCTATTACAAGTCCATGGTAGTTGGCAGCTCATTCAAACCTTATTGGCAAATCAATTAGTTGATGAATTGCGCCTGTGGACATTTCCAGTGATAGTCGGATCGGGTAAGCGTTTGTTTACAGAAGGATCACCCGCCCAACAGTTTCATTTGTTAAGGTCCAAAGTGGGGGAGTCGGGAGTATTAATGCATTTCTATCAAAAACATGGCGATAATAACACCACCGGTGAGATTGAATAGTCATTGGGTTTCTTATGTCATGTTGATTATACCCCTGAGATTTCGAGATGCCTGTTTTCATAGTGTAAAAGTGCCTAATTCAAGGCGTACTTTTTAATAGGAAGAGGGCCGAAATGTTTGTTGCCTTTTAAGATGATGCAATCCAGCTGTATGGGGGCTAAGAGGGACCTTGAAAGGTTGTAGAGAAAGGTTGCTTATTTCTCGCTGGTGGTACCAAGTTTATTCATAGCCATAGCAATGAATAAATCTCTATACGAAACCTTTATTTGAAGTTCAATGTCCTGAATTTAAAATTTAGGACAGGCATATCTTTAATCAATAATGATTGTTTGTGTTTTATGTTTGGTATTTTGAATGTGTAGTGGATGAATATATTGTATATTGAGAATGGTTTCATTGGACGTGTTTGGGGTTAATGCATGACGCTGTTGAATCTCATATGTACTTAAATGTCCGTAATCTTCACGAATGTAACCGATCGTTTTATAAAGCATAAAGCTAGTTAGAGCGATGAGTGGTAACACAAAAATTAAAATAGCGGACTGCATAGAGGAAACGGGCGCATTGACACTGACAAAGATGGTAGGGATAGCCACGATAACAAGGCTCCAGAATATTTTTAAAGATATAGCAGGATCGGCGTGTTTATCTAAGGTTTTTTGGGTATTACAGGCCACGGCAAACACTGAGCCATCCATTGTGGTGACCAATAATAAGAAAGTGGCAATAATAAATATGACTAAAATCAGCGACGATAACGGCAAGGTACTCAGTGCGCTGGCAATTGCTTGACTACCTTGTCCTTGCTCGACTAATTGGCTTATGGCGACCTTGCCATCTAATTCTGTTTTCATCATAAAAGAGCCTATAATGGCAAATAATGATGCTGTACCTGCAGTACCACCACCTATCATACAGATCATGACTTCTCTGAGAGTGCGTCCTTTTGAGACTTTTGTGACAAAAACACACATGAGTGGAATAAAGATAATCCAATACGCCCAGAAATAGACAGTCCAAGATTGAGGAAATTTTGCTTGTTTAATCGCATCGGTATATAAACTCATTTTGAGAAAGTTTTGTCCCCATAGAGCAAAAGAGGAACTGGTATTTTCTAATATGAATTGAGTTGGACCAAAAAACAGCAAATAGAGGGCGAGGGCTATGACAAAATAGGTCCCGGTTTGACTAACAGTTTGCATGCCTTTTTTGATGCCTAAAAAAGAGCTTAATGTGAGTAAGACAGTAACAATAGCAATCATTGATAATTTTAATGCCAACGTATCATTAATATCGGTCAATAAAGCGATAGCTGCAGTGATAATAGGAATTCCCAGTGAAAGAACGATAATTAAGCTAAACATAATGGCAATGGGGTAGAGAATATCAATGAAGCGCCTTGTAATTTTCGCAATGACAGGGTGCTTTATCATTTGCATGACGATGTCACTGAGCTTAAGTGAATGGTTTTTAAGGATATAAAAAGAATACATAACAGGGATGGCGGTAACAGCATAAATAGCCCAAGCTGTTAGACCCCAGTGATGTAAGCTATAAGTAACAGCCCATTCTTTAGCCTTAACTGAATGAGGTAAAATATCGAAAGGCGGTGTTTTAATATAATAAGACCATTCTAAAAAGGCCCAATAAATAGTGCCGGAGCCGACTCCGGCCAGCGCCATCATAGTGATGTATGCAAAGGTGGAAAATTCAGGCTTTTCTTGCCCCATACGAATATGGCCATATTTAGAGAAGATAAAAAAGATGGCAATGATAACTAAAGCAAATGCATACCATAAAATAGGTGTATCGAAGTTATAAGCAATGAGTTTGAATGTGTTATTGGCGACTTGAATAGCGGCATGAGTATCAGTTAAGAAAAATACTGAAACGGATAAAACGACCAGTAGTGATAATCCAATGGCGAGATAATCGAGATTTTTGGTTAATGTTGTTTTTATCATATCGTATCCTACTCTATCCCATTGGTAAGGAATGAACCATTGAAGGAATGGTTCATTCCTTTGTTTTATTATTCAAATATATAGCTAGCAATAGCAGACTGTTTAACTTGATCCCAATTCATTTCTACACCTAACCCATTTCCTTTTGGCGCGTGAACATAGCCTTCTTTATCTGTTCGGATCTGGGTCTTAGAGGCTAATTCAAAACTCTCATAAGGGTAGAATTGTTCAAAGAATTTACAGTTGTGGTGCGCAAGGGCAACATGCAAATTAGCTGCCTGAGTGATGGTGTAGCCCATACTTTGAATTTCCACATTTTTAGAATGCCCTTCAGCAATGGCGAAGCATTTGTTTAATTGAGTGATACCACCACAAACGGTGGCATCTTGACGCACGTCTGCCCATAAGTTTTTACCTAATGCATAGGTAATTTCTTGGAGTGTGAGTAAGCAGTTACCATGGCTGGAAATATCGACTTCAGTTTTATCGGATAAGCGTTGGTAAGTGTTAAAGTCGTAGTCAGAAACAGGAGCTTCTAACCATTCCCATTGATATTGCTCCATGCGTTTTGCCATAAGCATGGCTTCTCTGGCGGTATAAAAGGTGGCGGTATCTAACATGAAACGTATGCCAGATTGCCCATAACGGGCATTAATGGCTTCGACTAGAAGGACATCTTTTTCATATACGCAATAACAATGCAATTTAATGGCAGTAAAACCATGTTCAATACAATCGTCGATATAAGGAAAGTATTCTTCAACGGTATCAAACATAGGAGAAGAGGCATAAGATTTAATTTTATGGCGCGCACCGCCCAATAACATATAGAGCGGTAAGTTTGCTTTTTTGGCTTTGATATCCCATACCGCGATGTCAATTGGGGACTTTGCGGGCAATCCACCCCATGTACAACGGGCTTGCAACCAAGTCGAAATGGCCTCTGTCATCAGTGGGTTTTGACCTATTAAGCCTGGCACTAAGGTGCGCATGGCCTCGATAATACAACGATCAAAATCATTCTCTGTATAGCTAATTGTCGCCCCGACGCCTTCAGTTCCGTCGTCACAAATGATCCGTATGATATTATTGGTGTACAGTAAGGGCTCTTGGTTGTCAGCCCAAGGGATCGGGGGAGCATCCCGGTCTGCGACGGCATAAAGTTCAACACGTTTAATCACAGTATTTTTCATTTTTTCCCCTTAAAGTGCACTACCGTTTTCTATCATGATGGTGCGAATTTCTTCACCGGTGAGATCGCGGATCCGCTTATGCTCTGTAATAGCTTTGACGGCAGCGATGCCTGCAGCATGGCCATATTCAAAACATTGAGCGGTTACTCGAGCCGATGCCAGTGCTTCATGTTGAGCACTTAGACAGCGTCCTGCGACGATAATATTTTCTCCAACTATGGGAATTAATGTTTGATAGGGCACATCGTAGTAATCATCAAAAAGCCAGTGTAATTTGGGCTTGTCACCTGAATGTAACTCTATTGGCCAAGGCGAGCGACAAATACTGTCTTTATGTTTTTTACAGTTCACAACATCTTCATTGGACAACGAAGTGACACCGACAATTGAGCGGGTTTGGCGAATTCCCACTTCGACGCCAGTATCCACAACGTAAGCCTTTTCACATCCAGGAACGTATTGATTTAAAAAGCGGGCGTAATCTCTGACTTGCCGCCGACCTGCTATTTCTGCTTCAGTAAAATCTTTGGGATCAATCACATTGAGTATGTGGCCATCTTTTGCCGTGAGCCGAGTCGCATTGACCATTAATTCATTAGGACGGGTAGTGGGGAACATCCAAATTTTATTTCTGGGGAGATGATAGTCATCTTTTTTATTGGCAATAATCAGGTTTTTTGTAACCTTAGATGGACAAATAGTGTCATTACCATAGTAAGCTAAGTATTTTTCCATATTGACACCACCAATACGAAAAAACATAGTGGGGTTTTGAATACATCCATTATCGCCAAAGTAATAATCCATACCAGCACGGGCAATCACTGCTGCGTCGCCTGATGCATCGACAATTATTTTACAGAGGATAATACTTTGCCCAGCATTAGATTCCACAATGACCCCTTTAAAGGCATCTTTTTCAAGAATAACGCCTGTGACTGAGGTGTGAAATAAGGTGGTGACGTTGGCTTGTTCAAGAAGGTTATCCGCGACTTCTCTCCATACTAAGGGGTCATGCGTCACTGTAAATGTTTTGCCATAACGTTGGGGGTCAGTGACACCTTGTTTTTCAGCTAAAGCTTGTCGAAAGCGTTCTGTGAAACCGTATACCACTTGTTTAGGTGGGGCGGTGGTATCTTCTGAAGCCATATACATGCCACATATCGTACCTGATAGTCCAGCAACTGCTGCTCCACCACAAAAACCGTATTTTTCAATGAGCCAAGTGTTTTGTCCCATACTTCCTGCTACTTCTGCCGCCGCAACACCTGCTGCACCTGCACCGACGACTAACACATCAACGTCAGCCAAAATAGGTAGTTCTGGTATTTGTTCAAATCGATGAACAAGATTCCAACCTTTCATATAGACCTCGCTTAAGGCAGTTTATTACAG
Source organism: uncultured Shewanella sp. (assembly GCF_947501665.1). GTDB lineage: Bacteria > Pseudomonadota > Gammaproteobacteria > Enterobacterales > Shewanellaceae > Shewanella. The sequence goes on along the minus strand of NZ_CANMWS010000012.1, from coordinate 152,183 downwards.
TGACATATATTGTAATGTACATCTGATATATCAGTTGTACATTACAATATATGTCAGATTTTTCTATGGTACAATTGGATTTGTGCACAGCTGAGTAATATTTAACTTGCCTCAATATATTTAAAGAAGAGGATTGAGAGAAAGAAATGAGTGAACAATCCAACATTAATCATAAAATTATACCGTTATGTGATTTTCTTAAATGAGTGAACAATAAATGTAAGTGGGCATGAAGTGAATATAATGTGAGTCGTTAGATGGTGGGTTGTTTATAAATTTAATCTTTAATTATCATGTTGGAATTGTTTTTGTTTTATTTTTAATGTTTGTGGATCAATGCGAATAAAATTAATGTGAGAACTTATTAAAGGGGGTCAGTTTAATGACGATAAATACAATTAATAAGACAGAAGAGGCTTATCATCATTTAGAAAAAATGATTATTTTTCGAGAACTCCTTCCAGGTAGTATGGTAAGTGAAAAATGGCTTGCTGAAGAACTGGTGCTGGGTCGTACCCCTGTGCGTGAGGCTTTACAGCGATTATCTTATGAGAGAATGGTTGAAGTACACCCTCGTCGCGGTATTCAAATTCCGCCTATTTCTGTGGAAAGTCAATTAAAAATTTTAGAAGTGCGTCGAGATATAGAAGCTTTGTGTGTTAATTATGCCGCCTCTCGAGCCACAATGAATGAGAAACAGGAAATGCGAGTTCTTGCTGAGCAATTGGAAGGAGGGGCGACAAGCTGTGATGATCAACTTTTTGCCTCCTTGCTTAAGCAAATTCATGTACTATTAGTGCAGGCGGCTGCTAATGAATATTTACAGCTAGCCATGGCCCCACTCCAAGGTTTGTCTCGCCGTTTTTGGTTTGCATATAAGAATGAGAGTTCAGATTTGATAGAGGCTTCTTCTCATCATGCTGATATTTTAAAAGCGGTGAGCCATACCGATGCACAAGAAGCCGTTGTTGCTTCTCATCGTTTGAATGATTATTTAACGGATATGGCTTATCGAACTCTTAACAAGCCATAAGTTGATGATGAAGTAGGGGTTATTTCATTTTGCTTTGGCTCAGTTTGGATATGATTTCGGCTTTATGTTCAAAGACGCTATGCCAAAAATGTGCTCCTAGAGATGAAATAACACGGGATTCACCATTTAATAATATTACCATACCGAGTTTAAGTTTGGGTGAATAGGCTATCTCTGCTACATAGCCTGCTACCCATCCGGCATGGTAAATAAGCGGATTACCTTCAAAGTCATACACTCGCCAGCCCTTACCATAGTGTGCATCATCCAGATAATGCTTCCATTCACGGCGTCTTAGCTCTTTAGTCGTGCGGATCCCTGATTGCGTAATATCGTTAAGCACTTCAGGGCTGATGACACTGGGGTTATTGCCTAAGTTAGCAATCAACCATTTTGCCATATCGGAAATACTTGCATTGACACCCGCAGCGGGAGCGAGTTGATAGTAATTGGGCTTGACGCTGACTTGTTTAAAGCCTGTACGGGTTTTGATGTGTGGCTCGGCACGATTTTTTTGTTGATGAAAGGCATCAAATCCAACGGAGGCTGTATGCATATTTAAAGGGGTAAAGATCCGTTGCTCAAGTAAGGTTTCGTAGCTTTGGCCTGTCTGTTGCTCTATCGCTGGTTGAATAAAGGAGAAGGCAACATTTTGATAACCATAGCATTTTCCGGGTGAACATATTGGGGTGAGTTTAGAAAATTTGGGCACAATTTTATCAAGTTTTACATTAGCATCGATCATATTGTCATAGCTATTGGGCATGAGCCCTGTGCTTTGCCCAATAATGTGCCCAAGGGTGATTTTTTGACTTTGAGCTGGCTTGGCCAGACTGAACTCAGGTAAATATCGATTAATGGGCTGTTGCCAATCAAGTTTATGTTCATGTACCAGTTGACTGGTTAAAGTAGCCGCAAAGGTTTTAGAAACGGAAGCAAGCCTAAATACTGTATTTGCATTGATATTTAACGAGCTATTTTTATAACGTTTACCATACGCACTGAGTTTAAGGATCTGATCGCCTTCAACGATAACAAAAGCACCACCCGGGACTTTGCTCTCTTTGAGCTGCTGGTGAAATTGTTGCTTAAAGTTATCACTGATGGCTTGAAAAGATGAAGCTTGCGTGATGAATGAAACAAGATAGCAAAGAAAGAAAAAAACGCATTGCCCAAATAGATTCTGGGGGCGATGACGAGAAGATAATTTCTTTTTTAAAGAGTTTTCTTTGTATGAAGTATCTGTTTTTAAATACATTAATAGACTCAGTGTTCCGTTTTAATACTCAAGTTCGCGGAGTAAAGTACGGTATTTTTATGTTGTGTAATTAATATTATGTTAAAAACTATTATATAAGCAATCTTTGTAACAGCAAAGTCTCTTTATGGTTAAGCCTTCTTTGTAGGAATAAGTTTTTGTTTGTCTTGAAAAATAAATTTTCTTAATAGTTGATTTTTATATTTTTTAAATATTATCTGTGATTCATTCTATTGCAAAGCGTATCAATATTGCGATATCACTATCGCGTACCTTTATTGAGTTTAGGGTGTCGATTGATTAGTAGTGTTTTATTAAGGTGGTTTTCGGTATGGTTAACACGTAAGGATTAAGCCTAGGGCTCAGAATAGATTAAACCAGGAACTTGAATGTGATGAATGATCCGATGTTAGAGTTAACACGCATTTTACAAGCGGTATCACTGATTGATACACCGCAACTGCAAATACGCTTTATTGTCGATAGTGTGAGTGCCGCGGTTAATCGTGATGTGTGCAGTTTATATCGGGTTAATGCTGATCAGGAGATGGAACTACTTGTCAGTCATGGCTTGCAAATGCATCGTTCTATTCGCCTTCCTCAAGGAGTAGGGCTTGTAGGCTTAGTGGCGAAAGAACGTCATGGATTAAATCTAGCCAAAGGAGCAAATCACAGTGCCTACTTTTATATTCTAGGAAGTCAAGAGGAGCAATTTGAAAGTTTTTGTGGAGTGCCATTGGTCCATCATGGTGAGGTCGTAGGGGTATTGGTTGTACAAAGTCGCCAAGCGGAAGTGTTAACAGAACAAGAAGAGGCTTTTTTATTAACGTTAGCGGCTCAATTGGCTTTTATCGTGGTGAATATTCCTAATACTCAAGATGAAACTATTCAACAAAATAGACGTTATAAAGGGGTTAAAAGTGTAGAGGGAGTGGGATTAGGCAAGGCGATATTATGTGGATTAACACAATTATCAGAAGTACAAGATGTGCGTAATGATGCCCCTCAAGCGACAGTTCAAGAATGGAAGCAATTACTGTTGTTAGTGAAAGAAGATTTAATTAACGAGCAAGGTAGTTTAGGTGAAAACATGACCGTAAGCATTGGATCGATTTTTGATGCTTACCAAATGCTGTTAACGGATAAAGGCTTGAGTGATAAAGTGGAGGCTTATATCCATGACGGTTTTTCGCTTCCTAGTGCCATTAAGCAAGGCATTTATTTTTTTGCTAATCGCTTTAAGCAAATGGATGATCCTTATTTAACGGCTAGAGCAGAAGATATTATTCATTTAGGGAATAAATTATTTCATGTGTGGAAAGGCGGAGGGCGAGCGGTCACCTCTGCTTATAAAGAACCTGTTATATTGATTGGGGCTCAAGTCAGTGTGAGTGATATTGCCAGTGTGCCAAATAAGTTGTTAGCGGGCATTATTTGTTTTGAAGGATCGAGTTTATCCCATACGTCTATTTTGGCTAATGCTATGGGGATCCCCGCAGTAATGGGGGTGGGTAAAATCAAAAATTTAAATACTCATGATGTCATGATAGTGGATGGGAATGAAGCGAAGGTTATTTTACAGCCCAGTGCTTTGTTAAAAAAAGCATATAAACGTCTCATTCGTCAAGAGCAGAAGGCCACGCTGAAACTGCATAACTTAAAAAACCTTGCAGCAACAACATTAGATAATCATGACATTAAACTCTACACCAATACGGGACTCTTGGCAGACATCACTCCAGGGGTTAAAAGTGGAGCTCAAGGTGTTGGTTTATATCGCACCGAAATTCCTTTTATGGTGGGGGATAGTTTCCCCAGTGAAGATGAGCAGGTTAGAGTATATCGACGGGTATTTGAGGCGTATAAAGGTAAACCTGTTTATATGCGAACATTGGATATCGGCGGTGATAAACAATTACCTTATTTTCCTATTCGACACGAAGAAAACCCCGCTCTAGGTTGGAGAGGAATACGTTTTACCTTGGATAATATCCAATTACTGATGACACAAGTCCGGGCTATGTTACGGGCATCGAGTGGGATTAATACTTTACATGTTTTATTGCCTATGGTGACATCAAGTCATGAACTCACGCAATTTTCAACAGTGCTAGCAGATGCCTATGACCAACTTCAATCTGACGGGTTGGATATACAATGGCCTAAGGTAGGGATTATGGTTGAAGTGCCTGCTGCTGTGACGCAAATTCCTTTATGGGCCGAACGACTCGATTTCATTTCTATTGGCTCTAATGATTTAAGTCAATATTTATTGGCTTTAGATCGTAATAATCCCCATGTGGCTGATCGTTACGATCATGTTCACCCGGCGGTGATCCATGAAGTTTATCGTACCGTGACCTTAGCAAAGCAATATCAACTGCCCTTGAGTTTATGCGGTGAAATGGCTTCCGATCCCGTTGCGGTCGTTTTATTAATTGGAATGGGGATCGGTCGCTTGAGTATGAGCGCGGCAAAATTGCCCCGTATAAAGTGGCTAATTAGACACATTGAATTGACATGGGCTCAAGGTATTTTGGCCAATTGTTTAAGGTTAGATGATGTGATTGAAATCCGTCTCTATGTGCAGCAAGCAATGAAAGATAAAGGCTTACAAGATGCGGTGAAAACGGATGAGTTTAAAGCGAAACGTGGTTAGCTATATGACCTATTTTTATAGAGACTAGAAATAGGCACTTTTAAGTCGAGAAAAGGGTAACACAATGAAATGCTCTGTCTTTATTGCCACCAGTACTGATGGCTATATTGCTAAATTAGATGGCAATGTTGATTGGCTGCACACCACAGGTAATATTGAAGCTGAAATGGCAGATGAGCAAGATATGGGCTTTTATGATTTTATCGCATCTGTGGATTGTATGGTTATGGGCCGAAAATCTATGGAAATGATTTCAAAAATGAACCTCTCACCTGAGAATTGGCCTTATGGGAGTATTCGTATTATTGTGCTTAGTCGCAGTGTGACTCAACCACCTAAAAACCTATTTGATAAAGTGGAAATGTTTGCTGGCGATATCGTGCCTTTAATGCATCAATTATCTTTGGAAGGCTATCACCATGCTTATATTGATGGTGGAGTGACGATTACCGCCTTTTTAAAAGCAAAACTCATTAATGAAATGATTATTACTCAGGCTCCTATTTTATTGGGTAAAGGTGTACCACTGTTTGGAGAAATGAGTCAGGCCATAACGCTTAAAAAAGCTAAGGTTAAGGCATTCCCCAATGACTTTATTCAAGTGAGTTATCAAGTTGAGTATAAAATTGAAGGTGTTAACTGATAACAGGTGAGTATCAAACTTAATGTGCTCTTTTTCTTCTATAATTGCTTAAAGACATAAAATGGTCATCTCTAAATTAAGTTAAATCATTAACTAAGGATAAGCTGATGAGTGTTATTATATTTTTAGTGATTGGGGCGATAGCAGGTTGGGCTGCGGGTAACATCATGAAAGGCAGTGGCTTTGGTATGTTGGGAAATATCGGCGTGGGGATCGTCGGAGCAATACTGGGAGGATTTGTGTTTAGTTTAATTGGATTGAATGCGACAGGTTTTATTGGTTCTGTGGTAACTGCAATCGTGGGGGCGGTGATTTTACTCTTTATTGTCAGTAAGGTAACCAATAAGTAATCTTATAGAATCGATAAATGTTGTTTAAAGGTCTTTTGTATCACTTCTAAGCAGGTCGTAATAATTTGCGGAGGGTTCATACCATAGTCATGGAGTGCATGGACGGGATTGATTTTTAGAGGCAGTGTGGTAAAAATCGGTATGAGTTGATGATTGTCAATCAAAGGGGTGGCGATAAAGTCCGGAATGGCGGCAATGCCTGCCCCCGATAGACATAGCGCAATGAGTGACGGCATAGAATAAACACTGCTACTGGCTATAAAGTGCAGTTGTTCAATTTGAGCGCCTTTGTGTAACTCATGAGTGATGTGTTTTCCTTGCCACTGATTTCCAATGTAATTCAGTGTTTGATGTTGCTTGATATCGATATCATTTTCTTCATAGAAACTGGGACTGACACAAAGCACATCACAAAAAGTCCCTAAGTATCGCTGTTTTAAATCGCTGGAGGGTAAATCGCCAACTCTAATCGCAATATCAATGCGATGATCCATTAAATCGACTCTCTCATCATTATCAATGAGATGCACATTAAGGTTTGGGTGTTGGTTAATTAAGGCGCCAATTGCAGGAGCAATAAGGGTATTCATAAAGGCATGAGGCGCTGTTATGTTAATATCACCGATGAGTTCATGTTGGCTATCACGTGCTTGTTGCCAAGCGTTATCCACTTGTTTGAGTATTTTTGTACACTCTATATAAAAGGCTTTTCCTGCAGGTGTCAGTACTTGTTTTCTTGTTGTTCTTCGCAGTAAATTGACATTCAATTCATGCTCTAATTTGGTTAATTGTAGACTAAGCACTGACTTAGACAAGCCTAAGGTGGCTGCAGCTGCTGTGATTGAACCTTGTTCTACGATGGCAACAAAAACAGACATATGACGAAGATATTGAAACATAGTAATGGGCCTTTTTTCGTTGTTTTATGTTTATTGTTCTATTTTTTAAAACAGTAATTTATATTTTATTCTGTTTTTAGAAAAAAACCAGTGCTTTAAGATAGGTGTTATCAACAATCATACAGTGATTTTACAGAGGTCAATCATGTCGAAAGAACAAGCACTATTAGCGGCGGTAGGTGAAGCGAGTCAACGTTGGAAGCAAGGTTTCAATAGTCAAAATGCTAAAGTCTGTGCACAGCAATATGAAGTTACAGCAACGATGCATGCAAGACCTTTTGGTGAATTTACCGGAAGAGAACAAATTGAAGCTTTTTGGCAAGGCTTGATGGAACAAGGTTTTGATGATGTAGATTACATTGAGCCTCAGCTTGAAGTGCTTGATGATAAAACCGTTCAATTGAGGTCTCAGTGGCAAATGAATAAAGCTTATGGTGTGATCCATAAAGAGCTTTGGATTATGCAAGCGGATGGTTGTGCCCGATTAAGTCATGATGATTTTGAGGTCTTAGGCGAAAGAGAAGTTAATACTAAGGCTGATTAACCTGAACTTAGGATAAGCAGTGCCGTTTAATACTGCTATCTTTGCTCTTATCTATAGCTAAATCATTTTATATTAATTTAGCTATATGGTGTGTTTTCTACTAATAGCCAGCTATTAGATATAAATCCTGCCTTGATATTGGCGACCGTTTCGGCATTAAGCCAAATATGAAAATAAAGAATAATCAGGTAGTTCTTTATTTATTGAGTTTAATGTTCCGTCCTAAGATAAGTTGACATTCGTTATCCCGAGTGTAGGTTGATTAATAACATCATTGGTAAAAGCGAATGTCTAGCCATTCGCTTTTTTTTTGTATATCAGTAACAATGGGGGCTATAGCGACATAATATAGGATTGAATTTTGACAAGGAAAAACATTAAAATTGAAGATAGCCATTGGCAGATCTTAGAACAAAACATTTATGATTATATTAACCTTAGGTATCGTTGCGATCTTAATGGGCGCTATTGTGTTCATGTACCATTAACGGAAAAAACGGCTAATCATTTTCAAAGTTTTCATGCCGCTTTTCAATTCGCAGCCGCAGAATCATTAGGGGGGATTGTGATTTTTGAAACGCGAAATGAGCAAGCTTATACTCCTTTGGTGAGGAGTGTCAGTATCGATTTTAAAAAACCGGCCATGACAGATCTTTTTGCTGAAGCTGTTTTTTCTGAAACCGATAGTCAGAAAATGAATCTGGCTATGGCGAATACTGGCCGATATGATTTTCCGCTGACAATCGACATTAAAAATACGGAAAATGAGGTGGTCTCTATTTTAAAGGCGGAATACGCGGTGAGGATCTTATCTTAGCTTTTCCGTAACCCGCTTTTACTCTCTTCTGTAAAGGGTGTAAACTTAACTAGTATCTTTAATGGTGAGTGTTGAGTGAAGACAAATTCATTTCCTAGCAGTGATGCCTGAGTAAGAAGGCGAGGGGGAGCGGTTGAATAAGTGGGTAGACAAAGGTTTTCATCAGAATGATCCATCATTAAGTGATATGTTAGTCACGGTGAATGAAAATGATGATGTCACAGGTTATGAAACGAAATTACGCTGTCATCAAGGTCAAGGTATTTTACATCGTGCATTTTCTGTGTTTGTCTTTGATCATGAGCGGCAATTATTAGTGCAGCAACGCAGTGCATTAAAACCTTTATGGCCTTTATTTTGGTCCAATAGCGTCTGTAGTCATCCCCGTCAAGATGAACCGTTTGAAGAAGCGGTTAATCGGCGTCTGTATGAAGAAATAGGCGCAAAGAGTCAGTTACAGTATTTATATCAATTTGAGTATCAAGCTGCTTATTTAGATATGGGAACTGAGCATGAAATGTGCTCTGTGTATATTGGCAAGATTGAACAAAATATTCGTGTTGATCCTGCAGAAGTGGCAGATACTGAATTTATGAGCATTGAAGCCGTGAATAGACTCATGATTGCTTCACCAGAGCGATTAACGCCATGGTTTAAAATGGAATGGAAACGATTGATGCTCGATCACAAAAAGGATATTGATGCCTTGTTTCGTTAAACTGACGTGTATCAAAAAATGATCTTAAATGCTGTTATATCATTCCACCTTATCAGTTATGCCGATTGTTCTGTCTTTTTTTACGTCGGTATCGGTTTGAAATAATTTACTTTCAAATACCTTGGGCTGAGGAGCAATATTCTTAGCCGTGGTTTCTCTTGAGAGAGGGGATGCCATTTTTGATGTCATTTTGCTTTTTTCAGTGGCTTTCATATCTGATTGAGGTTGCAAAGTCACTTGGGAGTTTGTCTGGGGTTTTGTCTTTTCCCAACGATATTCTTTAGTGATAAGTTCTCGATGAGAATAACGGTTATAATGCCGAAGTAAAAAAATCATTAGCCTGAATACGTTAATGATATTGGGTTTTTTTTGACCTGTTTGCCATAGACTCAATTGCACTTGAGGCATTTTCATGATTTTTCCAAGTTGGATCTGGGTCAAATCAAAACATTCACATAAGCTATCCATTTCGGTCACGCGTGTATTCCTTTATTCTTATCGATGTTGATCTTCGTTCTGTACAACCGTGTGCAGAATTATTTTATATCATTAAATCTGTATGTTACTTGTATGTCGGTAGTAAACTATTTTTGTAAGTGACTTTATTTCTACCAAAACCGAGAGCACGATATTACATGTTGGCGTGTGCTACCGAATCGACTTTATTTGAACGTACGGCAAAATATGCTATCACGACATATAATATTAATTCACCTAAATTCAGTGGGAAGCGTATGAAATGATAAATGTCATACAAAAACATAGGCTGATAAGGTACAAAGAGTTCCCCTAAAATATGATTATTTCGTATCAGATCTTCCATTAATGTCATGATATTGATTATGACGTTCATCGTATAAATACTGAGTAGTAAGTATTCTTGCGGTATGCGTCGATAATGAATAGACAATCCAAGTGTTTTAGCTATGGACCCTCGATAAAAGATAAGCAGTAACACGAGGGATCCTAAGCCGATATTCTTAGTATAAAAGATCCAATTGGACGTTTGAGCGAATAGGTTTTGATTTATCCATAATACATCAATGAAATTAATTCCTATGGGTATCGATAAAAGATACAGCCAATTAGGGTAATATCGACAATGATAGAGACATATTAGGGGGATGAAAGTATAGGTAAAATGCGTTAACCAATGGATATCAGGAAAAAAGGCGGAAACTATGCCTGTCAATACAGCGCAAGCGGTAATGGCAAAGGTTACCAACCATAAAGCAGGCTTATTCTGAGAGTAGTAGAAGCCTAAGGTAATTGAGCAAGTACTTAATAATATAATTAAAATTATAAGGAGGATTTCCATATCGTATGCTGTTTTGTCCGTTTTTTATGCTGTTTTATCCAAATATTGTGGATTAGTTTTTATGAATATATGGCATAGATTTATTAATCTTAATTCTTCTTAACGCGATTAAGAGGCGTAGAATTTCCGTCGATATTCAATGATGTTTCAACTTGTAATGTAGACAGGTTTGACAAATTCAATTGAGTGATAGGCAAATCCTTTGACATAGTACCTTTCCTTATTTGATGTATGCATAGCGATGCACTTACGATACACTTTTTGTCTCTTTGCTTGCCCCATTAGGAGACATTCTTTCAGTATTTCTTATTAAGATGATCCAGTGGGATATTGAGAAAACTCAAAAAGCGGACGTATTTGAGTCGTACCATCTCATATCAAGATCGGGATTGTCATTATCTCATTATTGCTGAGTAATATAATGACAATTATTTAACAAATGATTTAGATTAGACCGCTAAATATCTTTAATGTCAATTCTTTTCTATTAACAAAACCTATTAAATCAATATGAAAGAGCTAATAACTTGGCCTCAAATTTGCATTTTTTGGCGATATGTCAAAGTTTGGGCGCAGTGATCATGGGTGTAAAAGCCAACTTAGAGCAATTAAAGCAGTTAAAGCCTGTGCATTTTAAAGGTATTGGCACGCCACTTTTGGTGTTAGCTGCACTGGCGATGATAGTGTTACCCATGCCCCCTTTTTTATTGGATATATTATTTTCTTTTAATATTGGGCTTGCTCTTATGGTATTGCTGGTGGCCATATATGCTAATCGTCCATTAGATTTTGCGGCATTTCCCACGGTATTATTGGTTGCAACCTTATTACGCTTAGCACTCAATGTAGCTTCAACACGAGTGGTCTTGCTTGAAGGACACAATGGCGGAGATGCTGCGGGTAAAGTTATTGAAGCCTTTGGATCTGTGGTCATTGGTGGAAACTACGCTGTGGGCCTAGTCGTTTTCCTGATTTTGATTATTATCAATTTTGCCGTTGTGACTAAAGGTGCGGGTAGGATCTCAGAGGTAAGTGCTCGCTTTACACTTGATGCAATGCCTGGTAAGCAAATGGCAATTGATGCGGATCTGAACGCCGGAACATTAAACCAAGATCAGGCGCGTTTACGCCGAGCTGAAGTGACAAAAGAAGCCGATTTTTATGGTGCCATGGATGGGGCGTCTAAATTTGTTAAAGGTGATGCGATTGCTGGGATTTTAATTTTAGCGATCAATATATTAGGCGGGTTTATTATTGGCATGGCTCAACATGGTTTGAGTTTTTCTTCTGCTGTTGAAATATACACTTTGCTGACGATTGGTGATGGGTTGGTTGCACAAATTCCAGGGCTGTTACTGTCTATTGCAGCTGCACTGATGGTGACACGACAAAATGAATCCGGCGATATGGGGCAAATGGTGATAAGCCAAATGTTCGATAATCCCAAATCATTACTGATTGCTGCAGGGGTTATGTTCATTATGGGTATTGTGCCGGGCATGCCACATTTTGTGTTTATTAGTTTAAGCTTGTGTATTTTTGCTGCGGCTTATTTTTTACAGCGTAAAAAGAAAGTGGAACAAGATAAGTCACTGGCATTATTGGGCACTGATAATACAGAAAAAATCAGCAATGAACCTAAAGAGCTGAGTTGGGATGATGTTCAGCATGTGGATACCATAGGACTTGAAGTGGGTTATCGCTTAATTCCTCTGGTTGATAAAACACAAGGGGGAGAATTACTGAATAGGATTAAAGGCGTGCGGAAAAAGCTCTCCCAAGAATTGGGCTTTCTCGTGCCAGCTGTACATATTCGCGATAATTTAGATTTAGCGCCTAATAGCTATCGTATTTCCTTGATGGGGGTGAGTTCTGGAGAAGCTGAAATACGCCATGATTGTGAGTTAGCGATTAATCCAGGTCAAGTTTTTGGGCAATTAGAGGGGGTTGTTACTCGGGATCCTGCATTTAATTTAGAGGCGGTTTGGATCGATCCGAGTATACGAGAACATGCACAAACCTTAGGCTATACCGTTGTTGATGCTGCCACCGTTGTAGCAACACATTTAAGTCAATTGTTATCCAATAATGCGTCAAAATTGCTGGGATATGAGGAAGTACAGCAGCTCATGGACATGCTAAAAGAAGTCTCCCCTAAATTGGTTGATGGCTTTATTCCTGATGTAATGCCGTTAGGCATTGTTGTGAAAGTAATGCAAAATTTGCTTAATGAAGGCGTGTCGATTCGTGATATGAAAACCATTGTTCAAACGTTATTAGAATACGGGCCTAAAAGTGGTGACACAGAGGTGTTGACGGCGGCTGTTCGTATTGCTTTAAAGAGAATGATAATTCAAGAGATCAGTGGACCAGAACTTGAAATACCCGTCATAACATTGGCGCCAGAGTTGGAACAAATGTTGCATCAGTCCATGCAAGCTGGAGGGGGGGATGGGCCAAATATCGAACCTAGCTTGGCAGAACGTATGCAAAAGTCATTAGTGGACGCCTCAGAAAAACAAGAAATGGTTGGACAACCCGCTATTTTACTGACTTCCGGGATGTTGCGCTCTACTTTATCGCGATTTGTGAAGTATACAATTCCAAGTTTACGAGTGATTTCTTATCAAGAAGTGCCCGATGAAAAGCAGATCAGAATCGTATCGGCAGTGGGCAAGTAGAGGTGTGATCTTTGAAGATTAAACGGTTTTTGGCTAAGGATATGCGCTCGGCATTAGCTCAGGTGAAAGAAACCTTAGGGGTTGATGCGGTCATCATGTCAAATAAGAAAGTGACAGGTGGGATTGAAATTGTTGCTGCGGTAGATTTTGATGGCGCTAAAACGGGAGAAGTTAATTCTTCTCGCGTTAATGAAAGTCGAACTGATGCTGTAACGCCTATAAAAACACGAACGAAAGACAGTAAAAGTTACTTTCAAGGACTTGGCACTCTTTCTGATGAGAAGGTCTCACTGGGCAGACAATCGAGTACCGGTAAATCACCACTGTTTGAAAGCAAAGTGGATGAAGCCCTTAATGGAAGTCAACAGTATTTATCGACTCAAGCTGAGCAAAAAAAAGGGCTTAAAAAGGCATTAAGCCGAGTCACTCAATCGCGTTCTTTTAGCCAAAATATGTCCAAGTCTCAAGAGGAAGTGATTGAGCAAAAGCCCGTTGCTGATTCCTTACAGGCGTTATTAGAAAGACAGCAAAAGGGAGTGGGGAAAGAAAATAGGCATCAAGGTTTTGCTGAACAGGCCGATAGCTCTGTTATGCCTAAGTGGGCTCAGAGCCTTGAAGAGCAGCGTCATGTTCATCAGCAGCAAAAAGCGGTTTTTACGCCTAAGTCGCCATTAAAGAATAAAATAAGTGTCTCTCAGGATGAAGAACTTGCTGAATTAAAACGAGAATTAGTATCAATTAGAAGTTTATTGACAGATCAAGTCAGTAGCTTAATGAACGATGAGAAAAAAAGAATCGACCCTGTAGGTGCCATGCTTGAAAGTACACTATTACAGGCTGAATTTTCTCCTCTCGTTGCAAAGAAATTGTCTGGCTTGAGTGAACAGTATTCTCCAGCAGAACTCGTGAAAACACTACCTCAAAGCCTAGCTAATTTACTTGATAATCAAGGAGATGATATAGTTAAAAAAGGAGGTGTTGTCGCTTTTGTTGGTCCCACTGGAGTGGGGAAAACCACAACGATTGCGAAGTTAGCAGCTCGGTATGCTTCTTATCATGGTAGCGAACATGTGGGACTTATTACGACAGATCATTATCGTATCGGTGCCTTTGAGCAATTAGCGACTTACGGTAAAATTATGGGCTGTCCTGTTAGGCAAGTTCATGATATTAATGAGTTAGAACAAGTATTATATCAATTTAGAAATCGGAAGTTGATTTTGATTGATACTGCAGGGATGGGCCAAAGGGATCTACGCCTATTTCAGCAGTTAGATAATTTGACCGCCAATAGTCGTTTACCTATTCGTAATTATTTGGTGATGGCCGCGACGGGACAACGTAAAGTATTAGAGGAGGCAGTGGCGCAGTTTGCGCGTATTGTCTTATCGGGGGTCGTACTGACTAAGCTCGATGAATCAACATCATTAGCACCTGCATTAAGCGTGTTAATACAAAGTGGGCTGCCACTCAGTTACGTGACTGATGGCCAGAGAGTGCCTGAAGATATGCAGGTTGCTGATACCTTAGCGTTAGCCAATAGCGCATTATCGGTATTAGAAACTGTAGAACCCATACAAAATAGTCAAGGATCAGATGATCTGATCGATGCAGTTGAGTGAAGCCATGAGTCCGGATCAAGCAAGCGGTTTACGTATGATGAATCAACAAACGAGTGACAAAGTGAAAGTCATCGCTGTTTCAGGCGGTAAAGGTGGCGTAGGCAAAACCAGTGTCTCTATTAATACTGCAGTGGCGTTAGCTGAAAAAGGTAAACGTGTATTAGTACTTGATGCCGATTTGGGGCTGGCTAATGTCGATGTCATGTTGGGGCTACGTTCAGATTTGAACTTATCGCATGTGTTATCGGGTGAAGCTGAGCTTGATGACATTATTTTACGAGGACCTAAAGGGGTGGGAATTATTCCTGCTACATCAGGAACACAATCGATGGTGGAGTTGAGTCCATCGCAGCATGCGGGACTTATTCGTGCATTTAGCGAGATGCGAACGCAATTTGATATGTTGATTGTCGATACTGCTGCTGGCATATCGGATATGGTGCTGAGTTTTTCAAGGGCCTCCCAAGATGTTGTTATTGTCGTGTGTGACGAACCCACCTCTATTACCGATGCCTATGCCCTCATTAAGATTTTAAGCCGAGAGCACGGCGTTTTTCGCTTTAAGATTGTTGCGAATATGGTGCGTAGTTTACGAGAAGGGATGGAATTATTTGCAAAATTGAGTAAGGTTACCGATCGTTTTCTGGATGTGGCATTAGAGCTAGTGGCGACAGTGCCTTTTGATGAGAATTTACGTAAGTCAGTTCGTAAACAAAAATTGATTGTTGAGGCTTTTCCTAAGTCACCCGCTTCTATTGCTTATCATGGATTGGCCAATAAAATGATCAGTTGGCCTATTCCTCAACAGCCAGGTGGGCATCTTGAGTTTTTTGTTGAGCGTTTAGTTCAACGCCCTATTTATAAGGATGATGAAGGTGAATAAAGCCGCAGCGTATACTCGTTTTGATAATAGAAGCACTATCGTAGAACAGTATGCCCCGTTGGTTAAAAAAATTGCGCATCATCTACTGGCGCGTTTACCCGCATCGGTGCAATTGGATGATTTATTGCAAGCTGGCATGATGGGATTATTGGAAGCGTCAGCGAATTTTGATGGCAGTAAAGGGGCTAAATTTGAAACCTTTGCAGGGATCCGCATTCGAGGTTCAATGCTCGATGAAATGAGGCGGGGCGATTGGGTACCGCGCTCAGTTCATCGCAATCAACGCCGTGTAGCGCAAGTGATTGATGAATTGGAGCAAGTATTGGGACGAGATGCCCGGGATCAAGAAATTGCCGACCGTCTTGAACTGTCACTAGTTGATTATCATCGAATTTTAAATGATATTTCTGTGGGAAAGGTGGTTGGAATTGAAGATTTGGGAGTGTCGCTTGATGTGCTTGATGCGGATGAGTGTCAAGGGGATGATACTTTTGAATCCTTAGCGAATGTGCAGTTTCATAGTGCTTTAGTCGAGGGGATTAAACAATTACCTGAAAAAGACGCCTTAGTACTGTCATTATATTATGACGAAGCGTTAAATTTGAAAGAAATTGGTGCCATTCTCGATGTCAGTGAGTCGCGAGTGAGCCAGATACACAGTCAGGCAATGCTGAGATTAAAAGGCAAGCTTAAGCACTGGACAAATACATAATAATTTTAATAAGTAAAGAATAAATCCGCGGAGGATACCTTGGACAAGAATATGAAGATTCTGGTTGTTGATGATTTTTCAACAATGAGACGTATCATTAAGAACTTGTTGAGAGACTTAGGCTTTAATAATACCCAAGAAGCCGATGACGGTTCAACAGCGCTGCCTATGCTACAAAGAGGCGATTTTGACTTTGTCGTGACCGACTGGAATATGCCGGGAATGCAAGGTATTGATTTATTAAAGGCGATTCGTGCCGACGACAGTTTAAAGCATTTGCCTGTTCTCATGGTGACTGCTGAAGCGAAACGTGAGCAAATTATTGCTGCGGCTCAGGCGGGGGTTAATGGTTACGTCGTAAAGCCTTTTACTGCTGCAACACTAAAAGAAAAGCTCGATAAAATTTTCGAACGATTAGCCTAAAGTAGGGGCATATGGAAGCACAAACCTTACCGCTCATCAATTTAAAACAAGCTGAACAATTAGTGGAATACCTTTCTGCTGGCGATCAAGCGAGTGCTGATGAGCTGATAAAATTGATTGCTAGCCCGTTGCAAAAAGATCTTTTTGATGAAGTGGGTCGATTAACACGCCAACTTCATGATGCAATTGTGGATTTTCAAGTTGATGAACGTTTAATAGAATTGGCTAATACGGATATTCCCGATGCAAAAGAACGCTTAAATTATGTCATTGATATGACAGAGCAAGCAGCCAATAAAACCATGGATGCGGTAGAAGGGTGTTTACCGCTGGCGGATACATTAAGTCGAAATATTGCCTCTATTCGTCCTTCGTGGGATAAATTGATGTGTCGAGAGATAGAACTTCGAGATTTCAAAACGTTATGTCATGAAATACAAGGTTTTATTGATGGCAGTGAGATGGATTCTCAGCAATTGAAGTCATTATTAAATGAGATCCTATTAGCACAAGATTTCCAAGATCTAACGGGGCAAATGATCCG
This sequence comes from uncultured Shewanella sp., assembly GCF_947501665.1. Classification (GTDB taxonomy): domain Bacteria; phylum Pseudomonadota; class Gammaproteobacteria; order Enterobacterales; family Shewanellaceae; genus Shewanella. The sequence goes on along the minus strand of NZ_CANMWS010000012.1, from coordinate 135,079 downwards.
GCGTGTGATTGAGTTAGTGAAAGAAGTCGAATCCAGCTTAGTGTCATTATTGACCGTTTTTTGTGATGCGCCTATTAATAACCAATTGGGTCATGATGATAAGAAAGTGGCAGCCGAAGGCCCCATCATAAATGCGCAAAGTCGCGAAGATGTCGTGACAGATCAAGATGAAGTGGATGATTTATTATCCAGCTTAGGTTTCTAGTTTATGCTCGTTGGTTTTGAGCTCCTAATAATGCTGTATTTCTAATACGATTAGAGATATTAGCCTTATTAGTGGGTTTAGGTGTTGATAAAAATATAAGCAATATAATGTTTGCTATAGGTTTCTAAGGGAGAGGTCGAAAGGATGTCCTTTGATGTTGATGAAGAGATACTGCAAGATTTTTTAATCGAGGCAGGCGAAATTATCGAGTTGTTACAAGAGCAATTGGTTGCACTTGAAAATGATCCCGACGATACCGATTTACTCAATGCCATTTTTAGAGGTTTCCATACTGTAAAAGGTGGGGCGGGTTTTTTAAGTTTAGGCCCAATGGTTGATGTCTGTCATGAAGCCGAAAATACTTTTGACTTGCTGCGTACAGGGCAAAGACAAGTGTCTGCAGATCTGATGGATACTATTTTGCAAGCCATTGATGCGATTAATGCAATGTTTGCTCAAACTCAAGCCGGATATGAACAAATTCCAGCCGATCCTTATTTATTATCTCAACTAAAACGACTCAGTAGCACAGAGCATCAAGACTCGATTGAGAATGGTAATGTGACAACTCAAATTATCACGAAAAAAGAAGGGATATCTACGGCAGATAGCGTTGGAGGCCTTAGAAATACAGAGCAAGGTCTAAGTTTAGAACTTGAAAATCATGGCAGTATCGATGACATCAATCAAGCTGAGTTTGACGCATTATTAGATGCCTTACATGGTGATGGTAATGGCCCATCATCCGATCTAAACTCCCAAGAAGAGGCAAGTTCACATCTAACCCCTGCGGCAGTCATCGACGCCGAATTAATTCAAGAGTCTGCTCAAGAGTTATTGGGCGCGAGCAAATCAAATGAAGATATTACCGATGATGAATTTGAAGCATTGTTAGATGAGCTACATGGTGATGGACAATTTAAGTCGACCACCGTTGAACCTGCAGTCGTTGTTCCTGAGGTTGATGTTGATAATACAACGCTCTCAGATGATATTACTGATGATGAATTTGAAAGCTTACTTGATGAATTACACGGTGCAGGGAAAGGGCCTAAAGGTGATGCCTCACTCACTGTTCAACAAGGTGGGGTGATAGAGTCTTCTATTTCTGAAGGAAAAGATAACACCTCACACAAAGTCGCGCAGTCTATATCAGCGGTTAAAGCCACTTCAAAAACCAATACGACGCAAACAGAAACCACTGTTCGAGTAGATACTGCTCGTTTAGATCAGATCATGAATATGGTGGGTGAACTTGTCTTGGTGAGAAATCGTTTATTGAGTTTAGGGGTGGCGCGTGATGACGAGGATATGTCCAAGGCTTTGGCCAATCTCGATTTGGTAACAGCCGATCTGCAAGGTGCGGTGATGAAAACGCGCATGCAACCGATTAAGAAGGTGTTTGGTCGATTTCCTCGCGTGGTGAGAGATTTAGCACGGAGTTTAAATAAAGATATTGAATTGCTGATGATCGGGGAAGACACTGATTTAGATAAAAATCTTGTAGAGGCTTTAGCCGATCCTTTAGTGCACTTAGTACGTAATTCGGTGGATCATGGTATTGAAATGCCGGATGTACGGGCCGCTAGCGGAAAAAGTCGTACTGGAAAAATTACTTTGTCAGCAAGCCAAGAAGGCGATCATATTTTATTAAAAATAGAAGATGATGGTGCAGGAATGGATCCTGATAAATTGAAAAAAATCGCAGTCACTCGAGGTGTTATCGATATTGATACGGCATCGAGAATGTCTGATCAAGATGCATATAATTTAATTTTTGCCCCAGGTTTTTCTACTAAGGTTGAAATATCGGATATTTCTGGTCGTGGCGTGGGAATGGATGTAGTGAAAACACGCATTGCTCAGTTAAATGGGACTGTGCATATTGATTCGTTTAAAGGTAAAGGTACTCAATTAGAAATTAAAGTACCGTTAACATTAGCAATTATGCCAACCTTAATGGTTGAAGTGGCCACACAAGTCTTTGCTTTGCCTTTATCCAGTGTCAATGAGATTTTCAATTTAGATTTAAATAAAACCAATATGGTGAATGGGCAATTGACCGTGATTGTCAGGGATAAAGCTGTACCGTTATTTTACTTAGAACATTGGTTAAGCCGGCAATCAGGGCAAAATGTGAGTGCAGAAAATGCAGCTCGACATGGCCATGTCGTCGTCGTCCAATTAGGAACCCAGCAGATAGGCTTTGTAGTGGATGCTTTAATAGGTCAAGAGGAAGTGGTCATTAAACCCCTTGGTGCTTTATTACATGGCACAGCTGGTATGGCGGGGGCGACAATTACTTCTGATGGGGGGATTGCGTTGATTTTAGATGTACCAGGCCTATTAAAACATTATGTTAGGTAATGCGGCAAATTAATATAGCGGGGTCTTTGCAGATCTTAATTAACATGAAGTGTTCTATTCGTGTTGATAGCGATTGATGTATTTGTTTAAAAGCGCTGTGTAGGGATGTAAATGGGCATAAAAGTATTGGTAGTAGATGATTCAAGTTTTTTTCGTCGCCGTGTAAGTGAGATGATTAATCAAGATGCCGATCTTGAAGTCATAGGAACCGCTGTCAATGGACAAGAAGCGATAGAAATGGCTGCGCGTTTACGACCACAAGTGATCACCATGGATATTGAAATGCCTATTATGGACGGTATTAGTGCCGTCAAAGCCATCATGGCAGCTTCTCCTATTCCTATTTTAATGTTTTCATCATTAACTCATGCCGGTGCAAGTGCCACATTAGATGCACTTGAGGCGGGAGCGCTGGATTTTTTACCGAAACGTTTTGAAGATATTGCGACGAATAAAACCAGTGCGATAACGGTATTACAGCAAAAAATTAAAACTATAGGTCGGCGGCGGTTATTGGGTAGCGGGCAGGCTCATTTAGGCCGACCTTTAATGACACAGAGGCGAGAAAATTCCCTTAATACTAAGGTGGCTGAATCAAATGAGCTTGCCTGTAACTCGTCGTTACCTCCCTTAGCTAAAAGCCATCAAATTGAGTCAAAAAGAGCATCAACCAACATAGGATGTGTGAAACGGGCCAGTGGAAAAAACTATAAATTGGTGATGATTGGTACATCCACAGGCGGTCCAGTGGCATTACAAAAGGTATTAACGCAATTTCCCGCTCATTATCCCTATCCTATTTTACTTATTCAGCACATGCCAGCCGCTTTTACGCCTGCATTTGCGAGTCGATTAAACAGTCTTTGTAAAATTGCAGTTAAACAGGCTGAAAATGAAGAAATACTGCGTGCAGGTTGTGCTTATTTGGCGCCAGGAGGCATGCAAATGATGCTGGATAGAGGGGGGACATTTGGCCGCATTAAGCTTCATGTTGGAAAACCAGAGTTAAATTATAAGCCGAGTGTCGATATTAGTTTTGCATCAGCATCGAAAGTCATGGCAGATAAAATCTTGGCGGTAGTATTAACAGGAATGGGAGCGGATGGGCGAGAAGGGGCTCGTATGTTAAAAAGCACTGGCGCGACTATTTGGGCACAAAATGAAGCCAGTTGCGTGGTGTATGGTATGCCCCAAGCAGTGGTTAAAGCAGGTTTAGCAACGAAAGTTTTGGCCATAGAGGATATTGCCGATGCTATTTTATGTGAAACGGGCATGGGGTAAAATGGTGCGTCTATTGACTGTCAGCTTCAATTTTTTCTCATGAGCTCCGTCACCACGTTACTCACTTTTTTATTGCTGGTGACCTCAGTGACTTTTGGTGGGTTATATTTTGATACTTGGCAAAAAAATAAATCGTTAAATGAAACTGTGAGTCAATTAAAAGACAGTCAAGTGTTATTGAGTGTATCGGCTGAGCAAGCCTCTGTGATTGCGGCTTGGATGAATTCGCATCCTGCATATGTTGAAGGAATTATTCAACAAGCACAGAGTTATGATGTTGCCCCAAGTACTGATCCGGTCGTTCAGCCTTATTATGGGGAGAAAAAAAGCCAACAGAAGGTGATAGAATTGAATACTGCGATGGATGATGCTGTGGAAACAATAGAAAAAAAACAGAATCGATTGATGTACAAAGAAACGGTCATCGATGAATCGGCTGAAGGTGTCAAAACTATCGCTTTGCCCCATGGCGGGATCAGGATCACCACACGTTAACGTGATAGGGTAACGGGGAATAAAGGATTGATTCGATGAGAGTGTGGACAGTGGCTAATCAAAAAGGAGGCGTAGGAAAAACGACGACGGTGGCAAGCTTAGCTGGCGCTTTGGCTAAGCGAGGAAAAAAAGTGCTCGTTGTAGATACCGATCCTCATGCCTCTTTAGGGTATTATTTCGGTATGGATCAAGATGAATTACCAGGGTCACTTTATTCATTATTTCTTGCCCATCAATCATTGACTCTTGAAAAAGTCCAGACCCACATTATTCCGACCAATGTGCCCCAAATTGAGTTATTACCTGCCACAATGGCTTTAGCTACATTGGATAGGCAACTGGGGCATCATGATGGTATGGGATTAGTATTAAATAAAATATTAGCGTTGGTTGAACATCGTTATGATGTGGTGTTAATCGATTGTCCGCCCGTTTTAGGTGTGTTAATGGTGAATGCTTTGGCTGCCAGTGAACATATTATTATTCCCGTTCAAACTGAATATTTAGCATTAAAAGGATTAGATCGTATGGTCAAAACCTTGTTGTTAATGGGGCGGGCTAAGAAGATGCAATATCATTTTTCAGTGATCCCTACCTTATACGATAAAAAAAGCCACGGTGCAGCGAAAGTGCTTAAGCAATTAATGTTAGATAATTCAAAGCAAGTTTGGCCCAATATGATCCCTGTTGATATTAAATTTAAACAAGCCAGCTTGGCTCATTTACCGCTTTCTCACTTTGCTAATCGAAGCCGTGGTGCAAAGGCTTATGATAAATTATTGAGTTTTTTACTGTCTCAGGAGAAACGTCATGTCCAACTTGAATGATGAAGCAGTATCTGATTTTTTCTCTATTTTGCTTAAGGATGAACAGCAAGATAAGCAAGTATTAAAACCTATGAATGCGCGACACTTTTCAAAGGCCGATGCTGTGGTTGAAAGGCCATATTATCAAAGGGAAAAAGAGCGAAATAAGCTTGATAAACAAAATCTATCGGTGCTTTTATCTTCGGTTAAAGGGGAGAACGCGGTACAAGAGATAATAGGTTGTGAGCAAGGGGCCTTTTCTAGAAAAGGCGTTGGGCATGAGTTGCCTACCTCTCGAGGAAAAGCGTCACTGGAACCATTCATTTCGCCTAAAGAAAATATGACATCAGTCGATAATTTTGGTGAGTCAAGGTTAGATAATTTTAAGAGAGACCACAGTGAAGATAATCAGGCTGAAACGGTAGATGAAAATATAAAAATTAGTACATTACCTTCTGCTCAAAATGAAACTGTGTTTTTTTTATGCGAACAACTTGATGAGACGTTCCAAGTCTTGTTTTTTGAACTTGCAGGGTTAACCTTGGCGGTGCCTTTATTGGATTTAGGCGGCATTATTAATGTTAAGCGAGTGAATGAGATTTTAGGGAAGCCAGCTTGGTATTTAGGGACGCAGGTTCATCGAGGATCACACATTAATCTTGTCGATACATGTGCTTGGATGATGCCAGAAAATAAGGCGCTGTGTGTCAATGCAAATGCGTATAAATACATTGCGTTGTTGGGAAATAGTCAATGGGGATTGACTTTTAATCGGGTGGTAAAAACAGGCCAATTGATTAAATCTCAAGTACAATGGCGTAAAATGTCGGGAAAAAGGCCCTGGCTTGCCGGTGTAGTGAAAGAACAAAAGTGTGCAATTTTAGATGTTAGAATGTTGGTTAATATGTTAAACCAAGGGTTAAGCTGTCAGGGAAGCAATTGAGGTAAATATGAATAATTCAAATAGTGTTGCTATGGCAGCAGAAGAAGATGCGGTATTACAATGGGTCACCTTCAAGTTAGATGATGAAACCTATGGCATTAATGTTATGCAAGTACAGGAAGTGTTGCGTTACTCTGAAATAGCACCAGTACCAGGTTCACCGCATTATGTTTTAGGGATTATCAATTTAAGAGGCAATGTGGTTACGGTTATTGATACTCGGTGTCGTTTTGGTTTACCTGAATCAGCTGTGAATGACTCGACTCGAATTGTGATTATTGAAGTCGAAAAGCAAGTCATGGGTATTTTGGTTGATAGTGTGGCTGAAGTGGTCTACCTTCGCCGTTCTGAAATTGATAATACGCCAAATGTAGGAACAGATGATAGCACTAAGTTTATTCAAGGTGTCAGTAACAGAGAAAATGAGTTATTGATTTTAATTGACTTAGATAAGCTGTTAACGGATGAAGAGTGGATGGAACTTTCTCAGTTATAAGCGTAAAACATACTGATTTAATGGCTTGATTGATTTTATAATATTCAAGTGAAATGAAGCGGTGAGTTTTAAAACCTTCAGATGTCTTAGTTCAAAGCGCATCATTGAGAGTATGTAAGCATATTTTGAAATGATAGCATGTAGAAATAAGGCATTTGAGAGCTCCCAAATCAGTTGACTCTGATTAATATAGAAGGGAAGCGCTTTTGCTTTATAAAACATTTTATTAGAGTTTTATAATGCTAAGTTTCCTACTTTAAATGGGCTTAAATATTTTTCTTTTCAGCTAAGTTCTGTATTGTTATTTGGGCATAAGTGGCTAAGTTGTTTTCGAGTCACTTGTACATACCTGCATGATAATAATGTAAATCAACAATGCTGCTATTATTGAGCAAAGTGAAGGTATAGCACTTATCGGGAGCCAAACTTAGATAGCTGTGAGTACCAAATCTAGAGGAATAAAGAGTGACAGATGAAGTGTTAATTGCTGCTACATTGGTGTTTATTGTTGCTTGTTTAGGCTTAGTATTATATTTACAACATCGAATTAATCAATTACGGATTGATATTGATGATCTAAATGAGCGCCAGGATGTGACTGATGAGCAGAATGTCTCTTTTAAGCATGAGTTGAAAGAGTTACGTAGTGGTACCATTGGGGTTGGACGCCGTGTACTTAATTTTGAGAAAAAATTAAAAACACAAGATGCTAAAATTGATGAGACCCATTTACAAGATCCCCAGGCAAAACTGTATTCAAGAGCAATGAAAATGGTGAGCTTAGGGGCAGATGTTGAAGAGCTGATTCAAGAATGCGAGCTTCCTAAAGCAGAAGCTGAGCTACTTCTTCGTTTACATGGAAAAGCTTGAAAATCATTTTGAACATTCAGTTTGGTATTTTGGCCTATTCAGATACATTGTCGAGTACTTGTGCCATTGAGTTAACGAGTATTGAGTGGTTGAACGTGGGAAGAATACCCCATTGAACCATGAAAATTTTTTAGGTGATATGGTATTATCAATATTGTTTAATGCTATGTAAATTTGGGTGATAAAACTGAATAGGTATTTTAGGATTAATAAAGCTGATTAGCCCATGTTGATTTGATATTCTTCATCTCGATTGTTGATCATATTGTGATAAAAGGTGGAGTAGAATAGCCTATATAAGGGTGTATTGTTACTATTGGTTTATTGGTTTATTGGTTTATAGATTATTAGTTGAGCTGATAATATTTGCTAGTTTTTGACATGGCAAGGATATATTAAAATGAATCCGCTTTGTCGTATCAAAGAGGGATTTTCGCTTTCTCTGTAATTGGCAGAGCAAATAACTTTAATTATATTGTTTTATAAATGAGAAGAATATGACGTTTAAATGGATTGCACTGACTGTGGGGTTTTCTCTGTCTGCATTATCCTCTTCATTATTGGCTGAAGAGTCAAAAGTGGGTGAAAGTAAAGATGTAACAGTGACTTATAATGATCCACGCGACCCTATTGAAGGGTTTAACAGGGCAATGTGGGACTTTAATTATTTGTATCTTGATAAATACATTTATCGTCCTATTGTTCATAGTTATCAAGATTATATCCCTCGTCCGGTGAGAACTGGGGTATATAATGTGGTGCTTAATCTTGATGAACCAAGCAGTGTTGTCAATAACACGTTACAGGGAAAATGGAAGTGGGCTGCTAATGCTGTGGGGCGCTTTACGGTCAATTCGACTTTAGGTATTTTTGGTGTTTTTGATGTGGCTGAGCAAATGGGCATGCCAAGAAAACAAGATTCTTTAAGTGAAGTGATGGGGTACTACGGTGTGCCTGATGGACCTTATTTTATGGCACCTTTTCTTGGACCTTATATTACTCGAGAAATCGCATTTGATTGGGTAGATAGTCTATACTTTCCAATGACAGAGTTTACTATCTGGCAGAAGTTTTTAAAATGGGGTATTGAAGGGATAAGCAAACGGACGGCTGTGATAGATCAAGAAAGGTTGGTCGATAATGCGCTCGATCCTTATACCTTTGTTAAAGACGCTTATTTTCAATATGTCGATTACAAGGTTTATGATGGTGATGTGCCACAAAAAGCCAATGATGATGAATTACTTGATGATTATATGCAGGAGCTCGATTAACCGTTTGAGCACGGCCTTAAATATCTCAAATGTCTTCGTAAGTCATTTACAGACAGTCAAGGAACGAGTGATATTTTATTCAGGAAATTATGATTTGCGTCGCAGTAACTAAATACCCATGATCTTGATTAAGCTCATGTTGGGTGTTGAGGAGTCGCAATGGCGCTAAAAAATTTATCAATTTTGTTTGTTGAGGATGATCCCGTTTTTCGTCGTCTAGTGACTTCATTTCTTGAGTCACGAGGTGCACAAGTTTTTGAAGCTAAAGATGGTCAAGCGGGGCTGTCTTATCTTTCTCAGTATCGTTTTGATATGATTATTGCTGATTTAAGCATGCCAAATTTAGGCGGTTTAGAGATGCTAAAGCAATGCGCTACTACTTATCCTGATATTCCGTCAATTGTTATGTCCGGTAGTCCAGTGATGTCTGATGTGCTTGAGGCATTAAGACATGGTGCATCCGATTATTTAGTGAAACCGATTTCCGATCTGTATTTAATTGAAAATGCCATTCATGAATGTTTGAATACGGATGTTGAAGCCTCTTTTCAATTAGACAATGTGGAAGAACTGTCTTATTTAGAGTTACAGCAACATTTGCGCTTACTTGAGCAAGACAAACTGGCGGCAAAAACGGTTCAACAACAATTATTACCACCTTCTCCGGTGCGTTATCATCAGGGACTGATTGAATATAGTCTGTTTACTGGTGGGGAGTTAAGTGCTCATTTCATTGATACGGCTTTGGTTGATGATAAGCATATTATGATTTATATGGCGCACTTTCATCCGCATGATAATCGTGTTGCTTTTGCCAGCGTATTACTAAAAAGCTTTGTTAATTTTAAGTTGAAACGTTTTAGAAATCAATTATCTAATACTTTGGTTAAACCGCATGATATGCTGACTTATCTTAATGAACGCATGAGTCAGTCTGGTTTGAATATTTATGTCGATATGGCTTATATCATCATTACATTAGCGGATAAAAATGTGGCTATTGCCCAGTCAGGTAATGCGCTACGTTGTTATTTACGTAATGATGAAGATCTTACGCCGATTGCTTTGCCTGATACCCTTCAACTGGGCGTATTAAATTGGGGGCAACCCTGTATTCATAATAGGCAGTTGCTGGAAAATGAGCGATTATGTATTGCGACTCATCAGACAGAGCATAAAGCACGCTTGCTTAGTAATCAGTTCCATGGGTTAATGTCGGATGATTCATTACCAGCGGGTGGTTATATTCAGTTAACTCTTGCTCAATAATGGCTAATAAAAAGCACCTCAATCTTGAGGTGCTTTTTACTTCATCATCTTATATTACAATATTATGATGGTTTAATTGCTTCGTGTTCAGCAGTAACGGCAACTTCTTCAGCTAAGTGTTCTGCTGTGCCGTGTGCATGCCCTTCAGCGCCGTGCATCCAGTCAACCAGTTTATCTGCCATTAAGTAGAGGATAATCGCAGAGACTGCTGCTGTGATACCTATTCCCGCAAAAATAGACATTGCGTTAGCTAATTGCTCTTCTTTGGGGCCACCATGACCAATGAAAGATCCTATAATGCCACCAATTTTATTGGCTGCAGCAATAAATAGGAACCAAGCGCCCATCATAAGTGATGCGATACGCAGTGGTGCTAATTTAGTCACCATAGACAAACCAATGGGGGATAAACACAATTCACCCATGGTATGAAAAAAGTAAGCTCCGACTAACCACCACATACTTGATTTGGCATTAGCGTCACCACCCATTTCCATTACTGCCCCAATCATGAATAAGAATCCAATACCAAGCAATACAAGACCGAGTGCAAATTTAATGGGGGAGTTTGGCTCATTCTTGCCTAAACGTACCCAAATAGAGGCGATGACAGGGGCAAATACAACAATAAAAATAGCATTCAGTGATTGGAACCAAGTCGTTGGGACTTCAAAACTGCCCACAAAACGATTGGTAAACTCATTGGTAAATAAGTTCATCAGGCCACCGGCTTGTTCAAAGCCAGCCCAGAAAACAATGGTAAATAATCCCATCACCATGATGACTTTAATACGATCACGTTCAACTTTTGTTAATGGTTCTTTACGGGTATTACCAGCATCGAGCGATTTTTGTTTTTCCAGTTTCGCAGCTGGAACGGTACCAATGTCACCTAATAATTTTTGTGCAAATACAAATTGGATGATTAAAGAGACTATCATACCAATACCAGCAAAGAAGAAACCTGCTTGCCAGTTGTTAATGAAGACACTTTCACCATCAATGACAATAGTATGACCAAAGTGCGTATAAGCCCAAGCGACTAAGAAACCAGATAAAGCTGCACCTAAGTTGATGCCCATATAGAAAATGGTAAATGCCCCATCACGACGGTGATCACCTTCTTCATAAAGATCGCCTACCATAGTGGAGATATTAGGCTTAAATAAACCATTACCTATGATCAATGTAAATAGACCCACATAGAAAACGGTGGTTTCAATGCCCGCACTCCAGTGATGAGGGGCTGCCAGAATAAATTGGCCGATTGCCATCAAGGCACCACCAATGTAAATGGCTTTTCGTTGACCTAAAATATTATCGGCTAGCCAACCACCGATTAAAGGTGTTAAATAAACTAAGCCAGTGAAAGTACCGTATAACGATAAGGCATCTGCGCTATTCCAACCTAATCCTCCTCCTTCATCTTGTACTTTGTCGACCAGATATAGCACTAAAATAGCGCGCATGGCATAGTAACTAAACCGTTCCCATAATTCTGTTGTAAACAACAAGAACAACCCTTTTGGGTGTCCAAATATTGTTCCTTGAGACTTTACTCCGCTCATGTAGATCCCCACCTTCAGCTGATGATTTTTCGTCTTATATTGAGTAAGCCGAAAAATTTGTTATATGCATGAATGTTATTAATGACAGATATGCTATTTGTTAAAATTGTTTAAAAATCACATATTCATAACTGTATTTTTGTTTTTATGTTTATTAAATGTTTTTAAAATGACTCATTAAATAGAGCTTAATGCTAAAAAGCTAACAATATATACCCTTTAAATGGGACTAAAGTCAATGATACGGGCTTGTTTGTTGATAATCTGAGCGGAATTGTCTTGTTGAACTGCTTGTTTCTTAAATAGTGCTCGTGTTAGTAATATTTTAGTGTTTTGTTCACAGCCAGACTGAATGGAATGATTAAACGTGATACGAGAAATAATTTGGTTGATAAAACATCAGTTGGAAAGTGTAGATTGCATTTTTCATTAAACTGATCATGACTATGTGTTGAGATTTGTTATGATGCGCATGGGGATGGTGAGTATCTCAATTTTATGAATAAGGAATTAAGAATATAACATGAAGGCTTGGTATCTTTTGTATTGTAAGCCACGTGGTGAGGTCAGAGCGCAGCAAAACTTAGCAATGCAGAATATTGAAACGTATCTGCCGACCTTATCAAAAAAAGTGACGCTTAAGGGTGAATCGACAATAAAAAAAACACACTTATTTCCAAGTTATGTCTTTATTTATTTTGATCCTTTAGAAACCAGTGTGAGTCGTATTCATTCTACTCGAGGTGTAGTACGTATTGTTGGATGCAAAGAGATCATGACACCTATTCATGACAGTATTATTGACGCTATTCGAAAAAGAGAAGCAAGCATTCTTGCCGAAGTGAAAAGTGATATAGAGGGAGAAACGTTTTTGAATGATCCCTTTACTTCAGGAGATAAAGTGCGCTTTACTCAAGGTCCTTTTGTTGATTTAGAGGGTATTTTTTCAGAAAAAAGTGGCGATAAACGTTGCCATATTCTGTTTGAATTAATGGGTAAACAGCAACGTATTGAAGTAGACGCTGCATCTTTAGCGCCAGTTTAATTATTAACGTAAGCGTACCAACTTTACTATCTGAATTTACTTGATTTCCTATATTAAATGATCGAGCCAATCCTTTGGCTCGATTTGTTTTAAGTCTTATCTATATCCTCCTATACTGAATATAGTTTCTTAAAGTGACGTGAATTTGTTAGAGCGGGCTCTTTTGTGGTGGTTTTTAGGCTCTTTTTTACAAAGATTATTTACAATAAGTGTTAAATACGTTCGCTGAATTCTTTTTGATAAATAATGAGGACAGCGTTTATGGCCCCCTTTTACTGTGTTATCGTTCATTTTGGTTAATTATATGGTTAAAGGAGTGTGTAACATTTGAACTTTACCTAATGATTTTTAGCCTGAAGAAGACAGTATGACGTTTGACTCAAAGTCGATGGTTTCAAGAATGAAGAAGCTCACGGGGCGTCTGGTATTAAGACCAAGAATAACGACTTAGCATTTGCTGCATCTAAAAAGTCATAAATTTATGTAGACATTATCACCAAAAATCAGTAGTTCATCATATTGTATTTTCATATTTTGGGGGAATAAAATTCTAATGAACCACGGCTTGTTGATCCAAATCCTATTCATGTTAGTGATTGCTATTATTGCTATTGCAATGTTGAGGCGAGCAGGTTTACCTGCTATTTTGGCTTACTTATTGACTGGGGTGATAAGCGGGCCGAGCGGGTTTAATTGGTTTAGCCAGCGAGAAATTCATTCGGTTGCAGAATTGGGTATTGTTTTACTGATGTTTAGTTTAGGTCTGGAGTTTTCTTTGCCCAGACTCTGGGCTATGCGACGTAAAGTTTTTGGATTAGGTTTTGCTCAGCTTACCGTGACTGTTGGGATTGCGATGTTAGCTGCGATCATTTTTGGTTTAAATATGGTGGCCTCATTAGTGGTAGGGGCCGCGATTGCGTTGTCTTCTACTGCAATAGTGCTGAAATTGTTAAATGATCAAGGTTGGCTTCGTCGCAGGCACGGTGAATTGTCTGTCAGTATACTGCTTTTTCAAGATATCGCTGTGGTGCCTTTACTTATTTTATTGCCTCTTCTTTCAGAACAACAACAAGCGTTTACTTGGTTTGATATTACCACAAGCTTATTGGAAGGACTTGCTGCCTTTTTAGCACTGATTATTGTGGGAAAGTGGACTCTGCCTAAACTGTTTGATGAAGTGGCTAGAGCACGTTCAAATGAGCTATTTGTTTTATCAACTTTAGTTGTTTCGTTAGTGACTGGTGCGATTACTCAATGGGTGGGTTTATCCATGGCATTGGGGGCATTTATTGCAGGGATTTTATTAGGTGAGAGTCAATATAAAAGGCAATTAGAAGCCGATATTCGACCTTTTAGAGATTTATTAATGGGGTTATTTTTTATCTCTATTGGTATGTTACTCAATTTCCATATCGTAATGCAATTTTGGTGGGAGATTTTATTATTACTGGTGGGAGTATTATTTGTTAAAACTGCGATTATTTTTCTTCTTCTCAAAGTGACAAAAGAATCATTTAGGATTTCCTTATCCACTGCATTGACCTTAGCGCAGATGGGAGAGTTTAGTTTTGTCATTTTATCCTTAGGGGTGAGTTATCAATTAATTGATAGTCAAGTCAGTACTGTATTTGTGATGGTGGCTGTGCTCTCTATGGCTTTTGCGCCTTGGTTAGTTAAAAACAGTATGAATATTGCTAAAAGATTACAAGGTGTGAAAACGAAAGCAAATAATATTGATGCCGTTAAAGCTTTGCCAAATGCAAAAGGAGAGCTCGTCTTGATCTTAGGTTATGGCCGAGTGGGGCAGACGATAGCCCGCTTTATGAAAGTGGAGGCGATCCCTTATCTGGTGCTTGATTTAGATCCTAAACGTGTTGCAGAAGCGAGAGCTGCAGGGGAACCCGTTTATTTTGGCGATGGTTGTCAGCGAAGTATATTGAAACAAGCTAATATTCGTGAGGCAAAGCTGGTTGTTATCACATTGGGTGACAGTAAAGCAGTGGAAGATGTGTTGTGCTTATGTCGGCAGTTAACCCGTGATGCAAAAATTTTGGTTAGAACGCGTGATGATATGGATATGGATGTACTAGAGAGAGCTGGAGCGAGTCAAGTTATTCCAGAAACCTTAGAGGGGAGCTTGATGTTGGTCTCTCAGGTTCTTTATCAGTCAGGTGTGCCTTTGAGTCGAATTTTAAAACGACTTGAATTTGAAAGGCGTCATCATTATCGGTATTTGCACGGTTTTTTTTCGGGGGCAGATACTGACTTTACCTTAGAAAGGTTACATGCGATGGCTTTACCTCAAGGTGCTTATGTAGTGGGGAAAACGTTAGCAATTATCCCATGGCAAAAATTGAGAATAGAGTTACGAGCAATAAGGCGTTCTGGCGCTGAAATTGAATCACCTCCTCTGGATTGGCAGTGTAAAGCGGGGGATATTCTTATTTTATTAGGTAAGCCTCGTCGTATTGAACGTGCAGAAAATTGGCTATTAAAAGGCTAAACCTGATTGTTACTATTGTGTGTAAAATGTTAACCTTGTCTGATGATGGATAATGATTAGCAGGGAAAGAAATGATAAAAAAAACAGGGAAGCGGTTAGGGTTTATTTTACTGAGCCTCACGTTATTGTCGAGTATGTTTGTTGCACATGAATGGTTTGCTCAAAAACCTTTTATCTTTAGAGTATTTTTAGATAGAAGTGTATTAAAAGTGGCGTTAGATAGCCCTGAAACATTAACGTCTTTAGGGTTTCTGGAATCATTAGGTATTACTTCGCACAATGGTCAACTTAATAATGATAGCCCCGAAAAAATGGATGAGCTACTGGCACAGGTCGATGATTTAAAAGCGACATTATTGAGCTATGATGATGCTTATTTAGATGAAAATGAGTTATTGTCTAAAGATATATCACTTTATCTACTGGATTTCATAATAGAAAGTAAAGCATATCGGTATCATAATTATCCTGTTAATCAGTTGTTTGGTGTGCAAAACGGGTATCCGAGTTTTATGGCATCAACTCATCAAATAAATAATATTACTGATGCTGAGTATTATTTATCTCGTTTAGAAAAAGTAAAAATAAAATTTGCTCAAAATCTAGAAGGTCTTCAACTTCGTGAGCAAAAAGGCATTATTCCGCCTAAGTTTGTCATTGAGCGTGTACTCACAGAAATGAATGCCTTTGTAGAAACTCCGGTTGAAGATAATATTCTTTATACTGCGTTAGTGGATAAAATGAATAAAGTGCCTCATTTTTCACAATTCGATAAAGAACGTATTTTACTCGCAGCTAGAGTACTCATCCAAGATAATGTGTATCCAGCTTATGATTTATTTATTCATTATTTTGCTAAATTGAAAAGCAAAGCCGTGAATGATGCCGGTTTTTGGCATCTGCCCAATGGTGATAAAGCCTATAAGCAGGCATTAAAGTTTTTTACTACAACAGATTTATCGGCTGAGCAAATCCATCAATTGGGTTTAGATGATGTGAGACGTATTCAATCTGAAATATTAAGCATTTTAGACACCCAAGGGTATGAAGTGTCAGAAGGCTTCACTCAGTCAATGGCCGTTCTAACTAATCAAGCTGAATTTTACTATGAAGATAGTGCCGCCGGACGGGCGCAAATATTGCAAGATTATAACCAGATCCTGACTGAAATTAATCAGGGGATCGATGCCGCATTTGGTGTAAAACCTGAAGCATCACTTGAAGTCGTACGTATTCCTGAATTTAAAGAGCAAACCGCACCGGGGGCTTATTATGAGATGCCAGCTATTGATGGGAGTCGTCCAGGGCGCTTTTTTGCTAATCTTTATGATATCAAAGCAACGCCTAAATTTGGCATGAGAACATTGGCCTATCATGAAGGGGTTCCTGGGCATCACTTTCAACTTTCTGTTGCTATGGAACTTGAAAATATGCCTTTTATTCGGAAAATGGCGCCTTTTGTTGCCTATTCTGAGGGCTGGGCATTATATTCAGAGCGAGTGGCATGGGAACTTGGTTACCAAGCGGATCCTTTTGATAATATTGGTCGTTTACAAGCGGAGCTTTTTAGAGCCGTTCGCTTAGTTGTCGATACAGGTATTCATCATAAACGCTGGACAAGAGAGGAGGCAATTCAATATATGTCTAATAATACGGGCATGCCTGAAAGTGATGTAATAGCTGAGATTGAACGCTATATTGTGATGCCAGGACAAGCGACAGCCTATAAAATTGGTATGATGAAAATTTTATCCTTAAGAGAAAAGGCGCAATCGACTTTAGGAGAAGAGTTCAGTTTAATTGAGTTTCATAATGTGATTTTGAAGAATGGAGCTATGCCTTTAACCATTTTAGAACGCGTTGTGGATAGCTATATTATGGCAAATGTAGAAAAACGTAATATCCAATAAAGCGATAAGCTCAACGTGAGGTTAAACGGTATGATGACTGAATAACGGGCATCATACCCATACCAATTCAAGCATAAGGAGAGCAATAATGTGAATATTTGGTATTATATATTATTAATTTTATTGTCACCGCTTTTATGCGCTCAAGCTTGGTATGTTCGTAAAACTACGCCTAAATTACCAGAACCTGAAGGCGAAAGGGCAGGAATAAGTGGCAATGGTCAGCCTTTGAGTTTACTTATCCTCGGTGACTCTGCGGCAGCTGGTGTGGGAGTTAATGAGCAGTCTCAAGCATTATCTGGTCAAATAGTAAAACAGTTGGCTGATCGTGTGACACTCAATTGGAGATTATTTGCGCAATCTGGCTATTCAACGCAAGATCTGCTTATTGCAGTAAAAACGATGGAAAAGCGAGAGGTGGATGTTGTTATTATTTCGCTCGGTGTTAATGATGTGACTCGCTTTATTCAAGTTGATACTTGGATTTCTCAGCAACAAGCTTTGCTTCAGTTTTGCAGAAAAGAGCTATCGAGCCAGCAAGTGTTGTTTTCTCTAGTGCCTCCTATGGGCGATTTCCCAGTTTTACCTCAACCGTTAGCTTGGTTTTTAGGGGTTAGAAGCCAGCAGTTTAATCAGTCTTTAACTCATTGGTTATCACAGGAGATTGATTGTCATATCATTAATTTGGGCCCTTTATTAGAAGCGGACAAAATGGCAATAGATGGCTTTCATCCAGGCGAAGCAATATATCAGCATTGGGCAAAAGTGGCTGTGGATAAAATATCAATTACTTAATAGTCTGTCATTAATATTGAGAAAGTGCTTAACGTCATCAATTTGGCACAGAGTGTCTTCGTAGCCTAACCGTATGAGCGCTTTACAGTAATCTTTGTCAAATAATAGGTATGAAACAATACTGGAATCAGATTGGCCAGTTATTCCCATTAATTTCATGAGTATTTTAAAAGCAATAGGGATAGTGTGAAAGTACTTAGCCGCAATTTCACTCAAATCTTCACTGGGTTTAATCACAAGTGCATCAATATGATTAAGGGGAATAGCCCTACGGTATGCTTTTGGAATATTGGCCATTGTTTTGTTAATTCTGAGTAAACGCTCTAAATCACTATTAATCGTATCTGAAAAAATAGTATCGAGCAGGTGCCCTGCTATAGTCTCTACTTGAGGGTAGTGAGTATTGGATTGCTGCTCATTTTTATGGGGGCTTTCTAAGTTTATGGCAATGATCCTGTTCGCACCTAAATGGATAGGACTACTTAATGGGGCAAATTGATGTAATGAGCCGTCAGCATAATAAGATTGCCCTATTTTTACCGTAGGGAAAATAAGTGGGATTGCTGCACTGGCGAGTAAATGATCGGTTGTGAGCCTTGTTCTTCGCCCGCAGCGTCTTGAGCGCTGCCAGTCTTGAATATTGGATTTAGCTTGAAAAAATGTTTCACAAAAACAGCTGTCGAAACATGAAGTATCTAAACTAATAGCATCTAAACTGTGCCTGTTAATATTTCTATCGATACGTTCAAAATCCACGAGTTGATCGAGTAAATTACGCAGAGGCTCATTATTAAATAGGCTTGCAGGCTGTAAGTTAGGGCCTTTTGACTTCATACCTTTAAATGCCATTTTACCTAAGTGACCAAATACGCCAGCGATAGATGCACTATAGACTTGGTCAATAGACAGATTTGACCATACCCATTCTAATTTTCTTACGCCTAAATGAAAGCACGATGCATATGTGGCAAGTGCCGTTGCATTAATCCCTCCTGCAGAAGTACCGCTTAATACTTTAAAAGGAATACCGTGACTTCTCGGGTAAAATTGGACTATGGCTTTTAATACACCGACTTGATAAGCTGCCCTAGCGCCTCCACCACCAAAAACAAGCGCTGTTTTATCTGACATAACTAAATCCTTAAATTGAAAAATAAATTATTCAAACAATGAGCCTTTATTTTATGTGTTGAATCTAAAGGTTTTTATTATGCTAGATGACTGTTCCTCAGTTGTTTAATTAGTCAAAGTATAGTTGTTTTAAGGAAGTTTTTAATAAAAAACGAGTTGAATATAGACACAGAGAAGGATGTTTACTAACATGAGGAAGTGATGAAGAAAAAAAGCCTTTAATATTAGAATAAAGGCTTTAATAATCAAGGGTTATGCTGACTTTATGAAGTCAATAATCTGCTCAAAAGGGATATCCTGCTTTTCACCTGTACGGCGGTTTTTGTATTCAAAAACACCATTGTCAATATTACGATCGCCAATGACAATGACATGTGGTAGTCCGATCAATTCCATATCAGCAAACATAACACCAGGACGCTCTTTACGATCATCAAAGAGCACTTCTATTCCTAACTCATTTAGCTCTTGATAAAGCTTTTCAGCCATATCTTTTACTCGATGAGATTTGTGCATGTTCATAGGGAGAATACCCACAGTAAACGGAGCAATAGCGTTAGGCCAAATAATGCCTCTCTCATCGTGATTTTGTTCAATGGCAGCAGCGACAATGCGGCTCACTCCAATACCATAACATCCCATGAGTAACGACTGAGATTTTCCATTTTCATCCAGCACATTAGCATGCATTGACTCAGAGTAATTTGTGCCTAATTGGAAAATATGTCCCACTTCAATACCACGTAAAAGGGCTATGTTACCCTGTCCACAAGGGCTCGCTTCCCCTTCAATAATATTGCGTAAGTCAGCTGTTTGAGCTTGAGGCAAATCACGTTCCCAGTTTATTCCTGTTAGGTGTTTACCGTCGGTATTTGCACCTGCAACAAAATCACTCATCACATCGACGCTATGATCGATAATGATAGGTATTGGGAGTTCGACTGGACCTAATGATCCAGGTCCTGCGCCAATTGTGGCTCTTATGTCTACTTCTTCTGCAAAAGTGAGTGGCGCAAGAACAGCGTCTAATTTTTCAGCTTTGACTTCATTGAGTTCATGATCGCCTCGAATAACTAAAGCAACGAGAGGCGCGTCATCATTTGCACCTTTAACGATGATGGTTTTCACCGTATTCTCGATATGGATCTGATGCTCAGAAACCAGCGTAGCGATGGTTTTTGCATTGGGGGTATCAAGTTCAGTTATTGCCTGAGTGGGGGCGTTTCGTTCCTTTGTCGGCAGCGGAGCTTGGGCTTTTTCAATATTGGCTGCGTAATCACTGCCAGTGGAGTATGCAATTAAATCTTCACCGCTATTGGCTAGCACATGAAATTCATGGGATAAGCTGCCGCCAATGGATCCTGTATCTGCTAATACAGGTCTAAATGATAGCTCCATACGAGACAAAATATTACTATAGGCTGTAAACATGGATTGATAAGTCTCATCCATCGTCTTTTGATCTAAATGAAAAGAGTAGGCATCTTTCATCAAAAATTCACGTGACCGCATGACACCAAAACGTGGGCGAACTTCATCACGGAACTTGGTTTGGATCTGAAATAAATTTAAAGGAAGTTGTTTATATGAGTTGACTTCTTTGCGTACGATATCGGTGATGACTTCTTCATGAGTCGGTCCTAAGACAAAGTCACGATTGTGTCTATCTTGAAAACGTAATAGTTCAGGGCCAAATTTTTCCCAGCGACCGGTTTCAGTCCAAAGATCGGCAGGTTGTACCATGGGCATGGATATTTCAATCGCGCCAGCTTTCATCATTTCTTCACGTACAATCGCTTCGACTTTACGTAAGACTTTGAGTCCAGTAGGAAGCCAACTATATAAGCCTGATGCGTTTTTGCGGATCATTCCTGCACGTAGCATAAGCTGATGACTGATAACTTCAGCATCTGCTGGTGTTTCTTTTTTTGTTGATAGTAGGTACTTGCTAACTCGCATTACCGATGTCCATGTTTAGAATGTAATTGGGCGACATTTTATCATTAAGCTTGCTGTTGTCACCCATGATTATTGGAATATGCTAAATATTCTTGTTGTAGGATAAAAAAGTGTGAGTCAATTATGATTTATCACGCCTATCTCCCACTTTTTTTGCTGGATTACCGGCCATAATGGCATAAGGCTCGACATCTTTAGTAATTATAGCTCCCATAGCAATAACGCTATGTGAACCAATAGTCACCCCATCAACGATACCAGCTTGAGCGCCTACCCACACATCTATCCCTATGGTTATGCCTAATGAATTCACTTTCTGCTGGTAAATACTTTGCTGCATGCTCATACCGTGATTAAAAGCATAGATAGTCACGTTGTTGGCTATGCGAGTTTTATCGCCAATGACAATACCCGCCCGTCCGCCATCAAGTGAACAGCCATGATTAATGGCTACTTCGTTACCCATAGTGATAGGTCCGTGAATGAAGCTGTCTGCTGCAATCATACATTGATCGCCCATTTTTATATCACGGCCAGGTTCGGCAAATAAGTGTGCTTGCGGAGCAACGAAACAATTCTGTCCAATGCTGATGGTTTCAAGCGCACAAAGTTGTGATTGTATTTGTGTTTGCCAAGGAAGCGCCCATTGTTTATGTTTTTCTTTGAGTGTGTAATAGAGCCAAGGCATATAGGCTAATCGTTGCTTATGTTGAGCTTGATAATCGACTTGCATGTGCGTACTCATTTCCATGTTCAAGTTAGAGCATATGGAGATATTTTAACGAATACTCAATGATTTTTATAGGTTAGCAGGTCCAATATGACAGACTAAAATAGCGCCTTCTTGCATTTGCCATAAAATGTCTAAATCGTATAATGCAATTTGGTATTGTTTTAGATCCATTTTTCCTTTCTTATAAGCAGGTCTTGGATCTTGGGCGAGAACTTCAGTTATAAATGCTTCCAAATGGGGCCTATCGTGATATTTAAGTAGCTGCTTTTTAGCTTCTTTTGAAAAGGTAACGTCAATTAATAGTGGGGCTTCTTGGGCTATTCCACCTATCGCATTTTCAATGGCATCTGAAAAAGGGATATAAGGTTTAATATCGATAATGGGGGTGCCGTCCAGTAAATCCATTCCTGAAATTTCGAGACTCACCTGTCCTGAGTTATGTTGGATTTGATGGAGTTTGACCACAGATTGCCCGATACCATTTGGTCTGAAAGTTGAACGGGTAGCAAACACCCCGAGTTTTTCATTCCCGCCTAAACGAGGGGGCCTAACGGTGGGTTTCCAACCTTGCTTGAGGTTTTCATGGAAACAAAACAGTAACCATAAATGAGAGAATTGCTCTAAACCTCTTACTGTATCGAGTTGGTTATAAGCACCGTTAAGCTTTATATAGCCTCTAACAGAGTTAACTAAACCTGGTTGACGTGGGATCCCAAATTTTTGCTTATAAGGCGTTTGGCAATAAGCAACTGCTTCAATTTGATTGGTAAAATGCATGAATATTTTTAGCTCTACTTGTCGGTATTGGTCGGTGTCTTAATGGCTTGTCCTATGCATAGAGCACTACTAAAACAGCCTGGTGTGGGTTCTGCAACTAACACACAATTTTTGATAATTAACCCATTGGCATTTTTATCCGCTGCAGCTCGCCTTGCCAGCGTTCTAGCATCTGCTAGTGTTACAGGAACACCATTTTTTTCCACTTGACAAGCTTCTCCTTGTACGAGACCTTTCAATTCATATTGGCCTAAAGGTTGCGTATCACCCTCGTAAACCGTCACTTCTGATGGTTTGAAATAATCTTCGATTGCATCTCTATTGAGGTTGCTATTAAAGGTGTAATTACTGTTACATGCGCTAAGCAGTGCGGTGAGTACAATGAGTAGTATCAGTCTCATGTCGATTAAGCCTTAGTTAAATTTTAAGATGGGGTCAGTTATTATCTATGCATTAAGTTATGTGTTGAGTGCATTGACTTAATGCTATTGGATTAGCATTAAAGAAACTCTAAGTAACAGATAATTCATGTTTTTATAGATATCTACATCTTAGCGCTAAAATCGATTTTCAGAAAGCCATTAAGTGAAAAAAGGGTTAAAAATTACTTTTTAAACCAGAAATCGTTGCTCTTGTTTAGTGCTTTAAACAGGAATAGGAGGATAGGGTATCCAATTATATGAAGTAGATTGAAATAAATGAATAGGGATAAGTGGCGGGAAGAAAGTGATGAAAACAGTCCTGATATTTACTTTTATTTACGTCAACTGAATAAAAATATTACTGTATTACATTGAGGGAGAGTCCGTTCATAAAGGTGTTTAGAGAGTTATTTTTAGCTTGGTATGGGGAAGGGGGATTAAAGAGGAACTGAGATTTTTTATTGAATAAAATTGTATTTCTTTTTGTAATTGGATAAAAGTATAAATTGATCTAACAATATTAAAAGACTTGTTTACAAGGCGATTAATGAAGTTTATTTGCACAAATCTTTGTTCATCTTATGTCGTTTAAATTAAATATTTCTAATGAAAAAGAGCTCTATGACAGTGCTATTAAGCTTGTATTTTACACTGGATTTATTCTTGACGTTATCCTACGAATGAATAATAGACGAATAAATATTAACAACAATGAATATTAATTGAATAAAAGTCATTTATGTAGAACAAAAATTCATAAACAATAATAAATATTATTTGATATTAAAATGCATAAACTTATATAGACGTTATTTTTGCATAAGAGTTCCATTGATTAAAAATAATAGGTATGTAGAAACAGGTAAATGAGATTTTAACATTATTTATAGCACTACTCTCATGATAGCTAGGTTATAAAAGTTCATTTAAATCAGCTGCTAGCATCTCTTTTATTGGCTGTAAGATACAAGAGTAAATATTGGGTTAATATAAGGAAAAACGTAATATTTGTATCAATGAGAGTATAAAAAAAGCCCAGCATAACTGGGCTTTTTATTAGTTGCTTAGACTTAATCTTAAATAAGAAAGTCTTCCATGTTGCGACCTTTGTCTAGTTCCGCTTTAAAAACAGTAGGCATACGACCTTGACCTGTCCATGTAATTTCTTCACCATCCACATTGATTTTATATTTTGGTGGGCGAGGAGCACGTTTTTTAGGGGCCGATTTAATGGCTGCTCCACCAATATCGTCAACTGATAATCCAACAGCTTCCATTTGCTTGCGGATTTCTTCGATTTTAGCATTACGCTCAGCGAGTGCTTGATTATCTGCCTCTGCTTGAGAAGACTTTTCTTCTATAATCTTTTCAAGTTTCTCAGCAAGCTCTTGAAGTTGTTCTAAGCTTAACTCCTTAACAGCAGCTTTAAATCGACGTCCATGTGTTAATATATCTAGAAATTCGCTCATAGTTATTTAGATCCAATCCAATGTAGAAAGTTTTTATATTCAAGTACGAATAATAGAAACTATTTAGCTGAGGATCAAATAAATATTGCAATAAATGAATATTATTTGGTTTTTAAATAAAAAAAATGCTTTTTTAATGTATTTTTGACGAAATTGTTGCTTTTGTGTGGATATAAATTAAACACAAATAAAAACGAACGTTTGAATCGAGTTGACGTTAACGTTAACAGCAAGTAGAGTGGGGGATGATTTGGATGTCATTCTGGTAAGGTTAACATCCATTTTATTGATACCCTATCAAGCAAGTGAGATAGTCCTTTATTTGGATATATCGGTTCAAGAATTTAATAAAAGACGTACAAGGAAGCTTTATGAAAGTATTGGTACCAGTAAAACGTGTCGTCGATGCTAATGTGAAGGTCAGAGTCAATACTGATACTCAGCAAGTTGATACCGCGAATTTGAAAATGGCAATAAACCCTTTTTGTGAAATCGCAGTTGAAGAAGCGGTTCGACTTAAAGAGTCTGGAAAGGCTCAAGAAGTGGTCGTGGTCAGTATTGGTACTAAAGCTGTTCAAGAGCAGTTACGTACAGCACTGGCATTAGGTGCAGATAGAGCTATTCATGTTGAAACCAGTGATGAACTGGTGCCCCTTTCTATAGCTAAAATATTACATGCGGTTCAAGAGAAAGAGCAGGCCGAGTTGGTGATTTTAGGTAAGCAGTCAATTGATGGAGACAATAACCAAACGGGACAAATGTTAGCTGCGCTAGGAAAAATGCCTCAAGCCACATTTGCATCCGAAGTCCTATTAGAGGGGGAGGAATTGACTGTTACACGGGAAGTGGACGGGGGATTACAAACACTAAAATTATCGCTTCCTGCTGTGGTAACTTCAGATCTTCGCTTAAATGAACCACGATATGCCAAGTTACCTAATATTATGAAAGCAAAACGAAAACCATTAGATGTTATGACACCTGATGCATTAGAAGTGTCGTTAAAACAGCATCAGAAAGTTTTGAGTGTGGCGCCGCCTATAAAAAGAAGTGCAGGTGTGATTGTCAAATCTGTTGATGAGTTAGTTGAAAAGTTGAAAAATGAAGCGAAGGTGATCTGATGGCAATATTAATATTAGCAGAGCATGATAATGAGAGTTTAAAACTTGAAACAGCAAAAGTCATGGCTTGTGCTCAAGCAATAGGAGGAGAATGTGATGTCTTGGTTGTTGGGCATCAATGCCATCAAGTTGCCACTGAAGCACAAAAGTTATCAAACGTTAGGCAAATAATCTATTTGGATGCGATAGAGTATGCTAACGGACTTGCCGAAAATATGTCTTTATTAATAACTAAGTTAGCTAGTGATTATGATGTGATTTTAGGCGCTGCATCAAGTATTGGTAAAGATGTATTCCCACGTGTAGCGGCTTTGTTGGATGTTGCACAATTATCTGAAGTTGTTGAAGTGGTATCAGCCGATACCTTTGTACGTCCTATTTATGCGGGTAATGCTTTAGCGACAGTGCAAAGCCTAGATACTAAAAAAGTGATCACTGTTCGTTCAAGTGCTTTTGATGCTGTTGAAATGGATGGCAATGCTGCGTTAGTGACAATTGATACTGTTTTTGTACCTGAGGTAACTTTTGTTTCTCAACAGCTTACAGAGTCAGAACGACCTGAATTGGGTAGCGCTAATGTGATAATTTCTGGCGGTCGTGGTATGGGAAGTGGTG
Organism: uncultured Shewanella sp.; assembly: GCF_947501665.1. GTDB lineage: Bacteria > Pseudomonadota > Gammaproteobacteria > Enterobacterales > Shewanellaceae > Shewanella. The sequence goes on along the minus strand of NZ_CANMWS010000012.1, from coordinate 109,025 downwards.
AAAATTTCAATATTTTAGAGGCCCTTGCTGATAAATTGGGTGGGGCAATTGGGGCATCACGAGCTGCTGTAGATGCAGGGTTTGTACCTAACGATCTACAAGTAGGGCAAACAGGTAAAATTGTTGCGCCGGAGCTTTATATTGCGGCTGGTATATCCGGTGCTATTCAACATCTTGCGGGCATGAAAGATTCAAAGATTATTGTTGCTATCAATAAAGATCCTGAAGCACCTATTTTTCAAGTCGCTGATTATGGATTAGTGGCCGATCTTTTTGAGGCAGTACCAGAACTAACAGCGGCTGTTTAGCGTATAAGTAAAATCAATACTTGCTTATCATTATTGAACATTGTACTTTTACGTAGCTGCAAAATGTGACTAAGATCACGAAAAGTGGCAAAAGGCTCGCTCCCTTTCGCCGCTTGTGCTTTTATGTGGCGCGTGTCAATTTACAGAGGGTTGTTGAGGTTGGTTAAGTAGCGCAAAAAGAGTGTTTTTATATCATGATTTTATTCGATATTTATTCATATTGATGATAGAGATGAGTCGAGTGTATAAATACATTAATTATAGTATTGCTTGTTAGGATGACAGGCAAATTTGATGTTGATTTGATTAATGACAGCTATGATGTGTTACCAGAACAGGATAAGTACTAAACCCCACCAGTTCAGTTGTCCTACATTTGTATTTAGCGAAGAAGATAAATGACAATTATAAGCTATGCCGATTCGGCTCTTTCTTTGCTGCCGCCTGTGGTAGCAGTTGTGTTGGCGATGATTACTCGCCGCGTATTACTTTCTCTTGGATTGGGGATCCTTATAGGGGGCCTTCTTTTAACTGACTTTTCTTTTCTGGGAACAGGCCAGTATTTAGCTGCTAAAGTGACGAGTCTTGTTTGGGATGACGGTGCATTGAATAGCTGGAACTTGTATATTCTGGCTTTTTTAGTGTTGCTTGGAATGATCACCGCATTGATAACCGTGAGTGGCTCAGCGAGAGCGTTTGCTGAGTGGGCAAGAAAACATATTCGCAATAAACGTGATGCAAAATTATTAACGATTTTCCTCGGGTGTGTTGTGTTTATTGATGATTACTTCAATAGTTTGGTTGTGGGAAGTGTGGCTAGGCCATTAACTGACCGATATTATGTTTCTCGCAGTAAACTGGCTTATTTATTAGACTCTACAGCGGCTCCTGTTTGTGTGATATCCCCAGTCTCGAGTTGGGGTGCCTATATCATCGCTTTAATTGGTGGCATTTTAACGGCTCATGGTTTTACTGATTCTGGACATTTAAGCGTATTTGTTCAAATGATCCCAATGAACTTTTATGCCATTTTTGCTTTATTATTACTTATTTGTGTGGCATTGATGGGATTGGATGTCGGCCCCATGAGAGAGCATGAACTGAATGCGCAAAAAGGTAACTTATATGATGAAGCAAAAGGGTTACCCCCAGGAGCTGTTTCAGATTTACCTGAGGCGAGTTCAGGCAAAATATTAGGGTTATTTTTACCTATTTCAGTCTTAGTATTAGCTACATTTTATTTTATGGTCAGCAGTGGAGCAGATGTACTCGTTGAAAAAGGGATCCCCTTTAATATCATTGGCGCTTTTGAAAACACCGATGTGGGGTCATCATTATTTTTTGGTGCCATTATCGGATTAATTGTGACCTTAGTCATGAGTATCGTGCAAGGCATCGATAAGAAAATGATTTTTAAAGGCATGACTATGGGCGCGCGTTCAATGTTACCTGCCTTGTACATTTTGATGTTTGCCTGGACAATTGCTGCGGTTATTGGCCAATTAGAAACCGGTAAATATATGGCCAGTTTAGCGACAGGCAATATTCCTTTTGAAATGTTGCCTGCTGTACTCTTTATATTGGCGGGGTTGACTGCATTTGCAACTGGAACCAGCTGGGGTACCTTTGGTATTATGTTACCTATTGCTGCTGATATGGCCATGGGCAGTCACAGCGCGATGATGTTGCCTATGCTTGCTGCAGTATTAGCTGGCGCTGTATTTGGGGATCATTGCTCACCCATTTCAGATACCACCATTTTATCTTCAACGGGTGCAAGTTGTCATCATATTGATCATGTCATGACTCAGTTACCTTATGCACTCATTGTGGCTGGCATCAGCTTAGTAGGCTACTTAGTACTTGGATTTACAGGCTCGGTAACAATTGGTTTTGTGACCTGTAGTTTACTGTTTGTCATGAGTGTTATCTTATTGAGAATGAAATCAAATCAAGGTCGCTATTAGACTGAACAATTAACTTAGTTGAGCGTTATAATATAGTTAAGTGCCGCAGTTCAGTTTCTGATTGCGGCACTTTTTATTAAGGATTTTGATTGTTATTGTCTAATGTTATTACGTTTAGCTCAGATAGATTTTTACCATGAAAGATTTTTAGCCCTTAGGCATTTATTCGTAACATGGTCGAGAACTTAAGCCGAAATATTGAATAAAAGGACAAAGCGTTTGGCACAACTTTATTTTTATTACTCTGCAATGAATGCAGGAAAATCGACGTCATTATTACAGTCTTCTTATAATTATCAGGAAAGAGGCATGAATACCTTAATCATGACGGCTTCGATTGATAACCGTTACGGTGTAGGAAAAGTGGCTTCACGTATTGGAATAGAGTCTGAAGCACACGTTTTTAGTCAAGGAGATGATTTACTCTCATTCGTCGTTGATGAAAGAAAGCGAGGGGCATTACATTGTATTTTAGTGGATGAGTGTCAATTTCTTTCTAAGGGACAAGTTAAACAATTAACTCAAATAGTTGATGAGTTTGATATTCCTGTGCTTTGTTATGGTTTAAGAACGGACTTTCAAGGAGAGTTATTTATTGGTAGTCAATATCTATTGGCTTGGGCTGATAAATTAGTTGAACTTAAAACCATTTGCCACTGTGGTCGAAAAGCCAATATGGTATTGAGACTCGACGGAGAGGGCAGGCCTATTAGTCAAGGGGAGCAAGTGGCCATAGGTGGTAATGAGCGATATGAATCTGTTTGTCGAAAGCATTTTAGAAAGCTGATTTGGGAATAGTTTTTCTGATTACCCACGAGCTTCAACCATGAATTTTTTGAAATATGAGCTATATTTAGAGCAATGCTTGATCTGGAGAATGGTCTTGGTTAAAAGTAAAATTTAACATCAACTTAGATATAGTTTATTAGCATTGTTCAAAAAATATGCAAGCTAAGAACAATGTGTAAAGGTGTTGTGTAGTGGTATTGTTTAATTGGAAATGGCCTACAGGCTTTATTTGTCCCAAACGTTCTTTACAAAGTCACTGCACTTTAAAATCCAGAAAAATTTATCAGTGTAACCGTTGTCATCATCAAACATCATTAACAACCAATACGATATTTGAATATTCAAAGCTCCCCTTAACTATCTGGCTTTTAAGTGTCCATTTAATTGTGCATTTGAAAGTCGGTATTTCAGCTTTATCACTTAAACGCCGAATAGGCGTATCTTAAAATACGGCTTGGCGTGTGAAACAAAAAATCATGCAAGTGATGAAAGAGAGAGATGATAAACGCCAATTATTGGATATTGTTCAAGTCGATGATGTGTATTATAGTAGTGAGCGTCATAACCCTAGATTCTTACCCCGATATTTAACTGAATATTGTTATCGCTTTAATCGACTGTTTTCACTTGAAGACATGTTACCGCGATTAATGTATGTTGCACTCAGAACACCTCCCATGCCACAGAAGCATTTGAGTATGACTGAGCTTTATGGGTAATCAGGTAATTATCTATTAAAGTATTGGGTCATTTTTATAGGTAAGCTCTACTTTAGTCTTGTTTCTTTGTGTGTTTCCCTCCTATACGATCTCGGCTGTTGAGTCCGTTATTTAAACAGAGCAATGAGAAAAGATCGAAATAGCGTTGAAGGCGTTAATGGCTATCCTTGTTTTGATATTTATCTACTCTACTTGTTAATCTTAGAGCTTGCTGAGCCTAGATTCTCTGCCGTTGCAGTATTCGTAAGCTGTTACTGTATTGCATTAATGCATTCACTTTATAAATACTAATAACATATTGTCGATTAAAGTTGATAACATGTGGTTCAATTTTATACATGCTACTACTTGTGCTGCCTATTTAATAAGCTGTTGAAGGTTTGAGATCAAAAAGTGCGTAAATTTCCATAATTTTATCAACTTTAACGCCTGTTATGGTGTATTATGTCGGCGTTTAACATGGTGTAAACACCCTTTGCAATAAAGTCTAACCGTATGAGAGTAAATGGTACGATTTAGGCTAGTGTGTTTCAGAGGTTAGTATGAGCTTTTTATTATTGTTGATGAAATTGTTAAATTTATCATAATTTTGTCAAGCTAAGCGTTAACTCTTAGATGTTAACTTAATCAATTTGGTTGTGTTTATTATCATTTAATTGATTTTAAACGATTTATGGCACTATGGAAGCCAAAATTCATGGGCGGTAGCGTGTCTGAAATAAATTGATTGTTTAGAATTATTACTTAAACTTTAAAGGGATTTTAGTGATGAATGTTATGTTCCATTAACTTTATTTTACACTTGTTCACTTGTTTAACCTCATTTAACTTAGTCACTTGTTTTTTCACCTATTTTTTTATCGTTTAATGCTGTGTTTCAGCAGTTATCATTTCAATATAAAACATAGGCTTTATCAGTGTATAGCTTGTGTAGCGGTGATTTAAATTCGTACTATATTGTGTTCAATTATATAAAGAACTGCTCTGTCAGATCTTTTTCAATTCCTAATTTTAATTATTAATCATGAATAAACTTTCCAAGCTTATTGGCATTGGCGTTATGTCAACTTTTATTACCGCCTGTGTGACCCCTGGGCAACATTTGAGCACCTCAGGTAAGAATATTGTTAATGAAGTACCGTCCGGTAAAGAAGAGGCAGATTTTGATTCTTTGGTTAATGTTTATGAATTAACGCCTCAATTTGTGAACTCGCACCGAACGTCAAGCCCGACGGCGACAGTGAACAGGAGTATGGATGAAGAAATTGCAAACTATCAATATCGTGTTGGGCCTGCTGATATTCTCAATGTGACAGTTTGGGACCATCCTGAACTTACTATTCCCGCGGGTTCTTATCGAAGTACTACAGAGTCCGGTAACTGGGTGCATACAGATGGGCGGATTTATTATCCTTATATTGGATTTGTTACCGTTGAAGGCAAAACAGTTGTTGAAATTCGTGATGAAATGTCAAAGAGACTGGCAGAATTCATAGAAAGTCCACAAGTTGATGTCAATGTGGCGAACTTTCGCTCACAAAAGACTTATGTGACAGGTGAAGTTAAAAATCCGGGCAAGCAGCCCATTACTAATGTGCCATTAACCTTGCTCGATGCCATCAATCAAGCTGGCGGCTTAGGTGAAGATGCTGATTGGCGCAATGTGACTTTGACACGTAATGGTAAAGAGATTCAAGTGTCACTTTATGCATTAATGCAAAAAGGGGATTTAACCCAGAATCATTTATTGCATGCAGGTGATATTATCCATGTACCGAGAAATGATGGTCAAAAAGTGTTTGTCATGGGGGAAGTGAAAACGCCTAAAACAATTACCATTGACAGAGCGGGGATGAGTTTAACTGAAGCCTTGAGTACGGTTGGCGGCTTAGATCAGAATGAGTCTGATGCTACTGGTGTGTTTGTTATTCGAGGTAATAAGCAATTCGATGTTAATTCAAATCAAGATGAGACAGAAGTTAAAATAGCTTCTCCTATTGCGAATGTCTATCAGTTGGACATTTCTGATGCCACTGCTATGGTGATTGGAACGTCATTTGAGATGCAACCTTATGATATTGTTTATGTCACCACTGAGCCTATTTCTCGTTGGAATCGAGTCGTAAGTAATTTGCTTCCGACTTTTCTGAGTATTAATTATTTAACACAGTCTTATAATAGAACTTTGTCATGGTAATAATATGTTTAATAAAATGTTAGTAGTGTGTGTAGGGAATATTTGTCGTTCACCTTCTGGGGAGTATTTGCTTAAAAGCCTTTTACCTCATAAGCAAGTCGATTCAGCGGGAATAGCGACTGAAAAAAGTCGCTTATCGGGAAAACCTGCCGATAGCATGGCCACTCAAATTGCTAAGCAACACGATATAGATTTAACCCCGCATAAAGCGAGGCAATTAACGGCTGAATTGTGTCAAGAGTATGACTTGATCTTGGTTATGGAAAAAGGGCATATCGATGCGGTATCGAGTATTTCCTCTGCCGCGCGAGGGAAAACCATGCTGTTTGGGCAGTGGATAGGCAAGCAAGATATTCCCGATCCTTACAAGCTGAGCCAAGAAGCCTTTGAGTATGCTTATGAGTTAATTGAACAATCGGCTAATGCCTGGGCGAATAAAATAAGCTAGCTCAGTGCTGTTCACTTAACTATTATTTTTTATTGTTTTTACGAGTACATTTCTATTATGACTTCGACTCAAAATATGTCGACAAAACTATCTGAATCCAATGATGAAATCGATTTAAGTAAACTATTGGGCACTTTAATCGATCAGCGCTGGATGATTATCGCTATTACCAGTTTCTTTATGTTAGTTGGTATAGTTTATGCCTTATTGGCCACGCCCATTTATAAAGCGGATGCCTTAATTCAAATAGAAGAAAAAAGTTCTGGAATATCCGGCTTTGGTGATATGGGAGACTTGTTTGGCAGTGAGTCGTCTGCAACGACAGAAATTGAAGTGCTACAGTCTCGAATGATATTGGGTAAAACAGTCGATAAGTTGGATTTAACCACAGTCATAGAGCCTAATTATTTCCCTATTATTGGTAAAGGACTAGCGAGATTATTAGGCGATGTTAATTATGTTGACATTAATCGGTTTGAAATTCCAGCTTATTTATATCTTAATGCTAATTTTATCAGTTATCAACTAGTGTTCACAAATCTCGATATTGGCAGTTATGAGCTATATGATAGAAATGATAATAAAGTATTAACAGGGCGAGTGGGAGAGCTGGCTCAGAAAGGGGATTATCGCCTTTTTGTGAGTGATGTTAGCAGTGCTAACGGCATGAGTTTTACTCTTAAAAAGCAATCTCGTCTCGATGCCATTACTTGGGTGCAAGATAACTTGTCGGTTTCTGAAAAAGGTAAAAAAACAGGGGTATTACAGCTATCCTTCACTGGAGATAATCGAGGCCAAATTGAAAACATTTTAAATGATATTAGTCAAGATTATTTTCTACAAAATGTGGCGCGAAATTCCGCCGAAGCTGAAAATAGTCTTGTTTTTTTACAGCAACATTTACCTTTGGTAAAAGCAAAACTTGTTGAAGCTGAAGAAACATTGAATCGTTTTAGAGAAGAGAATGACTCCATTGATTTAGGCTTAGAAGCTAAATCATCATTAGATGTCATGGTGAAGCTTGAAGAACAGCTTAATCAGCTCACTTTTAAAGAGAGTGAAATATCTCAACTCTTTACTAAAGAGCATCCTGCTTATATTTCGTTAATGGATAAGCGGCAGACTTTATTGAAAGAGAGAGATAGGCTTAATCAAAATATTCAAGCCTTGCCGAAAACCCAACGTGATATTTTGCGTATGACACGGGATGTGGAAGTCAACCAGGAAATGTATTTAAAATTGCTTAATCATGTGCAAGAATTAAATATTGTCAAAGCAAGTACAATTGGCAATGTACGCATTATCGATAAAGCAGAAGCCTATACGCGAGCCATTAAACCGAAAAAAGCCTTAGTAGTGTTACTGGCCACATTACTCGGCGGAGTGATTAGTATTGCTCTGGTTTTGTTAAGATCTGCTTTACATCGTGGGGTTGAAAGTCCTGAGCAAATTGAGCAAATTGGTTTGCCTGTTTATGCCAGTGTACCTAAATCTAACTGGCAAGCGGGAATTGATATTCATCTTAAGCGTAAGAAGAAAAATCAAGAATATGAAGCTCTACTTGCAGAGACTAATCCTGCTGATTTAGCCATTGAGGCATTACGTGGGCTGAGAACCAGTCTTCATTTCGCTATGATGGAAGCAAAAAACAATGTGGTGATGATTTCAGGCCCTGCGCCGGGGCTAGGTAAGTCTTTCGTATCGGTTAACTTTGCCGCAGTGTTGGCCAAAACGGGGCAAAAAGTATTAATCGTGGATGCGGATATGCGCAAAGGTTATTTACAACGTCAGTTTAATCTTAAGTGGGAGAACGGATTATCGGACTTATTATCAGGTAAGTCTGAAATAAAGGATGTCGTCAAAGCCTCGGGGATTGACAATCTAGATCTTGTTACCCGAGGATCAGTACCCCCAAATCCGTCAGAGCTTTTAATGCACCCAAGGTTTGAAGACTTTGTCACTTGGGCATCGAAAGAATATGACATAGTACTAATTGATACACCGCCGGTACTTGCCGTTACCGATCCAAGTATTGTGGGTGCATTAGCGGGAACAACATTACTCGTTGCCCGTTTTGGCGTGAGTTCAGTAAAAGAAATTGAAATTGCGTATCGCCGCTTTGAGCAAGCTGGTATCAATGTTAAAGGGTTTGTCCTCAATGCCACTGAGCAAAAAGCGCGTAATGCTAGTGAAGTTTACGCCTATAGTTATGAATAAATAGTAAACATAATTTTATATATATTTAATTTGATTCAACTGTTGTGGTTAGATTTATTAAAATGCTTTTTAAGGGACATATGTGTGAAAATATTAATAACTGGTGGAGCGGGATTTATTGGTTCCGCTGTTGTGCGCCATATAATTTGTAATACCAATGATAGTGTCATTAATATTGATAAATTGACTTATGCAGGTAATTTAGAATCACTATCTGTAATAGAAAATAATGAGCGTTATTATTTTGAGCAAGTAGATATCTGTGATCGTGTTAATTTAGATAGAGTTTTTAATTTCTATCAGCCAGATACGGTAATGCACTTAGCGGCAGAGAGTCATGTAGATAGATCTATTGATGGTCCTGCAGCTTTTATCGAAACCAATATCGTCGGCACTTATACCTTATTAGAAGCTACTCGAAATTATTGGACTACATTAGTACAGGGAAGAAAAAAGGCTTTTCGTTTTCATCATATTTCTACCGATGAAGTTTATGGTGACTTGGAAGAGACGGATAATTTATTTACAGAGGATATGGCTTATGAACCTAGTAGTCCGTATTCTGCGTCAAAAGCTTCAAGTGATCATTTGGTTAGAGCATGGCATAGAACTTTTGGTTTACCGATTATGGTAACTAATTGTTCCAATAACTACGGCCCTTACCATTTTCCTGAAAAATTGATCCCCTTAATCATTTTAAATGCTTTAGTTGGTAAACCTTTGCCCGTGTATGGTAACGGTATGCAAATTAGAGACTGGTTGTATGTAGAAGATCATGCTGCTGCGCTTTATAAGGTAATAACTCAAGGTAGAGTAGGTGAGACCTATAATATCGGTGGCCATAATGAGAAATCAAATATTAATGTAGTGAAAACAATATGCTCATTATTAGAGGAGTTAGTACCAAATAAACCTGATGGTGTTAAGCAATATCAAGACTTGATAAATTATGTGGCTGATAGGCCTGGTCATGATGTACGTTATGCTATAGATGCCTCAAAAATTGAGCGCGAGTTAGGTTGGAAACCTGTAGAGACATTTGAGTCTGGTTTACGTAAGACGGTCAAATGGTATCTAAATAATAAAAGTTGGTGGAGCCGGGTGCTTGATGGATCTTATTCTGGGGAACGTTTAGGTTCTATATCAGAAGATATATTAGTAAATAGAGAGGTAGGATGAAAGGGATTATTTTAGCGGGCGGTTCTGGTACTCGTCTCTATCCATTGACTCGTGGTGTATCTAAGCAATTACTACCAGTATACGATAAGCCAATGATTTACTATCCATTATCGACATTAATGTTAGCGGGAATTAAAGATGTACTCATTATTACCACGCCAGAAGATAACGATAGCTTTAAGCGTTTATTAGGTGATGGTAGCGACTATGGCATCTCACTTCACTATGCTGTGCAAGAAAAACCAGAGGGCCTAGCACAAGCCTTTATTATCGGTGAAGAATTTATTGATGGTGACAATGTTTGTTTGGTACTAGGTGATAATATTTTCTATGGTCAATCTTTTAGCCATACTTTGAAAAAAGCAGCCGCCAATAAAAATGGTGCTACTGTTTTTGGATATCAAGTGAAAGATCCCCAACGATTTGGTGTCGTTGATTTCGATGAAAATTATAAAGCGCTTAGTATAGAAGAAAAACCCGCTAAACCTAAATCTAACTATGCGGTGACAGGACTCTATTTTTACGATAATCGAGTCGTAGGCTTTGCTAAAAAAGTACAGCCTTCAGAGCGAGGAGAGTTTGAAATAACCACTATTAACCAAATGTATTTAGAGGATGGCTCTCTAACAGTAGAGCTGTTAGGTCGCGGCTTCGCTTGGTTAGATACGGGGACTCATGAAAGTTTACACGAGGCTTCTTCTTTCGTGCAAACGATAGAGCATATTCAAGGCTTGAAAGTTGCTTGCTTAGAAGAAATTTCATGGCGAAATAATTGGCTAACCGATCATGATATTCTTAGGATTGCGCAACCTATGCTTAAGAATGACTATGGCCAGTACCTAGTTAACTTGATTAAGAATATTAACTAGTAAAGGGTGTGAAAGAATGGAAGTAATTAAAACTAAGTTGAAAGGTTGTGTGATCATTCAACCTAAAGTATTTGGGGATGAGCGTGGTTTTTTTCTTGAGTCATATAATTACGAAAGATATAAGAAAATGGCGGGAATTAAAGAAAATTTCGTCCAAGATAACCGTTCGCGTTCGACCAAATCTGTGCTTCGAGGACTGCACTTCCAAAAAAATAAACCTCAAGGTAAGCTCGTGACAGTAACCTCTGGTGAGGTATTCGATGTGGCTGTTGATTTACGAGTGAGTTCACCGACTTTTGGACAGCATGAGTCAATTATATTAAATGAAGAGAATCATACACAGTTCTATATTCCTCCAGGTTTTGCTCATGGTTTTGTTGTTTTAAGTGAAACTGCGGATTTTCAGTATAAATGTACAAAATACTATGACCCATTAGACGAGTCTGGCATTATTTGGAATGATAACGATTTGAAAATTGACTGGCCTGTAGGAAGTCCAATTCTTTCAAATAAAGATCTGATGCAGTTAACTTTAAAAGAATATAGAGAAGGTTTAAAGGTAAAACTATAATGAGTAACTATACTGTTATTGGTGGCAATGGTTTCATTGGAAAGAAACTTTGTGATTATTTAGTTGAAAATGGTGAAAATATTTGGTCCCCTGCACGGGGTGATCTGGATATTTATGAAAAAGATCTTGGAATTGTTTTTTATTGTGCTGGATTCGGTGATTGCCAAAATGATCCAAATAATGTGCTGCAAGCAAATACTATTTTATTAAAAAATATATTAAATAATGCTAAATTTTCTAAACTATATTACTTTTCTTCAACAAGGTTATATATGAATCAGATGTCTTCAAATGAAGATTCAGATTTAAAAATTTGCACTAATGATGAAAGACGTTTATTTAATCTAACCAAATTAGTTGCTGAAGAGTTGTGTTTAAAGAGTAAACAACAATGTCATATTCTTAGAGCTAGCAATGTTTACGGTGTTGCATTAGAGAGCCCTTTATTCCTCCCTGCGATTACGCGAAATGCCATTAAAAATAAAAGAATAGAGATGTATATAACTCCTGGATATGAAAAAGACTATATATCAGTAGATGATGTAGTTCACGCATGTTATAAAATTTCTCAAGCGACTATACTTATTCCAAAAATTATAAATATTGCTTCAGGTACCAATACTAGTGCAGCAGAAATTACGAAACTATTAGTAAAAGAAACAAGTTGTGAAGTTGTTTGGCATGATAACGTAAATACTGGAGAGGAATTCCCAGAAACTAAAATAGATTGTTTGAGAAAAATACTAGATTTTAAACCTAGAAATGTACTTGAAGATATAAAAAGTATGGTTAATGAATTCAGAATGCATATGTAATTACATTTTAAAAGCATAGCAGTGAATGAATAGCGGGCTTAGTAAAGTTTCTATTTATATATAATTAAAAATTCATAATGTGTTGGTTTAATGGCTATTAACATATCTAATCGTTTTAGAAATATACAATATAGTTATAAGCGAGTGTTTGTAAATTTTATATCACTTTCTGTTTTGCAAGGTATGAACTATGTCTTACCTTTAATAACACTTCCATATCTTATTCAAGTTTTGGGGGTTGAAAAATTTGGATTAGTGTCTTTTGCGACTTCAATTGCCTTATATTTTGGTATCATATCTGATTACGGCTATAAATTAACAGCACCCAGAGATATAGCGAAGTGTGGTGGGAATCAAGATGAAATAAATAAAATAGCAAATGTGGTATTTGTGTCTAAGTCGATAATATTAGCTTTTTGCTTCCTTTTTATGGTTTTTCTTGTTAATTATATTTCCCCATTTAACGAGCATAAATTAATTTATATAGTTTCGTTTTTTGTTATAGCTTGTCAATCTTTTGTACCTGTCTGGTTTTTTCAGGGGGTTGAAGATATGAAGTATGTTACATACATTAATATATTTTCAAAACTTGTATTTTTGATTTTAGTATTTACATATATATCTACCCCAGAAGACTACTATTATGTTCCGATATTTACTGCAGTCGGGTTCTTTATTTCAGCATTTCTTTCAATATGCAAAATAAGAAGTAAATATAACTATAAATTCAATTTACCTTCTATTGATAAAATTAAAATTGGATTTAAGGATGGATGGGAGATTTTTTTAGGAAGTGCATTCACTTCATTGTATACTAATAGTAATATAGTTATATTAGGTTTATACACATCTCCAATAGTAGTCGGATACTATACCATAGCTGATAAGATAGTTAGTGCAATCACCGGTTTATTTATTCCATTCAACCAAGCTATATATCCTTTTTTAGCTAAGAAATATAATAAGAGTAAATATGATTTTTCAAAAATTACTTTGAAACTAACAAAATTGCTTTCTATCGTGTCTATAATATTATTTTTTCTATTCTATATCTCTAATGAATCTATTGTCGAATTTATTACAAGTGAGGTTAATAGTACAGTAGTATTGCTTGTTTCTATAATGAGCCTTAGGATTCTTTCTTCGCCGTTTAGTAACTTATTTTCTAATGTTCTTATCATTACCGGAAATAAGAAGCCTTATTTAAAGGTTATGAAGTTAACTGTAATTGCAAACGTCGTAGTTGTTTTTCCAGCGATATACCTATTTGAATCTATAGGTTTGGCTATCGGTTTTGTAACTGTGCTTTGGTTACATACAATAATGTTATACCTAAATACTAAAAAGATAAGCTATGAAAAAGTATGAAATGATTTTTTGTGGGGATTTTGCTCCTAATATAAATAGTAATGAATATACACCTAATACGAATTTTTTGGGTGATGTTGCAAGTATGATTTCAAAGTATGATCAAGCTTTTATTAATTTAGAGGCACCGTTTACTGATTCCATTAAAATGATTGAAAAAAATGGTCCAAATTTAAAGATAGATAAAGATTTTATAAATCCACTTATCGCTGCCGGATTTAATATTTTTGGTTTAGCTAATAATCATATTATGGATTTTGGCTGGGATGGGTTGAAAGATACGATCGAGCTTTGTAACAAAAATAACATATCGTACGTTGGGGCTGGAGCTAATTTAAATGAAGCGCTAAAAGTTCACTATAACGAATCTAATGGACTTATTGTTGCAACAATAGCAGTTGCAGAGCGAGAGTTTAGTATAGCTACAGATAATACTCCGGGAGTTGCCCCTTTAGATTTTTATGACAACTTCTATCAAATAAATGAAGCTAGAAAAAAAGCGGATGTTGTTATCGTTACAATGCATGCGGGAAATGAACATTTTTCATTACCGAGACCTAACTTAAGGAAAATGTGTCAGCTTTATATTGATATTGGAGCTGATATTATTATTAACCATCATAGTCATACGCCGGCAGCATATGAAGTGTATAGAGATAAAAAAATCTACTACGGACTAGGAAATTTTATATTCAACATGCCAGAAAAAAATAAGGATTGGTATGAGGGATATATGGTTAGTGTTGAAATAATAAAAGAGTTTAATGGTGATTTATCTTTAAACAGTAAGATTATTCCATATGAACAAGGGGTAGATGGGATTCCAATATCTTTATTGGAAAAAGTGAAACTAGATAAGTTTTTATATAGAATTGAAAGTTTGAATTCTATTTTGGAAAATGAAGAGGCATATCTTAAAGAGTGGAGTTATTTTTGTGAGTCAAAAAGAAACCAATATATTCTTTCTACATTTTTTCCTTACACATTTCGAGGCATTGGTGTACTAGAAAAGATATTTTCATTGTCTAAACTGATCTTAAACAAGAAAACAATCCCAGTTAAACTTAACATGCTTGAATGTCAGTCACATCATGAAGTTTTAGTCAGTATTTTAAAGAAAGGAAAATAATGTGGCGTATAGCATTATGAAAATTTTACCTGATTTCATATCACTATTTATTAGATCTATTGCTTGTTTGAGATACATTCCCAACGTCAATAACCCCAAAACGTTTAATGAAAAAATACAATATAGGAAGAGGCATGGAGATCATGAACTGTTTTCTCTTTGTTCTGACAAATTTGAAGTAAAGCAGTACGTAGAAGATATTATAGGGAAAGAGTGTGTTATAGAGAATTATTTCTCTGGTGACAAAATATCATTTGATGAGCTAAAGTCTATTATTAAAACCCATGGCTCAGTTGTAGCAAAACTTAATCATGATTCAGGAAGCGTATATTTAATTGATGAATCAACACCAGATTTTAGTTTGATGTTATTTATAGAAGAGCTCAACAAATCAATACATAACGATTATGGAAAAAAGAGTGGTGAACCTTGGTATTCAAATATCAAAGGCAAGATATTAGTTGAAAAACAGTTACAGAAAAATTCGAAGGGTGAGATTCCTGACTATAAATTTCATGTATTCACCGATGCTGAAAAGCAAAATGTCATTTTGCATGTAGATTTTGATCGATATAGTAATCATAATAGAAGCTGGTTTGATGAAGATCTTAATTATTTGCCATTCGCTATGGGATATCCGAATATTAGAACTGATATTAAAGTGCCTGATAATTATAATAAAATGGTGGAAATAGCGAAGAAATTGGCTAAGCCATTTTCTTATGCTAGGATAGATCTCTATAATGTTGATGGAAAAATATATTTTGGTGAAATTACGTTCGCCCATGGTTCTGGTTTCGAGAGATTCACGACAAAATATCATGATAAATGGATGGGCGGTTTTTGGAAAGGAGATCTAAAAAAATGAGTCTGGATCTAATTTATGCGTAATGAGGTTTCGAAAAAAGTTGACTTGAGATTAATAATAGTTGGAGCAGTATTAGCTGTTTTGTTATGTTTTTATGGTAATTATCAGTTAAGAAATATATTATCTTGGTCTTTAGCATTCTGTTTGATATTAGCATTTAGTATATTTTCTATTTTCAAATTAAAAGTGAAAAAAATATCATGTAAAGTTTTTATTTTATCTACAATATGGCTGATATTTCCAATATTATTAACACCATTTTATGCTAATGTTGAAATACACATTAAAGCAATATTAGAAACATTGATATATATATTGTTTTTTATTTGTGTGTTTAGCTATATAATTGTTGATGAGAAATTTTTCTACCAGCTGATGAGAGTAGTTATACAAGTTACTTTGATATTTTCTATATTTTCATTGTTTAATTATTTTATATTCAAAGCAGCGGGAACATTTTCAGGTTTTCATTCTAATCCAAATACATATTCAGCATTATTATTGTTTTTATTGGTTAATATTTTTTTCTTTCATAAAAAAATATTAAAAACAAGAAAATTACTAATTGGAGTGTCAGTAATATTTTCATTTCAAGTATTACTTACGGGCTCATCAAAAGGACTTATCGGGCTTGGAATTATTTATTTTTTATTGATTTTATTTAAAACAAAAAGAACTAATATAATACCTGCTTTAGTATTTTTGATAATGGCTTCAGTTATAGTTGGGTTTTATGCTGAAAAATCAATGGAACGAGTACAAGATAAAATTTCAGCTATAAGTTACTCCAACAAGAATAGTTACGATGAGAGTACTGTTGGCCATGACAGTGGCAAAATAAGATTATTTTTAATGTATGACTCTTTTAGAGTGGTTTCAAATAACATATTGATAGGAGTTGGTGTCAATAATGGTCAATTTTATCTTACATTACCAGACTCCTTTAGGGAATTGATGGATTCAATTAATAGTCAAAATAATATAACTGAAATGCTCCTCAATGGGGGAGTAATAGCATTTTTTTTATACTATATGCCATTGCTGTTTATATTGATTATAAGCTCATTTAAGAAGAGAAAAAATAGCTTCGATCAGGCCATTATAATATTAGTTATACTGAAGTTATTTCTAGATGCTGGAATGAAAAGCTATAATGACGCATCTCACGTTATGGCTGTAACGTTAATCTACTATTATTACTTTGTATCAAAAAGGCAGGACAGTTGAAAATTACATTAATGTTTGTTATTAATTCATTATCTGTTGGTGGGGCTGAGCGTGTGTTTTCGACATTATTGAAAAACATAAACCGTAACCAGTTTGACATTATTTTGGCGATTGGAGCTAGAACTGACGGCTTCTTAAATGAAGTACCAAAAGACATTAAAATCGTTGAATTATCTGGTTCGAAAAGGGCTATAAAGTCGTTTTTTCCTTTATTGAGATTAATTCGATACGAAAAGCCTGACATTGTTTTCTCTACTCTTGGTATGGTCTCATCAAGTTCATTATGTTCTTTTTTTACAAGTAAGAATATCACCTATATTGCACGCTTTGGAAATACTATAAGCGCAGATCTATATAGGTCTAAGAGAGAAAGTTACTTTAAATACTTATTTCAAAAACTATCTTATTTACTGGTGTTGAAAAGGTGTAAAATTGTTACTCAATCCGAATATATGAAAAATGATTTGGTTCAATATTTTGCCTTATCGAATAGTGATGATGTTCATGTTATATATAATCCATGCCCTAACCCAAGTGTACTATACTCTAATCCTGAACAGAGAAAGTCTAAGAATCTAGTTACTGTTGGTCGATTTGCTTGGCAAAAAGGATATGACATTCTTATTGATTCCTTAGGAATGCTTGCTAAAGATGGGTGGGAGTTTAAGTTCTATTTTATTGGAGGTGGTGATAAAGCTGAAGAGAAAATCGTTAAAGATAAAGCTAAAAAAGCTAAATTAACTGAAATTGTTGAATTTCTAGGAGAAAGAGAGCAGCCATTTTGTGCTGTAAATGATATCGATATTTTTGTATCGTCTTCAAGATTTGAAGGTTTTGCGAATGTAATTTTAGAGTCTTTGGCAAATGGAATTCCAGTTGTTGCAACAGATTGCCCTAGTGGTAATAGAGAAATTATAGATGAGAAGGTTAACGGGTGGCTGACTAATCAAGTAGGCTCAGAACCAACTGCACGTGAATTATATGAAACAATATCTACGGCATTAGAAACAGTAGAAAGCTTTGATCGCTATAAAATAAAAGAAGAAGTAAGAAAAACTTTTGCAATTGAAACAGTTGTATCTCATTATGAATCTTTATTTTTGGAGTTTAAGAAATGATTAGTTTTTTTACTATGAGGGATTTTTCATTCCATGGTGGAGGAATGATTCGAATATTGGGTCTTCTTAGTACTCTTGATTACAACGACGAGCAACATAGACTATTCAGCAATAATTTAGATACAGAATTTCTTACTAGAAATAAATTATCAGGATTAAATATTGAATACATGGATCTTGAATTCTCAAAGAAAGAAAAGAGATTTTTTCAATTGCTTCTTTCATTCTTACCAATTTCAATTGTAAATATCTTTTTTACTAAAACCCTGAATAAACTTAAGGCTTTTTCTAGTGAATTTTCCTTAGATAATCAGGTGTTAATTTGTTGTGAATACCTAGATTTATCGTTAGGTTATTATATGAAAAAGAATAATCTTATTGGTGGGTATATCTGTGATATTCATGGCTTAGTTCCTAATGAGTTTAAAACTAAGAAAAATAAAAGAATTTATAATTATGTAAGGTATTGTTCTGCGAGTCTTTTAGACCAAAAAGTATTCTCTTTTTGCGATGGTGTCATTTATGCTAGCTTCGCTATGAAAAGTTTTATGGAACATAAAATAAAAAAACTCAAGACAGTAAATAGTATGGTAATACCTTACCTAGTATCAGAAGATAAGGTTAATATTAAGGTTGATAGGGTACAACTTAATAGGATTAGAAATAGGTTAAGGATAACTACTGATCATGATGTTATTTTTTTTGCAGGCTCTTTTAAAGAACTCGGTGGAGTCATGGATCTTGTACAGGCTTATCACAAAATTAAATTGAAGAGAGATAACTTAAAATTACTCTTGATTGGTGGTGGAGATGATCTTGATAAAGTCAAAATATATATAAATGAAAATGGTTTGTCTGATAGTATAATTCATATTCCTAAAGTTGATTATAGTGAACTTATAACTTATCAAGAACTTGCTGATGTAATAGTTTGTCCGGACAGATACAATTTGTATTCAAATATGATTATTCATTTGAAATATATTGATTCTCTTGTATCCAATAAAATTGTAATTAATGGTAGCTTTGATGCTGTTAAAGAACTAAATATTGACCAAAATCTTTCAATAAACTTCACTCCCTCAGATATCAATGACTTAGCAGAGAAAATTGATTATTGCTTAGAAAATAAAATTCAGTTAGGTTTAAAGTTTAAAAACAATACTGATTATGTAAGAGATAATCTTGTATATCAATCATCTAAATATAACATTGCAAATATATTTTAACTTGGCCTGAATATGAATTTTAAAGACAGTACTTATGTCAATAATTTTGCTATAAATATTTTTTCAAAAAGAAATGGAAATATCTTGAAAGGTATTGCGATTATTCTGATGTATTTCCATCATTTGTTCGCCTTTCCTGAAAGAATAGTTGAACCTAACTATTTTATAGCAATTTCAAATAATATTGATTTTGAATATTATATTGCTATTTTTGGTAAAATATGTGTTTCAATGTTTTTATTTTTGTCAGGAGTTGGTTTTTCATTTTCTAGAGAAAGAAAGCTTAGATACTATCTTGATAAAGCTCTAGGTTTCTACCGAGCTTACATTATTGTATTCTTAATTTTTATTCCTTTTGGTTTTTTGTATTTTGGCAATGTTAACGGGGTTGGTTTTGAAATAAAAACTTTCTTTGAAAATCTGCTAATGATAGAAAGCAGTTATAATGGTGAGTGGTGGTTTTCTGGTGTATATTTTTTATGTGTAATATTTACGCCATTTTATATTAGGATAGGGTGTTTAAAATCAATAGTGTTATCTTTCTCTTTTTTAAATGTTTATTTCTTATTACATATGCTCTCATTCGATATTGGAGTGCTACTAAATAATTTTTTATTGTGGCAAGTATCATTTATTTCAGGATTGTTTTATTATAATGTTATATCATATCTAAAACTTAATACGATAATCTTTAGACTTAAAAAATACTCGTTTGTTCTTATTGTGATACTATTACCATTGATATTGATTTCATATTTATATCTGAAAGTATATGCGCTAATATTTTTTACTCCTGTTATATGCCTTGCTCTTTGTATGGCTTTTAATGAGATGAGTAACGGGGTGAGTTTTTCATTAGAATGGTTAGGGAAAAAAACTCTTTTCATGTGGTTAACGCACAGTTTTTTTTGCTATTATTATTTTCAAAGTATAGTGTTTGCACCTAAATATTCATTTTTAGTATTTTTAAACTTGATTTTATTAACAGTACCATGCTGTTTAGTGCTAGAAAAATTATATGAAATTAGTATGAAACTAAGAGTTAACAAATTATATAGACAAACAGGTTAGGTGTTCATTGAAAATAGCATTTATTGGTGATATCGCATTCTTTGGTCGGTTTTGTATACATCAAAATCCTAAAGCCTTAGAAAGCTTCCAAGAAGTAAAAAAAGCGATGGATGGTTGTGATTATGTTGTGGGGAATCTTGAAACACCATTAGTAGAAAATGGTGTAAAATTAGGCTCTAAATCAGCTTATATATCGGGTCATCCAGATAATATTAAAATATTAGAATATTTGGGTATAAATGCAGTTAATTTATCAAATAATCATATATTTGATTTTGGAGAAGAGGGTTATAAATCTACTACAAATATTTTAGACAAATCTGGAATTGACTGGTTTGGATGTGAAGATAAAATACATTATCTTAACCATCCTAGTGGGGAAAATATTGCATTTCACGGTTACTGCTCTCTAAATACGAATCCAATCGGATATGATGAATCCGGATCAAAACCTAGTATTAATCATCTTTCTTTTCATGATGTTATTAATAATTTTTCTAAAATTAAAGATGCAGGTTATTTCAATGTGATGAGTATTCACTCAGGATTTGAGCATATAAATATACCAAGCCGCGATGATATTGATTTTGCGAGATACCTTTCAACTATTGATGATTACTTTTATTTTGGTCATCATCCTCATGTCCTCCAAGGAATAGAAAAAATTAATAACAGTATTATCGCTTATAGTTTAGGGAACTTCTGTTTTGATGATATTTATGATGAAAGGACGGAGAACCCATTAGTTAAGCAAAGTGTTAATAATAAGGAATCAGCAATTTGTATCCTTGATATTCAAGGTGGAGAAATTGTAGAACATAAAACAATTGACTTTTTTATTGGTGATAACGAATTAAAAGTGGTTGACTCAGGGAAAATGAGTGAATATAGCAATATGTTATCTTTTGATATGAATTGTTATTCAGAAGAAAGAACTAGGCAGATTGAAGGCGTGATTAAGAAACGAAATTCATCACGCGACTTCAAGTGGTTTATATCTAGATTTAGGCTTTCAACTTTCTTTAGAATATTAGAATCATATTTAAATAAAAATCGTTACAGTCGATTGTTTTATAAGCCGTTAATGAAGACTATTCATAATGAACAAAAAAGAAAACATTAAATTTAGCTTATGATGTATTAAGCGGGATTGTTTTTCAGTTTTTATATATCAAAACTATATATCTGAGGGGATATTGTGGCTAGTTTACAATATAGGCTTTTTTCCAAAGCAGTTGGTTTGTTACCTGATATAATAAAGTTGAATTTATTATATTTTAGACGGTTTAATGCTTTTTTAAATTTAAAATCACCTAAGACTTTTAATGAAAAATTACAATTAAGAAAAATTAAAGATAGAAATAAACTTTTATCTATTGCGGCAGATAAATTGAAATCTAAAGAGTTTGCATCTTCAGTATCTAGCCAATTATATATACCAAAAACATTATATGTTGGAGATTCACCATCATTTATAGATGATTTAGATTTATCAAAGTTGCCTAGTGATTATGTTTTTAAAGCTAACCATACGAGCCAAACAATAGAAATAATTCGGGGTTCTAAACATTTAAGTAAAAATCGTATGAAAAGACTCGCTAAATCATGGCTTAAACATGATCAGTCTTTATCGCTTGGTGAATGGGCATATCAAGACATTCCTAGAAAAATATTTGTTGAAGAGTTTTTAGATTTTGAAGGTGAGGCTCCTGATGATTATAAGTTTTTTGTTTATCATGGGAAAGTACACTTTATTCAATTAGATTCAGATAGGTTTACTAATCACTCTAGAAATATGTTCGATTATGAATGGAATGAATTAGGGTTTGAATATTCTTATAAGCGGAAAAGTCCAGCTCCAGAAAAACCATTATTTTTAAATGAGATGATTAGAATTTCTGAAGAATTAGGTGCTTATTTCGACTTTATTAGAGTAGATTTGTATTATTATAATAAAATGATTACATTTGGTGAGTTGACCGTCTATCCAGGGGCTGGGTTTGAAAAGTTTCCAGATAAAAAATATGATTTGCTTTTTGGTCAACCTTGGATACAAAGTTATTAAAGGGTTTTTATGAAATATTTAGTTACAGGTGCTTCAGGGTTCATAGGTAGTCGGGTTATCGAGGCTTTAAGTGCCAAAGGGCATAAAATTGTTGGTATTGACAATAATAATCATTATTACGATATTAATTTAAAGTATGCTCGATTAAAAAGAATTGCAACTGAAAATTTTAAATTTATTGAAATGGATTTATCGAATAAAAAATCTTTAGATAATTTATTTAAAGAGAATAAATTTGACCGTGTTATTCATTTAGGTGCTCAGGCTGGAGTGCGTTATTCTATTGAAAATCCGATGGCTTATGCAGATTCAAATCTTATTGGTCATTTAAATATTCTTGAGGCTTGTCGTCATAATAAAATACAACACTTAATATATGCATCTTCTAGTTCTGTGTATGGCTTAAACAGTAAAATCCCTTTTGCGACTTCTGATAGCGTTGACCATCCTGTTTCTCTTTACGCAGCAACAAAAAAGTCCAATGAATTAATGGCTCATTCATACTCCCATCTTTATGATACACCCACTACAGGATTACGATTTTTTACTGTTTATGGCCCTTGGGGCCGACCTGATATGGCACCTTTTATTTTTACTAAAAAAATATTAGAAGGTAAAACTATCGATATCAATAATAACGGAGATATGTGGCGTGATTTTACTTATATTGATGATATTGTAGAGGGGGTTATCCGTATCGCTGATGTTATTCCCACAAGCAATACTGAATGGAGTGTGGAGCAAGGAAGTCCAGCTTCTAGCTCTGCGCCTTATAGTATTTATAATATAGGACATGGTAGCCCTATCAACTTATTGGACTTTGTTAAAGCCATTGAGTCAGAATTAGGTATTGAAGCTAAGAAAAATTTTCGTGGAATGCAGCCAGGTGATGTTTATCAAACTTATGCCGATACTCAAGACTTATTTGATGTTATTGGTTATAAACCTAAAGTGGGATTAAAAGAGGGTGTCACTAATTTCGTTCGTTGGTATAAAGAATTCTATAGTAAGTAAATTATGGCCAATATTGTGATTTCTGCAAATACCAGTTGGTATTTATATAATTTTAGAAAGAATACCATTTTATCTTTAATTGATAAAGGGCATAAAGTAACTGCTATTTCTCCAAAAGATAGTTATTCATCAATGTTGGAAGAATTAGGAGCTCAACATATTGATATTGATATTGACCAAGGTGGAACTAATCCTCTAAAAGATATTAAAACTTATATAGATTTTTTTAGAATATACCGTAGTGGCCAATATGATATAGTGCTAAATTTTACACCAAAAAATAATATATACAGTACTATGGCTGCTAAATTAAATGGACTGAAAGTAATAAATAATATTGCTGGATTAGGTGTCTTATTTATTAATGAGAATATTACTGCAAAAGTGGCAAGAGTACTTTATAAATTTAGCCAACGTAAAGCAGATAAAATATTTTTTCAAAATGAAGATGATAGGACTCTATTTATAAAACATAAATTAACTACTCTTTCGGTAACAGAGCGTTTACCTGGATCCGGTGTCGATCTTAAGCGTTTTATTGTATCTCCAGCAAAAGATGATGGCGTCGTTCGTTTTTTATTAATAGCGAGAATGCTATACGACAAAGGTATAGGTCATTATATTGAAGCTGCTCGTGAATTAAAAAAATGTTATGGAGACAAAATCGAGTTTTATTTATTAGGTTTTCTTGATGTAGATAATCCATCATCGGTGAGTCAAGTTGAAATGGAAAGTTGGGTGGCTGAAGGTATCGTTAATTATTTAGGGGCATCTGATACTGTGGAAGCTGAGATAGCTAAGTCCGATTGTATGGTATTACCGTCTTTTTATAGGGAAGGGGTGCCTAAGTCACTTTTAGAAGCAGGAGCTATGGGAAAGCCTATCGTGACTACTGATAATGTTGGTTGCCGGGAAACTGTTGATCATGATATTAATGGATATTTATGTGAAATAAAGTCGACTAGTAGTCTAATTGTACAATTAGATAAAATAATTAAACTAACTCATAACGAACGTATCGATATGGGCATTAAAAGTCGCTTGAAAATAAAAAATGAATTTGATGAAAATATTGTCATTAATAAATATATTAATGCTGTTGATGCATGTTTAGCCTAAATTGGAAAAATAAGAATGAAAATTGCTATTGCAGGGACAGGGTACGTTGGCTTATCAAATGCGGTTTTGTTAGCCCAAAATAATGAAGTGATTACAGTCGATGTGATTGCTGAAAAAGTTGATTTATTGAATGATAGAATATCACCTATTAGTGACGTTGAAATAGAAGATTTTTTAAAGACAAAACAACTGAAATTAAGGGCTACTCTAGATAAAGAGTTGGCTTATAAAAATGCTGACTTTGTGATTATTGCAACACCAACTGATTATGATGTTAAATCGAATTATTTTAATACTTCATCAGTTGAATCGGTTATTAAAGATGTCATGTCGATTAATCCAAAAGCCATGATGGTAATTAAATCGACCGTGCCAGTGGGTTTTACCGCAAAAATTAAAGAATCTCTTCAGTGTGAGAATATTATGTTTTCACCTGAATTTTTAAGAGAAGGTCGAGCATTATATGATAACCTTCATCCTTCGCGAATTGTTGTGGGTGAACGATCAGAGCGTGCTAAGATTTTTGCTGATTTATTAGTTGAAGGTGCTGTTAAAGAGAATATTCAAGTTCTTTTTACTGATTCAACAGAAGCTGAAGCTGTTAAATTATTTTCTAATACCTATTTAGCCATGCGAGTGGCTTACTTTAATGAGTTAGATTCTTATGCTGAATCGCACAGGCTTAATAGTCAGCAAATTATTGAGGGAGTGGGGTTAGACCCTAGAATTGGTCAGCATTATAATAATCCTTCATTTGGTTATGGCGGCTACTGCTTACCAAAGGATACTAAACAACTATTAGCCAATTATGCTGATGTGCCGAATAATATTATAGCAGCCATTGTAGATGCTAATACTACACGTAAAGATTTTGTCGCAGATTCCATTTTAAAAAAGCATCCAAAAGTTGTTGGGGTTTATCGTCTAGTCATGAAGTCAGGCTCAGATAACTTTAGATCGTCTTCTATTCAAGGCATTATGAAGCGCCTCAAAGCCAAAGGAACCGAAGTTGTCATTTTTGAGCCTACGCTTGAAGAAGATGAGTTTTTTCATTCGAAAGTCATTCATGATCTCGAAGAGTTTAAAAAGTTGAGTGATGTAATTATATCTAACCGTATGGCGGAAGAGTTACAGAATGTGAGTGATAAAGTTTATACGCGAGATTTATTTGGTTCTGATTGATTACAATTTTATCCATATAAGACTATATTATTTTAATTTAAAATATTAATATTTTTCTAGGGGCGAGCAATGGAATATATTATTCCTCTATTGTCAACATTCTTGATTTCATTCTTTGCAATTAAATTGATGAAACCCATTGCGGTGAAAACGGGGCTAGTTGATACGCCTAATGTACGTAAGAAACATGTGGGTTCTATTCCATTAATCGGGGGGATTTCAATATTTATTGGTGTTTTTTTCACAGCTCTTTTTTTTATAGAGCCTAACGATGCATTAAAAATATATTTATCCTCTATTGCTATGATTTTAATTTTAGGTGTGTTTGATGATATGTATGATTTATCAGTCAAACTTAGGATTGGAGTACAGATATTAGTGGCATCATTGATGATTTTTGGCGCTGACTTTTATTTACATAGTTTTGGTTCTGTGTTGGGTTTTTTTGAATTAGAGCTTGGCTATTTGGGGGTCGTGATCACCATATTAGCCGTAATTGGTTCTATTAATGCTTTCAATATGGTAGATGGAATTGATGGGCTGGCAGGGATGTTGAGCTTAGTCTCATTTTCATCTCTACTCTTTTTGCTTTGGCGAGTGGAGAGTAGCTGGCATTTAGTGCCTTTATTGTTTATTGCAGCGCTTTTAGCTTATTTAATTTTTAATTTAGGCTGGCCAAGTAAATCGTTAACTAAAATCTTTATGGGTGATGCAGGCAGTATGTTAATCGGCTTGACTGTAGTTTGGTTACTTGTGATTGGTGCAACGCCTAATCTAGGTGCCCATACTCAGGCATTTCGTCCGGTCACTGCTTTGTATTTAATTGCTATTCCTTTAATGGACATGGCGGCGATTATGTACCGCCGAATTAAAAAAGGCGTATCGCCTTTTAAGCCCGATAGGGAGCATCTGCATCATATTTTTGAACGTGCGGGCTATAATCGCAAACAAACCTTAGTTATTATAACTAGCTTTGCATCGTTAATAGCAATGATTGGCTGTATTAGTGAGCTTTATTTAGTGCCTGAATGGATTATGTTTGTTGGCTTTATTGTTTTATTTTTAACGTACAATTATGCTCTCATGCATGTTTGGAAAATATTGACCTTTATCCGCCGTTAACTTTTATTCATCGCTAAATAGTACTCAAATGAACCATATCATGTTGAGATTATTACTTAAAAAAACAGAGTAAATAAATGAAAGTTGTTATTCCTGTTGCAGGCTTAGGAACTCGGATGTTACCTGCAACGAAAGCTATTCCGAAAGAAATGTTACCCCTTGTCGATAAACCACTTATTCAATATATAGTCAATGAATGTGTGAGTGCGGGTGTGAAAGAAATTGTATTAGTGACTCATGCCAGTAAAAATGCCATTGAGAATCACTTTGATACTTCCTATGAATTGGAGTCGACATTAGAGAAGCGTGTCAAAAGGCAATTATTGGAAGAAGTTCAGTCTATTTGCCCAAGTGATGTGACCATTATGCATGTACGTCAAGGTGAAGCTAAGGGATTAGGGCATGCAGTTCTATGCGCTAAACCCTTAATTGGTGATAATCCTTTTGCAGTGGTATTACCTGATGTGATCTTAGATGAATATACTGCGGATCAATCAAAGGATAATTTAGCGGCTATGATTGCGCGTTTTGAAAACACACAATCTAGTCAAATTATGGTTGAGCCCGTGCCTATGAGTGAAGTGAATAAATATGGCATTGCAGATTGCGATAATGTCACTTTAAAGGCGGGCGGTTCTGCCATGATCAAAGCCATGGTTGAAAAACCTGATATTCAATTTGCGCCTTCTAATTTGGCTGTGGTGGGCCGTTATGTATTATCAAATCAAATATGGTCTTTGCTAGCGAATACCCCAAAAGGAGCGGGGGATGAAATTCAATTAACGGATGCGATTGATAAGTTGATTGAGATTGATAATGTTGAAGCATTTCATATGTCTGGTCAGTCCCATGATTGCGGTGATAAGTTAGGTTATATGAAAGCCTTTGTTGAGTATGGTCTACGTGATGAAATGCTAGGGACTCAGTTCAAAACTGAGCTTAATCATATATTATCTGTTTAATCCTTTAAAATTTTTACAATGAATTTTATTGATTTTAAAAACGAAACGGCTAGCGATGATGGATTGCTAGCCGTTTTTTTATGCTTGAAAGATTGCACTGTGGTGATGATATATTTGATGTGATTGAAAGAGGCCGCCTCATGTTTTGTGGTGAGGGCTGATAGCATTCATTGGGTTATCACGTTAGAATGGTGCTCTTCTTTAATGGGTATCAAGCAGTGGGTAACTCGACTTTAATTTAGGTGTTTAGTATTAATCAAATTGAACAAGTCGAGTGTATAGTGGCCGAGATATGAAAGTGTTAGTAACAGGTGGTGCAGGTTTTATTGGCTCTGAGCTGATCCGCTATTTAATACATAAGACAAATGACTGTGTGGTGAATCTTGATAAATTAATGTATGCGGGCAACACCAATGCGCTTCAATCAGTGGAAAATAATACGCGTTATTGCTTTATACAAGCTGATATTTGCGATAGAGCAGTATTAGACAACATTTTCAAAGAGCATCAACCTGACGCAGTAATGCATCTCGCGGCGGAGAGTCATGTGGATCGCTCTATCGATGGACCTGCTGCATTTATACAGACTAATATTATCGGCACTTTTACTTTACTTGAAGTGGTGAGACACTATTGGGCGCAATTAGAAAGCGAGAAAAAAAAGCGCTTCCGTTTCCACCATGTTTCAACCGATGAAGTGTACGGCGATTTGGATGAGTTGTCTGCTCCTTTTACTGAAGCATCTAATTTTGCCCCCAGTAGCCCTTATTCTGCATCAAAAGCCTCAAGCGATCATTTAGTTCGTGCTTGGCATCGCACTTACGGTCTCCCTATTTTGATTTCTCAATGTGCTAATAATTATGGGCCTTATCAATTCCCTGAAAAGTTGATCCCTTTGATGGTGTCTAATGCACTTGAAGGTAAACGATTACCGATCTATGGTAATGGCTTACAGCGGCGAGATTGGCTTTTTGTCAATGATCACGTTCAAGCTTTATATTGTATTTTAATTCGAGGTCAAGTGGGCGAAACCTATAATATTGGCGGAGAAGCTGAAAAGTCCAATATTGAGTTAGTCAGTATTATTTGTGAAATATTAGAGCAGTTAGTCTCTAATAAGCCCAAAGGAGTGAAGTGTTACCGTGACTTGATCTGTCATGTTGATGATAGAGCAGGTCATGACTCCCGTTATGCGATTGACATTACAAAAATTAAAAAAGAACTGAACTGGGCGCCATTAACGGATTTTGATTCGGGAATATTGTCGACGGTTAAATGGTATGTTGATAACCCTAATTGGTGTCATACACGCGTTCAATCCCATAGTGCAATTGAGGCTATGCACCAAGCTTCGACAAAACAAGTCGCTATTTGATAATGAGAGGCATTATTTTAGCGGGAGGAGCTGGCACTCGCCTTTATCCTCTGACTCAGTTTATCTCTAAGCAATTATTGTTGGTTAATGGTAACCCAATGATACTGTATCCCTTATCTTTTTTAGTGAAAATGGGGATAAAAGAGGTATTGTTGATCACTCGCCCAAAGGACGAATTAGCATTTCGGCAGTTATTGGGAGATGGGGCACGTTTTGGCATATCACTTGAGTATGCTATCCAACAACAACCTAAAGGGATCGCAGAGGCATTTATTATCGCAGGATCTTTTATCGGTGATGATAATGTCTGTTTAATTTTGGGTGATAATTTCTTT
This sequence comes from uncultured Shewanella sp., assembly GCF_947501665.1. Lineage (GTDB taxonomy): Bacteria > Pseudomonadota > Gammaproteobacteria > Enterobacterales > Shewanellaceae > Shewanella. The sequence goes on along the minus strand of NZ_CANMWS010000012.1, from coordinate 79,762 downwards.
TATGGTCAGTCACTTTTTAATGAGTTAAAGCGAAAAAAATACTTTAGTCCAGCAGCAAGAGGCTCTGGGGCGACCGTGTTTGGCTATGAGGTGGAAGATCCCCAGCATTATGGGGTCGCAAGGCTAGATCAATATAACCGAGTGGTCGAGATTGAAGAGAAACCTGCCTACCCGAAATCAAATATCGCTATTACGGGCTTATATTGCTTTGATCATCGCGTCGTTGAATTTTCAAAAAAGGTGGTGCCATCAAAAAGGGGAGAGCTTGAAATCACCTCTATCATTCAGATGTATCTTGAATGTGGTGAATTAACAATGGAATTATTAGGCTCAGGTGTAAGCTGGTTCGATATGGGGACCCATGAAAAGTTAAGAGATACATCAAAGTATATTCAGCAAGTTGAAGCGCAAACGGGAAAATGTTTTTTTGACCATACTGCTCTCATCACCAATAAGGCAGTATTATGCGAGTGCTAATCGTTGGAAAAAAGGGGCAATTAGGCAGTCACCTGTTTCATAAGCTCAAAGAGCACACTGAGCTTTATGTCATTGAGAGATCAGAGTTTGATATTTGTGACAGTACAATAGTCGATAAGGTGATTGAGCAATGTCGTCCGGATCTCATTATTAACGCCGCTGCTTATACTGCTGTCGAACAAGCTGAAATTGAAAAAGAAAAAGCGTTTGAAGTGAATCATAAAGGCGCTTATTTTCTCGCTCGAGCTGCAAACCAGCAAGGTGCCATCATTATTCATATTTCCACAGACTATGTATTTGACGGTAGTAATAAACATGCTTATAAAGAAAATGATGTCGCTGCTCCTCAAAACAGTTATGGCATGAGCAAGTTAGCGGGCGAAGAAGCCATCATTAATACTTGCATTAAGCACATCATTATTCGCACTGCTTGGCTATTTAGTGAGCAAGACAATAACTTTGTGAGTACCATGCTGAAGTTAGGTCGCGATCGCGATAAATTACATATAGTAAGCGACCAATGGGGAGGACCGACTTATGCGGGCGATCTTGCTAATGCGATTATTCATGTGATTAAGCAAGTTAAACAAGCAGGAATACTTGATTGGGGAGTCTATCATTTTTCAGGTTTTCCCTGTGTGAATTGGTATCAATTTGCTCAGCATATTTTTCAGCAAGCACATGCACAAAAAAAAATAGATAAAATACCGTGTTTAGTGCCTATTTCAAGCCAAGATTATCCATCGACTGTCATACGTCCAGCCAATTCAACACTCGATTGCGCTAAAATAAAACGACATTTTAGTATCGAAATGAGTGATTGGTCTAAGGCCTTGCCTCAAGTCATTGAGCAGTTTATTAACAAAGAAGCTTAAAATAATGCAAGTGATTAATACTCAAATTGAAGATGTGAAAGTGATTATTCCTGCGCTATTTGGCGATGAACGGGGTTTTTTTATGGAAACTTGGCGGCAAGATATTTTTAATGGTCAAGTTGCCAACAGAGCATTTGTTCAGGATAACCATTCTCGATCTCAGCGTGGCGTTCTAAGAGGTCTGCATTATCAAACTGAGCAAACCCAAGGTAAATTGGTAAGAGTGGTGAGCGGTTCAATATTTTATGTGGCGGTGGACATGAGAAAGAACTCTAACACATTTGGACATTGGGTAGGGGAAGTATTATCTGCGGAAAACAGACGTCAACTTTGGATCCCTGAAGGTTTTGCCCATGGTTTTTATGTGATGAGTGATATTGCTGAGTGTGTATATAAGTGTACTGACTATTATCACAGTGACTCTGAAGTGAGTATTCGCTGGGACGACCCAACCCTCAATATAGCTTGGCCTTGTGTCACTTCGCCAACGCTATCGGGTAAAGATAGAACGGGTCTAAGTTTTAAAAGGGCGCCATCCTTGTAGTGGGATTACACACTTAATCTGTGCACTTTTATTATTGACTTAAGTTATAATATTATTTTCCTTTATAGTTATCGACATAGCTATGGCAAGGGGCTTTTGAACAGGTGATATTTCTTGCATTCCAATTGAGAATAAACCCGCCAATAAATCCATTCACAAAGTCCAATGAACCTAATTTGGTCACTGCGCCGCCGTAAGCAGCGTTACCAAAGGGGAGTGAATTCAATTCACCCGTTGAGGTAAAGCCTTTGGCGGCTAAATTATTACAGGTTATTGACCCTAAACTATGACAGACGCCGAGCTTTTTGTAGCCTTGGCGAACAATGTTATAACCCACTGCATCCATAAGGCCTTGATAGCCTAGAAGCGTATCATTGACATCCCAAATAATGCCTATCACGCCATTTTCTCGAGTGGTAAATCCAAACACATCACACGAGTCATTCTCACATTGAGCACGACTGCCTGCTACTTCAAATCCAATAAAAGAGTTGATTGTTAAAATAGCATTAAATTCTGTCAAAGAGAGCCCCGCATTATGGGCTAATTTTTCAACGCCTTTAGCGGCATATTTTGTGGCAAAGGCATTTTTAAGATTGCCCATAATGTCATCGGGATTATCCATACCATAATACAAGGTTCTGACGACTCTGCCCACATCAGGATTAATATTGTCGATGGCCAATAAAGCGATAGCTTCAGTGCTAAATTCAGGAGTACCATTAGCCTGTGCCATGACATAGGTAATGATCCCAGCTTTAAAAGCTGCCCTTAAACTACCGGATGCATAATAGGCGCGGTCAAAAGCAAAATGCGCCGATGCGAGCGTGCCAAAGACGGGAATGTAGGTAAGTGCAGTTTGAGTAAAGTTTGCTAAGGTTGGATTTTTTTGAAAGACATACTTTTGCGAGTGTTCTCGTCCATCGATTTTACCTAAAAATTTATAAACTTTTTCAAAGAAGTTATACCCACTTGGGTCGGTATAACGTAATGGATTATTAAGTACATAACTGAATCGATTGTAATTTTGTACATTTTGAGGTGATTGAATACTGGGATCTGCTTGTAAAAAACGATTCAAAACAGGGTCGTAAATACGTCCACCCATTTGAATAATATTCAGTGTAGGTAAGGTTTCATGATTTGTGTATCCATGAGGGAGTGAGTTTGTCGCTGGGATCAAGTTGCTATTTTCAATCTCCATTGCATGACCAAAAGCAGTATAAAAGTATTGTTTAATGACTTGCCCTGAATGATTGGTGATACTCAGGTTTGAGCCTTGATGATCCCTATGTTGATATTGTATTGTTTCTTGCGTCGTTTGATCCGGTAATTCATCTCGTTCAACGGTGATATTATTAATGAAATAACGATGACGTGTTCTCTCAAGGCTGTTTTCGCTAAAGCGCTGCTCTTTTTGGTAGAGTTTACCAATATAATGGGTATTAAAAGTTTTCCATTCTTCATTGTTTAAACGTTTATCAACTCGGCTCATTACATTCTGGTTAGGCGTATAGCGGTATTCGCTATAGCTATCGCCTTGCTGGATAGTTTTGATTTTATTAAAACTATAATAGCTGAGCTGTCTTATACCATCTGAGAGTATATTACCATTACTATCATAAGTGATGAGTGAATAGTCCTGCCCGTCTACCTCGGCACTAATGAGGTGATTGGCACTGGTGGCTTGTTGGTATTCATAGCTGGCTAACGTGATTTGTTCATTACCATTAAGAACGCCTTTGCGTGTTTTGATGTTTCCAAACCCATCATATTGATATTGTTCAGAATAGCCATGAGGTGATAAGTGGCCTTTGCCGATACTGAGTTGACGGTTAGTTAACCGATTTAAATTGTCGTAAGTAAAAGATTCATTGAAGGCAAGATTTAATATTCCTTGATGATAATAACTATGAGAGCGGCTACCTAAGTTGCCTTTTTGATCGTATTCACCATAGCTGAGTTGATGAATGTTTTGGTTACCGCGTTTAACATTAATAGAATAAAGCCGGCCTGTTTTAGTGTTGTAATCTTTGACTTCCTGAGTGCCATTGGCAAAGTGTTGCTCGGTAATGTTGCCATAAGGATCGGTTGCAATAATTTGTCGTAAAGCCTGTCCTTTATTGTCTTTTTGAAGATATAAATAATGGTGGGCATTATAGTAAAAATTGACATAGAAAAGGCCGTGATGACTGGGGAAGTATTGTCGGCTTAATTGGCCTTTAGCATTGTATTGGTAAGTGACATTGTAATCTGTTTCATCGAGAATATAATGAATGTTCTGTGTGCGACCAAAGTCATCATAGCGGTATTGTTCACTGTATTGTGTTGGCGCTGTATTGGCGCAATGGATGGGAGCGGTACCTATTTTGCTCCATTGTTTCAGGGCACTGAGTTTACCCGCACTTTTGTTGTGACCGCTGCTACTATAGAACCAACAAGATACATTATCATTATTTTCTTGCCGTATTTTTCTTCCTATTTCATCATAAGCTAATAGGCTCTTTTGATTTTCGCCGTCGGTTTGTTCTATGACTTCTTTGAAACCATTGTATTTATAGCTCCAAGTACCTTTGTCGGGATCGTGAGTATTGAGCAGTTGTCCATAATCATTGAAATGAGACAATATGGATTGGGTTTGATCAATATTTGTTTGATTTTTGGCAGTAACAGAGACTTTTGTTTGTTGATTAAAGGCATCATAATAATAGCGAATATATTGCCCAACCACATTTTTAAGAGACAATAATAGTCCGTCAGGGCTGTAAGTGTAATAAGATGCTTGCCCCTTTTCATCAATACGGGTCGTTGTCAACCCATTGATTTTCGTTAATCGACTGACAGTGCTTGTATCTGAGGGAATGGTTTTTTTATACACTCTGCCCAAATTGTCATAAAATTCTTGCTGGTAATGTGTTGACGCACTATTAAATTGTGGTGTTGAAACATGGGTAAGTGATCCTTGGGAATTATATTGCATGGTTGTCACAATCCAGCTGCCATCAAAACTTTTAATTTTCTGTTCTCTTTCTCGTCCAAAGGGATCGAGGTAACTGATTTTGGCAGGTTCATTACTGCTGGTTTGGGTTTCAGTAATATAGTTTTTGTCACAACTTGAACAGTAACTTCGATTAATTTTTGTATAATTTCCATCGACTAAACGCTTCTCTATACTCCGCCCGAGAATATCGAAAAATACGGTAGTGGCTAGTTTGTTTGGTCCCGTACTCGTTTGGCTCACAATGCGGCCCTGTGTCGCGATGTGCCCTGAAGTACCGTTATATAGAAAGTGTTCCTTTTCACCTAATGAGTTCATTTTACTGGCAACATATTGACCTCGAGAGTCATAAAACCAATAGTTTGCTCGTTTTTGGTACAGGGTATCATTGACCATTGCATAGTCTTGTTGAGCCACTTTATTGCCAAACTTATCGTAGAAATAAGCTGAAGTTAGCCCATTAACCTTAGATTCTCTCAGTAAACCATTAGGGTAGTAGCTGAGGTCTGTTTGTCTGGTTTGAGTACTTATTTGTCCATTACTGGTATGCTGATACCGTATTTTTTTGACTTTGGTTGTCTGAATAAGTGCGAATTGTTTAGCATCTAACTGCTGACTAGATGGAAAGGTAACTTGATTGTGGTTGTGAGTTAAGGTGAGTGCTTGGGGAGTTATGACATTATGAGCGGCATTTGAATAATGGTGAGTCGTGATGCTTTCATGAACAAGTTGGCCTGTACTGCTTTTTTTTAGCAGTGTATTACTGGTGAGGTTATTCCAGTTATCAAACGTGTTGGTCGTGAGGGTCTCAGCGACTTTTTGGTGATGAGTGGGGGTGATGCCATTAGAGGATAGGTCAATATGATATTGAGTCTCTTGAGTTTGATGAGGGTTGACTTGTATTCCCCCTTGAGCACTGATGTTTTGAGTATAGGTATGTTGGGTATGTTTCAACGTCAAATTTTGATAGCGCTGCTGTTGATTTTTAATATGGCCAGTTAGTGGATAAAGTTGATGGTATTGAGTGGTTGTTGTGAGCTTTTGTTCTGGTTGAGTGCTCTTTATGGTTTCAAAACCTAAAAAACCACGGCCTTTCTTGTGGGTAAGTGGCCCGCCATAAGTGTACTGAGTGAGTATAGAATGATTTCGACTGGTTTGTTGAGCGATTTCTGATACCAAAAACATACCCGCTATGGGAGTTAAAAAATCCCGACCATCTTCTTGTCCGACGGGGTCGTCATCGTAATCATAGTTGGCTTTGATATCGGGTTTTTGACTTGATTCAATATTAAGTAAAGGGATCCCACTATTAAGTGTTGCATAGGCGATGTCTGTTTTTATGCCCGCGCCGCTGGTGATGCGAGTCATTACATGTTCGTTGATATTGGAGCGTGTGGCTTTATGTAATTTCCAAGAATTGGTATTACCTGATGAATAGAGTAAGTCAACTTTTGTATCGCCATCAACATCGGCGAAGCGGATGGATGTTTTATTAGGATCACTATCGGTGCCAGTGGGGAGTACGCCTCTTTTTGCAAAATGGACATATGCAGATTGTGGGCTGGGTTCTGATAGGTATATTTCATATTGAGTGCTAGATGTGGCCGCCAATACATCTGTTCGGCCATCATTGTTAACATCAATAAATTGATGTCGATTATAAAGGTCACTGCTGGTTGCATTAATACCTGCTAAGGCTTTACGGAAAATAAAACTGCCGTCTCCTTTAGATAAGCGATAATACCAAATGTTATGCATTCGATAAGTCACATCTGTGAGTCCATCACCATTGAAGTCAGCGACACTGAGATCATTAAGATCTTTCTCTAAATGGGTAGCATTGCTTGCTGTATAGGTGATTTGATTATTATCAAAGGAAGCAAGGAAAGCATAGGTATTATAGGATGTATTGGATTCATTATGGTATTCCATCATGGGAGCAATAGGACAAGCGGAACCCGTTACCATAGGACCACAGGGGTCATTGGAAATGGTTTTTTTAATGGTCATAATGAGGTCGGTTAATCCATCGGCATTAATGTCAACCATAGCAGTATTCTGGCCCAATTTACTTAATTGGCTATAGGTAGTATGAAGAACTGCTCCTCCAGATTTCGAGGGAAAATTAACCATAATATTTTTAGCCTGTGAAAAACTTCCTCCGATATTTTGATAATAATAAAGGTCGCTTCCTGATTTAAAAACAATATCTTGTAGTCCATCACCGTCAATATCTGCAATCAATGTATTGGCATATTGAGAGGATGAAATGCCTAAAGAACGATAAGTAAAATCATAATTAACACGCGTTGTGAAACAGATATGTTCCATTCCGGGCTCGGTTTCACAAATGCGTCTTTCACCTGTACTAGGATCGGAGCTTATTGCATGCCATTGGCCATTTTTAAAAGGTATCAGCAGTTCTTGTTTTCCGTCGCCATTTATATCTATGACTTTGACATATTCTTTTTCGCCTAAACCGGCATTACTAATCGCTTGGGTTTTACTTTGTAACGTACTGATATTTAATATACGTTGAATAGGGTATTGGTTGAGATATTGCTGAGCGAATGCATTGGGGACAAGGTTGGACTGGACCTGATGGACGTCCCACTCGCTGGTGTAATAATGCCATTGGTTATTTTTAGGAAAAAGCATATCTGCAAAACCGTCACCATTGAAATCAAGTATTTGGGTATGAAAGCGGCTATCGTCATGAATATTAATATTTTCACTGCTCGATTCAAAAGGCCCAAAGTTAGGGGCTCGATAGTTTATGTGGCACCAGATCTCTGCAGAACTTTCTGAGCCTGGTTCACAATGAGAAACGGTTGAGCAAGAGACTGAACCACTGGGGGCTGCACTGCATCTTTGATATATCGGGTTGACTGTTTTATGTGCAGCATGTTGGTAATTAAAACTTGTTTTAGGTGAACATAGTTGCTGAGTGTTGTCGAAACACTCTTGAATGCCTGTCACATAACGCCGCTCTTCAGGAAGAGAGCCTTCTGCCCAACTGAAATAGTAAGTGCGGTAAGTGTCATTGTCTTGTTTGATTTGAATGTAGTTTAATTTTTTATCGTGGGTTAATTGACTACCATGAGAAAAGCTAACATGACTCTTATTTAAATGGTCATAGTGCAATAAAATACGATTATAAGCGGGCTTACCTAAGAGGTGATTTCCTCCATATACGATTTGAGATAAGTAATGGCTGCCTTTGATGATATTTTTATCGTAGTCATAGCGAATATAGTTTCCATGTTTGTCAATAATAGCTTTCAATGCCCAGACTTGGGCTGATGTGTCGCTAGCATGTCCACTGCGCTCTATATAGGCATCTGATGCATTAGTTAAAATAGGGGCTCGACCAAAATAATGGGTTTCATTGGTTTTAGTTGTTAGCGTAAAATATTGAGGGTGACGGTTATCAGGGTAAGCTGTGAAGGTGTTAAAAGAATCAATTTCTGTATGGTATTGATTGTTTGAATGTGTATTTAATAGAAGCCTTTGTCCGTTATAACAATAAGCGTCATGTTCATCAAAGTTAACTCCTGATATTTTATTATCAATTGCAATGTTTTTGGCACATCGATTAATAGCGGATAAGCCGGCTAAATACCAACCCACGCCTAAAATACTTTCTCCGCCTTGACTGTTGTAAGCCAAACTTAAATCTGGACTGATCCCCGCCGTTGCTGGTGGTAATGTTATTGGCAAGGTATAGCTAGCAGATCCGGTTTCTGTGACTTGAAATTGACCTTGATTGAGATTAATTATATTACCTGCTTGCGCATAGGAAGGGGAGGCGGATGTGTTAATGAGTTGCCCTGAATGAGAGCCTAAATAAGTCACCGATGACCCATTTTTCAGTGTGATGATATCGTCAATGTTATCGCCGTTCAGATCTTTTGTGGTGAGTGTAATAGATTGAGAAAAATCAATGTTGTTACGTGATTGGCTGTAAACATTGAGTTTAGCCGTTTGAGTGAGCTTATTGACAATAAAGCTATCATCAGCACTGTTTTCACTGCGAATGAGAAGATCTAAATGGCCATCTCCATCAAGTTCTGAAAATTCAATTTTATAGTGTGAGGCTTGAGTTAAAGTGAGTTGGCTAAATTCAGTTTCGTTCAGAATAATCAATGTCCATTTATTGTTACTCTGAGTGTAAGCGAGTCTGAACACGCCATTTTTAGGGGTAATATTAAGAGGAATGTTGATATCTGAGGCAATTAAGACAAATTGAGGAGGGATCCTTAAGAATAGATCGCCTGTTTGATTTTGATAAATATTATAGTTTAAGTCATCAATTCCTGCGGTTGCGATACTTAATTTGGAATAGAATATGAAGGTGAATAACATCAAGCTGTAAAATGTCATTATTCTTAATGTTTGCATTAAAATCCCTTTCAGCTAACTTACAACTAGTACTAAAGTCTAGTTCAAGATATATGGATTGCTGACTTTATTAGGAAAGTGCTAACCTTGATTTCTACAACACTATAAAAATTATAAGGAAAATAGTGGTATGAAATCGTTACTTTCTCAACGTTGGATTTTTAAAGGACTCATGAATGTCTATCCTCCTTACTTGTTTACTGGTATTAAGGTTAAATACCTCAGCCATGATTTTAGACATTTATCCGTTGTGATGCCCTTGCGTTGGTATAATCGAAATTATGTTGGAACACATTTTGGTGGTAATTTATTTTCGATGACCGATCCTTGGTTTATGCTGATGCTTATTCAAGTGCTAGGGCGTGATTTTAAAGTCTGGGATCAGTCTGCGAATATTGAATTTATTAAACCTGGAAAGGGTTGTATGTCATGTGACTTTCTCATAACCGATGAATTACTAGGCCAAATCGTGCAACAAACTGAAACCGGAAATAAATATCTTCCCAAACTGATAGTTGATATCAAAGATGAAACAGGAGAGGTTGTAGCTGTGGTGACAAAAGTTATTTACATTAGACGAAAACAAGATCGGTAATGGTCTTTAATTTTGCATTTATTCTATGTTTTGGACTTTTTATTCCGAGTGACACTTTTACTTACAAATTAATGTTCACTATTCGTTTTATTAAAGTACGTGATACCGAGGGCGTTTGTAATATAAACAGGCACTTTAACATTAAATAATAGGCTTGTTTGGTGTGATAAAAGCTGGCATGTTTAATACAAATATAAAAAGCAGTAAAAGAACAATAAAAGATAAATAAAAAATACAAGGATGAAATGTGATATTACCTAATATTATCAAAAGACCAGCATTGAGCTATTTACGATCACTTTCTTTATTTATATTGGCTTTTTTACTACCTTCTTCATTTTTACTGGCGCAGCCAAACGATCCTGATGAAAGTCTATTTATGCCAATGGATGTCTTTAATCTGGAATATGCCAGCGACATGACCATCAGTGATGATGGATTGATGGTTTATTTTGTTCGTAATCGTATGGATATCAATACTGACAAGCAAGTTAAAAATATTTGGTCGATACACACACAAACCAAAGAATTGCTGCCTGTAACATCAGGTATTCATGCTGACTTTTCACCTGTTTTGTCACCTGATCAAGAAAAGCTTGCTTTTATATCCACTCGTTCAGGTAAACCACAAATTTTTATTAAGTGGTTGAAGACTGGAGCAATAGCGATGATAAGTCATTTAAATGAAGTGCCAAGTCACTTAACTTGGTCGCCTAATAATCGTTTTATTGCGTTTAACATGTTTGTGCCAAAACCTACCAATCGGCCAGTCGTAATAACAGGAAAGCCTAAAGGTGCAGTTTGGGCTGATGAAGCTGTGGTCATTGATGAGCTGATTTATCGGCAAGATGGTTCAGGCTATACTCGCGCTGGTTTTGAACATATTTTTAAGTTGGCAATTCATGGAGGTAATGCTCAACAATTAACAACGGGGGATTATCATCATAATGGTGGCGTGAGCTGGGCACTCGATGGCAAGTCGATGTATTTTTCGGCTCAACGTTTTGATGATCTAGTGTTAGCACCGATGCGCAGTGAAATTTACCGTTTAACGTTGAGCTCGAGGGAAATAACGGCCATAACAAATAGAAATGGACCCGATAAGCATCCTAAAGTATCACCTGATGGAGAGTATTTAGCTTATTTAGGTTTTGATGATAAAGGCATGAATTATGAAAACTGGCAACTTTATGTACGGCCGTTAAAAAAAGAAGGTAAAACTGCCGTATTAGCGAAAGATCTTGATCGAAATATAGAGAATATTAAATGGGATGCTAAAAGCAAAGGCCTCTATATTCAGTATGACGATCAAGGCAGTACGAGTGTGGCTTTTCAGCCTCTATCGGGCAAACGAAACCTCATTACCAATAATATCGGTAATGATTATCTAGGCCGACCTTATTCTGGCGGGGATTTCGATGCTGCTCATGATGGTACCTTAGTTTTTACTCAGTCTGATCCTCAAGTACCTGCGGAAATAGGCAGGATAAAACAGGGTAAGCATGATGTACTGACTCAGTTGAATAAAGATGCGCTGTCCCATAAAACATTAGCAAGGCTCGAGAGTTTTATGGTGAAATCGAGTTTCGATGATCTGCCTATTCAAGCTTGGGTGCTTTATCCCCCGAACTTTGATAAACGCAAAAAATACCCTCTTATTCTTGAAATTCATGGTGGCCCTGCAGCGGCCTATGGCCCTCATTTTTCAGCTGAAGATCAGCTTTATGCTGCGGCAGGTTATGTGGTTTTGTACATGAACCCAAGAGGGAGTACAAGTTATGGCACTGAGTTTGTTCAAAAAATATATAATAACTATCCAGGTCAAGATTATGATGATCTCATGTCTGGGGTGGATGCATTGATTGCTAAAGGTTTTATTGATGATAAACGTTTGTTTGTGACAGGTGGTTCAGGTGGCGGCGTATTAACGGCGTGGATTATCGGTCATACCAAGCGTTTTTCTGCCGCTGTGGTGGCAAAGCCTGTGATCAATTGGTTTAGTTTTGTTTTAACGGCAGATGATTATCCATTTTTTGCCAAATATTGGTTTGCCGATAAACCTTGGAATGATCCTGAGGCCTATATGAAGCGCTCGCCTATTCGTTATGTGGGACAAATGGAAACACCGACGATGTTATTGACGGGGGAGGAAGATTATCGTACTCCTATTTCAGAATCAGAGCAGTTATATCAAGCATTAAAACTAAAGCAAGTGGATACCATGATGGTCCGGATCCCCAATGCGAGTCACAGTATTACGGCTAGGCCATCTAATTTACTCACTAAGGTGGCTTATATTTTGTGGTGGTTTGAACAATATGGTGGGATAGCAGCATCTCATAACAAACATCAATAATAAACAAGGAAGAAAAGCATGGTGACAAAAACCAATAAGGCTTGGTTAAGTTTACTGATCGTATGTGTCAGTGTTAGCTTTAATGCTATTGCAGAGAATAAAGAGACGGTTACTAACTTACTGTATACTGAAAAAGGTTTAGCGGGCAAGGCCGTATTTACTCAAGAAAGTCAATTTGATTATAGTGGCTTTCTTGAGGTGGGCTGGAATAATCGCCGTTTGAAAATATCAGAGTCGGTAACATTAGATGCTAATGGTATGCCTGTATCATTTAAGGCCCATGGCCAATCTCCTTTTGGCTCAATTATTGAAGAGTCTTTTACGTTAAAAAATCATCAGGCTCATTGGGAAAGTGCTAAAGATGTAGGCACTATGGACGTCAATACACCTCGCTTTTATGTGCCAGCAGACAGTTCTGTAGCTACTGATGCCGCCTTTGTGAGAGCATTATTAGCCTCTCCGTCTAAAACCTTAGAATTATTACCCAGTGGTCATGCGTCTTTAACCATACTTAATGAACAGGAAGTTGAGCATCAAGGGAATAAAGCACAAGTTTATTTATATGCAATCAGTGGGTTGGATTTTACGCCCGATTTTGCTTGGTATGATAATAAAGGCCGTTTGTTTGCTCAAAATATGGGGGGATTCATGCGGGTTATTCGAGAAGGTTTCAGCCTTGAAAACCTGAGTGCGTTGAGTGAAATCCAACAAAAAGAGGAAAAATCTTACCTTGAAAACATGGCTGATAAATTAAGCCATTCTTATACTCAGCTTCTCATTCAAGGCAGTAATGTCATTGATGTTGAGCAAGGTAAACGGATTGAACAAATCGATGTGTTGTTGGAGAATGGTAAAATAAAGAAAATAGCCAAACACATTCCTCAAGATGATCACATGCAAGTCATTAATGGAAAAGATAAAACTTTATTGCCGGGGCTTTGGGACATGCATGGTCACCTATCGAAAGATGATGGTTTATTGAATATGGCCGCGGGTGTCACCAATGTCCGAGATATGGGCAGTAATCATGACAGTATTATGGAGATAGAAACCTTATTTAACAGTAATCAGATCATTGGTCCACATGTATATCGCGCAGGGTTCATGGATCAAAAAAGTGAGTATTCAGCGGGATTATCGGTGGAAACATTAGAGGAGGCACTTAATACTGTCGACTGGTTTGCTGATAATGGTTATATTCAAATCAAGCTATACAGTTCAATCGACCCTGATTGGGTGAAACCTTTGGCTGAAAGGGCACACAGTAGAGGGCTACGAGTCAGTGGTCATATTCCGGCGTTTATGACCGCAGAGCAAGCGGTCAATGCGGGTTATGATGAAATTCAACATATTAATATGATATTTTTAAACTTTCTGGCAGGCACACATGCAGATACTCGCCAGCAATTACGGTTTTCTCTGATAGGTGAACAAGCGGGGGAAATGGATTTAAACAGTCCTGAAATGAAAGCCCTAATTAAACTGTTGGCGGATAAGCGCATCACAGTTGATCCAACAGTATCCACTTTTAGAAGTTTGCTTATTGCTGAAGATAGACAAACGAATCCTGAGTATTTGGCCATTATTGATCACCTTCCGCCAGCTGCCTCAAGGCAACTAAAAGGGGCTGAAATGAATGTCAAAGGAGCCGAATTGGTGGAATATAAAAAAAGCGCTGATGCATTAATAGACATGGTAAAAGTGCTTTATGACAATCAAGTGCCTATCGTGCCGGGTACCGATAATTTAACCGGCTTTACCTTGCACCGAGAGCTTGAGCTCTATGAGCAAGCGGGGATCCCAGCGTTTGATATTTTAGCCATGGCGAGTATTAATTCAGCGAACTTAGTGGGAGCAGGTCATCTTTCTGGTTCAATTAAAGAAGGAAAAAATGCTGATTTGATTTTGGTGGAAGGGGATCCGACCCAAAACATGAGTGATATTCGTAATGTTTCGCTGGTGGTCAAAGATAATCATTTTTATAAAACGGCTGAGTTATATCGTACTTTAGGTGTAAAACCTTTTACTCGACCTGCAATAGTGACTGGCCCCAAAGTGACTCAGCGACATTGATTTTTAAAATAACAATAGCCTAATATTTTTTAGGCTATTGTTAAATAAAGATACTTTATACTGTTCTTTGTGTTAGGTAGCTCATTGTCGTAATGTGTTTTAATAGATTAAGGGAAATAGTTGAAAGAGGAGTTGATGGCTCCTTACTACTAAAGAGTCGACTCATTTTTCCAGAAAAACTTTGACTATCTACTTGCTTTTCAGCCCAAGTGAGTAAGGTTTCTGGTCTCATATTGGTTTTATTATCTGTCAGGCTGGTTAGAGGCATGCGTAAATGTTCACCTTCTTTATTAAGTAATAATTGTAATATAGGTTCATTATTATCTTTAATCGCTAAAGATAATGGTGTGTTGTTTTGTAGGTCTACATTTGTTAAGCTTTTTGTTGGTATCCGTTCGAGGATTAATTTGGCAATATCATTATTAGTGTTTTCAATAGCCAACATTAATATAGATCTTCTTTGAAAATCAAGTTGTAGTAAATCATCATTAGATAATTTCGCTAAGATTAACTTTGCTATTTCTGTATTTCCTGAATTGATTGCTTTCATGATAGCCGTTTCACCTTGGATATTCGGTTTTGTTAGGCTTTCTTTAGGCAGTTTTTCAAGGATTAATTTCGCAGTTTTATTTTCTTTATTATTAATGGCTTTTATTAATACAGAGTCCATTTTTAAGTCTAGTTGTGTCAATTGTTCACCCTGTAATTTACTTAATATCATGTTAGCTATTTTGGTATGGCCAGAATCAATTGCTTTCATTAATGCATTTTCACCTTGATTATCTTGCTTGATTAAATCTTGGGCTGACATCTTATTGATAAGTGCTGTAGCTAGATGAGTGACTGAACTTGCATTATTATCTTCACAGAGAACCATTAAAGGTGTTTTACCTGTTGATGGATTTGTTATATTCAGGTTCACTTTTTCATGGTTAATTAATGTATTAAACATTTCTTCTTTACCATCTTCAAAACCGATATCTTTATCCTGTAGGATAATGTCTAGCGCCCTAAAAAGTGGGTAAGTACCATTTTTATCAGGTTTATTGACATTAATTTTGGGGTGTGAGGTAATAATATCAAATGCCTTTTCATCTGTACTGTCCCCATAGCTTAATAGTTTTGTTAGTGGTGTAAATCCAGCCTTATCGAAGGTGTTGATTTTACTATTTTTGTTAACTAGCTTAGTTAGTATCTCGTAGGTATCATTATTTTTATTTTGACTATCAATAACTAAAGAAAGCAGTTCAGGATCGCTAGTATTAACCTCTAGTTTATTATTTAACATAAAGTCAATTTTTTCTTTTAAGAGTAATGTTTCTTCATTGGTTAAAACTCGTTCATTTCCTAAATAGGTATTAAGAGCATAATAAATTGGACTGTGACCTTTATTATTGGTCGCATTCATTGCTTTAGGATCTGCTTTAAGAAGGTTTTTTAAATCATTAATAGAAACTTCATTATTCAGTAATGCTTGGGTAAAGCCTGTTTGTATGTTGTTTAAATCAGTATTATTTAAGGATTCACGGCCTTTTTTTACTGAATTTAAATATTTTTCATCGTGAATATCAAATGTTTGCATGATATTATTATTAGTATTTTTATAAACGTGAATACTATCTTGTTCAGATTTATTTAGGTATGGGGAAGGATGATCCCATAATTTATCAGTTCTTAATAGTATTTCATTACTAATATCGAAATTATTTATTGTGTTGTTATATGTGTTAATCGATTGGTTAGTAATAAATTTAGATGCATCTTGTTTCTGTAGCAATCTATTTTTATTTTCATTATTAAAAACTTCAGTTGATTCTTTAAGACAGGTTTGCATTTTTTTCTGGAGTTCTTGACCTTCCTGTGTTGTGGTTGGTTTGGCTGTTTTTGTAATTTTTACATCTTGGAAGCAAGAGTCTTTATACAATACAGGTGTTGGGTGTAGGCACCATGCATCGATAACAATTGCATTATCCATAGGTTTATTGGTTTTGGGATCCAATTCCCCAATGATGACAACTGAGTGGTCATTACTCCAAGCAGCCAAATGTACGGGTAAACTGTGATCTTTAGCGGCTAATTTTGCAAAGAGTAAGCGGCCCACATCTCCACAAAATGATCCTTTAGAGAGTTTAGCCCTGTAAACCGCTTGCTCAATTTCATTAAATTTATCATATTCATTTTGCTTTATTGTACCTTTAGCTGAATCAAGAAAATAGTGCATTCTTTTACCGGAGAGAGCATCAATATTAGATTGGCCTTCTGTGAGTTTAATATGGACTCTTTGGTTGCCTATAAACTCGATACCATCTTGATATTTAATGGATACAATGGCTTCTTTAGCTTTTATTAAATGCGTCATTGTTTGATCGGAAACATCTTGTAAAATGACATCATTACCTTTATGGGTTGAAACAAAATTTAATTCTCTTGAGGTTGTATTATTATTTGAGAAATTTTTTATTGATTCGGGTACTAAATCTTGAAACTTAGGAGAGTTAGGTAGTTGAGATAGTGTTGGCATGAGGTTTTATTCCTATATTTTATGTAGCAAAGGTATGAAATATTAGTGAGAAATTGAGAATGAATTTTTGAACTTTAGGCTTTTTTCAATAATAGAGTTAATGCAATCTTTAAATTCAATATCGTTAATTGATGCAGATGTTTTATAACTGTAAACAATGTGTTTTTTGTCAGGACAAATACCAAGGGTTCCATCGGCGGAATCACTGCATAGGTAATTTCCTATAAGCAATCTTTCATAGATATTAATTCTTTCATTATCTTTAATTTCAGAGATATAAGCAGAAATATGAATGGTAAATGTTTCTTCAATATAAATAATATTAATCTCCAACTTATCATTGACGGTTAGTGTGACAATATTATTGTTTATGGTGAGATTTTTATTATTAAAATAAAAATGTATTAAAGATTGGAAGTGCTCTTTCATATTCTTGTACTCATAAGATTAGATAGGATTAATTTTTGTTAATTTACTTGATCGCTTTTTGAACATATATCGTATTTTAATTTAAGTGCAACAATCTCATCCTACCAGTTACTCTATTGGTTAATAATGATTTTATTAATATTTTCATTCTTACCAGTAAGTAAATTATTGTTAATAGTTTATTGGCTAGATAGTAGCGACGAGTGGGCAGTGTTGTTTATATGTTGAACAGTTTTTTCAGTGTTAAGGATAAGTAGCAAAAATGGTGATGATATTATTAATGCTTACAGTATGCATACTTGAGGAGGATGAATCGTCAGAGTGACATCCATAAATAGGACAAAATAGCAGTATTGAGCGACTCTGCTATATCCTAATTCGGTTAATTTATCTCAGGACGTGCGGTCAATTGAAGACAATAAAGGGGGAAATCGTCCCCCTTTTTTAAATACTGTTTATGGTTATGTATTCATTAAGGTGTTGGAGGCCTGCTCCTTTTAGAGCTGGGTATTAACTTATTTCACTGTTTGTTCCCAACTGGTGAGTATTTGCATAATTTGTAATGAATCGTCGATGGTGGCACTTGGAAAGGTGAGGGAGGTTTTATTTGCTTTTAAGGCTTGACGTACTTGTTTGACTTGATAAAGAAAAGCATTACCATCAGCTTTGATATCAATGACTTGCTCAGCTTGTTCATATTCACTAACACGTAATTGATTCCCAGTGGCTTGGGGTAACCAAGGGTTGGAGCTAATGTTGAGTTTGCCTTTTGTGCCCAATACCGTAAAAGAAGCGTGTAAGCCGTAATCCTCGGCAGTATGTAATTGGCATAAAACACTATTGTTTAAACGGATCAAAGCGCTGCTTTCACAGATATTGCCATCTTGTCCGTATCGCCCTTGTGCGCTAATAGCGGCGTTTTCAAAATAATCCCGACCAAAGTGCTGTTTTAGAATAAGGTGCATCAATGAAGCAGGATAACAGCCTAAATTATACAGGGCACCTCGACTTTGAGGATTTACAAATTCAGCAATGGCTGCGCAATATTGCCCTGATATAGATTTAATTTGCCCAATATGGCCTTCATTGATCACTTGGCTGATTTTATTTGCAAAAGGATGGCAGAGATACATGAGTCCTTCTGCGAAAAACACATTATGTTGTTTTACCGCATTGATTGCAGCGTGAGTCTTCTCCATATCAATGGATAATGACTTTTCGCATAAAATGGCTTTCCCTGCCTCTGCGGCTTTAATAATAAATTCATGATGCAAATGATTGGGCAGAGCAATGTAGATAATATCGACAGCATCGTCAGTGATTAATGCATCAAAATCTTGATAAATATTTGGAATATGATATTGGTTTGCAAATAATTGTAAGTTATCTAGATTACGGCCTGCAACACTGTGCAATATGCTATGACCATCTTCAATAATAGCGTCCGCCATGACACCTGAAATAAAACTGGTGCCTACAATACCCCATTTTAATGTTGTTTCCATAGCATTAGTCTTCCTTGAGTAGTTTTTGTGATTCAAATGCTTGTACCAATTCGGTGAGCCCAGATTGAATGAAGGTTTGTGTATGCTGGGCGTTAAAATGGGCTTCAAAAGCGGCTTTGTCATCATATCGCTCCCAAAATACAAAGCGGTAAGGATCTTGGGTATCTTGTAACGCTATCGCCATTGAACAACCGCTTTCAGAATTCATACCTTCACAAAAAGCATGAATAGCATTGATCCCAGTGTGAAGATCTGTTTCTGGTTTGATACGGATCTCTGCTGTGATGAAAAGGCCTTGATTTAACATCGTGTACTCTATTTTAGGGTGATCAAAAAAGGATAATGACTTTATTACACCTATTTGAGTTAATAAATTCTGTTTTGGTTTAAACTTTACCAACTATTAGTTGGTAATTGGCTGCTGGCTCTTTATTTTGTAGGAGATATGAGGGGAAAATGGATAAATTAAAAAGCATGCAGGCCTTAGTGGCTGTGGTGGACTCAGGGAGTTTTTCAAAGGCTGCTGTGCGTTTATCGATTACTGCGACTATGGTAGGGAAGCATATTAATGCATTAGAGTCTGTATTGAGTGTAAGGTTATTGAATCGAACGACTCGCAAACAATCTTTAACAGAGGCTGGAGAGCAGTATTACTTTGAATGTAAGCGGTTATTGATGGAAATTGCAGAAGCTGAAAACAGTCTGCAGCAATTTAATCATGCTCCAAAAGGGAAGATCAGAATTAACTCTCCCGTGACTTATGGTCATCAAGTGCTCGCACCGATTTTAGCTGATTTTTTACAAACCTATTCTCAAATGAATATAGAGTTGATTTTAGATAATGGGTTTATTGATCCCCTACACGATCCTTTTGACTTAGTGATCCGTATTGGCAATTTAGCTGATTCATCTTTAATTGCTCGAAAGCTGGGGGAATATGACATGATATTTTGCGCGTCACCAAGCTACCTAAAGCAAGCGGGGATCCCTGAGTCTATCGATGCCTTATTATCTCATTCCTGTTTAGGTTTTCACTATGGCGATGTTCATGTTAATCAGGCCGTGAGATATGAGACATTGGCTTTTGATAAGTCTCACACTCGTTTAACCTCAAACAGTGGCTTAGCTTTAAAAGTGGCTGCAATGGCTGGCGCGGGGATTGTACTACAGCCGAGATTATTACTTGCTGACAGTATCAAAACCGGTGAGTTAATTGAAGTACTCATAGGCTCAGCCCCTAAGCCATTACCAATAAACTTATTATATAAAAGTGCAACACAACCTTTAAAAATTCGTACTTTTATTGACTTTTTATTAGGGGCGTTAATGTAAACTTAAGTTTAGCTATACATCTATGTCACTTGTGGGGAATTCAATACATTGTTTAATCAGTTCTGAGTTTCTACTCACAATGAAAATATCTTCTTCATGGCTCGTGTTGGCATCCATTGCCGTGATGGGAATGAGGCCTTGAGTCTTAATTCAGCCATCGGGCAAATAAGCCAGAGCTTGCCCTGAGTGTATAAAGCTTGCTGTGAGCCCATCATCATTACACACAATTTGTTGAGTTCTGGGATAGCAGGCTTCATTCCAGCCGTCACAACTGGGTGTATCTGCTTTTCCACAAAAAGGTGATTGCTCGGGCACGACAAAAACATGGGCGAGAATATCACTTATTAAAAAAGGAGAGCTTGGGAGTGATAAGGAATGATGCACAGCAGTATTCTTTGTGCTATTTGAGGATAGGTTAGCGAGCAAGGGGTGAGATTGGGAGGCCGCGAGTTGCATAGTGATTTTCTCTACAGGCTGACTGTGTAAATGTACGGGAACTTGATGCAAGATGGCGCCAGTAATGAAAGCGAGATCGGCTAATCCATTAACGATCTGATCTAACGATTGACTTTCGTACATATGTTTGAATTGAAGTGAAATATTGGTATGACTTTTTCTCAATGCAGTATCGATGTGACAACCCCACTGCGTAATATGAGTCCTGGGCTCACCACTCGATAGGTAATATTCACTTGTTGTTTGGCAACTTCTGCTTTGGTTTGTTTAAGATCGATTGCGATTTGTGCGGCTTTATTTTGTAATGTCTTGCCCGCGCTATTGAGCTTAATATGCTTACCGACGCGATCGAATAGCGGAGCGTTGAAGTAATATTCAAGCCTTTTTAATGTTTTAGAGAGCATACTGGCATTACAGTCAAGGAGCTCGGCAGCTCTTTGCAGGTTTTCAGTTGCCGCCATCACAATAAACTTGTCTAAATCGTCTATATTCATATCTAATTTGGAATCAACTAATGCCTATTTAGGTTTGTTATAGCATCTATATTGATGGACAATCCAGTTTTATTTAGAGTGTAAAGGCAGTCGTTGAATGAGGTATATCTTTAAAGCTTATTATACCGTTGGGTTATTGTTTATCTGTTTACCGGTTTTTGCTAACCAGCATAAGGCGACGGGTGTGCATGGCATGGTATTACTACAAATTAATCAACATTTTTATGCATCGCATTTACCTTTAGCCCACTCGATACATGCTCAGCAAGTTGTGTTTAGATTATCGGTGAATGCAGCTGATAAACAAGTGATTAAAAGTATTATGAAAGGCCATCATTTGGTGACATTGATGCCAGAACGATTTGATTTACATCGTTTAATGGATCAAAACTTGACGTCTTTTAAAACAGACATTTTTGCTGGGCATTTTGAGCGAGGGGGCAGTAAAGTGCTCAGTGATGTGCGTATCCATATTGATGAGATAATTCTCAGCCAGCCAATGCCAAGTGCAGGAGTTTCAACGTCCAATGGTGTTTATTATCAACGAGCACTCAATACCGATGACATATTGTTTATTCATAAAATTGCGACTAATCCCAGTTTTGATCATATTTTTTTAGGAAAAATCACGCCGAATAGAGAACCATTAAATGACGTCACTCAAATTGATTTTAAGCTGTCATATCCGGCCACTAAAGATGAAGTACAAGTGCAATTGAGCGAGCAAGGGATCATTTTTGTACGTACATTATATTTAGAGAGCCAAGATTTTACGCATTAATCTTCATCCCAATCAGCAAAATATTGCACCAAAAAGTCAATGGCAAGTCTGACACGTAATGGCATAAAGCGTTTAT
Source organism: uncultured Shewanella sp. (assembly GCF_947501665.1). Taxonomy (GTDB): domain Bacteria; phylum Pseudomonadota; class Gammaproteobacteria; order Enterobacterales; family Shewanellaceae; genus Shewanella. The sequence goes on along the minus strand of NZ_CANMWS010000012.1, from coordinate 57,849 downwards.
TTTGGTAAACAATCCAGCTGCTGGTGCCTTGCCCCCAAAAAGGGGCAAGAATGGGAACAAGTTCATGATTTTCTAAGGCGGCTTTAAAGGTACTTTTTGGCATGTATGCGATACCGAGCCCTTTTTTACATGCATCTAATACTACATTGGCGTTATTGCTGCGCCATTGTCCTTTTATTTTGATGGCTTCTTTATTGCCATTGATATTAAATTCCCACGTATCCTTATTAGAGATAATACAAGTGTGATGTTTTAAATGATTAGGGTGTTTTGGCTCACCTTTTTCATTCAGGTAAGCTTTACTGGCAACGGCCATCATAGGGCGTTTAACCAATTTTCGAGCGATTAAGCTTGAATCCGTTAGCTCTCCATAGCGTATAGCAAAATCAATTCCGTCTTCTAATAAGTTAACCTTACGGCTATTGAGATCGAGATCGATACTGAGCTCCGGGTACTTTGAAACAAACTCCATCAATGCAGGAGCTAGGTAATGCTCAGCAAAGCCGCCAGCCGCACTGACTCTTAATACGCCACTGAGATGTACTTGTTTGAGATTGACTTGTTCATTAGCTTGTTGCAGGCCTATAACAAGGTTTTTAGCCTGTTGATAATAGGCTGTGCCATTTTCTGTGAGTGTCACTAAACGAGTTGAACGGGCAAAGAGAGCACATTCCAAGCGGTCCTCTAAACGTGCCACTTGTCGGCTGACATGGCTGGTGCTACAGCCAAGTTGTTTGGCCGCAGCAGAGAAACCATGGGCTTCTGCTACGGCGACAAATTCTATTATGCCATCAAAAGTGTCCATTCAAGCCCCTATTGTTGCTATATAGCAATACTGTTTAGTCAAATTAGCATATTAACATTAAAATAGGAATGAATTAAAGTAGCTTCACGGTTTAGAAAGAACCACAAAATTAACGAACCAAACGAGGCTATACCATGAAAAAAGTACTTATCCCAGTTACTAACCACGCAACATTAGGCGAAACCGATCAAGCAAATGGCACTTTTTCACCTGAGTTAACGCATGTTGTTCATGTATTGAAAGCAGCGGGAATTGATTACGAAGTGGCATCGATTCAAGGGGGCAAGGCGCCGATATATGGAACGGATATCGAAAATGATGATGTTAATACCAGCATACTAGGCGATGAAGATTTTCAGAATCGTATTAACAATACGCTTCCTATGTCTCAGGTTAATATCAGCGATTACGATGCGATTTTTTACCCCGGTGGTTTTGGCTTACTATCTGATTTGGCGACCAACGAAGATTTTGCCAAATTAAGTGCACAACACTATGAAAAGGGTGGGATCTTAGCGGCTGTATGTCATGGCCCTGCTGGTTTATTGCCAATTAAACTGAGCAATGGTGAATTTTTGCTGGCGACAAAATCGGTGACCGGTTTTACTCGCGAGGAAGAAATCGATTATGGCACCATTAATGACATTCCTTTTTTAATGGAAGAAGCATTAACGCGTAAAGCGGCCCGCTTTAATAAAGTGCAGCCTTGGGCAGAATTTATCATTGAAGATGGTCGAGTCATTACTGGGCAAAATCCTGGCAGTGCACATGCAGTAGGTGAAGCCATTGTTAAGCAACTTGGCTAATTTTTAGCATTCTAGTTCGTTAGCACATAAAGGCTTTGAGTTAATTTTTCAAAGCCTTAGATCACATAATAGAGGTTATATTATGCCTAATTCAATTGTTTACCCATCAATTATGTTGCTTGCTGGTATTGGTATCCCTGTCATGGCGGCATTAAACAGTAACTTAGGAGTGAAGTTAGGCAGCTCTGCCTTGGCGACCACCATTGTCTTTTTTGTAGGCTTACTGGTATCACTGGCTTATTTGACACAAGCTGAAGGCGATTTTTCATCTTTGTTTAGTCATAACATTGCGTGGTATTTATACTTAGGTGGTGCATTGGTGGCATTTTATATTTTCAGTATCACTTGGGTATCGCCTAAGTTTGGTATTGGTAATGCCGTCTCCTTTGTTTTACTTGGGCAGCTTATTGCCATTAGCATTATTGATCACTTTGGACTGTTAGGTGCTCGTCAAACCTTATTAGATTCAGGGCGAATACTGGGACTGGTATTGATGGTTGTAGGTGTATTTTTAGTGATTAAACGTACCTAATAAATCAGCGACTGCTTTAAATAACCTGAATTCAGGTTAAATAACCTATTCAGCTGTAACGCCTCCATTTTACTTAAGAGTAATGATATGAAAGAAAAATTCTATGTCACAGCCCAAGTGACTGCACACCAAGATAAAGTTAAACAAGTCGCTGAGTTATTAAGTGAGCTTGCTACTCATTCCATAGCTGAATCGGGCTGCATTCAATATCAGATATTACAATCATGGGACCAAGCCAATGTGTTTATGACCTATGAGACTTGGGAATCGAGAGAAGCAGAGCAAATGCACTGGGAAATGGATCATTTAAAATTAACGTTAGCAAAGTTGACGCCGTTATTGTCGACTGAAGCTGTGATTAAGCAATATTCAGATTTACATTGAAATATAATGATTTTATAAGAGCCCCTTTCCAAAGCGCTTAAAAAGAGTCAGTGCCTCTTTTTAAGCGAATGTGACTTAATGTTAATGACTCCAGAGTATTTTAATCGCGAGTAATATTAATAAAATACCAGAACACCTTTCAATCCAATGTGAACTGCTGTAGAGCCTTTCCCTTAATGCGGGAAGAGAGAAAAACAGCGCCACAGCGCTAAACCAGATGAGCTGTACACTCACTAATATTGCACCATAACTCAGTTGCTGAGAAAAGGTTAATTCACCCTGAATATATTGGCTTAATAACGCCAAAATGAAAATAATGATTTTGGGGTTTAATGCATCGGTTAAAAAACCCATGAATAATGCACGGATAGGCGTTATGTTTTCTTGATTCTTTTCTATGGCTAATTTTCCTTTGGGCTTGGCTTGTAAACATTGAACGGCGATAAATAATAAGTAACCAGCACCAAACCAAGTGATGACTTGCAATAAAAACGAGCTGTTATGTTGAAACCAATATAAACTGGGTAACAAATAAGCAGCATGTAACGCCATACCTAAAGACAAGCCTAATGCCGTCATTAGGCCACATAGCCGAGAACCAAATAAGCTGCTTCTTAATGTCATTACAAAACTGGCTCCCGGTACCATAGAGCCTAAAAGTGAGATAAAAAAAGTGAAATCATAATAGATAAATAGCCAGTGAACTAAATGCCAATAAAGGGAGATTGAAGTGAATAAAAGTGGGAATAACGGTATCTTTTAAATGATCATGTTGGCCGTCATGGTTCAGTCCCGCTGATGTGGCTAAGGTCACTTCAGAGACCGGGGAGCCCGTATCACCGAGTACAGCAGCAGACACTAATAAGCAAATGATGGCCTCCAAACTCAATCCTATTGCTTGCCCGATAGGCACATAGATAGTGGCCAGTAAAGGTACTGTCGCAAAAGAAGAACCAATGCCTATTGTGATCAATAAGCCCACAAGCAACATAATGAATACTGATAACATCGCGCGCTCTTGAAAAGCGACAACAGATACATCAATAAGTGATTGTATGTGGCCAGTTAACTTCATGACTTCAGCAAAACCTGCCGCCGCCATCATGATAACACCAATGCTGGCCATGAGTCGTGTGCCTTCAAGAAAGAGTGAATTGGATTTCCCCCAATGCGCCCGTTTACCTATCCCTAATAAGCCACAACCCACAAGTGCCGCGATGGCCATGGAATCTGTCATCAGTTGTACAACAAAAAAGCTCAATAATGCGATTATGATAATAGCGCTATTTTTATTGGACAGGGTTTTAGGCGATGTATCAGTATGACTGGTTTGAATGTGATATTGTCTAGGAGCGTTATAGGAAAATAATACCGCAATGCTCACACCCACTAACATACCAACGGCTGGTAGTAGCATGACTCGCATCATGTTGATATTGTCGACTCCTGAGACACCTTGTAACGCCACTTGAGGCCGAATTAATTCATTTAAAAATAGTTGACCAAAACCGAGCGGTAAAAACATGTAAGGTGTAACCAGCCCAAAACTGAGTAGACATGCTATTAACCGTCTATCAAGTTGTAATCGACTGAATATTAACAGCATAGGTGGAATAAGCAGTGGTATAAACGCAACATGAACTGGAATGAGATTTTGCGAGAAAATAGCAAGGCTAGTGAGGGTAATGATAATAATCAGTTTTAGCTGACTGGTTTGATTATTCATCATGGTCGATAGTCGGCCGCTGACGATGTCAGTTAATCCAAAGCTGGCGATTAAATAGGAAAAACCACCGATGATGGCATAACTGAGTGCTAATGGTGAGGCATGCCCAAGACCCGATTGAAAAGCTTGCCAAATGGCACTCACACTTAATCCAGCAATCCAGCCCCCCATAAAGCAACTGACGATGATGGCACTTAAAATATTCAGTCGGCATAAGGTTAAACCAACCAATAATAATACAGAGATAATAACCGCATTCATGATTTATACCGCAATACTGTAATAAGGAGTGGTAGGGGATACCGATTTCACTCCTGTCAGAGAATCTACGCCAAAGACTCTCAGTAAAAAACGATCGTAGCCATTGTATTTTGGTATAAAGGAGCGCCTTGAATGGGCCATCTGTTGGTTTCTGAAAATTAATAAATCGCCAGAATTTAAAGTAATGCTTATTGCAGATGCGTTGAGGCGCTGATTGAGTTTATTAAATACTTGTTGTGTTTCATTATCCACAGGCTCCGTAAAAGCCGCATCAAACCTTGAACATAATCCATTTTCATTTTTGACGATCACCGGTGCCACAATATCACCTTGAACTTCAAAAGAGTCAGGAAAGGCAATGCGAAATCTTGGAGATTTTAATATGTTTATCTCTTTTGGAGATAATTGATTTAGTGCCAGTGTGATATCTGCTAACTCTGTTGAAATACGTTCATTATTGCGAATACAAAATAAACTTAAATAATCGGGTGATACACTACCATGATTATTGTCATGTTCATTACTGAGGGCCATATGGTTATTATCGACATGAAAACCTAAGTATTCTTTAGCGCCTAATGAGCTTTGGGTATGCTCAAATGATTTAATTGGGGTGACTTTTCTAAAGAGTAAACCATTATTTTCTCCTTGATAGGTAACAGGAGAAATACCTAAGTGTGTAAATACAGATGCAATAAAACTAGCGGGTAATTGTGTATTGACTGCATCATTAGTGATCAGGCTATCTTTTAGGTTAAAGCCCGTATTTCTTAATACAATAAAGTTTATCTCTCCGTTTTTAAAACGTTTAATACTGTCTTTATCATTTGACAATAAAAAAGGGTTAAATAATAAACTTAAATTATCGTCAACTAAATCTCCATTTAAATTGATATCATGTAATCGGCGACATTTTCCATGGGCTAAGAAAGTACTTAATTGAGTATCAGAGCTAATTTTGTCGATATTTTTTAGTGACATATCCTTTATTCCTTTCACTTAAAATCCAAAAAATCGCCCGAATAGTACAGTAACAATTAGTTACATTTCAGGTATTAAGTCACAATATGGGTTAACTGCATAGCAAAAGAACAGTAAGGTTAATAAAATAGGGTAAGTTGATATTATGTTTTGTGGTTTGTGACTTAATTTGTATTTAAGTCGTTTTAATTAAGTTTTTAGTGGCTTATGTATTAAAGTGAGAAAAAGATCCGTTAATAACTAAAAGGTGGTTAATATTTACCTGTAACTTTGATAATGAGTCACAGGCTGAGGAAGAGAACCTCTATGCTTGATGCTAGCAATAATGCTGGTGTTTTTGATGGTTTTCTAATTAGCTTATGCGTTAGGTAACGGGCAGGTTTTATTTTCAGTATTGATATGTAACTGAAAATTGCCCTCTTGTGTGGCTTTTTCTGGTTGATTGTTTTCGTCATAATATTGAGACACAAAGGTGCCGGCCATTTCGTGAGTAAAAGATAAGAGTACACGTAATTTTAAGCCTTTATAGTGGTTAGGATAATCCAGAGTAAACCATAATGTTGCTTGCATGGGGGCGGTTTTTTGATAAGTGTAATCACCACCGACATTCATCTTGGATGCCTTGCCAGCGTTAGCGCCTTCAAAAGGCAGTGCACAAAAGGTCGTTGGACTACTAAACACATTATATAACGCACTGTGTAACGTCGAGCGGCCATACAATGTTTCCCCATGATTAATGGTGATGTCACCTGTTAATATGCGGCCTGTTAATGTATTGGGGAGAGCATGCTGATACTCTTCTTCATGCTGTAGCCCATAACCCACCACTAAAATGAGAAAGACAATACTGATAATAGCAATCGCAATGCGTAACATCGTTATCCTCTACTTATAAACTGATGCTAATAATAAGGGTATATAAGCAGGCCTATTTAACGGGCCATTGTTTTAGTGCAATCATTACAGTGTAAGCATGAATGCGACGACTTGCGACTTTGTTCTTGTTTGCATCGGTGTTGTCAATTTACTGGTAACACGTTAGTGGTAAGTTTTTTCTAACGGTTGGCTTTCATACACATCAATTGCCATTTTTCGCAAGAATTTATAGTGTGGTCGAGTAGGAAGCAAGTGGAGCAATCCCTGTATTCTGCACAGTTTCTTAGCACAATACATACATCTGTATTAATTATCAATAATGGCTTAATTCACGCTATTATTGTCTGCTATACTGGCATCAAAGAAATTACTACTTGTTCTCAATTGACAGACTAAAGTAGTAAAGATCATAATAAATTGAACAATGGCTGGGTTATTTTCTCATTATTGTTGACGATTAAATAACAGGTTGGCTCCGGACACGGCTAGAAAGATCGCGCAGCATCGATTAAACCGCTTGGCCATTTTAGGCTTAACAAACCAATGTCTCAAATATAGGCCAAACAAGGCATAGAGAGATATTGCAGCCAACTCGAGTAATAAAAACGTACAACCTAATACAAAAAATTGTTCATTTACACTCGAAGAGACATCCACAAACTGGGGCAGAAAGGCGGTAAAGATTAAAATGGCTTTAGGGTTACCGGCGGCTAACACAAATTCCTGTTTAGCTAGATCGAAATGACTTTGAGTTGTCTCTATATCTGTCACTGGGCTCGTGGTTGAACGCCATAGATTAAAAGCAATCCAAAATAAGTAGGCTGCACCCAATAATTTGATGATGAAGAACAAGGTTTCAGATGCATACAGAACAACTGCCAAACCTGAAGCCGCTAAGGCAATCATTACCGAGAAAGCAGCAATTCGACCTAAGCCCGCAATGAAGGCAGCTTGAAAGCCGTAGCTTCGGGCATTATTCATAGACAGAAGATTATTTGGACCCGGTGCCATGTTGAGGGCAAAACATGCCGGAATAAAGAAAAGTAATGTCCAGATCTCCACAATGTTTCCTTCAAAAAGCTGCAATATGGGCATAAAATGTTTGGCTAGCATTAGCGACCAAGGAGATAAAGTCAACCATTTTTTATTTCATTAACAGTTTGTTATGCCTATGCTAATTGCAACTTTCCTTTGATTAAATGGCGATATGAATCACTATAATTCGTTTCATAGTGAATCTCATTGAAGTGAGCTATGCCATAATACTGAGTCATAAATGCCAAACTTTCAGGGTTATCTTCATCAGCTGATAACCTATCTGCACGGAGAAACTGAATTTCCCTGCCTTCTACCCACAACGTTATTGATGTTACTTCATTGCAGATCAGCGACACGTACCCAATGAGCTCAATTTCCCCCAATATTGCAGCCTTACATGCCACATACATAAACTCTCGATAGGGTAGACAACAATCCTGACATATAGGGTCCTCTTGCAGAGGGTAGTAACACTCAAGGGCTTTTTCATGAGGTTTTAAAAATAATGCTTCAAACAATTCAGGTGACTTAAGTTATTTTTGTTTTGCTTCATAAAAGTCAAAGCAGTATTGCACCAAGGAAAGAGGGTATGTGCATTTTTTGCAGTTGCAAAACTTAATAATGGATGGCTTAATCATTGTTTTGATTAAAATCAGAGTAAATTATAGGGAATTAATTATTAATGCGTTTCTTTGCTGATGGGCCCAGTATTCCGGATATTCTTTTAGAGCAACGTGATGAAGGACGTGTGGTATTTCTCTGTGGTGCAGGAGTGTCTTTTGCCTCAGGTTTACCGGGATTCGACAAGCTAACGGAAGATGTGATTGAATTTTTCGATCCTCCTTTGCATTCTGAAATACACACAGCATTTGAGCCTTGGAAAGAAAAGAGTGATGGTCCTAAAATACCGCTAGATCAAATTTTTCACCTTCTTTTTCAGGAGTATGGGTGTAATGAAGTTAATAAGGTAGTTGCTCAACGTTTAGCAACAGTTAACGAAAATACTCAATGTGGATTTGAACATAAATTGATTAAAAGGTTGTCAACAAATTCTAATGGTAAACCTCAAATAGTTACGACTAACTTTGATCGTTTATTTGAATTGGATGATCCAACAATTCCCTTTTATGAGCCCCCTGCTTTTCCTGATTTAGACTTGGGTGTATCTTTGGAAGGCATAACGTATCTACATGGACGTTTGAAAAATTCAGAAGAAAAGCATCATCCTTATATCTTAAGTAGTGCTGATTTTGGTCGAGCTTACCTAGCTGAAGGATGGGCGACCAATTTCATTCTTAAACTTTTAAAGTCATATACGGTTGTACTGGTTGGCTATCAAGCTGAAGACCCGCAAGTGAAATATTTACTGCAAGGGTTAAATCATGATAAGAAATTTGATCGCTCTAGAATATTTTCTTTCGATCAAGGAGTACATGAGGATATTGAGACAAAGTGGCGTGATCGTGGAGTCACTCCAATTGCTTACACTGAGCACAGTGATTTATGGAAGACATTAACAGCATGGGCAGAGAGAGCTGATGATCCTAGAAAATGGCATAATAGTATTATGACATTAGCAAAACAAAACCCACGAAAATTAAATGCTCATGAACGTGGACAAATTGCACATATTATCAAGACTACAGCTGGAGCAAAAATATTTTCTGAAGCTGAACCTTCACCACCAGCTGAGTGGCTTTGTGTATTTGATGCATATAGAAGAAGATCTGAAAAGAAGTCAGATTACAGTAATGAAGAGACATTTGATCCACTCGAAGAATATGGACTCGATGATGATCCTGTTCGTCAAATTCAGCATAGAGAATGCCCTTATGAGCATCTACTAGATTGGCGACATGAGGATGGTCCATTAAATGATAGTATTGGTTTGGATAATATCACAAATAGGCTACCCAGTAGGTTAAGGTACTTGCTTAAATGGATTATTAAGCATTTAAATCATCCCGTTACGGCTTGGTGGGCAGTGCGAACAAATGGATTACATCCAGATCTTGTTTTTGAGATTAAGAGGGAGCTTTGGCGAGATCCTAGTATGCACTTTGAAGCTAGAAATACTTGGTATTTATTATTAGATTCTATGTCACGAAACAGTGACTTACATAAAGATCATGCTTGGTATATTTTTTCAGAAAGAGTAATAAAGGAAGGGTGGACTAACAGTACTCTTAGGTTTTTTGAATTAAATATGGCACCTTATGTTGAAATCAGTGCCCCCTTTGGACTTGAAGCATCAAAGCCTCCTTTCCAAAGTTGGGAAAATACTTCTGTAAGGGAAGTAGGGCAATGGGAGGTGAAGTTCCCTATGGGAAACAACCCTCCTGTTGATGTTCCTGATGAGCTACTACCTAGAGTATTGCGTATACTTCAATCACAATTACACTCTGCTATGGAGTTGTACCGAGAGCTCAAAAATACTTACTTTTTAGACGCTCCAACTTGTTATCCTAGCGTGAATTGGCAAAACGAAATTCACGGAAATAGTGAAAGTCACTGTGTTTTTAATTGGTATATGATCCTTTTTCAGAGACTCATAAAAACAAAGCCAGAGATTGCTAAGCATATATGTTTAAACTGGTCATGGGATGATGGATTATATTTTTGTAAGTTAAAGCTCTTTTCATTAAATCAGCCAGAGTTATTTGAAGGAAAGGAAGTTTTACCTTTAATAATGGATATGCCACAAAATACTTTTTGGGGTAGTGATTTTCAGCTAGAGTTATTATTTTTACTACGAGATCGTTGGCCTGATTTCTCTACTAGTGGGAAAGATTGCATTATCGAAAGAATTTTATCTGGTCCAGATAAAAAGGAAGGTTGGTCAGAAGAGGAGTATGCTAATAAACGAGATGTATATGCATTAGAATATGTTAGATGGCTTCAATTAAATCATGTTACTTTTAGTCAAGAATATCAGAACAAAATTAAAAAATTATTCTCTCAATATCCTGATTGGAGTGATAGTTGGGCATTGACACTTACCGACACCCAAAATACAAAAACTTATAGAGTAAACTCTGATGAATCTGCTCGAGATATAATTAATAAACCAGTAACTGAGGTTATTGAATATGCTAAATCTGTTCACTCTCGTGAGTTGGAAAGTCGAACACAGAAACGACCTTTTACTGGATTAGTTAAAGAAAATCCAAGAAAGGCACTGTCTTCTCTCTCATATAAATCTAAAAGTGGTGAATACCCAACAGAATATTGGTCAATATTACTTGATAAATGGCCTAGTGAGGTGAGCCCAAAATTATTGCGAGTATTATTAATTCGACTTGGTCAATTACCAAGTGATGCAATGAGTTCATTTATTAATCATATTGCTCGTTGGGTAGAGCGAAACATGTCAATTGTTTTAAATATGGATAAAGAATTAGCATGGGATACTTTCAATCTCATTATATCTAAAATTAATGCGTTTGATAATGGAAAAGCAACCAAGAGCCATATCGGTGAAGTATATTCTGGTGGAAAGCTAGTACAGCAATCTCGTCGTACATATCATTATGCTATTAACAGTTCAGTAGGTGCAATCGTTAATGGCGTTATGAAGGAACTTAACTCAAGATCTCTTCAGGAAAAAGACGGTGTTCCTAGTGACATAAAAAACTTTATGGAGGTACTAACTAAAGTATCTGGGGAAGGAGGAGATCATGCAGTATTGATGTTGACACACAATATTCATCTTCTTTATGACTTAGATCCAGTGTGGGTAAAGAGTTTTATGCTGCCATGGTTCAATTTTACACACAATTTATCGGAACCTGCTTGGAATGGGTTAATATCGACAAAGTGTGTACCTGATGAAGAATTAGGAAGTATTCTAAAACCTATTTTTTTGTGTTTATTTCCAAAAATATATGATTGGGATTGGCCGAATGAAAGTTTACGAGTGGCTTCTGAAATGATAATAGTGCTTGCTTTAACAGCAAGTGATGTTTCAGATAAATTTACACCTTCTGAAACAAGAAATAGTCTGAGAAAGATGAGGGATGGAGAAAGGCAAAGTGCTATTCGCTATCTCAGTTTTATAGGTAACAGAGATAGTAAGTTTCACTCTGATATTATTCCATTTTTTCATCACGTTTGGCCAAGAGAGCAACGATTTAGGACTTCTACTTTGATATCGTCATTGATTAGCTTATTAGGAAGTTCAGGGAAGGCTTTCCCAGATTTGTTAAAGGCGATGCGTTGGTGTTTAGTTCAAGTGGAGATAGACCGTAATTGGATGTTTGAATTTCATCATGAAACCAAGGATAAAGAGTCATTGGCAACAATCTACCCTGAAGATGTTTTAGAGCTGTGTGACGCAGTTATTTCAAACGGGTTAGAAAATGTCCCATATGATTTAAAGACGCTGTTAGGTAAAATTGAAGAATCGTCTCCTATTTTACCTAGAGACAAACGATTTATTCGACTTATTAATATAGTGGATAGTATGTAGCGTATTGATTTAATTACCCATCGGAGTAGCTTTAATTTTTCGATAAAAAATATTGTGATTGAGACAGGATGTCGAAAATAGCCTTAGTTGAGCCAAGGATGACGAATATGAGGCGGTAAATATTTTTGTATATTGAAAATTTAAGTGGTCTCACTCCGTTGGGCGTTATGGTGGATGCAAGGAGGATAAGGACGAGCAGTCCTCCTTGCCCCTGTGTGATTGGGAATCCACGACGTTAGCCTCACCGCAGGTGAGAGTGATAAACCGTCTTGCTGTCGGTCATACAGTTAGTTCCCTTTCCAAGCCGACTTGGTTGCCGCCTCAAAAAAGCGCTGCCGATTCTCTGGTGTGTCTTTTGGCTCAGACTCACCAAAAATTGCCCGGATCCAGTGGCCGTCTGTAGGGTTAGGCATCAAAATAAATTTACTGCCAAATAAGGCTTTATCTTCTTCCATTAAGCGGGTGCGTTCATCCACATTCTGGCTATAGTACTTACGCTGAAAATCATTTAAATTGTCGCCAAGGAAAACGACGACATTATAATCTTGCATGATTTTTTGTTGAGCGGGCTCTTTATTGGACGCGTCACGCTGTACGATTAAATGTTGTTTATCGACAAAGGGAAAGCCTAAATGGATTAAGTTGCCGACGGCATACTGATAGGTACTGTCTCCTTGATCCCGATTGCTCACATAGAAAACGTCAACCCCTTTTGACTGGCAATATTTGACAAAATCCAGTGCGCCGGGAGTGGCCGTATAGTGATTTGTGGGTACCCATTCATCCCAAATGGGATCGTCAAAAAAAGCCTTATTGTGCTCAATCATGTAACCCCAATAATTGCTAGCATTGAGCAGAGTGTCGTCAAGATCGGAAATCACGGCAAGGGGTTTATCATTGGCTTGTTGTTTTGCAAGAGCTAAGTCTACTTGCATTTTTGCCATATTAAAGGCTTGATAGTAAAGTGCTTTGTATTCGGCTGCCGTTTGTTTCCAAGCGACGGCAGAGATGAGCAGATTATCATTTTTGTTAGTGGTCATGGTTTTGGTTGTTGGCTGCGTGTGATGGCTGTTGGTGACATTGTTTGTTTGAGTGGGGGCAGCGATGGCAATGGGGGTTGCTAGCGCGGTGATGAGCAGTGCGTTTATGGCGCGGGTGAAGATCTGTGAGATTTTGTTCATAAGAGAGCGTATTCAATTATTCAATGCCGATTTTGCGCTATCCTGTCTTTAACTGTGTGTAAGTGCAACATATTAATATGGGCTGGAGCAGGTTAGAGGAAGTTTACAGATAAATGTATGTATGGCTGTAACAAAAAATGAAAGAAATTACGCTTAAAATGTTGCCCATGACGGTGAGTAAACCGTTGACATGGGCGGGGTCTTTGTGATGTACGGCGATGCGGTTAGAGTGTCATTTCGGGGACATGATCAGGCACCACTAACTCGCCCGCGGTTTTTTGTTTAATCTCATCAATGGAGACACCCGGTGCACGTTCAACAAGATGAAAAGCGCCGTTTTTAATATCCATTAAGGCGAGATCGGTTAAGACATGTTTGATACAGCCAAAACCCGTTAAGGGCAGTTCACATTTTGGCAGTAATTTGGAGTTGCCTTTTTTGTCTGCGTGCATCATGGTGACAATAATATTGTCAGCACCCGCCACCAGATCCATGGCGCCGCCCATGCCTTTAATGAGTTTTCCCGGGATCATCCAAGAGGCGATAGAGCCTTGTACATCCACTTCAAACGCACCCAGTACCGTTAAATCGACATGACCACCACGGATCATGGCAAAGCTCTCTGCAGATGAGAAAAAAGAGGCACCGTCAACAGCGGTGACTGTTTGTTTACCTGCATTGATTAAATCTGCATCTATGGTGTCTTCGGTGGGGAAGGCCCCCATGCCCAGCAAGCCATTTTCGGATTGCAGCATGACATGGATATCTTGAGGGATATAGTTTGCTACTAAGGTGGGAATACCGATCCCTAAATTTACATAGAAGCCATCTTTGAGTTCTTGAGACACACGCTGTGCCATTTGCTCTCTACTTAAAGCCATAATCAATCTATTCCTATGTGTTTGTCTTACGCTGATGCTGGTACTGTTGTTTGTACTGTGCGTTGTTCGATGCGTTTCTCAAACACACCTTGAATAACTCGATTGACATAAATACCTGGCGTGTGAATATGGTCCGGATCAAGCTCTCCTGGCTCAACGATATGCTCGGCTTCCACCACAGTGATTTTTCCTGCAGTGGCCATCATAGGGTTAAAGTTGGCAGCGGTTTTTCGAAATACTAAATTGCCCATGGTATCGGCTTTCCAAGCGCGTATTAAGGCAAAGTCGGCGGTTAATGATGGTTCAAGCACGTAATGGTGTCCGTTGATCTCTCGAGTTTCTTTATCTTCAGCAATGGGAGTGCCATACCCTGTGGCGGTGAAAAAAGCAGGAATACCTGCGCCGCCAGCTCGAATTTTTTCAGCTAATGTACCTTGAGGCGTTAAAATGACATTGAGCTCGCCACTGAGCATTTGTTGCTCAAAGGTGGCATTCTCGCCGACGTATGAGGCGATCATGGTATCAATTTGTCGGTGCTTTAAGAGTAAGCCTAAGCCGAAATTATCGACACCGGCATTATTGGAAATCGCTGTTAATCCTTTGGTGTTCATGAGCACCATTTGATTGATGAGCCCTTCAGGGATCCCACAAAGGCCAAAACCACCCACCATGATGGTCATATTATCGCTCAAACCCGCCATTGCTTCTTCATAGCTGGTTACCACTTTATTGAGTCCCGCCATTCTTTATTCTCTCTTTATTGTGAGGGTGAGGTGTCGTGTTTGTTTTATTTGCCATCCCCTTGAAGATACATTTTTTTAGCTGGGGAAACAGCAGCCTAAATTAATAGCACTTTTTTATATTAAAATCATTACTAACGTGTTTGTTCGCGATGAATTTATGTTAATAACGCTTTGGCAACTTTTGAGCCATTTGAGCGGGTTAATACATCGCTTATCTGCTGCCCCGCTTGGGCAAGCAATTTAAGATCAATACCTGTCTCAATGCCCATGCCGTGCAGCATATAGACTAAATCTTCAGTGGCTAAATTGCCCGATGCGCCTTTAGCATAAGGGCAGCCGCCAAGCCCTGCGACTGAGCTATCAACCACGCTAACCCCCGTTTCTAAGCAGGCTAAAATATTGGCGAGGGCTTGGCCATAAGTGTCATGAAAATGTAAGGCTAATTGATGAATGGGGACCACTTTACTCACGGCTTCAACCATGCGTTGAGCTTGAAGGGGAGTACCGATACCAATAGTATCGCCCAATGAGATTTCATAGCAGCCCAGTTGATGGAGTTTTTCTGCAACCTTAGCCACATTATCGATGGCGATATTTCCTTCATAGGGGCAGCCCAATACACACGAAACATAACCACGAATAGGAATATTGTGTTGTTTGGCTTGAGCAACAACAGGGGCAAAGCGTTCAAGTGACTCAGCTATTGAGCAATTGATGTTACGCTGACTGAAACTTTCAGAGGCAGAGCCAAAGATGGCCACTTCATCAATGTTAGCCTCGAGTGCTCGCTCAAGTCCAGTGACATTAGGGGTGAGCCCACTGTAAACCACCCCTGGGTGACGGGTAATATTTGCCATCACATCTAATGAATCAGCCATTTGTGGCACCCACTTGGGTGAGACAAAGCTGGCCGCTTCAATACGCGTGAGTCCTGCTTTGGCTAAATTATTTATCAAGGTGACTTTATCTTGAGTGCTGACGGCTCGCTCATTTTGCAAGCCATCCCTTGCACCCACTTCAAAAATACTGACACGTTTGGGCAGCGTCGATTTTGTTGTCATGGTTCCTCCTTAACTATGAGTCAGTGCTGGCTTCAACTTCAGCCAGTTGAGTGCCATCACTGACCAGCTCTCCGGGCTCAAAATAAAAGGCGCTGACGATGCCATCAAAAGGAGCTTCAATGGTGTATTCCATTTTCATGGCTTCCATCACTAATAATCCTTGCCCAGCACAAACAGTATCGCCGAGTTTGACTAAATGGGTGACTACAGTGCCATTCATGGGGGCATTGAGCTTGTCTGATAAATTGTCCTCTTCTTCTACAGCTTGTGTTTGAATGGCGCGGTAGTGAAAAGACTGTGCATTCATAAATAGTGTGAAGTCATCATTAATGTGACTGACTAAAACAGTTAGCTGCTCAGTATAATGCGATTGAGCAGAGCTGTTATTAACTGACTCTTGACGGAGCTCAACTTCCAGTGTTTGTCCATTTAATTGGCCTGTTAAATGAAATACGGTATGGTCTGTTTGCCATTGATAAACACTAGGGGCGCCCTGATTGCCAGCCTGAATTTCAAATAAGGTTAATGCTTGTACCTGGTGATTATCATCCAGTAAAGTGACATGATGGGTTTGGGCTTGATTGAGTCTAAAGCCAGAGCTTAATCCCCATGGAGAATGTGGATCGCTTTGCGGTGCGTTAAGGCCTTGTTTACGCTTGCATACTTGATAAAGCCCTGCTAATGCAAGTGGGATCACGCTATCCGTTTGTGGCGGCGTTAATAATGCGTCACTATAACGTTCAATGAAATCAGTGCTGAAATTGGCATCAACAAAGGCTCTGTGGGTGGCAATGCTGGCTAAAAAGGGAATATTATGCGTCAGCCCACCAATATGGTAATCGCTTAAAGCACTATGCAGACGATGCAGTGCCTGCTCACGACTGGGTTCCCAAACAATGAGCTTGGCTATCATAGGATCGTAAAAGGTGCTGATTTCATCATGTTCACGAATGCCCGAATCAATTCTGACATGGGGACCGGCTGTTGGCTCGCGTAAAAAGGTCAATTTGCCACTGGCAGGTAAAAAATCACGGTAAGGATCTTCGGCGTAAATCCGTGCTTCAAAGGCATGGCCGTTAATGCTCACTTGGCTTTGTTTGAGAGGAAGCGGTTGACCATCGGCAATCCACAATTGCCATTGCACTAAATCTAACCCTGTGACCATTTCGGTTACCGGATGTTCGACTTGCAGCCTTGTATTCATTTCCATGAAGTAAAAACGATTATCGGTATCGAGAAGAAATTCGATAGTGCCTGCACCGCGATAATCAATGGCTTTTGCCGCAGCCACTGCCGCTTCTCCCATTTGCTGACGTAAACGGTCACTTAAGCCCGGCGCTGGCGCTTCTTCAATGACTTTTTGGTGTCTACGCTGAATGGAGCAGTCACGATCTGATAAGTAAATACACTCACCTTGACTGTCAGCAAAGACTTGCACTTCCACGTGGCGAGGTTGACGTAAATAACGCTCCATTAATAGTTTATCATTACCAAATGAGGTACTGGCTTCACGTCTTGCGGAGTGAATCGCATCAAGTAGTTCATTTTCACTTTCAACAATGCGCATGCCTTTACCCCCGCCGCCAAAGGCTGCTTTAATGAGTAATGGATAGCCCATGGTGTTAGCTTCAAGGATCAGTTTATCATCATCTTGTTCATCGCCATGATAACCCGGCACTAACGGCACATTGGCTTTTTCCATGATGACTTTCGCTGCGCTCTTGCTACCCATAGCATCGATGGCATCACTGCTTGGGCCGACAAAGTGTATTTGAGCTTGCTCGCATTGACGGGCGAAGTCGGCATTTTCTGATAAAAATCCGTAGCCAGGATGAATTGCATCAATGCCAGCTCGTTTGGCGATATCTATGATCATATCGCCTTTTAGGTATGACTCACTGGGGGCACTGCCACCTAAGTGAAAGGCATGATCCGCCAGCGCGACATGTTTAGCATGTTTATCTGCGTCTGAATAAAGTGCATAAGTTTCAATGCCCATCATATTGGCAGTGCGAATGATCCGGCAAGCAATTTCACCACGATTGGCAATTAATAGTTTGATTATCATGTTAGGGGTTTCCTTGTGGATCTGAGTCCACTTTCCAGTGTGGTGTACGTTTATCGAAAAACGCATTGAGTCCTTCTTGGCCTTCTTTGGAGACACGAATGCGGGCAATACGTTCACTGGTATAGTCTTGTGTCGCTTGATTGATGTGTCCATCTTCAAGGTACTTAACTAAGGTTTTACTCCACGCCATGGCCTGTGGGCTATTTTGTTTTAAGGCCGTCATAATGGGCACAGCGGCTAAGTCTAAACTGTCATTAATGTCGTGAATAACATTGAGCTTTTGTGCGGTATCACTGCTAAAGGTTTCAGCGGTTAACATGTAACGTCTTGCGTTTCTTGCCCCCATAGCACGGATCACATAAGGACTAATAACGGCTGGAATAAGTCCAAGTTTGACTTCACTGAGGCAAAAAAGGGCTTGAGAGGTGGCAATGGCAATATCACAACAACAAATAAGGCCAAGGGCTCCACCAAAAGCGGCGCCTTGCACTAAAGCTAATGTCGGTTTTGGAAAGTCATCTAGAGTGGACATCAAGGTTGCCAGTTGATGTGCATCATCCAGATTTTGTTCAAAATCCATGTTTGCTTGTCTGCGCATCCAACCTAAGTCTGCTCCTGCACTGAAGTTTTTTCCTTCAGCTTTGAGAACAAGCAGCTGGCAATCATTGGATGTACTTAAATAGCTTAAGGCGAGCAACATCTCGCTTATCATGACATCATCAAAGGCGTTATGTTTGTCCACTCGATTTAAAATAAGTTCACCGACACCCTGATGGATACGGCATTGGATAAAGCTAAAGTTGGGCATTGTACTCATGCATTTCTCTTTATTCACTAATTAGGCAACAGGGAGCATGCTTTACATGCGAAACACACCAAATCGCGTGTCTTCAATGGGGGCATTGAGGGCTGCAGATAACGCAAGGCCCACGACATCTCGCGTTTGTGCCGGATCTATAATCCCGTCATCCCAGAGACGCGCACTGGCATGATAAGGGTGACCTTCTTTGTCATATTGCTCAACAATGGGTGCCCTAAAATCTTGCTCTTCTTGAGCGCTCCAGTTGACCCCTTTACGAGCCAATCCATCACGGCGAACAGTGGCCAGTACGCCAGCTGCTTGTTCGCCACCCATGACAGAAATGCGGGCATTTGGCCACATCCACATCATAGTAGGGTTAAATGCACGGCCGCACATGCCGTAATTTCCTGCGCCATAGCTGCCACCGACAATCACGGTAAATTTAGGCACATTGGCACAAGAGACAGCAGTGACCATTTTAGCGCCGTGTTTAGCAATACCTTCATGCTCATATTTTTTACCGACCATGAAACCGGTGATATTTTGTAAGAATAAAAGGGGAATTTTTCGTTGACAACACAGTTCAATAAAATGGGCGCCTTTTTGGGCGGATTCTGAAAATAAAATACCATTGTTGGCCACTATGCCCACTGGATAACCATGAATATGAGCAAAACCGCAGACTAAGGTGCTACCGTAATTGGCTTTAAATTCATCAAAGTCTGAATTATCCACGATACGGGCAATGACTTCTTTAATGTCAAAGGGTTTTTTGAGATCGGTACCCACAATGCCATAAAGTTCATGGGGATCATATTGTGGTGCGCGAGTGGCGCTTAATTGACTCGTAATGGGCTTATTATGGTTTAAGCGTGTGATACTTTGACGGGCAAGTTCAAGTGCATGCTCGTCATTTTGGGCGAGGTGATCAGCAACGCCAGATATTTTGGTATGCACATCCGCGCCACCAAGCTCTTCGGCTGAGACTTCTTCTCCTGTGGCCGCTTTCACTAAGGGGGGGCCTGCCAGAAAAATAGTGCCTTGTTCTTTTACGATAATCGACTCATCTGCCATCGCAGGTACATAAGCGCCGCCTGCGGTACATAATCCCATGACCACGGCAATTTGAGGGATCCCTTTGGCAGACATTTGCGCTTGATTGTAAAAAATACGCCCGAAATGATCTCTATCGGGAAAGACTTCATCTTGTCTCGGTAAGTTTGCCCCGCCTGAGTCGACTAAATAGAGGCAAGGCAATTGGCAGCGCTCAGCAATTTCTTGCGCTCTAATGTGTTTTTTGACTGTAATGGGGTAGTAGGTACCGCCTTTGACCGTTGCATCGTTGACAATAATCATGCACTCCACGCCACTCACACGCCCAATACCGGCAATGATCCCAGCAGCGGGCACCGATTCACCATACATATTAAAGGCCGCAAATTGCGATAACTCTAAAAAAGGTGAACTAGGGTCAAGTAATTTTTCAAGACGTTGACGGGGTAAAAGTTTGCCCCTGGAGAGGTGGCGTTCAAGGGCAGCAGGCCCTCCACCTTGTTCTATGTCGGCTAACTTGCGTTTCAGATCTTGCACTAGCGCAAGCATATCATCATATTTGGCCTTAAACTCATCACTGCGAGTGTTAATGCGGCTGCTGATCTGCGTCACGGTTTACATCCTTTTAGTACTGTGAGCCTATGGAATGGATATACAATAGGCTCAAGAAAAATGAGTTCCAACCTCGAGCGTTACTTCGGTTGTCTCTGAAGGGGTATTTTCACCTCGAGCATTATTTTGATTCTGTGAAGAGTTCACGACCAATCAACATACGTCTGATTTCAGATGTACCTGCACCGATTTCGTATAATTTTGCATCACGTAGTAATCGACCCGTGGCATATTCGTTGACATAGCCGTTGCCACCTAATAATTGGATGGCGTCGAGTGCCATTTTGGTGGCGAATTCGGCAGCATATAAAATGGCCCCTGCGGCATCTTTACGAGTAGCTTCACCGCGATCGCATGCTCGAGCAACATTATAGACATAGGATTTAGCGGCATTCATACCAGTATACATATCGGCTAGTTTACCTTGCACTAACTGGAACTCACCAATTGATTTGCCAAACTGTTCACGTTCATGGATGTAAGGCACGACAATGTCCATACAAGCTGTCATGATCCCAAGGGGCCCACCTGCGAGTACGACACGCTCATAATCGAGGCCGCTCATCAAGACTTTAACGCCATTATTCAGTCCGCCTAGAATATTCTCTTCTGGCACTTCACAATCAACAAATACCAGCTCACAGGTATTAGAACCGCGCATACCAAGTTTGTCGAGTTTTTGAGCTTGGGTGAAACCTTTATAACCTCGCTCGACAATAAAGGCGGTGATGCCATGGGCCCCTTTGTCTAAATCTGTTTTGGCGTAAATGACATACGTATGGGCATCTGGACCGTTGGTGATCCACATTTTATTTCCATTAAGAATATAGCGGTCGCCTTCTTTACGGGCATGGAGTTTCATTGAAACCACATCTGAACCAGCGTTTGGTTCACTCATGGCGAGGGCACCAATATGTTCACCGCTAACGAGTTTTGGTAAGTATTTTGCTTTTTGTGCATCGTTGCCATTACGGTTAATTTGGTTGACACATAAATTAGAGTGAGCGCCATAACTTAGACCGATGGAAGCCGAAGCTCGTGAGATTTCCTCCATGGCTACAACATGTGCCAAGTACCCCATATCGGCCCCACCAAATGACTCTGGTACGGTTACCCCAAGTAATCCCATTTCACCTAATACGGGCCACAGTGAATTAGGAAAGGCATTATCAACGTCGGTTTTTTCTGCGATGGGGGCAATCTCATTTGCCGCGAAGCTTTGAACGGCGTCGCGTAACATATCAACCTCTTCGCCGAGACCGAAGTTTAAAGTGGAGTATAGTTGGCTCATGAGTGTATTATCCTGATAATCTAGTTATTATTATTAAATGAGTGTGATGGCATAAAACGTGAATAGCCCCATCAGTGAGTGCTATTCTTGCTGTTCTAGGGCGGCGCGGCATTGTTGCTCTGCAGAATTTAATTCCATTAATACTACTTTGATATCATCCATTTGTTGTTGGAGTGCACGTTTTTTTTCTTCAACAAGATCGAGCATGGTATGTAACTGCGTACTGCTATTTTTGTCTGCATCGTAAAGCTCAAATAATCGACGTGTTTCAGCAAGAGAGAAACCTAAGCGCTTTCCTCTTAAAATGAGTTTTAATCTGACTTTATCCTTTAAGCTGTAAATGCGAGTCTGTCCGCGACGCTTAGGTTTGAGTAACCCTTGATCTTCATAAAAACGAATACTGCGGGTGGTGATATCAAATTCTTTTGATAAATCACTGATAGAATAAGTCATGGATGAGTGTTGATTATTGGCCATACATAATGCCCTAAGGATCACTTTAATTTCAAGATATATGAAGTTTACGTAAAGGTAAAGCTTGAGGCAACTTTTATCAGCATCCTTGAATGTAAAGCGCCCTTGCCAGAGAGCATGTTAGACAAGGGGTAATAATTGTTTCTTAAGTCAAAAGATGTTTGTTGTTTTTTTGTTTTAATTTGTGGTGCTTTGGTTTATGTATATGTTATTAAAGTTGTTTGTGTTTTACTTTGATTGTTTGATTAACAGTATAAAGCGGGTATGAAATGTTCGCTTTTACGTCTAGCTTAGGTATATACTCAGGAGCAAATAACCGATTAATCGTTGAGATTTAAATTAAGATCTTTGGGATCAAATACACATGAACATGCAAACCGAGTTTTATGATATTGGCGTTATTGGCTTAGGAGTAATGGGGAAAAATTTAGCATTAAATATTGCAGACAATCATTATCGAGTGTCTGCCTTTGATCTTGATGCATTAAAAGTCTCTGGGCTGATTAAGCAAGCTCAAAAGGAAGTGGGATTAAATAGAACCTTGGGCGTGAAAGGCTGTGATAACGTATCTGAAATGTTAACTGAACTTGAAAAACCTCGGATTATCGTTTTATCTGTACCTGCTGGTGGGGCTGTAGATGGTGTGTGTCAGGCACTGATAGAGGCGGGCATTGAGCAAGATGATATTGTTATTGATACTGGCAACAGTTTGTGGACAGATACCATTGCGAGAGAAGAGCAGTATCGACACCAGTTTACTTTTTTTAGTTGCGCGGTTTCCGGTGGAGAAGTGGGAGCACGCTTTGGTCCTTCCTTAATGCCCAGTGGTGATGTAAAAGCTTGGCAGCGCATTCAACCTATATGGGAAGCGATTGCCGCTAAGGTCGATGCCAAAACGGGATTACCTATTGAGCGTACTGTGCCTGGTCAAACGGTCACTGAGGGAGAAGCTTGTACCAGCTATATTGGCCCTGCGGGATCAGGGCATTATGTTAAAATGGTGCACAATGGCATTGAATATGCGGATATGCAGCTTATTTGTGAGGCATATCATTTATTGAGTGAAGGGTTAGGCTTACAGGCTATTGAAATTTCTGCCATTTTCGAACGTTGGAATAAGAGTAGTCTTAATAGTTACTTGATGGAGATCAGTGCCGATATTTTGAAACAAGACGATCCTGTCACGTCCCAGCCTTTAGTTGAGATGATTTTAGACAAAGCGGGCCAAAAAGGGACGGGTTTGTGGACAGCGGTCAGTAGTTTGCAAATTGGCTGTCCTGCTCCCACCATTGCTGAAGCTGTGTATGCGAGAGCCTTAAGTACCCAAAAGACACAAAGAGTGACACTCAGTACTCTTTTATCTGGCCCAAATACGGTGAAAAAAGGACGTATTGATCATACTGAGGCGTCGACCTTTATTGATCAGTTAGAAAATGCCCTCTATTGCGCGAAGGTTTCTAGTTATGCGCAAGGCTTTCAATTGATGGCGATGGCAGGCAAAGAGCAAGGTTGGCAGCTCGATTTTGCACAAATTGCAAAAATTTGGCGAGCAGGTTGTATTATTCGAGCGACATTTTTGCAGTCAATTACCCAAGCTTATCAAATGTCATCTGATCGTGAGCTGGAAAACCTATTAATGGCGGAGACATTCAGTATCGCTTTGTCTGAAAAGCAAAGTGATTGGCGCCAAGCCGTGTCTTATGCTGTGTTAAAGGGGATTCCTGCTCCTTGTATTAGTTCAGCATTGGCTTATTATGATGGTTATCGAAGTGCGGTGTTACCAGCGAATTTATTACAAGGTCAACGTGATTTCTTTGGGGCCCATACTTTTGAAAGGATTGATGCACCGATAGGTGAGAAGTATCATCTTAATTGGAGTACTAAAGAGCGAAAGTTACATAAAGTGAATTAGTTGAATGGCTTAAAATAATAAGTGTAGATAAAGCTGCGAATACCTAAGTTATACAAAATGACTTAGGTATTTTTATTTATTTTTATGGGTGTATTTTTTATATTTAACTTATTTTTGATGCTTTACTGTTGGTTTGTTCTGTATTTTTAATTTTTTTAGTTTTTATATGCCTTGATTTAATTGTGGTGTTTAAAAATAAAGCCAAAACATTGATGTTAATTAATTTTAATTGTTTTATTATCATTTGTTATAGGGTGTTATTATAACAAAAGCAGATAATAATCATCTGTTTTTAAATAAATGATTGTTTTTTATTTTCTTTTTCTTCTTGTTTTTACCTTTGTTTTGTTTTTGCTTTATAATTGTTTGAATTTATATGCAATAAAGTATTGTAGTTTTAGATTAATCGCATTAAATTTATTTTATTGATATAGATTTGGTTATGTAGGTTTAATTATTTTAATAAAAGGTCTACCACTACTTCAATAATGAGGCCGCTTTGGAACGGGGTTAATTACTTTATATATTGTGTTGTTTGAGTGATTGGTCGTCATATTACTTTGGTAGATTTCCATTGATTTTTATTTTTTAATGAAAGCAGTTTTTGGGGGGAAGGTAATGACTGAAACAGCAGATACAACTCAGACGTTAGAAGAGAGAGTGGCTTATTTAGAAGCTAAATTGGCAGAAGCTGAGCAAGCGGCAGCTGATCAGGCCGTAGAGGATCAAGCCGCAGCGGATCAGGCTGCAATTGATCAACAGAAAGCAGATGATAAAGAGGCAAGAGATAAAGAGGATACTCAAAAAAATATTAACTCACCCGTTGCCCTTAATCAGCAAACTAGACAAAGAAATTTTTTGAATACTGGCTTGAATGTGATTGTAAATAATAAATTTTCATTTACATTAGGGGTGAGTACTTCTACGACAGTAGGAGCCTATAATAATATGAAGTTGGCAACCTCAGTTTCTTTGACGATAGGTGTGAAGTTTGATACGACCATAGCTTCAAAAAACAGCATATCACTTTTGTGCAATAATTATAGTTTAGAAAAAACGAGAGTATCTTTCAGCAAGAAAGAGGTGTCTTTTAAGCGCAGTACTGTGTTTGCTACCAAGAAAGAAGTGACTGCTGAAGAGACAAAAGCAACACTGTCTCAGTTAAGAGCTTTACAAACAAAGGTAAATATTGTCGGTGATGATATTACAGGAAGAGTGAATAGGATCGAGAATACGGCTACAAAATTGGGGACTACTGTTACAAATATAGGAGAAACACTGACAGATGTTCAAACCAAAACAACGGCTATAGATGATGTTGTGGCTAGAATGGATACAGCGGAGGCTAAAATTACGAAAGCAGGGGCTTATCTCGCAGATCATGAAGCCTCAATTGCAGCGAGTGGGATCAATATTGTTGATGCTGGAATGACAATGCTGAGCTAATATAGTTCTGATTTATTGTTATAATAAATTTCACTAAAATGGCGACTGCGGGGACGTGTATGGCGGATTTTCCCAGTGAAATAGAGTCTGGAAGTACTAAGATTTAAGATAATGGCATTAATATTATTGGGTAATTAATCTGAACTCGAAATAAGGAGTGTTCAAGAGGATCAACAATCCATTTGCTGATAATGAGTTAACAATAAGCCTATTATTGGCAAATTTGGCTTAATGCCTAAATAACCTGAACTCGGGTTAAGCAGCACCATTAAATATCGCTATTTTGGCCCCTATCTGTGTTGTGCTTTCTACTCATAGCGGGCTATTAGACACGAAATCCCGCCTTGATATCGACATTTAGCAAAAAATGACATAAATAAAAACAAGAAATCAATTTAATTCATTGATTTTTAATATCATCTGGTTTAAACTAGACACTCATTATCCCGAGTTTAGGTTAAATATATTGTCAATACCAAGATGGAATGTTGACTTGAATAGTAGGCTATGTACAGCAGGATAATATGAGTAGAAGACAAAATATCGATATTCTCACCTATATCTAAACTAAAAAACGTTTCAAAAGTCTGCGTCATTGATGACATCAAGCTACCTTCCACGTTATTGAGGTCCCGCTTAAAATAATCTTGTTGTAATGTAATCATAAGCGCCAATAGTGAGTGGACAAGGTTTATTCATCATTGGCACTCGAGATGTTTCCTCATTTTATTTTTATATCAGACTTAACTTTACCTTATGCTATTTTATTGGCGTAAATTGCTTTGAGATTGGCTTTTGTGATGGTGGCATTAGTCCGAATAGAAGGAATGTGTTTAACTTTATTTCAACGATAATACTTTTGCTATTATTTTGGGGGCAGGTAGTTTTCTATTCTTTGTTATATTTTTCTCTTTGTAAACTTATGTCAGTTTTGATTGGTTCTTTGTTGATTGTGTAATAAGTAAAGTGTTTACTCTAGTTAATGTCAATTTCAATTATTTGGGTGTATTTTTATATATGTTTCTGAATAAGTTGTAGTTACAAAATTAAAAATATCTCATTATTTTTTTAATTTATGAAAGTCTTTCCATGAAGTCTTAAATACCCTTGTGATCGTGATCCGAAAAAATTGAATTATGGATATAACAAAACTTAATCGATTTCATTCTTAATCTATAACATTGGGTGTTGTTGTAAATATCTAATTTTATAAGTTTTATATCCATTTGAGTTGACGTTTTATTGTTATTTTGTTGATCATTTTAAAATCGTACTTTTAAGAGGTGAGTCATGGTGGGTGCAACAGCAAATACGGCAACAGGTGAAAAGCCAAAGTCTAAGCCTATTGATATAAATAAACTCGAAGGGAAAATGAATGTTAAACATGAATTCGATTTTCTGGGGTATAAACCGATTGCTGAAAATAGTTTTAAGTTGGTATTGGGGGCATCTTGGTCAAATACCATTGGTGCATATACGAATATGAAATTAGGCAGCTCTGTTGGCCTGACAGTTGGGGCTAAATTGGATACGAGCATTGCATCGAAAAATACTCTTTCATTATTAGCCAATAATTATACTTTTGAAAGAGTGCATGTAAAATTTGAAGATAAAGAGACAGCATTTAAGCGTAAGGCGTTGTTTGGTGAAAAAGAAGAAGTGACAGCCGATGAGACCAAAGCGACATTGTCTCAACTTCATGCATTGCAAAGAAAGGTGAATATTGTTGGTGATGATATCACTGGCTGAGTGAATAGAATAGAAAATACGGCCACCAAATTGGGAACGACGGTTACAAATATAGGTGAAACATTGACGGATGTTCAAACAAAAACGACGGTTATAGATAATGTAGCTGCTAGGATGACGAATGTAGAAACAGCTGTTGATAGTCATACAACTAAAATCGAAGCGAATGGGATGGGCATCAGCAGAAATTCACTGTGGCTGATGGACAATGATTTATCTATGATTGGCTAAAAGCGGTTACATTTTTTAGTTAGTTTCTGTCGGTTTCTTAAGGTCAATGTGGTGTTGTAAAGCTAATTTTATTGTCGTAATGCGCGTACTGTGAATTTTATTGTGATTTAGCGATATACCTAACCATCTTAAAATAAGAGGTATGTTTTCAAGTGGCATTTTGAGCGCCTATTTCAATTAAGAGAAGAGGTTTTTCAAAAAGGGGATTTGATAAAGTGTTTAGCCGTCAAGATGGTGTGAGTTACTTAAAGAGTTTACGATGGTCATAATGTTCTCGTAATTTTTTTGAGCCCTTCAGGTGCATCAGGATTAAATCCAAGTTTGACAGCCGCTTGAGCAATATCGAGGTAAAATCGCTGCATGATCAATAGAGGAGATAATCTAGGGTGAATATGGTCACCTAATGGTGATAAATGCAGTATGTTGGTATTTTTTTCTTCTAATTCTTTTATTCTAACTTGGTGTACGCTGAGGCTTTCATCTTGCACACCTATATCCAATAATACAACTTCATGTTGAATGAGTGCGATGGGACCATGAAGAAATTCAGCGCTGCTAAAGGCTTCAGCATGAATGCTATATACTTCTTTTAGTTTGAGTGCCATTTCTTTAGCGATGGCAAAACCAAATCCTCTTCCTAAAATGACTAAGCTTGATAAGGTTTGTAAATCAGAAGGTTTAAGTAGCGGTTTTTGGGCGTTAATTTTATTTAATGCCATTGGGAGTTTAGTAAGCTCTTGAAGTAAAACGTTATTTTTTGTCCATTGGGCTGTTAGCTGAATAAGGGCCGTTAGTGTACACAAGTAACTTTTTGTTGCCACAACAGCAATTTCCTTGTTGGCTCGAATAGGGAGTACCTCATCAACTAAATTGGCTATAGGAGAGGTTTCATCATTGATAATGGCAATGGTATAAGCACCATGGGTGCGGGCCATTCTCACTTGAGTGAGTATGTCAGGGCTTCGTCCGGATTGAGAAATGACAATGACAACGGCGTTTTTGAAATGCATCTTTTTAAGGTAAATACTGGATACAGAAGGTGAAGAAAGACTGACAGGAATGCCTGCTTCAATTTCAATTAAATATTTCCCAAAGACACCTGCATGATCTGAAGAGCCACGGCCAATAAAAACAACGACACTGGGATTAATTTGTCTGAGTTTTGTCCCTATTCTTGTGACAATGGGTAAGTTTGTCTTTAATTGATTTTCAATAAGGTCAGATGTTTGTTTTGTTTCTAATTCCATCTTGCAAGCGGTCATAGATTGTCCTCAAATATTTTTTAACATTGATTAAGTCTGTTTTCAGTCCTAAAAAGTCGCTTTAATCCTTGCCAAGTACAACTGACTTTATCTGTGTTGAGAAAGTGATATCCCTTAATTCGATTTTTTGTTGTTGATATACAAAAAAGCTGTAACTGTCAGTAACAATGATGTTTGCTATCTGATCGTGATTATTGTGTGCATTAATACAAACAATATGCAGATAAGTTGTAAGATAAGAATATAAGAAAGGGTGAGAGAAATTGATAACGTGTGGATGATAATGAAGCACCTTTATTCTTAATGCATTTATGATGATATTCAAGGTGAGTTGTAGCGTGTTTTCTTGCTTTAATGATAAAAGAGTGATTTGTTCAATGATATTTTCTACCTCTTTATCGTCAACTATAGGATTGATAGCCCCTGATATACCTTCCCCTAAAGTTGTGTTGTGCTGATCAACGAATATTGTCTTGCATTGAATGGCATCGACATCAATAAGGATAAAATAGAGTGAATGGTGCATCATGAAAGATACCTCTATTATGCAAGTAGACTCGCTAGATATTGACTAATATGACGTCATTTAAGCCAGTTATAAAAATACGTCATTAATGAGTATGGAAGAAAAAAAATGGCAGGACAAGTAAAGGAAGGTTGTAATATCAGTGCTGCTGAAATTAACATTAAACTCCTCAATAATGCTTGCTTTTATTCAATTGTTTCTAATTTATTTTTAGTTATTAATTAACATTTGAATTTTATTCATGTGATGTTCTAGTTTATTGATTCGCTCGAGTAACTCTGAGGCTAATGGGTGAACTTGAGCGCTTGCCTGGGATATTTTTACTTTTTTCAACGCTAATTGCATGTCTACAAAAATTGTTTTACAGACTTTAAGCTGTGTGGTTTGCGCGTTGATAGTGGTTGTGAGCTGGAGCTCTTTTAGGGCCATTTGATAATGATCTAATAAATGGCCTAAATTGAGTATGTTGGAAAACAGTTGAGGATCGATTTTCATTTTAAATTTAAGCTATGTCTGCTTCAAGGTGATCGGCTGTACACATAAAGAGTTTATCCATGATAGCTAATAATACTTTGGCTTGATGTTGAGCATCGTGAAGTGCGTGGTGTTTTGTTCCAATAAAAGGCAGAATGTTATTAGGATCATAACCAAATATCATTTTTGATAGCCAGCTCATAGTGGCTAATGATTGATTTTCATACTTAAATATTGGTGCTGTTAAGCCTGCCTGTTCATATGCTTGTGTCAAAATGGCATTATCAAACTCTGCATTATTACCCATTAATTGTATGATGCTATTGGTTGGAAATTGCTGACTAATAAAGTGTGATAAATCTTCTAAGGCCCCTTTTAAGGGCCGCCGTGGAATACTAGGTGCAAATAATTCTTGCCATGATGCTGGATTGGTCATGCGTTGTTGTTGCCAAAAGTGATGACAAATTTTATCTGTTGTACGGTGGGCCTGAAGTTCGGTTTGGCAGCGAATATAATATTCATCGACAATGTTGGATTCGACAACATTGACAACAACACAACCGATAGAGGCTATGACGGCATCTTCTCTTTTTCCTAACGTTTTAATATTAATTAAAGCGACAAGTGGTGATAATTGGAATGGGTTCAATATTCTCATTGTGTCATCCTTGGTGGTTGTTTACGCTAGGATATAGGCGCGGGGCAATGTGCCCCGTCTACCTAGTAATACCAACATTGGTATTAGAATGAAAAATACAATGCTATTTCATTCTACACTCACTTATGGGCTTTTTAGCACTCTCCTTGTGGATCCCTTAAAGTGAGCTTATCTCCCCTGGATAAATTTAGTATAATAAATTTGTCATTCTAAATTTAGGCTGTAAACTAGCATATGTTAGCTTTAATAAGCAAAAAGTTTTTTATACTAAATTGATGTTAAATGTGCAGGTCCAAAAATAGAGACAAGTTCCACTCCTCTTGATTTGGTTTAACTAATTGATTTTAAATGATAAAAAGTGTGTTTAATATTATTGGCATGAATGGCGCGACATAAAATTTGGTTTTTTAAGTGTTATTTTTGCATATTTATAGGAAATGCCATGCAAGCATTAGGTAAACGGGTTAAACAAAAGCGCATTCAACTAGGTTATCAAGCTAAATATGTGGCAAAGGAAGTCGGATTGAGTCCTGGAGGTTTATCGTTATTTGAAAATGGCCATACATCAGGTATCGATTTTATTACTGGGGTTAAATTAGCTAAATTATTACAGCTAAGTCCTGAAGCATTGGCTTTTGGTTATGAGGTCAATACGTTGCCTGAGCGTTCAAATATGCTTGCGATTATTGGTTGTCAGGATTCAGGCCCAGAGCATGATTGGTTAGAAGAGAGTATAGAAAAAAGGCCGTTAACAACAGAATGTGTTGATTTGCAGTTCAGTCGAAATAACACTTATTATGGATTGAAGATAACAGAAAATACTGGGCGTTATTTAGAAGGAGAAGTGGCGATTTTGAACGCCGATCCTCAACAAGTATTAGTGTCAGGTAATGATGTATATGTTGTTTATCAAACTCATCGTCAGTTAATGCATTTTTTATATGAAAGGGCTGGAAAAGTGCATTTAATTGGGTTTGAAAAGGACAGTCATTTATTGGTCGTTAATCGAAGTGAATGTCAATATTTACATTCAGTTATAGCAATAGCCGGTAGTGAGAGCGTAAAGAAAAGATAAACAGGCCCTAGTCTGCTCAGCCCTTTTTAATAAAGAGGGCTACAACAAAGAGTAAAACACTATTAGTGGATTTTACTTGTAAAAGAATGAAGACAGCCTTTGTGCCATAGAAATCATTTCTAAAAAGATCAACTGCCGTTAACTTAATAGATTGGACTCATGTTAAGCTGCCATGTTATACCAATCTAAGTAAGTAAATGATCAGTTCAGAGCTACTCAGGTTTTTCGATTCAAGGCGCATTGATGCAGGAAGGGTCATTTCCTTTCAAATTAATGCAACAAAGAAGTGAAATGCCTGAGTGACTCACTCTGTGCGGGTTTAAAAATACGTTATGCTGCGTTGTCTGTTTTCGATATAGAATAACGATTAGCGTCAAACTGCCACGACTGCCATGGATGATGGGGCTGTCAGTTAAAGCAGGAGCAATTAACCACCTTGCCTACCGCATTTTTAATTCCCGCTGAGTGATCACTTACTTAGATTGGTATTAATGCAAGGAATTGAAGCAATTTCATATTAAATGAATAGGGAGATTATCATGTATAGCCATGTGATGTTAGGGGCAAAAAATATCCATCAGTCTAAAGCCTTTTATGATGCCACTTTTGCAACCTTAGGTTATGAGGCGGGTGTATTTGATGAAAAAGGGCGTTGTTTTTATTTTACGCGTAGCGGGGTATTTGCCATAACATTACCTATTGATGGTGATACCGCGAGCCATGGGAATGGGAGTACAATTGGTTTTTCTGCACAAAGTGTTGCTTGTGTAGAAGCTTGGCATAAAGCAGGAGTAGCCCATGGAGGTAAAGAGTGTGAATTACCTCCAGGTGTCAGAGAGGGCTCAGTGGGGAAAATGTATATTGCTTATTTACGTGATCCTGCTGGGAATAAGATTTGTGCTCTTAACTGGATAAATGAGTAATTTTTTATTAGTGAAGTGCTCTGAGGCTGATAGCTTTCGGAGCACTTTTGTTTTTGATAGGGCTCATTTTTAGATGATTTTTATGGCCTCAATTGCTCATTGGTTATGGTCAATTTTTTGAAACTAGAGCGCTTCCTCTATGTGTACTATATAATGGTGACTATTATGCCTATCGTATATCTTCCTCCCCTTGTTTTCCCATTAATCTTTCTGTGCCCATTTCACTATATAATTGATTACTGCCGCCATTTCCTTTAATAAAGTCATTGTCATCGCCGTGATAAATACAATCATTTCCCATATCACCTGACAGAATATCGTTACCTTTATATTCTAAGATTAAGTCATCACCTGCTCTACCAGTAAACGTGTCATCTGCTGATGTACCTTTGATTACATTATTAAACTCCGCAATAGTTTTATTGCAATAAAGTGGGTTGAAAAAATTAAGGGTAGGGTTGTTTCAATGCCTGATAAATTTGTTTGATTGACATGTTATCTAAAATATATATCAAATCTATTAATGAGCCTAAAATCGGAATGATGAGTATGACATATTTTATTAAATATAATTTAAAATAAATCGAATAGTCACTATCTATGTTTTTTATTTCACTTTTTTCTAAATTCGGATACTTTTGTCGATATCAAGGTGAGGTTTCGTGTTTAATCGTCTGCTATTAGTAGGAAGTACAACAAAAGCGAGTGTTCAATAGTGATATTTAACGGCGCTGCTTAATTCTAATTTAGGTTTATTATATGTATAAATGTGTTCATATATAGTGATAGTAATTATGTTTTATATTTAGTTGTTATCAGTTGTGATAAATGTATTATCTATGTGTCTGGTGGTCCCCCTCTCTAATGTAAGAAAAATATTTAGCATATGTGAAAAATGTAATTCTTATATTTGATACATAAGAAAGTTTTTTGGAAAATATTTTAATAAGAATAACCGCAGGCATAATTTTGTAGATAGAGAGCATAAATATAATTGATTTTATAATGAGAATGATTATATTCAATAAAGATTAATTATAGTTAACTATTTGGTTGTCAGGCGGGTTTTTAGTTGGGATCCATTGTTATATTAATGATTCTGTTACCTAATAGTGAGATTGAGTGTGATTACTTTCTCATGAATGTCTAGTATTTAAGAATATTTTCATAAAATCACTAATTAAAAGATAGTTTTTATACAGTTGAAATGTTTTTTACAGGCATAAGCTATCTAAATTCTACAGCTAAGCTGTTTTTGTGGAATTAATCTAATAGATGGAAGATGAAATTTTTTTTACTATATTCTTCAGGTAGAGAATATGTTGGAGAGATCAGTGAATAAAGCTAAAGTTGGGCGACCGAGAGTGAATGGCTATCATAGGGCAGCTCTTATCTCATCTGCCAGAGAGTTGTTTATTGAGCAAGATTTTGACTTAGTATCTGTGCGAAAAATTGCGAAAAAAGCAGGAACAGATCCTGCTTTAATCCGATATTATTTTGGCTCTAAATTAGGGTTGTTTGTTGCTATGATGAAGGAAACGATGGAACCTATTACGAAAGTTTTCTTTAAAATAGAAGAAAATATGGACATTAATCAACCTAAAAGATTGATGACACTTTATTATCAAACTATGGCGAAATACCCTAACTTTCCAAGGCTTGTGTATCGTTTAGCTTGTACTTCTGAGACGGCAAAAAATAGAGAGGTCATAGAGGTATTTAATGAGTTATTTGAACCTCAAGAGATAATTTTTTTTGAAGTATTAAAACGAAATGGATTGCTAGGACAGGATGTTGATGCGCAGTTGGCAAGAATTAGTTTTATTAGTTTATTAATTTTTCCTTTTATTATGCCTAATTTATTACAGTCTAAATTAGGTATAGATATTACGCCCGATTTTTTATCTAAACTGGCTGCGCATAATACAGCATTAATTAGTCATGGTATTATGAATGGGAATACATCTAAATGAAGTTAAGTCAAAAAACAACATTATTACTGGGTGTCGGTTTAGGGCTATTGGCTATTATTCTGGCGGTACTATTAAAGAGCACGCCAGATACTCGTTCGCAAATCAGTCGAGCAAAGTTAGTGGATGTTATGCCGCTATCTAAGAAAAACATTGCGCCAGCAATTAAAGGTTTTGGTCGTACTGAACCTGAGCATACTTGGAGTGGGGTTTCTCAAGTTAGTGGTCGCATTGTTTATCGTAATCCTGCGTTGGCTTCAGGCCGATTTTTGCCTGCAAATACCTTACTATTGGCTATTGATCCCACTGAATATAAATTAAAAGTTGTTGAAGCTAAAGCCAATAAAAAAGCATCAGAAGTTGAGTTAACTCGGTTGAATTTAGATGAAAAAAACTTAAAGTTGAGCTTAGAGATAGAACAAAATAAGTTAACTTTAGTGAAAAATGAAGTTGAAAGGAATAAAAAGCTTAATCGAAAAAACTTATTGTCTGAATCGGCATTAGAAAATCAACAACAGAACTATTTTAATCAGCTCAAATTAGTGCAGGACATAAAAAGTCAATTAACCTTATTACCTGATGATCGCCGAATATTAGAAGCACAATTAGATGTAGAAATATCGAAATTAGCAAGTGCTGAGCGGGATCTTCAACATACAGAAATAACCTTGCCTTTTGATGCGCGTATTGCCGATGTGAATATTGAAAATAATCAGTTTGTTCAATTAAATGAAACTATGGTTGTTGCATATGAATTGGGGACGATTCAAGTAATGGCTGAGTTTTCAATTGATGATTTGAGGGTGTTATTAAGTAGCTTACCTGCTATTCCTAAAAAAGGGTATTTGCCATCTTTTAAAGGTGTTGATTTGGCAGCCTCAGTGAATTTAAACATTAATAACCAGTTGGTGAGTTGGCCCGCAAACGTTGAACGAGTTGCCCAAGAAGTGGATGCTCAAAATGGCATGATAGGTGTGTATCTCAATATTGAGCAAGATATGAGTCAGATCAATATCGCAAAGAAGCCTCCTCTTGGCAAAGGCATGTTTGTTACGGCCATAATTAAAGGGAAAATGCAATCTCAGTATGTTGTTCCTGAAAAAGCGATACAAGGGGATCAAATCTATGTGATGAAGGCAAATGATACATTGAAAATAATACCTGTTAATGTTCTTTTTAGAAATGATGACAAAGTCGCAATAGAAGGAAATATTGAAGAGGGCGATCGACTCATCATGAATGATATTGCACCTGCGGTAAATGGTATGGCATTACGGACATCCAATAAGGTTGGAGAGACGTTATTATGATTGCTTACTTTGCTCGTCATCCGACCATTGCTAATTTGTTAATGTTTACCTTTATTTTTTTAGGTATTGCCAGTGTTACACAACTTAAAAGAGAAACCTTTCCTGTTTTTGAGTCCCCAAATATTACCGTAACGATTGTTTATCCTGGTGCTTCTCCAAAAGAGGTAGAAGAGAGTTTGTGCCTGAGAATGGAAGATGCAGTGGATGGACTCGATAATATAGAAGAAGTTAAATGTGATGCACAAGAAGGGGTAGGTACTTTAACCTTAGACTTGAATAATGGCATTGATGTTGGTCGCATGCTGATTGATGTGCAAACCCAAATTAATGCCGTGAAAGATTTTCCTACATCGATTGAACCCCCTGTAGTTGAAGAGTCGAATTGGACCGATCCTGTGATTGATTTGGCTATTTCAGCCAATATGAGTCAACCCAAATTGAAAGACTATGCTGAGGATATCAAGCGTCGATTAAAAGTGGATGCGGGAGTCGGGTTAGTTGATATTCAAGGTTTTTCTGACAGGCAGCTACGTATTGAATTAAATGAAATCGATATGCGACGCCTAGGTTTGACCGCTGAACAAGTGGCCGATAAAGTCAGTCGGCAAAATATTAAAGTTCCCGCTGGAACGATTGATTTAAAAGATAAAAGCATTCTTGTTCGATTTGATGAGCGTAAAGTAACAGCGGATGAATTAGCAAAGATCGTCATTCAATCAACACCAAACGGTGGGACGATTTATCTTGGGGATATTGCAACGATTACGGATGGATTTGAATTAGAAGAAGATAAGATCCAATTTGATGGTCAACCCGCTGCTATTTTGAAAATCAGTAAAAATAAATCTGAAGATGCATTGAGGGTATTAGATAAGGTTAAAGGGTTTGTTGCTCAAGAAAGTACAAACTTACCCGATGGCGTGTCACTTACTTTAACAAACGACACTTCTTCTTTGATCAAAGATAGATTAAAGATGATGGTGAACAATGCGTGGCAAGGGATTTTACTGGTTTTTTTCTCATTGTTATTGTTTTTCTCTTTACGTTATTCATTTTGGGTGGCAGCAGGTTTACCGGTCGCATTTTTTGGCGGCCTTTATATGATGAGCCTGTTTGGATTGTCCATTAATATGATGTCGTTAGTCGCTTTTTTAGTGGCTATCGGGATTATGATGGATGATGCTATTGTGATTGCAGAGTCGATTGCTGCTCAAAGAGATAAAGGCTTGAGTGTTGATCAATCCGTCATTGAAGGCGTTAAGAAAGTGGCGCCAGGGGTTTTTTCATCTTATTTAACAACAATTTGTATATTTGGCAGTTTACTGGGACTCGATGGACAAATGGGAACGGTTCTTGCTGTGATCCCTTTAGTCTTAATTATTATATTAACGGTGAGTTTAATTGAAGCATTTCTTATTTTACCTAATCATTTATATCATTCATTAGAGAAAGTGGGAGAGACCGATCCCAGTTTAAAGTGGAAATGGAAAGCGGCCTTTTTAAAGCGTTTTGAGTCTATCAAAAATAATCAGCTAGTGGATTTAGTGACATTTCTTGTTAAGTGGCGCTATTTGACTATTGGTGCAATGTTATCATTATTTCTGTTGAGCATTGCTTTAGTGGTCGGTGGGGCGGTGAAATTTTCTGCTTTTCCTGAACTTGATGGAGATGTCGCTGAAGCGCGTATTATCCTGCCTGCTGGCACGTCACTTGCTGAAACGAATACATTAGTCAATATGATTGTCGCAAAAGCACAGAAAGTAGGAAAAGCGCTCACCATTAAAAATAAGGAGCAAGAAAACCTTGTACAAAATATTACCGCACAATATAACTTGAATGCTGATGATGGAGAAAAAGGTGCACATGTTGCGACAATAAGGCTTGATATTTACTCGGCTGAAAAAAGAAATACCTTGATAGGGCAATTTATTAACCAATGGCGCTCCGAAGTCGGTGAAGTTGCTGCGCCAATTTCAATGATTTTTAAGCAACCCGCTTTTGGGCCAGCTGGGCGTGACATTGAAATACGGTTAAGAGGGGAGAATTTGCCTGAAATGAAACAGGCTTCAACGTATATTCAGCAATATTTAAATCAGTTTAAAGGAGTAACTGGCGTACTGGATAACCTTAGACTAGGGAAACCTGAAATTAATATAGCCTTAGGTGATGCAGCCCAATCTTATGGTATTGATGGAACGGATATCGCCAATCAATTAAGAAGTGCATTATTAGGGCAAATCGCTGATAGAGTGCAGGTGGGGACTGAAAACATAGAAATCGAAGTGAGTTTAAATCGAGATCAAGCTGGGAACATTTCGACTTTACTTAACTTCCCCATCATGTTGGCAGATGGAACTCAAATTCCTTTATCGGCGATAGCAAAGCTTAGTTTTGATCGATCTTATGTGCGTTTGCAACGTATTGATGGCCTACCAGCAATTACCATTTTAGGGGATGTAGACAACAATGTGACTAATGGCAAGCAAGTTTTAGCCCAGTTCAGTCAAGACTTAATCCCTGAATTAAATAAAGCATTTCCTGATGTGAGAGTGAGCCTTGAAGGTGCGACAAAAGAAACGGCTAAAACAGGAAAGAGTTTTGCTATCAAGTTTTTGATTGGTATTTTTGGATTATTTGCGATTTTAAGCTTTCAATTTAGAAGTTATATAGAACCTGTCATTGTGATGAGTGCGATTCCGATGGCATTGATAGGGGTCATTTTTGGTCATCTTTTGCTGGGCTATGATTTATCAATGCCAAGTATGATGGGGTTTATTTCTCTGGCGGGGATAGTTGTGAATGACTCGATTTTGTTGGTGGAATATATCCGTCATCATGTGGGCCAAGGTGAAGCGGTCAAAGAGGCGGCTATTACCGCCAGCAAAGAACGCTTTAGGGCGATATTTTTAACTTCCTTGACCACGACAGCAGGTTTATTGCCTTTATTGCTTGAGACCAGTCTACAAGCTCAAATTGTTCAGCCTTTAGTCGTCTCGATTGTGTTTGGTATGCTGGCATCCACTGTGCTTATTTTATTGATATTGCCTTGTGCTTATGCCATTTTAGCCGATTTTGGATTGATAAAAGCACATCAGTCATTACAAGAAGCCTAAGGGTTTTATATGATTTGAAAATAATACAAGTGATAACAAGTACAGTTAAAAGCAAGATGACTGGACTTGTTATCATATATTAGCGCCTATTGAACTTTGGGTGATATTTATATGGCAATGGGTCAATTCTTTATCGGTGTTTGAGCCTTTAGTTTAAAAATCACTTTTTGGATACTTGTGCTTTAGTGTCTCTAAAATTGTTTTGGCTTCTTCTTCTGGTGTCATTTTCCCACTATCGAGTTCCAGATCATTGGCAATATCTTTATGCATTTGTAAAAGCAGGCCTATGGTATGCCCTGGAAAACGATTTCCTCGTTTTTTCTCGTGGGCGAGAAGCGTATCGTTATCAGCATTCACCGCCACCCAAAAAGTCGGCATGGCTTCTAGTACTGCTTTTGCTTCTAAATATTCATCTTTAAAAGAGAAAACTTGATCAGAAATGACATTAATACCGCACTGAGAGATAAATTTTACAGCATGAAAATGTGCACTGAGAGCCAGTCTTGCAAGTTCACCTAGTTGAACGGTGGCATATTCATAGGGGTTGTCGATACTGGGGCCTGGCATGATTAAGTAAAAACCGAGTGCTTGTTCGGGTTTAGGTTTGAAATGATGAGTATCTTCTTTTGTCACTGGGATCCCTAAATGTTTAGGGGCTAGCATAGTGACGACATTATCTATTCCAAACTGAATACGAGGGGAATGCATGGCTTGTTGAAGGCTTTGGCATAAAGTACTTTTTCCTGCACTCGTTGTTCCCGCGATTAAGATAATATGACCAAGATCTTCGGTATGGTTTGGAAAGGTTAAGGGAACCCACCTGGATGCGGGGTTTTCTCTTAAAGGTCGTTCAAGCAAGTATTGGGTGATTTCATCTGCACAGGTTTTAGCGCTATTATTGTGGCTATCAAGCTGCAGATCATACTTTATTTTTGTTACCATTTTTTGTGTTAAGTCGATAGTGCTGCCTTCAGGTCTAGCGCCTAATTTCTTCTCGCTTTTTATTCGTGATGTTTCATCATGAATCACTTCTATCCAAGTGACGTCAAGTTCTTGAAGAAAATAGTTGAGCTGTGAAAGGTATTTTTCAGCAATTATACAGTGGTCGACAATCATATGGCAGCCGCCTTTTGCCATACCGGTAATCGCTGCGTGTAATGCCGTTAAATCATTATCATCTTGGGCTGGGTTTGTGCCGAGGGGAAGGCAGTTATTTGGAGAACGCATGATGGAGTAAAAGTCTCGCAAACCTAAGGTAAAGAAAGGTTGGTGACTGTATTGTTGAAACTGCTCGATAATGGCTTGTTTTTTTGAATGGGGAGCGCCATTGAGGATCACAACCATGCCCGCACATGCCATAACTATCCCTTTGTAATGAAAGATTATAAAAAGTGTAGTTGAATTGAGCAGATTTTCATGGGGAAGTTGAAAGTAGAATACTCTTTGCTTATTTTAGCCGCCTGATTTGACGGCGCATTGTTGTTTAATGAGGTTAACTATCACTACTGAGAACTTCAAGAATTGGCGTATCATTATTAAAGCGAATGAAAAAAAGTTGTCCAAATTCGTGTTCAGATAAAATAATACTTGGTTGATAGTTAAAGCGATACTTTCCTAAGCTGACATTAAAATGAATGCCTAAGTCTTGTAGCATGCTAGGAACAGTATTGGAATGTCCGGCAATCACTAATGTTTGGTTACAATAATTATTTTTAAGTTGATGAATAAATGCTGCTTGCTCTCTAGGATCATATTCAGTAATGGATAGATTTTTATGTTGGCTGAGTGGCGTTAATGTTTGTTTTGTTCGATTATAGGGTGTTGAAAATAAACGGTGAATATTGATATCAGCTAACATATCAGCGATGCGTTGGGCTCTTGCTTGTCCTCGCTCTGAAAGATTAGGGTCGTGATTGCCTTTTTCATCCAATTTTTCTGCATGACGAGTAATATAGAGGCTATCGGGTAAGCAAGCTGCAAAGGCGATTTGAGTACCTAATAAATACATTATGGCAGCTAAGCAAGTTGGAAAAAATAATTTCATTAAGGATCCCTTAGTGTGTTGTTATTCCGTTGGAGGGGCTAATTTTCAAGTGATTGCTAGAGGCTATTAATAAATAACATTAAATTTTAACATAGTTAACTATCCAGAAGAAGTTGATTTATTTTGATTAGTGATGATGAATAAGGATGACTTAGGTTGGTATAAAATAATGTATTCGCGATTGATGATAAATATCATTCCCGTATCAAAGTGAGAACGTATTTTGGCAGACAAAGGAGAGGGAAGACTTTTACCTATCATATTTTTCGATGTATTTTAATCAGGTTCCTATTAGATATTTCTCAAACCTGCACTATATTTATTTTGTGTTTTACTTACTTGTTTAAGGTACTAGGTAAAACGATGGATGTTGATAATAAATATATAGGGATGAATGAAATGAAAAAACGCATAGCTGTTGCTTTTATTTTACCGTGCTCACTCATGTGCCATTCGTTATACGCCGAAGAAGATCATGGGCTTAAATCTCCACCACCACCGCCGCCACCTGCTCCTAATTTTGTACCTAATGGTTTTTATGTCACCGCATCGGCTGGTACCAGTTATTTAGAAAAACAACGTAGCATTGCTGATGAAGCTTATAATGGTACAGGGATCGTTTCATATGATTGGGGGTTTAATGCTGGAGTGAGCTTAGGGAAGCAAGTTGATCTATGGCGCTTTGAAGTTCAGATGACTTATCTGTATAACGACATGGATAAGGTATTTGACATTGATCAAGGTAATCAGCAACAAGGGGTTTGGTACGGGTTCAATGTATTGAGAGATTTCCCCATCAGTAAACATTGGATCCCTTATGCTGGGTTTGGTGTTGGGGGGATCACTATTAATTCTAGTTTTGGTGCACTCAGTGAGTGGAGCGATCCAACAGATGACACAAGTGGTTTTGTTTCTAATGAAGATTCATCTGATTCTGCTTTTGCTTATCAAGCGACAGTCGGTATAGCTTATCAGCCTATTCCCGAGATGCGTTTATTGGCTGAAGTGCGGCATATTGGCTCAAGCCAATTTAATAATTGGACCCAAAATAGCAATAAATTAGAAAGCTATTATCAATCGACACTGTTTAATCTTGGATTAACTTATTATTTTGATGGAGTGCCTAAGCACAAGCCGACTCCTCCTCCACCTCCCGCTGATCATGCATTGTTTTATTTGAGTTTATCTGGCGGTGCGAGTTATTTAGAAGAGCAAATTGCAACCTCTGAAAATGGCGTGGCTGGCGTTAAAACAACATTTGATACGGGTTATAATGTCGGTGGTAGCATAGGTATTAAATATAATAATTGGCGTACTGAGTTACAATTCACTTACCTAAGTGACGAAATGGATAAAGTGGATGATATTGCTCAAGGGAATAAAGTGTCTGGCAATTGGTACGGTTTAAATCTATTACATGATTTTCCAATGGGGAGTGCTTGGATCCCTTATGCGGGATTAGGCGTAGGGCTAATTGATATGGAAACTAAATATGATGGTAGTGTCTATATGCAGACGGCTTCAGGATCTGAAATGGTGAGTTTGGATAATAAAACGGATACATCTGTAGCTTATCAGGGGATTGTTGGTGTTGGATTTCAAGCGACCGAAAGTATGAGGATCTTTGGAGAATATCGTCATTTAAGAGCACCAGAAATGAAATCGACTGTATTAACCAATACAGATGGTTATGAGTATGATCTGAAAACGGCTTATCAAAATAATCTGTTCAATATTGGTATGAGTTATACCTTTGGCATGTAATTTGTTACGGTTGTTTTTATAAAAAATAGGGCCAGTCTTAAACAAGATTGGCTTTTTTATTGATTGGAAGGCTTTTTTGAAGTGTTAGGGTTAACTAAGCCCGTTAAAATAGCGCAATTAGGCTGTTCGCCTCCTTCACAATCATGAACAAGAGAGGAGAGCTGCATTTCCAATATTTGTAATTGAGTAATTTTTTCGCTGATTGCATTTAAATGTTGTGTGGCAAGTGCTTTGACATCTTTAGCATGGCGAGCTTGATTGATTTTCAAATCAAGTAAAGCTCGGCAATCATCAAGGGCGAAGCCTAACGTTCGGCAATGATGAATAAACGACAATGCTTCAACATGAGCGTCATTATATTCTCGATAGCCATTGATATTTCGTTGGCCTGTAACAAGGCCGATATCATGATAATACCGAATACTTTTGACTGTTAAGCCTGTTGCTTTAGCAACCTCACCTATTTTCATGATCCACTTCCAATGACTGAATACGTTTTAAAAATGATAGCAAAAACAGTTTGACTCTCCTATAAGGGGAGACAATAAACTGAAGATATTGTTTAGTCGATATTGAGTTCATCTATCAATTAAGGGGATCTTATGTCAACCATGATATTGTCAGTACCTGATATGAATTGTACGAGTTGTATTGCAAAAATTGAAAATGCTTTTCAAGCACAGGCAGCCATGAGTGTCAGCGTTAATTTAGCCGACAAACAAGTCATTATCAATGAAGAGATTGATATTGAGAAAGCTAAATCCATTATACAAAGCGTGGGTTATGTCAGTGAGCAGGTACTGGATGCAAAACGGGCAACTAAAGAGAAAAGTGAATTAGAACAGAGCCAATATCATAAGCAAATGTGGCAAGCATTTATTGGGTTAGGTGTGGGGATCCCCCTGATGCTTTGGGGCTTATTTGGCGGTGAAATGCAAATTAGTGATCCAAGCGATCAATTTATTTGGGGAGCAGTTGGTGTATTAACGCTGGTATTAATGGTAACTACGGGGGCACATTTCTATCAAGGTATGTGGCGAGCGTTGAAAGCCAAAAGTGCTAATATGGATAGTTTAATTGCACTGGGGACAGGCGCAGCTTGGTTTTATTCTATGCTGGTAGTCTTAATGCCTCAATGGTTTCCGTTTGATACACGGCATGTGTATTTTGAAGCCAGCGTGATGATTTTAGGCTTGATTAATTTAGGCCATGCATTAGAGCTCAGGGCAAGAGGAAAAACCAGTGAAGCGGTACAAAGTTTATTAGGGTTACAAGCATCGACGGCCATACGTATTACTGACAGTGGTGATGAAGAAGTTGAAATTGCCGAATTAGTCTTAGGCGATCGCATTCGGCTAAAACCCGGCGGGCGTGTCGCATTAGACGGTGAAGTCCTTGAAGGTCAATCATTACTCAATGAGTCTATGCTCACCGGGGAGCCAGTGCCTGTGAATAAAGAAGCGGGCGATAGCGTCAGTGCGGGAACGGTTAATGGTAATGGGAGTTTAATTTATCGTGTGAGCTCGGGAGTGGATGATACCCGTTTGGCAAAGATTATTGAGCTAGTACAGCAAGCCCAAACCTCAAAAATGCCCATAGGTCGATTAACCGATCAAATATCCGCTTACTTTGTCCCTGTTGTCATTGTTATTGCCTTATTAAGTGCTGGCATTTGGTACTTTGCTGGACCTGCACCACAACTATCCCATGCATTAGTGGTACTGACGAGCGTCTTAATTATTGCTTGTCCTTGTGCGCTGGGACTCGCGACGCCGATGTCGATAATGGTGTCTGTGGGGCGAGCGGCAAAAATGGGTGTGCTTATTCGTAATGGTGAAGCCTTACAAACGGCCAGTAAGGTGAGCTGTGTGGTGTTGGATAAAACGGGCACGTTAACCCAAGGTAAACCGACGGCGACGGACTTTACCTTAATAGATCAAGCGGAGGATGAATTACAATTACTCTTGCATATTGCGAGTCTTGAGCAAGCTTCTGAACACCCGTTGGCCAGTGCGATTATTGATAAGGCCAGTGCGG
The DNA here is from genome assembly GCF_947501665.1 of uncultured Shewanella sp. Classification (GTDB taxonomy): domain Bacteria; phylum Pseudomonadota; class Gammaproteobacteria; order Enterobacterales; family Shewanellaceae; genus Shewanella. The sequence continues at coordinate 13,312 of NZ_CANMWS010000012.1, read as the reverse complement.
CGGGGCTTACTTTACTTGAACCTGAGGTTTTTACCAATCACCAAGGGATGGGAATTGTCGGTACGATGGCGGTCTCAACATCATCAGTTAAAGCAGTTTCAAGTGATTATGCCATTGGTAATCGAGCATTGATGGATAAATTGCAAATAGACGGTGTTAATGACATCAATGATCTTACCTCCTCTTGGGCTGAGATGGCAAAAACACCGGTTTATGTGGCAAAAGGAGGGCGATTAGTGGCACTTATTGCGATTAGCGATCCTTTGCATGAGGGAGTTAAGGAAGCCGTTAGCGCTTTAAAAGCAGATGGTATGAGGGTGGTGCTCCTTAGTGGCGATAACGAAAAAACTGTACAAGCGGTGGCAAAACAAGTCGGTATTGATGAAATTAATGCACAAGTACTGCCAGAAGAAAAGCAGCAACATGTGACGCGTTTACAAGCGGAAGGAGAAGTGGTTGCCATGGTGGGCGATGGCATTAATGATGCGCCAGCGTTAGTCAGTGCTGATGTGGGGATTGCTATTGGTAGTGGCACTGAAATTGCCATTGAGAGCGCCGATTTAACTTTACTTTCCCATCAGTTAATGACACTTGCCAGTACCTTTAAATTAGCCAAAGCAGGAATGCGTAATATTAAGCAAAATTTATTTGGCGCCTTTATTTATAATACCTTAGGGATCCCGGTAGCCGCAGGCGTGTTATTTCCTTTAACAGGAATGCTATTAAGCCCTGTGATAGCGGGTGGGGCGATGGCGTTGTCGTCATTGACTGTGGTCACTAATGCGAATCGATTATGCCATCAGAAACTGGACTGAGATTGAAAGTACCATGATGATGGCGAAAACGTGAGTGTTAATGAACCGACTAAAGCGACTGTTGAGTGTGATTTTCATTATCATACACAGTCGCTTTTCATTGATCATTGAGGCTAAATTAGGCTATAGTACCGCGCTTAAAAAATTGCGCGAGTGCTTAGGCTGGCTTTTAATTTCAAGCCTTCCGTCACTTGCTTTTAGCAAGCGTGGGTGTTTGCTAACCTTGCTTACAAATTAACGTTAAAAGTAAGCAAATGATAAACGCATTTTTGTTTTATTCATACAATCAGAATTTTGGAATGTCACTTTGATCACTACAGCAAATATTACCATGCAGTTTGGCGCTAAGCCGCTGTTTGAAAACATCTCAGTAAAGTTTGGCGGCGGAAACCGTTACGGTTTAATTGGTGCTAACGGTTGTGGTAAATCAACCTTTATGAAGATTTTGGCCGGCGATCTCGATCCCACTTCAGGTAATGTCTCTTTGGATGTCAATGAGCGTTTGGGGAAGTTGAGTCAGAATCAGTTTGGTTATGAAGAGTTTAATGTTGTTGATACCGTGATCATGGGCTACCCAGAATTATGGGCAGTAAAACAAGAGCGGGATCGCATTTACTCTTTGCCTGAAATGACTGAAGAAGAAGGCATTAAAGTTGCTGACTTAGAGATGGAGTTTGCCGAAATGGATGGCTATACGGCAGAATCTCGCGCAGGTGAATTATTAATGGGCGTGGGTATTCCTGTTGAGCAGCACTTTGGTTTGATGAGTGAGATTGCACCGGGTTTCAAATTACGAGTCTTGTTAGCGCAAGCATTGTTCTCAGATCCTGATGTATTATTACTCGATGAGCCAACCAACAACTTGGATATTGATACTATCCGTTGGTTACAAGAAATGTTGAATCAGCGTAACAGTACGATGATTATTATCTCCCATGATAGGTACTTCTTAAATTCTGTTTGTACACACATGGCCGACTTAGATTACGGTGAGCTACGCGTATTCCCTGGTAACTATGATGAATACATGATGGCAGCCAGCCAAGCGCGAGAGCGTTTAATGGCTGATAATGCCAAGAAAAAAGCGCAAATTTCTGAACTTCAAGGCTTTGTGGCTCGTTTCTCTGCGAATGCGTCAAAAGCAAAGCAAGCCACGTCTCGTGCCAAGTTGATTGATAAAATTAAGATTGAAGAAGTGAAAGCGTCAAGCCGAGTGAATCCATTTATTCGTTTCGAGCAAGAAAAGAAATTATTCCGTAATGCGTTAGTCACCGAAGGCTTGACTAAAGGTTTCGATGAAACCTTATTTAAAAATTTAGATTTAATGGTTGAAGTGGGTGAACGTGTGGCTATTTTGGGTGATAACGGTGTGGGTAAAACCACCTTGTTGCGTACTTTGGTACATGACTTGCCACAAGATAGCGGTACCATTCAATGGTCTGAAAATTCAGCGATTGGTTATTATGCCCAAGATCATGAAAGTGATTTTGAAAACGACATGACCTTGTTTGAATGGATGAGTCAATGGCGCAAACCGAATGATGACGATCAATCTGTTCGTGGTATTTTAGGGCGCATGTTGTTTGGTTCTGATGACATTAAAAAATCCGTTAAGGTTCTTTCTGGTGGTGAAAAAGGCCGTATGTTGTTTGGTAAACTTATCATGGATAAGCCAAATATCTTGCTATTAGATGAGCCGACCAACCACATGGACATGGAGTCGATTGAATCATTAAATAACGCCCTTGAAATGTATGAAGGCACACTGTTGTTTGTCAGTCACGATAGAGCGTTTGTTTCTTCATTGGCGACGCGTATTCTTGAAGTGACTCCGACAGGTGTGAATGACTTTAAAGGGACTTACGATGAGTTCTTAAGAAGTAAAGGCGTAGAGGCTTAAATCGTCCTCTAAACGTAAAGACACAAAAAAGCCCGAATGTAATCGGGCTTTTTTGTGTCTGCTTATACCCGTGATGTTAGCCGAGTATTGGTTATTTAATCTTAATTTTGGATAATGAGTGTCTGGTCCTAACCAGATTTCATTAATAATCAAAAAGTTAAATTGATTTCTTGCTTTTATTTATATTTTTGTTGTAAATGATCAAACACGGCGCGAATACCAAAGGCCTCACCGCCAATAGGGCGACCAGGCAGTTTACGGTTATTCCAAGCCATGACATCAAAATGTGCCCAAGGAATGTCTTTATCGACAAAGGCTTGTAAATATAGGGCTGCGGTAATTGCGCCGCCAAAAGGGCTGGTGGCACAATTGGATAGATCGGCAACTTCACTTTTGAGTAAATCGTTATATGCTTGATGTAGTGGCATGCGCCACACAGGATCCTCTCGATTTAATCCTGACTGGGTGATCCCGTTGGCCAGTAAATCATCATTACTGAAAAACCCCGGTAACTCTGTGCCTAACGCGACCCGCATCGCACCGGTTAAGGTGGCAAAATCGATGATCATATCGGGTTTATCATGATTCGCTTCTGAAAGTGCATCACACAGTACCAATCGGCCTTCTGCATCGGTATTATCAATTTCAACGCTAATACCATGGCGGGTAGTAATAACATCACCGGGTCTAAAGGCATTGGCCGAGACCGCATTTTCAACGGCAGGCACCAGTACGCGTAGGCGAATAGGTAATTCATGGGCCATGATAAGCTGTGCTAGCCCTAAGACATGGGCGGCGCCGCCCATGTCTTTTTTCATTAAGCGCATGCCGGCGCCAGGCTTTAAGTCTAGGCCGCCAGAGTCAAAACACACCCCTTTTCCGACCAGTGTGATTTGTGGCGCACTGTCATCACCCCACGTGAAATCAAGTAATCTTGGCGCATGAACACTGGCGCGGCCGACCATATGAATGGTGGGATAGTTTTGTTCAAGTAGTTCGTCACCGACAATTTGCGTGAGTTTGCCGCCAAACTCTTCGGCCATTTGGCTTAAGGTTTGTGCCAAGTGCTGGGGCATCATGTCGCCAGCAGGTGTGTTAATTAAATCTCGAGTAAGCGATGTGGCGCGAATAAAGCGGTTTGCTTTGTTGGCTATCTCATCGGTTGGGACAAGCAATTGCGGCAGTGACTTATGATTTTTCTTGTAACGTTCAAAACGATAGCCACCCAGTCCCCAACTAAAGGCCGCTTTCTCTATTTGATCAGGCTCACCTTGAATGGCATATTGGCCACTGGGTAGCTGATTGACGAGTTCGCCACAGGCCCAAAAACTGTCTGCTTGTTCGGTCACGAATATCGCTTGGATGATCTGACCTTCATTATTAGGGATAAGACTATGGCCTTGCTTAGTAATATGTTGCTGACTTAACCAATTTTGAGTCAGTAGAGGCTGCTCTTTCATCCAGCTTGCAAAGATATCGGGAGTGAAAATGGACAATGGGATCGCAGTAGCATTAGCGGCGGAAGGAGTAATCACTAACGGCATTTTTGCAGTATGCTCGGCGGCATTTGATGAGGAAGTGTTCATTTTAAGCTCTTAAATTAAAACAATGAATGGCCATTAGGGTAGCAGGCATAGGCTGGTTGGGGAAGAAGTGGGTTACATTCATGTGAATTTAGTGTGAGAAGCAAATTGTTATTCACTATTGATAATAGGTATAGCAAGACTCTCAGGAGTATCTAGATTGGTTTTCAATACGAGCGGACCTTCTTATTTGATGAGCATTTAAGTGAAAACCCCGTAGAAGAAAGTATTACAAAAAAAGAAAGTATAGTCTTTAGTGGAAGGGAATTTCATACTCAAGATTGATGCTAGAATAAGCTGAGAGGTTGATAATAAAACAACATTAAGATGATGAAGCGAGATAGATGTGGACATTTATTATAGGCGATTTATTTGGTCGGTTAATCATCAAAAGCATATAGTTAAAGACTTTTACCTTTTTTTTATTTTTTTATATTGTAGTGTCTTCTGCTTAAATGTGCTGGCAAATGATGCTGACAATGGCGATCTTAGCCAATATAATGAACTGAATCCGATAGATAATAGTGTATTGGTATCGCAATTAGGCAGTGAACTTCGTATTAATACTTCACAAGTGGGTGTCGCCAATCAAATGCAGCTTGTTCAGCAAGGGAGCAATAATAATATTGTCGCGAGTCAACAAGGTGAGGCAAATCAATTATTCTTGTTGCAATCAGGTGCAGCAATTGAAGCTCAAATATTACAACAAGGCTCAGATAATCAAATCAGTGCGATTCAATTAGGGGGGGATTTAGTGTTAGATGTCACCCAGCAAGGACATAATAATCATGCATCGGCAGCCCAACTTGGTGAAGGGAGTCAAATTTCAATCCACCAGCAAGGTATGGATCATAATGTTAATGTGGTGCACTTTGGTCGTCAACCCGTTACGATCATTCAGCATTAATTGATTTGTATTCAATGTCTCTTCAAAGCCAAATAACACCTTTTATCTAGATGACTTAAATTGATATTTTATTTTTACGTTTAAATCAATTTTTATATTTAACGATGACTTAAAGTGAGTTAATCATATCGGTGGAGATTCTATCTGGGTAGCTGTTTTAATCGTTATTTAGTTAAAAATAAAGTGACGTGAGCCCGATTGATGATACAGGGATGTTAATTATTAATAGGCATAACTGGGCCTGTATTGGCGATCTTATATTACTTTTTAGATTGGTAATGGCGATAGTATTAAATTAGTTAAACGTTATCGATAAAATCTACTGGGAGATTGATGAAGCTCCTTACTGGGCTTAATTATAGTCATATTTTTTATTACAGGTTAATTAAACGACTTGGTCAACTATTTATTTCCGTCAAAGCTTATATATAAAGAGAGTTGTATTATTATGAAACTCTATGTTCTCATACATAGATCAAGTTAACCCTTTGTTTTGTTGTATTTTTAGTAACCTTAAAAGTATAAGGTAATGCTAAAGTATTAGTTTTTTTTAAATTATACCTCTCTGAATAGGTGACCTTTCATACTTGAGGTTGATGTTGTTATTTAATTAATGCTCGATAATAAGTTCAAGATTTTTGATTCAATAGCAGAATAGATGAACTAACTTATTCATGATTCTGTCATTAATGTAATAAATTATTTAGTCAATGTTAGGGAAGATGTTGGCTGTTTTTATTCTGTTAGAAGGTGCTAGTTAATCTATATTGGGTATTATTTTTTAAATATGAATACTGTTGAATAATGAGCTATATGCAATTGAGACGGTGGTATAGATGACTTATAAAAATAATAACGAGAGTATCAATATAAGAAAATTATGATTTTTAGTCATAATATCAAGTGGTAAATGTAATTTAACAAAAGGAATGGTAACACATGTTTAAAGTGAAACATTGGATGATCATATCACGAGCAACATTACTGATTGACTTGTTAAAAGCTCGTTGGCCACAAGAGTTTCTCGTTACTTTAGTGTCCTTGTCTCCTGAAAATACAGATTATCAATTTGATGATAGTCAATTATCTATTGTTGTGATGGATTTATCCAGTATTGATGTACAGGATGCTTATAAATTTCAACAAAAAATCGAAAAGTCTCACCGAGCCATTCGTATTGTTTATATTCATTTTCCTACTCAAATGAATGCGCGTTTTTTGATCCAAAACTCAATTACTGCGGGTGTGTTTTACAGTGATGCTTCGTTAGACAAAATCGGTTCAGGATTAAATCAAATTGTGGCTGGTAGAACGATTATTCCCCAAGAACTAGTGCAAGCAAAGAAATCAATCAAAAAAATGCTATCTAACTTAGCCGAAGAGCTGACGTTGAGAGAGCGTGAAGTATTACAAGCATTACGTCATGGACTCTCCAATATTGATATATCGGAACAATTGTTTGTGAGTGAGAGTATGGTTAAAACACATCTGTATCATTCATTTAAAAAAATAGGCGTATCAAGTCGAGGGGAAGCTATCGCTTGGGCGCAAATAAACCTATATGAGGAAAACCAATGAACCTGTGGCAAAGGTTATGTTTGATCAGCATGTTACTGACCGGTCATTTTATGGTCATGGCGAACACTGAAAATAATGTATTAAGCAATAAGCAACAACAAAATGAACAAGCTAAAATCATCGAAACACCAGCCGATTTAGATGAGGGGTTGATTTTAAACCGCTCGATGACACGATTTGGCCATCGATTTTATCGTGAGTTCGTTATTGATTATCAGGATATTGGAGGAACGGTTTCCCATGGTGGCCTGACGATTATTGAAAAAGCAACAGCGAGAAGCGGCAGTGTTATTACCATAACTCATAATCGAAAAGTGATTTTTAAAACCATCATTTCACCTGCGAATAATAATATTGATGAACACGCAGAAATAGCAGCAAGAAAAGTGGCCCAAATTTTAAAGCAGCAACAACAACAAGCTGGATGGGGACAATGGCTCGATCCCGATTTAGCATCCGATGAATTCTGAGTCGATTAATAGAGAGATTAAGATGAAAAAATTGATGCGGTTGATCTCAAGTTTTGGCCTAGGTGTTATCGTGATGTCTGCGAACGCCACTCAACTAATTTATACTCCAGTGAATCCTAATTTTGGCGGAAATCCATTAAATGGTAATTATTTAATGGCCAATGCAGCAGCTCAAAATGATCATAATAGCAGGAGCGGATCGGGTTATGTGCCGCCTACAGCATTAGAACGGTTATCGAGCTCATTAGAGTCAAGGTTAATGACACAACTCTTCAATGATGCTGCGAACGGTGGAGAAGGGTATCTTAAAACGGATGATTTTGAAATTTCAGTCGTTAATGAGGATGGCAGTTTAATGGTTAATGTTGTGGATGTCTTAACCGGAGAAACCACAGTGATTGAAGTGGGTGGCCTCACTGATGGAGGGAGTTAAAAATGAAAAAGTCACTGGTTATATTCGTTATTTTTATTATTTCAGGTTGCTCATCAACAACGAGTGACAATTTTCCAGATATTGAAGCTGCGTCGAGTTTGATGCCAAAAAGTGATTCATATTATGATTTAATTGGGTTACCAACGCCGCAAGGGGCAATGATAGCAGCCGTATATGACTTTAGGGATCAAACTGGACAGTATAAACCTATTCCTGCGAGTAATTTTTCGACGGCTGTACCGCAAAGCGGCACTGCTTTTCTTGCTCAAGCATTGAATGATTCGAGTTGGTTTGTTCCTGTTGAGCGAGAGGGATTACAGAATTTATTGACTGAGCGTAAAATTGTAAGAGCAGGATTAAATGGCCAAGCGAATAAAATTCCACAATTAAATTCGGCGCAAATATTAATGGAAGGTGGCATTGTTGCTTATGACACGAATGTGAGAACAGGAGGAGCTGGTGCACGCTTTTTAGGCATTGGTGCATCGGGCCAGTTTAGAGTCGACAGCATTACTGTTAATCTTCGAGCAGTGGATATTCGAACGGGACGACTACTCAGCAGTGTGACTACGACAAAAACTGTGTTATCAAAAGAGTTGTCTGCAGGGGTATTTAAATTTGTGGATGCGCAAGAATTATTAGAAGGTGAGCTGGGTTATACATCCAATGAACCTGTGAGTTTATGTGTGTCACAAGCGATAGAAAGTGCTGTTGTACATATGATTGCCGATGGGATTTGGAAAAGGGCATGGAGTTTAGCCGACCCTAAAACGGGTCTTAAAAATCCTGTATTACAAAAGTATTGGTTAGAAGCTCATGATGATAATAGAGTCATGGAAAGGATTAAACAAGGATAATAGGTTGACCAGTACAGGTTGAATAATACTAAGATGAATTGATATAAAAAGGCAATTATCATCCGCCTGATAACTGAATATTTTTACTTCAACAGGCTCTCGTGTTTGCAAATAAGTTGAATCCATTGCAATGAGTCATCTCTTTCAATGAAGGCTTCATTTTCTCGTCTCTTTTTTGAGAATATCGATGGTAATCTTTCGCAATCTTGCGAGGTTTTCTACACCATTGCCCCGAGATATCAGATAAGTACCTTATGCATAGTCATATTTAACCTCCAAAGAAACGGGCTTACAGTTGCCCAGCGAATCGTTGCTATTGAAGCTAATTTTTCAGTCAATAATATTGTGGGGCTGATACAATAACGTGTTTGAGTTGTTTCTTTGCCTTTGTGTATTAGGTAGCTAATGATTTTGCCAAAGATGTGTAGTATTGGCCACTTGGTAGCAATCAGTACTTCAGGCTCATCTATGGTTTGGTATTTTCGATACTGTTACTGGCCACACTAGGTTTGATGTCATTAACGTTTTTTAGATCACACCAGCTGTGCTGGAAAAATCTCTTTCAGAGCTGATGTAAAGGATTTTGGTTGACTTGGACTGCCAATAGGAAATCCGCACCTTTATTGATGATGGCATGGCAATCTCGGTTTGAGTCTCCATAGTATTAATGATGATCCTTGGGTATTCAATAGGCTTAATAATTCAGGAATAGCATTAATTTTATTGGGTTTTATATCGGTTTTACAGCTCCATTACTATATCATTAGCGACTGAGATAGTGCTTACCATGTGAATAGCGACTTTCTCATTTAAGGCTGAGTATGTGACGTAGGCCCATAACCGAACAATATGGGACGGTCTTGAGGTAAGCTAATATTTTGTCTCTTAGGGGGGGTTGACCTTTTAGTGAGATGATGTTTGAACTAATTATGTTTGAGTTAAATGTATTTTAATTACAGGGTCGTGAACGCCCACCAATTATGCTCAATTAAGTAAAGAGAGTCATCAGTAACATCTCCAGTGCTCGCTATGCTTTGTATCAATCGGCATTAAAACAATAATATCTGTGATACTATATCAAGCCATTGATAAATAAGGGTTATAAAAGATTATGGCTGTAGTGGTAGTCATTAGAAAAACACTGATGTTCTATGGAGGAAGTCGACCTTTTTATCGGTTTAGTAACCTAATATCAATTCCCCTAATGGTCTCTCGATGTTAGAAATGGTAAAACTCAATCAGTGGATAATAATGCATCACCGCCTAGTGCGTGTGCAAAACAGCCACTAATGACGGTGCCAAAATAGCGGTTAAGCGTGTATTTAACCCATGCAATATCAACATAATCATCATTAATAATATATTTTGAGGTTTTTAGGCATTGGCTCTTAATAAACAATGACATGGGACTGGTTTGTTCTAATGATAGCAGTGATCTAGTTTGTAGGACTTATCGTGAGATTGGTCGCTTTATAGAGAAGAAGCACACTTAACGTGGAAAGTGGAGAAGGTTGATGTGTCTTTATCGAAAAGACGCCATTGTTGTAAACTAAAAAACGCGACTGTTGATTCATCAACAGTCGCGTTTGGAGTGGAACTAATTATTTGATACCTACAATGTTAATTGCCTTGATTAATGTGAATCGAATTATTATTACCATAACTGCTCGCGTGTGCGATGTTATTGTTTTGGTTTTGGAAAACGGCAATATGGTTCGAATTCCCATTTGCTACAGCGGTTGCTAAATTTGAATTCCCAAATTGTTCAATTGCGATGATGTTACTGTCACCCATTTCTACTCCAGCAGTTAATGAGTTGTCATTACCATATTGGATGACTTTAATGTCAGAATTATTTGCGAGTTCATTGGTATAAGCGTAAGCTTGGTTACCAGAGTCATGTTGTCTAATTCTAACGATATTATCATTACCATAATTGTCAATAGCAGCATAATTTTGAACCGAAGAATCAAACTGTTGTATGCTGGCTATGTTACCTGAACCACCTTGATTGACTAGAGCCAAATTATCTGAGCCATCTGATATTTGATCGACCCAAGTATTAGTTTGTTTAACATATATAGTGTTATTTGTACCTGATTGGTCAATCACTGCTTGGCTTGTTTCCGCTCCTTGTTCGACTAATGCGGTGTTACTGCTTCCTGATTGTGTAAAGTGTGTCGAATTTCCTCTGTTTAATTGGCTAATGTTTAATGAATGGCCAGTACCCGTTTGTAAAATAGATGTTTGGTGCTCATCTCCAGTTTGATTAACTGAAATGGAACTGTTAGCACTGTTCTGGTTAATATAACTGGTGTTGTAAAGGCCAGATTGTGTAGTTGTTGTAGAGTTGGTGTCGCCTTCTTGATTTGTAATACTTATATTATGATCTCCGTCTTGATTAGCGGTGGTCGTATTGAATGAGCCTAAACTGCTTATTTCTGAATTATTTGAAAAACCCTCTTGAGTCACGTTAATGGTATTAGTGTCACCCAAAGCCACGGCAGTGGCAGTATTGCCATTCCCTGTTTGAGTCAGCGCAATAACATTACTGTTTCCGCTCTCAACACCGGCGGTAGCACTGTTACCATTACCGGTTTGAGTGAGTGTCATCTCTGTATTATCAGCAGTGTTATCGGTGTAACCATAAGCATGGTTATTGTTAAGTGATTGATTAATATTTAAAGTATTATTCCCACCATTATCATCGACAAATGCTGAGTTGTCGTCACCTTGCTGCGTTATTGATGCGCTGCCGTACTTACTTGTTTGTACTCCATAAGCACGGTTTAGGGCACCATTTTGTGTGACTATTAGGTCGTGACTTTTTCCTATTTGGGTTAAATCAGCAGCGTTATTGCTACCTGATTGATTAACAGTAGCGTTCATCGATTGTTCTGAAGTACTGTAGCCATTTTGCTGTATATAAGCCGATTGTCCCTCACCCGTTTGAGTAACAGCAATATGGGTTTTAATCGCGTTAACAGTATTCCCCCCCTGATCAATGAAGGTTTTGTGACTGGTTCCCGTTTGATTAATAGTGGTAGCAACTCGATCACTAGACTGACTGACAAAAGCTCGGTTTGTGTCACCTAATTGAGTGATGCCTAATATGTTGTTATTACCAACTTGATCCACCACACTGTTGTTGCCGACTAGGCTTTCACCGCTAAGATCCGATTGGTTAATACTCGTACTATTGAGTGAGCCTAAGCTACTGACTTCAGTATTATTCCAATCACTGTTTTGAACAACCTTTATGTCATTGGTGTTTCCGAAAGTGACCGCTGTGGCAGTATTGCTATTCGCTGTTTGAGTCAGCCCAATAACATTGTCATTACCGCCCTCAACTCCCGCAGTCGCAGTATTGCTGTCGCCATTTTGAGCGATGGTGAGTTTGCTGGTATTTGCCCCTTCATAGGTATAACTATAAGCTTGGTTAATATCACCGACTTGAAATACCTTAACGTCATTACCATTACCATAGGTTGATGTATCAGCTCGGTTAAGCTCACCATTTTGAGTCATCAATGCAGTGTTACTATTGCCTCCTTGTACACCATAACTTTGATTATTCATTCCGTCTTGAGACGTACGTAATACCCCGTTCATTCCAGATTGTTGCAACACGATTTCATTGAGCGAGCCTGATTGATTAGTGACATCGGCAGTATTATTGTCTCCTGTTATCGCTTGAATGATATAGGCAGTTTGATTTAATCCATTTTGATGAACCTCTGCGAAACTGTTTTCACCATTTTGTTCCACAGCGGCCGTATTTAGACCTTCAGTTTGACTGGTTGTCGCGCTATTACTATTGCCTGCTTGTAACACATACACCGTTTGCCCATTACCTTGTTGATAAGCATTTGTGTCGTTATCATCACCGGTTTGAGTGTTAAAGGCTGTATGGTCGGTGCCACTTTGTGCCATATTACTAAAGTTACTGTATCCTGATTGGAGGACTTCAGCATAATTAAGTGCCCCAGCTTGAGTGACAAATGCATCACTGTTAATGCCTGTTTGGGTAATATAGCCTTGCTGATTATTATCAGATTGCACTAACGTTGCGTTAGAGTGACTTGCGTTATCAGCTTGATAAATAACCCCTGTATTATCATCACCAAAAGCAAAGATAGCGGCATCAGCATTTATCACATCGCTTTGACTAATGGTACTGACTTGACTAAAACCGAGTTGTTCAATCACGGCAAATGACTCACTACTGTTAGTCTGAATCGACTTAGCATTGTTTTCATTACCAAACTGGAATAGATTGGCTGAGTTAGTGTCACTGTTCACTCGTTGATCGACAACCAGAGCGTTATTATTACCATCTTGAACACCGTATGCCTGATTGGTATGACTGGTGTCGACTTCATTGGTGGGCGTGGGATCAACAATAACGACCGGCATTCTATCAGGAATAGCAATAGGGGCTAAAACAGGTGTGACGGCCTCATCAGCGGTGAGTGTAAGCTCAGGTGCTTCAAAAGTGCGTTCAGGCATCGCTTCAGCTTCTCTTGCGGTTAATGCCAAATCAGGTGCAGTGAAAGTTGGGGTCGGCATGGTGGGCATATCTTTAGCTAACAACAATGTTGGATTTCTATCTAATCCACCATCTTCTCTACTGTTGGCCGTAAGTCTTGCTGCTTCTATGAGATCAGATCTAACGGTTTCGGCGGCAGCGAGTCTATCAGCTTCCTCTTGAGCAGCTTGAGCGGCTAATCTATCAGCTTCCTCTTGAGCAGCTTGAGCGGCTAATCTAT
>NZ_CANMWS010000011.1 GCF_947501665.1 uncultured Shewanella sp. | reverse complement strand
CGAATATGGAAGATAACTGTACGGGTCACTTTTGGGAAGGACGTTTTAAAAGCCAAGCTTTACTTGATGAAGAGGCATTACTTGCTTGTATGGCCTATGTTGAATTGAATCCCATTCGTGCAAAGATGGCGAGTAAACCAGAGCAATCAGATCACACTAGCCTGAAATTACGTATTGAAGCCGCATTAACGGGTAAGCAGCCTAAACAGCTTCTCCCTTTTGTCGGTAATGAACGTCAACATCAACCCAAAGGTGTTGCTTTTGCATTGAAAGATTATCTTGAGTTAGTTGATGAAACAGGCAGAGTTATCCGTAATGACAAGCGGGGAGCGATATCTGCGAATGCAGAGCTGATATTGAATAGAATTAATATATCCGCTGAAAATTGGTTAAAAATTGTCGCAGAGTTTGGCGCGTTGTTTCATGGCCCTGTCGGTACCTTGCAAGAACTCAGTCGCTATTGTGAGCATTTAGATAAACGACGACGGCATTTCTCAAAGTGTTGTCAATATATGCCTATAGGCTAGCACGCAGCTTATTTCAATATGCTAAGCGTTAAGGCCAAGAAACTCAGCCTCATATTATAAAAGGTCAACTGAGTAGGTACTTTACACTTCAAAACTCACTCATTTCGCTAATATTGCTTATTTTTCCAGCTCAACCGCAGACATGTAGGTTAAAAATAGTCAGGTCATGATTTAATAAATGCTGAACGTTGAATTTGGGTGAAAGTCTTATTATGTTACTGATTAATAATGGCTGGCTCTAACCTCGTAGTAACCTCGTTTAATATCAATAGTATGTCTTTATGTTTTGTTATTTGTTGAGTATAACCATGAGTGAGATTTTTATGCTTTAATAGGTTTAATTCTTGGTTTTGGGTTAGGGGCTGTATATGCCTTTGGGGAGGCATTTAAAGTGCATGGTCGTTTTGATGAAACCTCAATTCAGTTTCATACACCATGGTCTGGTTCAAAGGATGAGAAGTGGGTCAATTTAAAAAAGTTAAATTTCATGCTGCACCCAATTGGTATACATTAACGTTTGAAAGTGGAGCTAAAATTAGGCTTTCTACTTTATTAGGTGGGCATGGTTTAGTTATTGATCACATTAAATCATTAGGTCATGATGTAAAACGATAAACACTGCTTTTAGAAAGCTGAATACTCCCTTGACTAACACCGCTTGTTGAATGCAGCTTGAAAAAACCTTGAAAAATAACGTTATGAGATGTGCTGCATATTCATGTAGGTGATTCTCGTTACGTAAGGTATTTGCTATCATTGAGAGAAAAGGTAGCTTAGGGCGGTTTGAAATGAATGTGAAAGTTGTTGAGTATTCTCTAAATTGGAAAATGTGGTTTCACACCATTGAAAATAGACTCACTGATGCAATCAAGGGAATCGATTACAATATAGAGCATATTGGTAGCACCTCAGTTGAAGGTCTCGATGCCAAAGCAATCATTGACATTGATATTATTTTAACGGATTTTTGTGATTTTGAGTTTGCTAAAAGCGCGTTAAAAAGTATGGGCTATGTCTATAGAGGAAACCTAGGCCTAGAAGGTCGAGAGATGTTCTCACTGACAAACCCTGAGTACCCGCATCATTTGTATGTTTGCGATCCGAATTGTTTGGCTGTAAAAAATCATATTGCCTTTAGGGATCATCTTAGGTTGAATAAGCAAACCGCAAGTGAATATGCTGCACTTAAAAAAGCATTAGCAAAAAAATTTCCAACAGATATCGATTTGTATTGTGAAGCAAAAAGTGAATTTATCGCGAATGTTTTAGCACAATGTCACTTCGACGTCAGTGAGCTTAATGCCATAAAAAATGCAAATACAATGGATAATGATAAAGCTAATAATCCATATATGACAAAGTAAACAGGAACTGCCATTATTAATGATTTTGTTAAGCTGAGAATGTATAGTACTGATAGAAAATACTTTTTATTGAGTTGAGCTTATGAATTCATTGCACCTAAAAGCATTGTTACTTGCGACTGAAGGATCGATATCTTCTGCTGCCCGCCAATTAGGTAAGAAACAGCCTCAAGTGAGCCAGTGGATCTCAGATTTAGAGATTGAACTTGGGGTTGAATTCTTTGAGCGGACAGGGAATCAAACCCGCTTAAGTCAAGCTGGGAGACAATTACTGCCTCACCTCACTCATACATTGAGTCAATTTGACCAATTTGTAAAAAGTGCTGAAATGCTTGCGAAACAAGAGCCCACAGTGCTGAGAATTGGCATAGAGAATTATATTCCAGATTTAGCCTTTACTCAGCCATTGGCTGTGACATTGGATTTAGCGCAAATAAGCGTTGAAGTTTACCGAGCTAATCTTTCACAGTTGCATCAAGATTTAAGCCTTGGCTCAGTGGATATTATTATTACTCATGAATCTGATATTATACATCATACTGATTTTCAATATTGTCGTTTAGGTTATTATCAAGAAGTCTTAGTATGCAGTCCAGTTCATCCTCTGGCTCAATTACCTATTGTTAGTTCTGCTGTTCTTGGAGAATATCGAGAATTGGTGTGGGGGGAAGCACAACAAAATGTACCGCCTTTACAGGATAATATGACTGGGTTTAGCGCTAGCTATAGTTTGTTTTCTGATATTCAACCTTTAATCGCTATGCTTAAACATGGTAAAGGTTTTGCTTTTTTACCTGCTGAATTAGTCGCTGCAGAGATTAATAATGAAAAGCTACTGGTTTTACAGTGTGATTTTGAAACTGAGGCTATCGATCGCCGTATTGAACTGTGCTGGAGAAATGGATTAGCCCTTTCGCAATACGGCAGCCAAGTTATCGATGCTTTTAAGGTTAACCATCAATTGATTAATAAAACGCTATGATTGATGGTTAACCTGAGTATTGTGTTAAAAAAATGAATCATCAATGTCGTAGACAATATTTCCTTGTAATATGGTCATAAGGATGGGAGTGTTGGCTATGTCATCGATAGCAAGACGGGTAATATCGTTTTCTAATATGACGAGGTCTGCTGATTTACCAACTGTCAGTGAGCCTGTGATATCACTTATTCCCAAACTTTTAGCGGCATTAATAGTGTATGCATCAATGGCTGAATGGATGTCAGGTAGCCCCCTTGAGCCCATTTTTAAACTATTGGCGATACCGACAAGTGGGTTAATAGGATTAACATCCCAATCACTGCTTAGTGTCATATTCGCCCCAGTATTAAAGATAGCTTGAGGATCCATCAGTGCATGTGCCCGCTTTCTTCCGAGATAAGGGATAGCCCATTGATGATCATTTTGAGCAATGTAATGGGATCCTACTTGAAAATCTGCGGTGACATTGAGGTGATTAAAACGAGGAATGTCGAGATGATTGACTAACTCAAGATGTGTTAAAGTATAAGGCTTTTTAGATCCTTGTTGTCGAATATGTTCAATCGCGTTGAGTGATTCACGTACTGCTTTATCACCTATAGCGTGAATGTGAGCACTGTATCCTATTTTATCTAATTCAGTTAACCAAGTGCGCATTTTGTGTGGGGGAATATAATTGATGCCATTGGGGTTCTCTGGAATATAGGTTTGTTTGTAGGGCTCGATTATTTTTGCCGTCCCGTTGCTGATCAAACCATCGCTATAGAGTTTTACTTGGTTGGTTAACAATAACCCCGATGTATCATTTGATTGTATTTGCTTTAAAAAATTAAGTTGTGTTGCCATTGGAACGGTTGGATAAATCCATGGCCGCAATGATACACGTGCAGTTAACTTATTGTCTTTTTCTACTTGCTGCCAAACGTCAAACCAGCCACGTTTCCAGTAAAGTCGCCCATCTCCTATAGTGGTGATACCATTCATTGAGGCCTCTTTTAAGCCATTAATGAGGCCGTCGTAACTTTGATTAAATGGATTATCTAAGTGATTCCATGCCATTTCCATAACAATATCACCTGCATTATCAAGCAATATGCCGTTAAGTTTACCGGTTAGTGGGTCTTTAAGAATTTTCCCACCTTGAGGATCTGGAGAGGCGTTAGTGATATTGGCTATTTCTAATGCCGCAGAGTTAACCCACATTGAGTGTGATGTCTGTTCCATGATAACAATAGGTTGGTCAGGAAAAATACGGTCAATGACTTCAAGGGGAGTATAGTGGTTATTTGGCGTTAAAATCGCATCTAAAGCAAAGCCATAACTTATGATCCAACCTGTTGAAGGAGATTGATTGCGACACCTTTTTAGAGTGGGAATATGTGCTTCGAGTGGAAAGTTTATATTTAACTCACAGTTTCCTCCAGCTTCAGACGCTGCTTCAAAGACATGGTTATGATTATCAATAAACCCCGGCATAATATATGACTGCTCGAGATCGATAATTTCGCTGTTGTATGAGTAGTAAGGTGCGGCGTCTTTGCCAATATAGACTATTTTACCATTATTAATCACAATAGCATTAGCCTGAGGGTGGCCATAAATCATAGCATTACTTAAAATTAAATTATTAGATTTGATAGCCATTGCATCTGTGCTTATTGTAAATGTGCAAATGATGATTGCTAGAGAGAAAATGAAGTGCATATAGGTCCTTTGATGTTTAATATCAAAATGTTAAGTTTGATTATTATGCTAATAAGCTTACGATAGAATAAAGCGGAAATAAAAATAGTGAGTATAAGAATACTGGGATACCTATAAGACGAAGCGGTGATTGTGGCCAGTTGGCGGCATTACATCTTTGAGGAAAAAGCGATAATCAATCTATTCCAATAGCCATTTTTTAGTTAACTCATTTCAAAATTAATAATATGAAATGAAGGAATAATAACCGTAAAAGGAAGATAAGATGTTAGAGACTGAACGCTTGGTGTTGAGGGAGTTTACGCTTGAAGATGCGGCTTTTATGTATGCCTTGATGAGGTCTCCACTTTATTTAAAAAATATTGGTGATAGGAATATACGATCGATTAAAGATGCCGAGGCATTTTTAGTGAATAAGATCATGAAAAGTTACCAAGATAATGGTTATGGTTTATATGCGGTGGTATTGAAACAGGCAAACCAAGTCGTGGGAATGTCCGGTTTGGTTCGCCGTGAGGGGTTAGCCCACGTGGATATTGGCTTTGGTTTTTTGCCTGCTTTTATGGGTAAAGGCTATGCCTATGAAGCCTCTAAAGCAGTAATGCATTATGCCCAGAATGTACTTGAGCTTGATCCTATTTTAGCCATTACTGTCAAAGATAATGTCCGTTCAATTAGTTTATTAAGTAAGCTGGGATTGGGTTATGGCCGTTTGATTGATTGGGAGGGAGAAGAGATTTTACTTTTGAGTACTGCGCCATAAATAGTATGCTCTTACTCGTGAGTATTGAGTTTATCATTGAATCATCTTATAGACGTTATATTAGTTTGATTGATCAAAAAATTGATAGGGAATTTTTAGAAAATAAGCAAGCAACGGGCGAGATTGCTTTGTCGATTGGGATTGATAAGGCATTTTATGCTTAATCTGGTCTTGGTAGCCTTCTTGCTAAGAGTATATTGAGTAGTAGAAATCGATATCATTGAGTGTTTTTGTGTTTCGTTTAGGGAGTAAATAATCATTGAAGAGTGAGTAAAAAAACAACTGGCTTGACCACTTAGTTCAATCATCAAGCATTAATTGACAGCATTATTGGAGGAATTCAGTGAAAATAAATATTAACTTTAACTAATATTATAGTGTGTTATGACAATAAATGCGATGGAAACGGGTAACTTTTATAAGGTATTAGGCACTCCAGGGGTTGAGAATAAAGGGTTACAGTCTCAACTTGATGTGTTGTTGAATAGTCAATTTGAAAATTCATTAAAAGTTAAAAAAATGTTGGTGAACTCTTTAACGTGTTAACTACATTGGCTAAAAATAATGATCCAAACAGTGTTGACTTGCTCATGCAAATTGCATGTAAGCCAGATATTGATGTGGGGGTTTCTGATTATACCGCTTGTGAAGCAAGAAATAGATTAGCGGATATTTTTAAAAACTCGGAGCCGGATAGTCATCGAGCAGGATTAATAGAGCAAGCTGCAATTGCTATGTATGATCAAAGCTATAAGCAGGAAAAATTACCTCATGATGTTTTGACTTTTGCATTACATGCCAGTTTGAGGGGGAATGATAGTGATAATGTAGAGAGGATTATTGACTTATTAATCCCTTTAGATCCACTTTCTGTTAATGAGGAAATTAAGGTCGAGCCACTTTCTGTTGTTGAGCAAATTACTGCGGGGAACCCAATTGATTCGATAGATTTAAATGAGGATGAAGATGACCTTATTGAGGAGTTTAATGCTCCTAAAATGGGTTCTAAACCTATTGTTTCTCGACAAGAACCCTCTCTAGTTTCACCTATGGTTGGTCAGTTACATCCTAGAGGGGGGATTTCATCTGGAGTTGATGAATCTTTAGTCGATATTTCAAAGTTGACTCAAGTGAACTTGGGATCGGAAAAGCATTTAGATACAACACAAAGTGATAGCCGTTCAGTATTATCTATGGGCGTAGAGCCTTTGAGTGGTGGGATTGGAGGAGGAGAATTAGCCAGCGTATCAGAACTTGCACAGGTTTCGGGGCTTGAGCAGGTATCAGAGCGATCTTTAGTATATGTTCCAAGCTTGAAGGCTGAAGAAAGTCACCAACAAGCCAGATTAGTGTATGTTGATGTTGTAACCTCATTGCTTAAAACTAATCAACAGTCAGAAGATTGGTTTGCTAAGGTGATGGCCAGATGGGATAGAAAAAATCCAGTTATTAATTTTGAGTCTGTTCAAAATCAGCCTAAAAAAGTGATGAAAAGTATTACGTTACCCGGTTTTGGCTCTGAGTCCTTACAAGCAAAATTAGCCCCGCAATCTGTTGTTAATCCAAGTCTTCCATTATCAGTGAAAAACAGTGGTGTTGAACTTGGTAATCATTTAAATAATGTCGTAGACGGGACGTCATTAAAGAAGATAGAGACTAACAATATTCAAGGAGACCAAGCAGTCGAGGATCCAAATGAAACAAAGGATACAAAGGATACAAATATGACGATCCCTAATGGTAGCCTGTTACCAGGCACTGTTTTACGCCAGATTCTTCCGGAATTTATTGTGTCGACTTATGATTGGCTCACTGGAAATCAAAAAGTCTCTTAATATGATATTTGACAGCTTTTATTTATTGAGAAGAGCTCGCTCATCATTCATATATTAGCTGTCAGTTGTTGAGTATCGGCTGATTTCCTTCATTTCTTGTCGTGTATTTTGTCTGTATAGTGTTTCTTAGGCATTTACTTGCTGCTTGCTTGATGGCACTGAGCCAATAGTCTTTCAAAAAAATCACTGCCTTTTTTACGGGCGAAAGCGATATTTCGTTCAGGGATAGATTCTGGATCGTTATATTCTGATAAGGCTCTTTCCATACTCGCTTCTCGAATAATGTGAAGCGTTGGGTAGGGGGAGCGGTTGGTGTAATTGGCTGCATCGCTTTGAGCTTCATCTTCAAAACAGTAATCGGGATGAAAGCTAGCTAGTTGGTATTGCCCTTCATAGCCCTTACCAAATAATGCGTCATTAGCGCGATCGACTAAATCTAAATAATCGTAAAATCCTTCAAATCCACGAGGAAAAATTAATAAACTGGTTTCTATTGTGTTTTGCTTATCTAAAAGTTGGCACTCATCGATGAGATTTTTGATGATCATTTTTATTTTTGTTTGCTCAATCACGGCATAACGTATGCTGTCATTTTCCACTTCTTTACGGGCAAAAGGGCAGATATTGTATTTCATGATGACATCTTTCACCCATTTTTGCGTGTGATGAATAAAGCGTTGGTGTTCGGGAGAAAGAGGATTTGTTTGCATGGAGGAGTTGATTTCTATCATTGAATAATTAAGATGAGATTATACTCAAGTCTTTATCAATTGAATACGCTCTATTAGGGGAATGCGCTGAGTTTTTAATGCTCAGAGTGGTTGATGCTTGCCCCTTTGGTTATTTTGATTACTCAAAGGAGGTAAAAGTGGGTGAGAGTATATTGTGCACCTTTTTGTTTTAAACTTCAGTATTCTATTGTCATTAAATTGGTTATTTTTCGGTTACCCTTCTCTGTGAACCTGTACATTCATCGCTCTATTCAACTCAACACCTTATCTCAGGTCAACACCTGATGACATTACTTTGAGAAAAGGATGAGAATAGTCCACAGTCTGAGTGAGTGGAGCTTCGCATGAGTGTAGTACAAATCATATTGTTTAAAGAAGCAGGTAAACTTCATCATAATGGTGTTGTGACATCAATTGCGGCTAACCAACTTGTCGTGACAAGTGAACAAGCAACTGCAGTCGGTGGGTATAAAAAACTGAATATGTTTTGTTACCCAGGTGAAATTCATGAAGTGTATTATGAAGTCATGGATTTACTAACTGAAGATCCCAATAATACGCCTTTTTTCATGGCATCATCTAAATCTTTACCTGTTTTTGGCGATCTTATTAATGTGATTGAACAATTACACGATGTGAGTCGTAAGCTTCTCATTAAGTTTATATTTACTTATTGCTTAGGTTTAGATAATAGCTATTTTTCTAAGTTATTGAATCATTATTCAACACATAATGATAGTTTGTTGAATTATATTGAAGAAAACTATACTCAGCCTTGGTCTGTTGCTCAGTTTGCTGATGATTTAGGCATAGAAGTGCGTAAATTAAACTTGTTGTTTTATAAAAACTACGGTATCTCGGCGAAGAAGTGGTTATTAGAGCGTCGACTCGTTTATGCACGCCAACAACTTGTTTCAACAAAGAAAAAAGTTGCTGACATTGCCTATGAAGCAGGCTTTAGTAGTCACTCTCACTTCTCCGGTTCATTTAAAAAACGTTTTCAGTGTAGTCCTACCCAACTTAATGCTGATATTACTTAATAGAGGAATTTATTATGGATTTAAGTGCCATTGTTAGTCAATTATCTCAGCAGTCTGCGAGTGCTGCAGCGGATTTAGAATCGGTTATGGCCACAACGGATGCAAATGATCCTGATGCCATGTTGCAAATGCAGTTTTCAATGCAGCAATATTCAAATTTAGTGGGATATGAAAGTGCCATTATTAAAACCATTAAAGATATGATCCAAGGAATTATTGCCAAAATATGAATAGTGAGGATAAAAGGCTACTAGTCGAAGCGGCCATTGCGGCATCCAATCATGGTCTGCGAAAGGAAGCACATTCACTGTTGGCGCTTTTTCCTGAACTGATTGAAGATGAAGAAGATCGCAGTATTTGTGCCAGTTTGATTTATTTTGCTTTGAATGAGCAAAGTGAAGCCTTAGAAGCCTTAAGACATTGCCACAGTGACAGGGCTCAGGCATTAGCATTTTTGTATTCTCAAAGTGAATTTGAGAGTCAAGATACGCATAAATTTACTCAGCTGTTAGAAGGAGATAATCATGGATATAGAAGCGGTATCTAGGGCCACACAATTAGCGACAAAACAACTCTATGAACCTGTAGAACAAGCTGTTGATGTAAGACTTCAAGATCAATTCTCACAGCTATTGAATGTAGGAAACAATGATTTAGAAGGCGCAATGAAGGCGACTGAAATTAACGCACCAAAAAAAGATTTTGATGTTGTGACTAATACATTAGAGATGATTACGCCAGAAGCATTACATGAAGGACAAAAACTCATTGCCAAAGCCATGATTGAGGTTGATTTGGTTGCGAAAGTGGCAGGCTCTCTTTCACAAGGTATCAATAAATTGGTGACTATGGGATGAAGTACATTAAGCTTTCTTTTTTATTAGTTTTATTGTTTATTTCCGGCTGTAAAATGGATCTATATCGAGGCCTGCCTCAAGATGAAGCTAATCAAATGTTAGCGCTATTAATGTTAAATGATATGGATGGTGAGGCTGAGTTAGATCAAAAAACGGGCACCATTACTCTGCTTATTAATAAAGAAGAGTTTATTAACGCAGTGGAGTTACTCAGGCAAAATGGGTACCCTAAGGCGCATTATACTGGAATTGAAGAATTGTTTCCTTCAGGGCAATTAGTGACCTCTCCTGCTCAAGAAAAAGCAAAAATGAATTATTTTAAAGAGCAGCAGTTAGAGCGAACCTTATCAAGCATGAAAGGCGTGATTAATGCTCGAGTTTCCATTGCTGATACAGTGGTTGAAAATAATAATATGGAGCCCATTATAAAATCTGCTTCGGCTTATATTAAATATTCTCCTGAAGCCAATTTAAATAATATTGAGAGTCAAATAAAAAGTTTAATTAAAAACTCTATTCCTCAATTGGAATATGCCAATATCAGTTTGTTAATGCAGGCTGCTGATTATCAATATAAGCCTAAAAAAGTGGTTGAAGAAGAACCAAGCACATCACCTCAAGAGTGGCTTTTTGAATATAAGTATTTCATTTTAGGGTTATTAGGCTTCTTGTTATTATTGGTGTTTGGTCGTATATGGCAAGTTAGTCGAGCATAAATGGAGGCATTATGGCGCCTGAAGATAAATTATTGAATGAATTTATGTGGCAGCCCTGTGCCAATATGCATGTTTCATGGTGGCAGGCATTACAACTTGGCAAGTGGCAAGATATTTATTATCGCAGTCGATTACTCAATAAGAGAGTGAATAAACTGGCGGTGTCTTTATTGCCAGCGTTTGATCGTTCTATGACGTTAAGTTTAACGACTCAAGATAAGTTGCTTCTTAATTTAGGGGACAAGTTGTTGGTATTATTGACTGGTGTCGGATTGATTTTATTAAACAGCCCTGATTACATTACTATGAGGCAATATCGTGAAGCTTTGTTAAGTGTGTTTACATATGAGCAAATTCAGCAAATGTTATCTTTATGGCCTGAAGGGGGAGATATCGGGCATTGTAGTGCTGAAACGTTAATTAAAACAGCACAACATATAGCGATCAAACAATTTAATAATCAATGGAAAGATTCTCAAGTTTGGCAAGCATTAAGACCAACTTTACCTTTTATTGATGAAGAGGACTTAGTGTCCATTGATACTTCTATTCATGATGCACAGCGTTGGTTATTCCGATTGGAGCGTTTTATATGAATGAATTTGCAGTAAAAATTAAAACTTGTGATCTCATTTATGATGAACAAAGTGTGGTGACTCAATCCGATATTAATCGCGTCATTATTGCCAATAATTTTGAGCAAAGTGCAAAAGATAGAGTGGCAAAGCTCATTGTTAGAGCGAAATCTCAAATAGAAGATGCC
Source organism: uncultured Shewanella sp. (assembly GCF_947501665.1). Taxonomy (GTDB): domain Bacteria; phylum Pseudomonadota; class Gammaproteobacteria; order Enterobacterales; family Shewanellaceae; genus Shewanella. The sequence continues at coordinate 149,159 of NZ_CANMWS010000011.1, read as the reverse complement.
CATTTAACAGCAGCTAATATTATTGAAGAGGCAAGGTTAGAGGCTGAAGGTTTAATGGTGCAATGGGAAGTTGAAGCTAAACAAAATGTCGTTAATGAAGCTTTGAACTGGCATTGTGAGCAACATGAATTAGAGTCTGAGATTGTTGGGCAATTAAAGGGGCGGATCCGCCAGCAGATGAGCGCGGTAATTGGGCAATGGGGTACAGAGCAACCTCCTTCAGAATTGCTTATTCATCGGTTATCGGCTTTGGTTGCTAAAGAAGTGGATAAATCAGTATTAACATTAACGGTTTCATCCAGTGAATTTCAGATGATTGAAGATGCTTTTTTTGAGCAGCTCACAATTGAAATAGATGATGAGATGCAGCCATGGGAAGCTCAATTGAGTTCAAGTTGTTTATCTATACGCCTTAATTTAAAAGAGCATTTAAATTTATTGTTAGCTACTTTTCAGCCTGTGATGAAATCTAAGGTGTGTGATCAAGAAACTGAAAATAAACAAGAAATAGACCATGATGAAGAAATGGACTACGAGGAAGAGCTGGACTATGAGGAAGAAATGGACTTAGAGCAAGAAATAGAAGATGAGACGTGTAATGGTGATGCAGTGTTTTTAATGCAGGAACCGGCTTAACATTGATGTTTTTAGAGTAAAAGGTGCCCGTTATGATTAGAGTTGATGTTGCGACCCAAGCTGATCTGCAGCCCACTCAGGAAAGTACGTCGAACCGCAGTGTCCAGTTTATGCCAGCTTCTAGCTCAAGTGCGATGGCTGCGGCAGAATTGGCGCAAACGCGTTCTGAAGCGATTGAAGAAACCATGGAAGGTATGAGTTTAAAATTAGGTGCGGAAGTTAAAAAATTATTGGGTGGTAAAGAGAGTAAGAGCCCGCTTTTAGATGGTTTAGAAAGGTTATTACAACAACTGAGCGATAAGCAATCGACTTCAGTGAATAAACTCGTGGATACATTCGCTAAAATTGGTGATGCCGATAAAATAATTAGTCAACTTAGAACATCTGGTATGTCAAGTGGCGACATTATGCTGCTGTTAATGGCCTTGCAAGTATCTGGGCGTTTGGGCAGTGCACAAATACAAAAATTACGTAAAGCATTGGAAGAAATGTTGTCAGCTGAAGGCGCTGAGCTTGCCATTTTAGCAGCGATAGAAGGTCTAGGACTTGATGAAGCTGGCCTTGCAGGTATGCGAAAGCTGTATCAACATGCATCTAGAGGTGAAGGGGGGCTGGCGAAATGGTTTGATTTATTACAGCAATGCCCTGATCGCCGCAAACGCATTAAGGTGTTATTACGAGCATTATCTGAACCATTAAATGAGAGAAGTAGCCATAGAAACATGGTTAAAGTGGTTGCTGCCGTTGATGACTTGAGGCGACTGGCGGTTTTTATGAGTCTTGAAGATCATTGCAATATGTTAGGCAGAGCGACGCGGATAAGTGGTGACGCGGTAATGAAAGTTTCTTTGCTACTCATTGAACAATCTTGGGTTTATCCTGAATGGATAGAAGAACAAATACGGGAGCTTCCCCTTTTACCTGCAAAACGATTAGGTTTTTTACGTCGTTGGCGAGAGTTGGTTGTGATGATGCCCATGGCTTGTTTTAGAGATGATGATCAAAAAGAATTAATAGAAGAGTCTATGATGACACTACTTGATGACTGGGGGGATTTAGAATAGCGAGTTTTTCGGTAGTGTTCGTAATTTTGTGTCATTTCCGTACAATAGTTAAAAATAGGAATGACACATAACCCAATCTTTTGATTTTGAATAAGCTTAAAAGCGTTACAAGAAGGGAACATTTAACGGGTAAAGGTGGGATCCTCAGGCCGTAAACCAAACAATTGACCGAAGCGGTGCTTAATGCTGAAATCAAACAGCATCTTGAACATAAGACCCAGCCCAATCGGCCTAATGGCACCAGTTGTAAAACCGTGAAACCTGCCTCCGGTTGCTTTCAACTTGATGCCCCTAGAGACCGTCATTCAACCTTTGAACCTCAACTTATTAAGAAACATCAAACTATCTTAACCAATGAGATGGATAGGCAAATATTATCCATGTTTAGCATGGGAATGAGCTATCGTGACATTCATCAGCATATTGAAGAGCTGTATGGTGTTAATACCCCACTGGGCACCATTTACAGTGTCTTCGATAAACAGTTTTCTGAGATTAAAGCTTGATAACAAAGGCTGTTAGAGAGTCATTATTCCATTGTTTGGCTTGATGCTATTTATAAAGGAGGAAGGCCGTTATATCGGTAAAGCTGTTTACACTCTGCTCGCCCTGAATATGTAATACCAATCTAAGTAAGCATTCAACGGGAATGTAAAATGCGGTAGGCAAGGTCGTTAATTGCTCCTGCTTTAACTGACATTCCCACCATCTGATGTTTACGGATGAACAAATGCCGTGTTCATATGGATGTGAATGAACGGCCATGGCGGTCGTGGCAGTTTGACGCTAATCGTTATTCTATATCGAAAACAGACAACGCAGCATAACGTATTTTTAAACCCACACAGAGTGGCTATCGGTACTGATAGACTTAAATAATGGGGGGCGGGAAGATATTTTCATTGCTTGTGTTGATGGTTTGACAGATTTCCCTAAGGCCTAGCGAGTATTTTTCTTCAAACAGCGGTACCGTTGTGTTATTTATCAAATTCGCAATTCGATGAAATACGTGGCATCAAAGAATCAAAAAACCTGTTTACCGAGTAGTTACTAAGGCAGCAATAGAGGTATCACTGGATGAACTTGACGCTAAATGGGCAGTGCTTATCCATTGGTCATTAACACTCGAGGTCGAAAGAGAGGTAATTAGATGGATCTATGTTACTACTTAACAGTTTGATCTTTTCATTTATGCTTTCACTTGTGTGTTATTTGTTTTTGTTTTTTTGTTTTTTTTGTTTTTTTGTTTTTTTTGTGGGGTGTTTTTGATTTTTTGTCGTGTTGAAATGTAATTTTTTTGTGTCGTATTCTGTGTTTTTATTGTTGTGTTTATTTGATTACTAATGTGAAGTGTGCTTTTAATTTTTAAAATAGACTATGTTTTTATCGTAAAATTGATATGAAAATCGATAGTAATTTATTTTTGTATAAATTAAGCCACTTTTTAAGCTACTTTTTACCCCTCTTTTTTATCTGTGTGCCTTAAGTTTTAAAATCTATCAATTTTTTAAAAAATGAAATGAATATTCAATTACCGTGCTAGAGATAAGTCTTATATACTATCAGCTAAGTGTTTAAGTTATTTCTACTGGTAATATTCATTATTAATAAAAATAAGAAATATTAAGTCACCCATAGACTATGAATTAATATTTTTTATTTTCCAATTGAAAATATTAAAGGATATTACTATGAGTGAAAGTCATTTGTTAATCGAGAAATTAGGTGATTACTTGGGGCTACCATTAAAATTTGAAGAAAATCAGCCTTGTTTATTAATGTTTGATGAAAAATTAATGGTTGCTATTAATCATAAAGAAGCGCAATGGCAGTTTCATTGTATGTTAGCCGAATTGTCTGTTGATACACCCGTTGAATATTATCAATCTTACTTAGCAATGAATATTGCTTTATCAAATGAGCAATTAGGTTCTATTTGTTATGACGCTGACTCACGGGCACTTGTTTATATTGCCTCTTTGTCTATGCCAACTTCTTTTGACTCTTTAGTGACTTTTCTAGAGGAGGTGGTCGATCAATACGAACAATTACATCAGCAAGTAAATAATCAAAGCCTTCATAAAGAGATGAAGCAAGATAATCTTCAATTTAAATTAGCATAGGAAAAAGATATGTGTGGTAATGGTGTTAGCCAGATTAGTGGCAGTAATGTACATTCAATCAAAGAAAGTCATGACTCAAGTTGTATCAATGGTGGCTCCTTTAAAGGCCGTTCAGTCAGTTTGGTCCAAGATATTCGTCAATTTAGCAGTAATGGTTCTGTTATTAAAGGCTTTACGCCTGAAGAAGTTAATGCTTATCGAACAGCTTTAATGTCGCTGAGTGCTTCTAATGAAAGTGAAGTGGAGTTAAAACAGCCAAAGTCATTGAAAGCGCGACAAGTGGCAGTGACGTCGAATGTGATGGCTGGTGTGGTTGAGTCAACAAGAGATACTGCAGCGTTTATGAAAAAATGGGTAGAGTTGGATCCCATTAAAAATAAAGCGGCTATTGCACTGAGAGATGCGAATGATCATTTTCAAGGTGCGATAGAAGATTTAGTTAGCACTGAATTACCAAAAGCGATGACTAAACCGACGACGGTTAATTCGCTACTACATTATGGCTCGTACGGTTTAAATATAATACCTGGAGTTAATGTTGGTCATGAACCACAAAGTGTTCTCGATGTGCAGAAAAAAGTCGAGCAGTATAATCAAAAACAAATAGCGTTAAGCAAGTTAACAGAGTCTCTGGTTACTGGGTTTAATAGTGGTACTCAGAATGTACTTGATAGTCAGCATCAAGTTAATGCAAATGCTTTGAAAAAAGCAGTGGAAGAACTAGAAGCGGCAAGAGATGCAGTAACGGACGAAATAACGAAGCACTTTTCATCGGGTAAGGTACCAGATTCAATTACTGCTTTGCTAGGTGAATGTCAAACTCAAAAGGAAGTGATTAAATCGTTAGATGCTGCTGTTGAAGAATACCAAAACGATCTTCAAAATGATGTAATAAGTACTGTTAGAGAGCAACTTAGTGCATTTCAAAAAAAGTTGCCTGATGATGTCAAAGCGTCTGTGACGTCTTTGTCTGCATTGGTTTTTTATTGTGATATCTTTGATTCTATGGCTAATATTGGCCGAAAACAAGATGTTAAAGATCGCTTAGTGACCGTTATGGCGTCACAAGATTACCAACCTGATTTACCTGTATTAGGTAAAATGCTATCGCACTTTTTAAAAGCGGAATTAGTTGATCAATCCGAAGAGTTAGTTGGCAGTTTGGCAAAGCTTCCAATGGCATTAATTAATCAGGCTGCGAAAGAGAGAGTGAGCGCGTTCATTGAAGAAGTACTGATTGCAACGAAGGAGAAAGTAAAGCAACAAAATTTAGATCGTGATTTACTATTAACCGGTCAAGAGCAGCGTGTGATTGATAGCCGTGATGTACTCAAGGAGACCTTATCTCAAATTGAAAAAGCCGAAAATGGTGTCACAGAAGAAAACTTACGTCTAAGGACGCTAGAGTTCTTACAAGATGCGGACGGTCTTGGTGATTTTCGCGTCGATGAAGTTACTGAAAATACAGTACTTCAAGCTGAACTGGCTAAATTTAAAGAGCACTTAGAAGTCAGTGTGGACGATACTAATCCTGCCGATGCATTGTCTAGTGCTAATGATTTACTTGATAATTTTGAACGTACAAAACCAGATAATTTTAAGCAAAGCTATGGTGAAATGTTTCAAAATATACTCGCTCATAGGGAAGGCTTATATGGTCTAGTAAAGAAAGAGCCTGAGCAATACCATATGATGCTACAAGCTAAAGTTGAAGCGTTGTCGAGTCAGAAAAAGGCACTTAATGCTTTGCTCATGGCATTAAGCTCACAAAATAAACCACAATTGACGGCATTATTTAACAAGCAATTACAAGAGGTCACCAGTGAGCTTGCACAAACACAATTGTTTGCATCAGTGGTGACAGAAATCAAATTGACTGCCAATGTTAGAGCTGTTGGTAATCAAAATCTTGATCGTTTAGAGCCGCTGGAGGCGCAATTAAAAGAAATTGGTCAAGAGATTAAAAGTGCTAAGGCTAAAATTAATTTACAGATGTATCTTGAGCAGTTGCCACTTTTGAGAGCGAATAATAAAGCCTTATTAGTGATTTCGCCCAGTTTAGTCGCACTTGAAAAAGAGCGGGCGGAGCTATTTAAGCAGCATATACGTGCTTATCCTAACGGGATTGAAAATAGTCTTAAAAAAGTGACAGAGCAGAGTGCACAAGATTATGCTGTATTTGAAAAGGAAAACCCTCCTGTCGTTAAGCCTGAACGTGGCGTAGAAAATTATGAGGTATTAAAAAGCGCATATGATCAATATGAGCTGAAAAGAGCGCAATGTATCAATGGAAGTCTTCAAGCTTTAACGACTCTATCTCCTAAGTTAGGACAAGCGGAGTTGAAGACACTGGTAAAGCTGTCTTACAACATTGAAAGCTTAAAAGTGCAAGTGAAAGCGATGGATGCTGTTTATGCGGCAAACTTGCTAAAACTGAAAGAAAGCTATATTCAGGTGATGCAAAATGGTGGTTTTCCTGATGGCGGCGGTTATTTAAGTCTCGACGCTTGGAAAAGCTGGACGACTCAAAATGTTTTGGGTGATTGGGGGCAAGATTATCGGCCAAGTTTTGAGCAGTTAGTGCTTGAGCGTCAATTGGCTAAAAATGGCATGACCAGTATCAATCAAGCTTTATACCAACTTGGGGTGACAATGACCTCAAGTGGCAAAGCGTCTTTACCGGGAGAACCCGCACCCACTTCTGCTATTACTCAAAGTTTACAAGATTTATACCATTGGGCTCAAAAACATCCCAGTGAGGCGGCGGCGTTAGGGGGCAGTTTATCCCATGCTTATTCGATTATTGCGTCAGGTGGTGGTAGTTTTGGCCAGCAACTAGAAGATATGGCCAATAATGTTTGGTCTAAAGCCTCTATTGAAAATCAAGTGAAAGACTTACTGGTTGGTGAAAGAGAAATCTTACCATCCGTTGAACAATTAGCCATGACACCTGAAATGATTGCGTTACTTTACCTTGCCAGTGCAGCACCTTATGTGGCCAATGCTGCGCAAGGTCTTGTAGAAGGGAATTTATTCTCTGGCGTGATTGGTAAGATCCCTGGTGTGAGTGGTCTCAGTAAAATGGCTTTAGGTGGCATGGCGGGGATTTTGCAAACCAAAGCAGAGGTTGAATTAGCCAAAAAAGTATCAAATAATCGTGAAAGAGAAGTGATGATCAGCGGTATTATGACAGCGGTTAAGACTCAAGGTACGATGACTCAGCGTATGGATGCGATGAAGAGTTATGTGGCTTCTCGTGAAATCATGGTACAAGTGGGCACTCGTGTTAAGGATATTCAAGAGGTTGGCACCACGGGCATGCTTGATAGGCTAAAGACCGATGTTAAAAATTGGTGGTCTTTCTCGACAGCACAAGCCAAAGTGTTAGCTGTGAGCACTGCAATTGTTACTGGTGGAATTGCGGCATCAGTGGTAGCTGGCGCAGTGTTATTAACGTTGGGGACTGGTGGCTTGCCGTTTGCTATTGCCGGTGCTGTCGGTTTAGTGGCTGCGATAAGCGGACCCTTTGCCAGTGGTATTTTGATGAAGTATGCCGCAACGGTCGATTTTCTTGGTGGGTATGGATTTGATTTAAAAGCGACTGCCACAAGAGTTAAACAAGCGATGACATTGCAGCGTATTGGCGAGGCGACAAAAAAACTACAATTAACTAAGAATGAAGAGACAGTATTAGGCTTTAATATTGCGCGATTCAAAGAAGATAATGTGGCCATTGTCGCTAAAGAGACAGAGTCTAAGCAAGTTGAGAAATTTCAAGCCTTGTTACAAGCCAAAATCGATGAGCGTATTGCTCAAGAGAAAGAGAAAAAGTCTATTGCAGATAGAACCTTGGTTAGTCGGGCCCATAAGCAAGGTGTGTTAAATGGAATGAATGTTAACATGAAGGAGCAAGATATTTTAGCCGAGATTCAAGCAATGGATATTGCACTTGAGCCAAAATACAAGAATATGGAGCAACGTTTAGCAACACTTTAGATTAAAGGTTTGATAGAGAAAAAGTGACTAAGGATGGTCACTTTTTTTATTTGTGTCTTTTTATTTCATGTGAATTTAATTTTCTTGGGTCAGGTCTTTACCTGATAGTTCATTTTTTACGTTTCAGACATGATCTCTCTGTCAATATTGGGGAGAAAGTCATGGATTTGAAAATAAAGCGCAATCTAGAGCAGTTTTTTCAATTAATGGGTGAAAAACCGGCAGAGTTAGATGAGAAAATAGAATGCCACTTTCCGCCTTTTGGTATTTTGTTGGAGCTTGAAGAAGGGCGGCTATTAATGACCTCTTGGCTTTTAGAACACAAAACAACCGATGTTCTTCCGTTACTTTCTCGTTGTCATCCTGAAGTCTTTTTAGGCTTACCTCAACGCCTTTATATTGTCAAAAATAGCCTAATGATTAGTAGTTTAATGCCAAGTAATAGTGAAGGTATGAACTGGTATCGAATATGCAAAGCACAGCGAAAATTTTTATCGAATGTGCTCAAAGGTGGTTTGCTATGAAGACCTTAACTCGTTGGTTACAACTGGCTGCGGGACGTCAGGATATTATACTAGGGGCCATGTTGATGGTCGCCGTCTTTATGATGATCTTGCCATTGCCCACTTTACTGGTTGATGTGTTGATTGCCTTTAATTTAGCCTTGTCAATTATGCTATTGATGATTGCTATTTATATTAAAGATCCGCTTGAATTTTCCGTTTTTCCTTCTCTTTTATTAATTACGACCTTATTTAGACTGGCGCTAACCATTAGCACCAGCCGACTTATTTTATTACAGGCCGATGCGGGCCATATTGTCTACGCCTTTGGTAATTTTGTGGTGGGCGGTAATCTCGCAGTCGGGATCATCATTTTCGCTATTATTACCATCGTTCAGTTTATTGTTATTACAAAAGGCTCAGAGCGGGTAGCAGAAGTGGGGGCACGTTTCTCCCTTGATGGTATGCCAGGTAAACAAATGAGTATTGATGGTGATATGCGTGCAGGGGTCATCGATGCTAAGGAGGCAAAACGTCAACGGGGATTGGTACAAAAAGAAAGTCAACTTTATGGTGCCATGGATGGGGCGATGAAATTTGTTAAAGGTGATGCCATTGCTGGGGTAATCGTTATTTTAACAAACATTATCGGCGGGATTGCAATTGGTGTGATGCAACAAGATATGTCGGCTGGTGATGCGCTTAACTTGTATGCTGTTTTATCTGTTGGTGATGGGTTGATTGCCCAAATCCCTGCGTTATTAATCTCTATCACTGCCGGATTAATTGTTACAAGGGTACCAGGTGAGCAGAGGCAAAATCTTGCATCTGATCTTGTGAATCAAATGAGTAAGCAGCCAGCATCTTTAATGTTGGCCAGTGGCGTGATGTTTGTTTTCGCTTTAGTACCCGGTTTTCCTTTTTTAGTGTTTGGTACGATTAGTGGTTTTATTGCATTTGGTGGTTGGTATGCTCAGAAGAAACAGAAGCAAACCAGCGATTCTGGAGAGCCTATCAGTAACCCCGGAGAAATGAATGCTGATGGGGAAATGAATGGGGATAATATGACGCCAAGTGCTGTTCCCTTGATGTTAACTTTAGGCGAAAATGTGGATAGCAATGGGATTAAAGAAGAATTGCAGCGACTTCGCTGGCAGTTATTTGAACGCCTTGGACTGCCTTTGCCTGACATTCAGTTTCAAAGAATTAAAGGCGGTCAGGCTGACGAGTGTCAAGTGTTGCTTTATCAAGAACCGGTATTACAGCTGGCATTAAATCCTGAAGAAGTGTTACTCAATGAGACGATACCTCAATTACCTGCTAGGCAAGAAATACTCTCTTTTAGTGGAGAGACACTTTATTGGTTACAGGGGAATAGCATTGAGCAAGCCGAAGCGGGACAAATGAAGCTCTGTCAAGGTGCGAAAATCCCAAGCTTTTTAGTTGGCAAAGTGGTCGAGCGTTATGCAAACGAATTGATTGGTGTACAAGAAACACGTTATTTGATGGATGCTATGGAAGAGCGATATGGTGAGCTTGTCAAAGAATTACAGCGACTTTTATCGGTCAGTAAAATTGCCGAGTGCTTACAGCGATTAGTCGAAGAAGGCATTTCTATTCGAGACTTACGTACGATTTTTGAAACATTAGTAACATGGGTGCCCAAAGAAAAAGACATTGTCATGTTAACGGAATATGTACGTATATCCCTTCGACGACATATTCGTCGCCGTTTTACAGGGCCCCAAGGCTGGATTTCAGTGGTGATGATAGGTGAAGGGATTGAAAATATGATCCGAGAGGGGATCAGACAATCCACTGCGGGCAGTTATTCAGCCCTAGATGGCAATCAAACTCAGCATATCTTAAATACGATTAAAGCTAAGCTCAATGACAATGTGCAATGTGTGCTATTAACGTCTTTAGATGTACGTCGTTATTTACGAAAAATCGTGGAGCGAGACTTGTACACTTATCATGCTTTATCTTTTCAAGAGTTAGGTGATGATGCGGAAATTAAAGTGATTGCCCATGTTGATTTTGTAGGGGATGAATTTGATGCAATTGCCTGATAAAGAAACGCTATTGAATACGCTTACACAGGATTTATTTACCGATGTGCCTGCCGCACCGGCTGTTCGTTATTTTGGTAAGGTGAAAGAAATTGGACCGACGCTTATTCGAGCTTCTTTGCCTGGTGCACATCAAGGAGAATTATGTGTAATAGGTGGCCGATTAAGTGCTGAAGTGGTGGCATTGATGGGTGATGAGGCCATGCTATCTCCTTTTGATAGTACGGATAAATTACGCACAGGGGAAGATATTGAACTGTTAGGTCACGGTCATCGTGTCGCAGTGGGCAGTTGGCTTTTAGGGCGTATTTTAGATGGGTTGGGTAAGCCTATCGATGGACAAGATGCACCGAGTACTGAGTTTCGAGAAAATCACAGCGAAGCGCCCGATCCGTTAAGTCGGCAATTGATTTCAGAAGTTCTTCCTATGGGGATTAGAGCACTAGACAGTGCACTGACATGCGGTAAAGGCCAACGTTTAGGTATATTTGCGGCAGCAGGGGGAGGGAAAAGTACGCTGCTGGGCATGATAGCCTCTCATTGCGAAGCTGATGTTGTTGTTTTGGCGCTAGTGGGGGAACGGGGACGGGAAGTTCGCGAATTTATGGAATACAACTTACCCGTTGAAACCCGCAAACGGACAGTGATGGTGGTAGCAACGTCAGATAGGCCTCCATTAGAGCGAATGAAAGCCTCACTCACAGCAACCACAATAGCCGAGTATTTTAGAGATCAAGGTAAAAATGTTTTGCTCATGGTGGACTCGTTAACGCGATTTGCTCGAGCTGGGCGGGAAATTGGCTTGGCTGCCGGTGAGCCTGCTGTTGCCAGCGGCTTCCCTCCGAGTGTTTTTGTGAATTTATCGCGTTTATTAGAAAGAGCAGGCCCTGCAAAAGTAGGTAATATTACAGGGATTTATACCGTGCTCGTTGAAGGGGATAATATTAACGAGCCTGTGGCTGATGAAGTTCGCTCAATTTTAGATGGACACGTAGTGTTATCGCGCAAGTTAGCAGGATCTGGTCATTATCCTGCTATTGATATTAATGCCAGTGTTAGTCGTGTTATGGATCAAATTGTGCCGAAATCACAGCGATTACAAGCGGCAAAAATGCGGCAATTTCTCTCTTTGTATGAAGAGGTTCAACTGCTCCTTAGGGTGGGAGAATACCAAGAAGGTAATGATGCTGATACCGATGAAGCGGTCAGGAAAATCAGTGATGTAAGAGCTTTTTTACAGCAAGGTGTTGATGAACATAGTCCTTTTGAAGATACCATTGCCTTGCTAGCTGATGTGGTGAGTTAGGTATTTAGGAGGCTGAATGTCGTCATTGAATATTGATGAAGCAGACAAGATAATGCTGGCTCGATTGGTGGTTATTCGTAAACAAAAAGAAGATAAGCTAAGGCGGAAACTGGTTGAACTTGAAACGCAATGCGCCAGTATAAAGCGAGATATTAGTTCTGTTACTGAGCAAAGAAAAGCGGTGTTATTGGCGATACGTCAGCAAACGTTACCCGAAGAGAGTTTAACGCCGAGTGAATTTGATGATTTTAAATTAGCTTTGGCAAGGCAATACCAAAAAGAGCGTGCTTTAGCTCAGTCTATTCTTGAGCATAAAGAACGACTGGCTGATGTTGAGCAAGCCATAGTGAAATTTAATTTTGATATTCAAAAGCTCTTAAAAGATCAAGAAAAACTAAAGGTGGTACTTGATGAGTCATAATCTGAGTGTTGATAAGGCACATTTCATGAGAGTCATGTCAGTTGAAGAGCGAGGTGATCCTGACTCTGAGCTACGTGACCGCTTTTCCCGTTGTATGTCAATATCAAAAGACTTAGATAAGCAGACTCGTACTGGAATAGATAAAGCCGGTTTAGCGATGTTAAGTCAAGACGGTGGTGTGTATCGCAAAGGCAGTGCTGAAATCATGCGCCAAGGTGATATGTTATGTTATCGTTTGTTAAATGGGCCTATGATGGGGCTGATTATTCAGGCCAGTTACCGCCAGAATCAGGCTGTGATTAAGCTGTTTCCAGCAAATGAACGGCAGGAAAGTGCGCTTAATAAGGTAGCTGAAAAATTAACTGAGCAATTACAAACGCGTCCAACGCCAGTGACATTGGAGGTGAAACGTGTCGGCGAATGAATTATTAAGTTTAAGTCAGATTATTGGAACCGGTTTGCAAAATGAGCGATGTAAAATTGAACTCGCGCGGCGATCCGGTGATGGTTTTTTTTGGCAAATGAAGGGACAAGCTTCTGGCGTTGGCGTCTGGTGTAGTTATAATGATTGGCAGCAGCTTGTTGAACACTATTCAGCGCTACCTGATCCTAGTGTACTTCCTGATGAATTGCTCGCATGTGTTTCAGCCATTTTGTTTGAACCTGTTGGAGATTGGCTGGGAGAGTTATTGGAAGAGTCGCCAGTATCGATGGTATTAGCTGATGATATTTATCCATTCATGTCGTTTGATGATTATGGCTGTGCTTTTCTTCAGGTGCCGGTTAATTTGTATCAAGATATGATAACCCAGTGGTCACCTTTTCGTGGGCAAGAGCCCTTGGTTGAACTGAGTTTAGTGGCAGGGTATATCGAACAGTCCAGTGAAGATTATCATCGTGTTCAAGTCAGTGAAGGACAATGGCTTAAAGGTGATGTTAAGCCAGAACAAGGGCAATCTATACTTTGGTGGGACAGGCCCATTGCCGTGGTATCGCTTGATGATATTGATGTAAATGGCATTATTATTGAGCAGATGAGTCACAAACTGAATTTTGTACATCCTCCGCTAGTGGCTAAGCTGGCAAGCATTGAGTTATCACTTGCACAAATTGGCAGTATGATGGAGGGGGATCGTTTATCGGGTGACATGAATATGTACAGTCAGGCACAACTGACCCATGGTGATGAGATTGCGGCCACGGGTACTTTAATGAGAGGACGAGGTGGGCTCTTAATTCAAATAGAAGAATATTTTCACTAAGCTCATCACGCTTTATTTAATGATGTCAGGTTTTCACCTGATAGTGATAAAAACATAATGCGGTCATCATGGCATCTTAGACTAAAGGAGATGCCAAATGGCGATACTCGATCAACCTTTTCAGCTGATAATCTTGTTGTTTGGCTTGTCTTTATTGCCATTGTTTGCAGTAATGGGCACTTCTTTTTTAAAGCTTGCTATTGTTTTTGCTATGCTACGTAATGCGTTAGGGATCCAGCAAATTCCACCTAATATGGCGATTTATGGCTTAGCGTTAGTCCTCACATTATTTACGATGGCGCCAATCGGCATGGCCGTGAATGATAGTTTAGAAGTATCGCCGATAACCCTTGATGATCCTCAATTGATGAGTAAGGTGGATACGCAAGTATTGGTCCCTTATCGTGAATTTTTAGATCGTAATACCAGTACCAAACAGTCTTATTTCTTTATTAATGTGGGTCAGAAAATTTGGCCGCAGAAGTATCATGACATTCTCTCAAAAGAGTCATTACTGGTGATGATCCCAGCTTTTGCATTAAGCCAATTAATTGAAGCCTTCAAGATTGGTTTATTACTTTATTTACCTTTTATTGCCATTGATTTGGTCGTGTCAAATATCTTATTGGCAATGGGGATGATGATGGTATCACCCATGACGATTTCATTACCTTTCAAACTCCTTATTTTCATTTTAATGGGGGGGTGGGAAAAGCTGGTGGGTCAATTAATGATCTCGTTTTCATGAAACAAATATTGTTGAACGTGCAAGAAAGCTGATTGTTGATATTAAGATCATGAATAACAGTATGGTAAGAAAGGATTGGTATGAGTGAAGCATTAATTATTAAACTGACCTCTGAGTTACTGTGGATTGTGCTCTTGTTATCGTTACCTGTCGTTGTTGTGGCATCTGTGGTCGGGGTGATGGTGAGTCTAGTACAAGCTTTGACTCAAATTCAAGATCAAACCTTGCAGTTCTTAATTAAGTTGGTGGCTGTTTGTATTACATTAGTGGCGTCTTATCATTGGATGGGCAGTGCTTTGCTCAGTTATGCCACGATGACGTTTGATCAGATAAGTCATATGAGAGGCGGCTAATACTGAATTTTGTTGAGTCTTATTTTGATGACATGTGCTCGAATTAGCCTTATGAGAGGTCGTTAATGGATAATCCAATGCAATACCTGCCTGTTATTGCGCTGTGTATGATGCGTCCTTTAGGCATGATGTTACTCTTGCCCATCTTTAAGGGTGGAGCAATGAGCAGTACTTTAATTCGAAATGCGTTGGTTTTTTTGTTTGCGATGCCAGTGATCCCCGTTTTAAGTGATATGCAAGAGACTTTGCTGCAAGGGGATATGTGGTTTTTAGTTAAGCTTTTTACGAAAGAAATTATTGTTGGTTTTTTATTAGGTTTTTGTGCCGCGATTCCTTTTTGGGCAATAGATATGGCGGGCTTTGTCATTGATAACATGCGTGGTGCTTCAATGGCGACGGTATTGAACCCATTAATGAATGTGCAATCATCTATTTACGGCATTTTGTTTACACAAGTGCTTACCGTGTTATTTTTAGTCTCTGGCGGTTTTAATGAGTTGCTGACGTCTCTTTATCAGTCCTACAACCAATTACCCGTTGGATCGGAATTGTTTTTTTCAAATGACTTACTGGACTTTATTAATAAACAATGGCGATTAATGTCAACCTTGTGCTTAAGTTTTGCGATGCCGGCGATTGTGATCATGATTTTGGTCGATTTAGCGTTAGGGCTTGTCAATCGTTCGGCTCAACAATTAAACGTGTTCTTTTTGGCAATGCCCATAAAAAGTGGTTTAGTCTTGTTATTACTGCTTTATAGTATTGAATTTGCACTATCCCATTATTTACAGCAAATACATGCGTTTGAAAAAGAGATTGGTCAGTTATTTATTTTATTTGGCACAGATAAGTAGCAGGGTGCAATGTCAGAAAAAACAGAGAAACCCACCCCCAAGAAAATAAAAGATGCCCGTAAAGAAGGGCAGGTAATTAAAAGCCAGGAAGTCCTGACAGGGATCCAAATGGCCGTTATTTTGGGTTACTTTTTTTATAATGGCCGAGAAATGCTGCAAGCCATTATTCATATGATAGATGTTATGATAAGCAGTGTTAACTTGCCTTTAGAGCAAGCATCTGGTTTGGTCATTAACGAATTTGTCGATCTTTTTATTCGTTATGTGGGTGGATTGGGATTACTGCTAGCGGCGACAACCGTGATATCGACTTTGGTTCAAATTGGTCCCTTAATGGCCTCAAAAGCAGTAATGCCCAGCTTTAAAAAACTGAATGTGCTTCAAAATGCGAAACAGTTAGTATCGTTTAAAAGCTTATTTGAGTTTGCTAAAAACTTGACCAAAGTGATTGTGCTCAGCTGTGTGTTCTACTATTTATTACATCAATACGTTAATTCTTTTCAATATTTACCTTTATGTGGTGAGACCTGTGGCTTGATGGTGACATTTCAAATGGGCACTTGGCTATGGATGAGCTTCATTGCTTGCTATCTCGTGTTTGCGTTAGCAGATTATGGGTTTCAGCGTTTTACTGTGATGAAACAATTGAGAATGTCCAAAGAAGATACTAAGCAAGAGCATAAAAATGCCGAAGGGAATGCTGAGATGAAGCATAAACGTAAGGAGGTCGGACGTGAAATTAACAGTGGTGCGGCTGGCAATGTTAAGGCGGCGACCGCAGTGGTGCGAAACCCCACGCATTTTGCGGTTTGTATTTATTATAAAGAAGGGGAAACGCCCCTACCTAAGGTGACAGAAAAAGCCAAAGATCATATGGCATTACATATTATCAAAATGGCTGAAAAAGCAGGTGTACCCATAGTTGAGAATGTGCCTTTAGCGAGAGCCTTGTATAAAGAGGTGAAGCCTGGTGATGTGATCCCTGAGAGTTTGTTTGAACCTGTCGCTGATTTACTGCGTTTTGTGATGGATGTAGAATACGATGAGGAACTCAATTAATGTAAACTTAGAAGGCGATTTTTTAAGTTATGCTTTATCATTTGTGAGTATTTTGTATCTAATCTATTTCTCCTAGTTTATTTAATTGACTCTAAAGTTGACGCTTTAGAGGTCATATTCTTACTTTTATTTTTAATAGTTTGATTTTTAAAGTTTTATATTATCCAGTCTGTTTTTTTTTTTTAAGCTTCCTTGGTGTTATTGGGTATAGTGAATTGTCTCGTATTCATTCATTTTGAGTGGATGCTTTTCAGCCTTATAGCTTCATTTTTAATATGTAAGAGTCAGAGAAGGAGAGTGTTATGTCAGATGAAATTGCTTTTCGTATTCAGTTAGGCCTTATTTTACCTAAGTTGCAAGCCGCGATACAAGATGACTTATTGACGATTAGTCAAGAGTTGATGACCGTTATTCAAGCGGGCTCTCTTGATGATCAAACGGTGGAGCTTGATGATATTAAAGCTATTTTAATGAAAGATTTGGAGATTTTTGTTGATAGAGACATCATGCCGCCTCTTGATGCGATTTTAAACCCGCCTGTTGAAGAGACACCAATCGAAGAAGGTGAGGTACAGGCAAGCGATGAAGAGACAGAGGCTGAAGAATAATCAGATGCTTGAGATTGATAGGTTAGCTTTATTGGGGACTGTTGAAAATTAATGGCCTGGCTAAGAGATAAAAAGCAGCGCAATAAAAACAGCCATCACTTGATGGCTGCTTTGAGGATATGGATTATTCTGTTTTAGGCGCAGCATCACCAGTGAAGGCTCTGAGCCCATCACTGCCTAACACTTGACGTAAATCACCTGAAAAGAAAAGATTTCCATTGACACCCGTATTATTAAGTGAAGTTTCTCGCGTTGCTGCATTAAGAACAACATCTTTAAAAATTGTCCTATCTTCTTTTTCACTAAAATCTAATAATTGATATTCACTATCAGGATTATCTTTGTTTTTAAACTCCATAGCTTGAACCATCATATCAACAACCGTAGCTCGATCTTTGTTACTTTTACAACCTTCACTCACTGACATGCCTAGCGCATCTGCTGTTTTCATCATCAATGCTGATAACATCAGTCCTTCCATGCCATCTGGGGCACTTCCTTCACCATCATTTATTTTGTTGTAAATAGCATTTGTCAGATTTTCAGTGATCTGTAATAACTGTTTCGCGTTTTCTAATTGTACTTCTAGCTCTGTTGAAGGATTATGCTTATATTCTTCCTGCAGCTCTAAGTGAATTGCTTTAAATTCTTCTAGCTGGTTAGTTATTCCATCTTTTGCTTCTAGCCATTCGATCATTGCACCAATGTTAAGCGTATCATTGCGAAGTGAATTTAGGTATATGGCTGGGGCAACGGTAACTGTGGCAACAGTTGCAACAGCCAAGGCGATAGGAGTAGCAATCGCTGTCGCCAATATAGCTCCAATGCTCTTTAAAGAAAAACCATTATGTTTAATGAAGTTACCAAGCATTACTGGTGCCTGTTTGAGTTCATCTCCAAATGTCATTTTATTTTGGTTAATGGGAATAGTACAGGTACTGATAGGCGCTTTTCCCTCCTCTTGACGTATTTTATTGGCTTGATCTATTGTGGCTTTATGTTGTGCCAAGGCTTTTTTATTTTCATCTGGATTCATTAAGCGTAAATCAAAATGACGTCCACCTACCGTTTTACCTGTACTTTTTTGTAGGATATCAATTTGCTCGTTGACAGTGCTGCCTTGGCCTGGCTGCCAGAAGCCTGCACGGCCAAATTGGAACGCTTCTTTTTGGGGAGAATTAAGCCCATACGTCGCAATAGGCTTAACGGAGCGGATCATAGTATTGCTTAATGCCGTTTTAGGGTTGGCGGTATCAATTTGCGATCCTGGTAACTTACTGCTGTGCTTTCCGCTTAAGCTGGTGAGAGCAGTACCCCACATAGAAGTTTGACTTTCAATACGGCCTCCATTCACAGGTGTTTGGCTTGTCTGGAATGGCTTAACGGTAAATTTAAACGCTAAGTCGTCACCTTTTATTTTGATGTCATCTTGTGTTTGGAGTGTATTGATAAGGGCATTACGTACATTGACTTGATTGTTGGCACGGCTATTGTCAATATCTGACTCTGGGGAGCGATGATTATTGGCTTTGATGCTGCTTGCAAAAGCATGAATTTTTTGCGCCGTGCTGCTGAGATGGGTATGAGATACTCCATCTGCTTTAAAATCGGGTAATGAGAGCACAACTTTAGTCATTTGCTTAGACGTTAGTGCTGACTTTATATCCGTTAGCTCAGTTCTGATTTGTGTAATGTAGCTTTTAACGATGGCTAAATCTTCTTGGTAATGTGCTTCTTGATCAGTTAATTTTCCATCTTGTGCATAGGGGTTAGTGGCTAATGCTTGTGCTTGTTCATTTGTTATTCCGGCAGGCATAGTTTATCTCCCTATCACTTCTAAGTCATGGAGCATCTCGATTAATTCCTTGGTGTATTCTTCATAGATATTTAATAATTCAGGTAATTCCATAGCCTGAAGATTGAATTGGCATTGAGCCATGATGTGCGTTTGCCCCTGAGGATCGCTATTGAGTGCATAGCGGATAATGGATTGGACATTGCACTGATTACGTTCCATGAAAAATGCTAACAGTGTACTATTGATGTCGGTCTCTAAAATGACTTTGGATAAGAATAACCCCTCTTTCTCGGTTAAGGGCATAAGCACAAGAGGTGTTGATTCTTCGCCCGGTAAGGTGAGGGCAAGATCGTATATATCACTGCGTTGATAGGGCAGTGATTGATGTTTAAAAAAAGCTTCAGCTAATATATGGAAAGCTTGGTTGAATTGTAGGTTAATGACATTACTCATAATACTTCCTGCGGTTATTCATTGTTAAGGTGGTTCATCACTTTTTATCATAAAAATTATTATTAACTTTGAGTTGCTAGTTTATAATTATTGATAGTTATGCATTATTTTTGTTTTGTGTTGTTCAGTAAACTAACCAATTATCTCCATCAATGACTCTTTCTTTACCGCCTTGTAAAATAAATTGTTTTCTGAAGGTTTGCCGAGTGAGTCTTTCTTCGGGTAAGCCACCATCTTCTAGTATGAGTCCTCTAATTTCTTTGATTTCTTTTATGTCACGACGTAGTACACGTATTTTATTAATGAATTGAGATACGGCGCTGCTAATGCCAACTGGATCGCCCTTACTTTTAAACTCACAAAAAATGAGTACATCTTTTTCAACGCGATAGACGAGCGACCACATAGGGTGCTCCCAGCGTTGTCCCCAATGCAATGCACTGCCTTTAAAGTAATCATCAGTTGTTTTAATCCCCTGACGAGCGAGGTAACGTGTTACAGGATCCATGATGTTTTTCCTCAAGAGAGCCAATGATTGTTATTGACTCATTAAATGAAGTGAAGTGGACTTAACGAATATTCACTGAGTTGTCCATCTTGGCTTTAACTTCCACCAAATCTTTGGTGAGTGACTGTAATTGCTGACGAACTTGTTGAATAAGATCTCTGAGTTCACTGATATTTTTAGCGTATTGCTGCGCACCCGACATAATTAGGTCGCCATCAGCCCTTTTCTTATCGGCATTTTTGGTGTCTTCAGCAAGATCCAGCTTTAAACCGCCTTCTGTGACTTGTCCACCCGCTTGTAAAAGAGTCGAAGTAGATTTAGATATATGTTGTGTTATTGAGTTGCTGCTTGCTCCACCAATGCCTCCAATAGTGGAACCTATTACGGCTAGACCACCTGAGCCTATTGTGGCCCAAGCACCTTTGACTGCTGCATCAAATGCATCTTCAATCCCTGCTTTCTTCTCTTTAATCCCAGCCATTTGGATTTCCCAGCCTAAATCACTTTGAGACTGACTGTACTCTTGCATCATATTGCGAAGCTCTTCTAATAAATCTTGCATTTGCACCATGATTTCATTGATCATTGCAATGGCATTCATGCCGCTGCTATAGCTGCCATAGCTGATAGCACTGGTGTGGTCGGGAGACTGATTTGTATCGATAGGAGTTGTCATATTATTGACCTCTAAATATGTGTTAAACAATGTGTTATAAAAATAAATTAAACTGTGGTACTGGCAATTTGTGCTTGTAAGCTACCGGACTCCATAATGCTTTGAGAGCCACTGCTTAGGGTATCCCCTTGTTTACTTACAGCTTCTTCTAACATTTTGGTTTGCTGTTTCTTCATATCATCAAACCATTGATAGCACCATTGAAGAAAATCTTGTTCAAGAATGAGCTCATCAATTTTTTTCTGTAGTTCTGCACGCTCAAGGTCAATCGCGCCAGTGGTTACTTTTGATATGCCCGTTGCCGTACCTTGAAGGGTGGCGAATACGGCTGATGTTGCAGCTGTGATAGCGAGTTTGGTCATACCAGCAGCGGCTTCTCTCACTGCTAGCTTAGTAATTTCTTGGGTGGTCATGACGATGCCTTGTTCGACAGCTTTGTTGATGGCGACTTTAGCGGCTTCTTCTACGGCTTCTCTGACTACCCGTTTAATGGCTTCTTGGATCAAGTGTTGAGCCATCTCGTCAGAGATTTTTTCAGTGACCTTTATTCCCACCTCTTTAGCCATGGCTTTGGCTACTTCACTGGCAACCGCTTTGGGCATTTCGGTGGCGATTTGTTGCGCCACTTGTTGGGAGACTTGTTGAGCGACATTTTCTGCAATGGCTTTCGATGCTTGTGTTGCTGCTTCTTTTGCTGCTGCTTGTGTAGCAGCAGTAGCGCCGTGTGCTACTGAAGCCGTTGCTGCTTCTTGGGCGATTAGCGGCGCAGCTTGAGTCATTGCGGTTTGGGTGGCAGTAGTCGCTGATCGCGCCGCATAAATAGCACGCCCTGCCTGGAATAAGTCCACAGCGGCAGCAGTAATTTCCATGGCCAGTTGCACTTTACCGGCAATATCGGCCACTTGTTTTAGTTTAGCGATGTCTTTGTCATCAAGACCGAGCTCGTCAGCCATAAGAATAAGGGTTTCTGCCGTGGCTTTCACCATTCCAGCTAGGCCCGCCATAATGTAAGCTCCGCCAGCTGCGCCTGCGACAACATCGCCAGTGGCGATGGCGCCTGCTACTTTAACCGCGCCATAAATGACCTCAGCGGTGGCAATGGCCCAATCAAACACCACTTGAACAATGCCCCCTTTTTTGGCTTTATCAGCGGCTTCAATATTTTTAGCCAGTTGCTCTTGGAAGTCTTTAACTTGCTCATTTCTTAGGTAAGTTTGTGTTTCTGTTTGGATTTGCATGCTTTTGGCTGCAGCATCAGCTGAACTAGCAAATGTGGCTAATCCAAGGTTTGTGGCCATGAGCATCATGCTATCCATGGAGGTCTTTTCTAATAAAGACAGGCTCATGGATATTTTAGACGGCTGTGTATCAGGATCGGTGTTATCGCCTTGATCGATTAATGCATTAAACTGCCTAAAAATATTTTGTAATGCTTGCTCAGCTTGCTTCATGCTGACATTGGCATTTTTTTGTGTTTGATGTTGATACACAGCATTAGAGCTGTTTTGCCAAGTCGGCAGTCCAGCTTTTGATGGCGCTTGTGTTTGATCAACCCCGTTAATGAAGGCTGGATTAACTATGTTGCTGGTATCGTTTTGAACTGTGGTTGTCATTGTGTCGCCTCTTTTATCGTTTTAAGCTGACTTTCAACATCTTTTTTGATATCGGCATATTGAGTATGGGTATGGCACCAGATCATGGCGGATTCGAGGGCATTTTGGGCACTCTTTAGGTTACCAAGCTGGACATAACTTAGGGCAGCTTGATAAGCACTAAAAGGCTTGTCGACTTCAATGGTTCCTGCGCGTCCAAAGCAAAATATCGCTTCTTCATGTGCACCAGTTTGTTGATAACAGATCCCAAGGTTAAAGTTATAATCATAACTCCAATGATCGAGGCGCATGAGTAAATACAATACCCGTTTGGCTGCTTCAAAGTCATTACAGCTCATAAGTTGTATTGCATACTGATACAAAGTGGCCAAGTCTTGTGGGTCGGTGTCGGCTAACATGGTCAGTGAGCCACCACGTTTTAAAAACTGTTGTAAGGTATCAAACTCTTCTTGTTTCATAAGGGAGCCTTATTATTCAATTGTGTTAAACCAGTTTTTAACGGATATTTTGTGCAATTGACTTGTTCATATCGGCAAGTAACGTCTGCATACTATTAATTAAACTTACGGTAACGTTGTAAGTTTGCATGAGTTTTTGCAGTTGCAACTGCGATTGGGAAACATAGTCAGAGGCTTGGTTTGATACCGTTTCAAGTGAGGCTTTTACCGCTTGTAGTTCACCTTGATCGAGCTTTTTGCTTGTTGCGCCACTTGAATCAGTGACACCAAGGTAGTCGTCAATGGTTTTACCTTCAATGGTAATGTTGTTGTCTTTCATGTACTGATAGGTTTCAGCATCAATGCTTGCGGTGCCTTTATCGCCGTCTTTAGCGGCGGTTGCGATAGCACTATCAACTCGGTTAGCATAACTTTGCGCTTCGCGGGTAATATCTGATTGAGCTTGCATGTCGGCGTACATGGAGTCAGCCATTTCTGAGAGCAAGTTCATGAACATGTAAAGTACGGCGATACCGCCCGATAACACATTATCACCCTGACGAGAAATATAATGTTGCTGTTCATCGGTTCTATTTTGATCGCGTATTGTATGGGTGCTGCCTATGGTGGTTGACATAATGAGTCCTTTTTAAAAAAATAAAGAATGGCTAACGAATATTTTGCGCGATAGATTTGTTCATATCGGCTAATAGGGTTTGCATACTATTGATTAAACTCACGGTAACATTGTAAGTTTGCATTAACTTTTGCAGTTGCAATTGTGACTGTGAGACATAGTCTGAAGCTTGATTAGATACGGTTTCTAAGGAGGCTTTAATAGCTTGTAGTTCACCTTGATCTTGTTTTAGTTCACTTAGCTTTATTTCTGTCATTAAACCGTTAGATTGGGGGTAACCTAAATAGTCATTAATTGGTTGGCCATCAACAGTAATGTTATTGTTATACATATATTGATATGTATCATAATCAATCGCTGATGAACCTTTATCACCTTTTTTAGCCGCTTCTGCAATGGCACTATCAACACGGTTTGCATAACTTTGTGCTTCACGAGTGATATCAGATTGAGCTTGCATGTCGGCATACATAGAATCAGCCATCTCTGATAAAAGATTCATAAACATATAAAGCACTGCAATGCCGCCGGATAAGACATTATCGCCTTGACGGGAAATGTAATTTTGTTGATAAGCGGTTCTGTTTTGATCTTGTATTGAGTGAGTGTTATTGACTGCTGACATAGAAGTTCCTCATGAATCAGTGGTTAATGTATTCAATTAGCGAATATTTTGTGCTATAGACTTATTCATATCAGCCATTAAGGTTTGCATACTATTAATTAAACTCACTGTCACGTTGTAGGTTTGCATGAGTTTTTGTAGTTGCAGTTGTGATTGAGAAACGTAGTCTGATGCTTGATTTGATACACTCTCTAATGCTGCTTTAACTGCTTGAAGTTCGCCTTGGTCGAGTGCTTTTTGCCCTTCGGGATAAGTAATGGTTTCTGTTTTTTCAACAAAAAGAATCTCCCACTTGATATCTTTGGTGAGACGTCCGTCCTGCACCATTGAGCGTTGAGGGACAATAGTGGTGACTTCTTCATCTGGCTGAGTGGCGTAGTCCTTAATGCTTTGCCCATTGACGGTAATGTTATTGTCTAACATATACTGATAGACATCGTCAGAGAGGACTTCAGAACCATCGGTTTTTTTAGCGACATTGGCTATTTGGCTATCAACCTTATTCGCCATGCTTTGCGCTTCACGAGTAATGTCAGATTTTTCTTGCATTTGCTGATACTGCATATCAGCCATTTCAGAAAGTAAATTTAAGAACATGTATAAAACAGCAATCCCTTTAGAAAACATAGGATCGCCACGGCTTGCTATTTGAAATTTAGCCGCTTCAGAGCGGTCTTTATCAATAATGCTAATATGTCCACTTGTATTAGGGGGAATCGCCATTATTTATTCCAATTGTCAAATGTGTATTTTTAAATTTATTGTTCTGCTTAAGCATTAACGTTTAGCAAAATGATTTAATTTTCGGTCTTTTAGGTTTAGTAATAATGGCATTATCCGTCTCTTGGATATTTGTATTCTTTTCTAACTTTTTTCTATTGTTATTTAATGGTTTTGTGTTCTTTTCAATTTCCTGAAATTGATTTTTAATTGTTTTAAAATTTTTCTCAATTTCTTTTGCTTTTCCGAGTATTTGTTGCTGTTGCTGTGAAAAACCATTTGGAAAAGCGTTCGATAAATTGGTTATTTTACGAATTGATCCCACATCACCATTCGTCGCTCGTTGATTTAGACTTTGAATTTCTTTTTGCAATAATTCAAATTCATCGAAGTGTTTGGTTAATGCTTTTTTGCGCTGCTCGAGATCCCTCATCATCGCTTTTAAATCGTCGCTTGTTGGTGTGTTCATACTTTCCTCCTATATGATGATTAAATAATATTCTTTTTATACGCTATTTATATCGAAAAATGTGATTACTGCCTCAATCTGGTCAAACCAGTCTGTTGTTTTGTTTTTTTCTATAGCGAATACTTAAAGTGTTAATGACTTTTTCTGCGGCGTTAACAGCCTCATACCAGGTTTCGTGATGTATGTTTTTCTGTTGTGAGATTTTAAGTGTTAACTGACTTAATTGTTTGTTATAAAATAAGCTTGCATCTTCATTTAGTTTTATTGCTTCTTCTAGAGGAGTAATGCTTGGCATATTGGATCCTTGATTAAAAAATGAAAGGAACATGAATAACTTCACCTTTATTGGTGAGGTCAATGCCATATTCATCAATAAAATTGATAATATAGCCATTATCGAGTCGAGTTTTATTCCATAACCTGTCTCCATTGGCTAACTCTATATAGGGAGAAGAAGTATTTCCGCCAATACTGACAATTTCTGAAGGTAATAATTTGTTTAATTCATCGTGTATCGGAATATTAAGAAACTGTATTTGGTAGACACTAGAGCGTTCTTTTTTTATCTGTTCAATTGCTTGGTTGATGGCTGTTTCAATGTGACTATTAACTTGCCCTGTGACTCTAATGGTTTCATTTGCCCTAGTGACCATGATGCCTTCGAGTAGATGTTTACCTCTGAGTTTATCAATGAGATCTTTTACTTGATTACTGGCTTGATTAGTGACTTTCCATTCTTTGAGGCCATTAATGCTTCTTAGCATTTTTGCGGTATTATCCCATTGCTCTCCAGATTGAATTGCGCCTGAAATATTAATTTTTCCCGGCAAGATTGTGTCAGCTGTGACTTGCAAATTGGTATAATGGTTCTCAGCTAATATCATGCGGACATTGTTAAGCAGTTGCTTTACATAAACAGCATCTTGGATCAGTCGAACGTTTTTTGCTTTGAGTGATTCTGTCAATAAATTAAAGTTTACAATATCATTGTAATACCCTGAAAGGGTGACTTGTGTATCAGATGACCAAGCAGTCGTTATGTGAGGTAAGGCTTTTTGTGATATTTGTGATTGAGTCCATTGCTGGATCGTTTTTTTGGGTTCTTTTTCAGGTGCTGCAAGTGTTACGATATAACCAATTAATAACGTGATAATAATGGCTACGCTAAATAAGCCCCAATGTACTGTTTTGGTTTTTTTGGTACTTTTTTTATTTTTGACTGCTTTTTTTGTGGTAGCGACTTGTGCCGAAGGGAGCTCACTAATGGTCATTGGTTCATCAATGGGAGCAACAGCGAAAGCTACACCAGCAACTTCAATGGCTTTATGGTAAGGTAATGCTTTATCAAATGTGTCTTCTTCTGAATCAATTAATCCATGCACATCGGACTGCAGATAAATATCAGCTTCATTGACATTGAGACAAATTTCCTCTGTCCCTTCTAAGTTTGCCAATATGTCACCATCACTGCCGATGGTTAATTGGCCTGAAGGTAATTGTAATTCGCGCCCTTTTAATGGCCCATTAAGCCAGAGTAATTTATACTGTAAGGCCATGTAGTTAATCCCTAAGGCTAATTGGCTGAGCTTTGATTAAGAAAATGCGGATCACTCTTTGTATATTTCTTTCTTCACTCCTAAACAGTCCTCCTATGAGAGGTAAATCACCAAGAAAGGGGACTTTATTATTGACGAGTTCATCTTTATCTTGCACGAAACCACCAATTAACAAACTTTGACCAGATTTAAGTTTGGCTTGAGTGGCTATTTCTGAGCTTGCGACTTGTGGTAGCGGTTCAGTGTTACTGATTGCTGATGTTTGTTGTCCATCTTCAATATTGAGAGATAACATGACTTTTTCCTGGTTATCTTCTTCAAGTAAGCGTGGGGTGACCCTTAATAAAGATCCTGTTGTGACCGATTCTAAACTGGCTACGTCCCTTCCTTCGACTTTGGTATAAAAGGTAATGTTTCTATCCAGTACCGCTTGTACATTATCCAGAGTGACGACTGAGGGGCGTGAGAGTATTTTTGCTTTAGAGGTTTTCTCTAATGCATTTATTTCCATCATGAAATCGCCTGTATCACTGATAATCGTCGATACACTTGTACCTGCACTCGCTGCTGTATTATTGAATGACACACTGCCTGCTGAAGCCGACCAATCAATGCCTAATTGTCTAAAATCAGAAGCATTGATATCAATAATCGACACTGAAATTTCTATCATTGGAGTGGGGGTATCTAATTGTAAAATGAGCTTCTCGTATGCTGCAATTTCAGCTGCTGTGCCTTTAACGATGACGGCATTTTTTCTCTGATCGGCAGAAAAAGCCGTTCTCTTGCTGTGGATTGCTTCTGTAGAATTTGTGCCCAGAGGATTACTGTTCATGGTGTTTGTCATTTCTTTTAAAATTGAAACCACGCCAGGTACCGTCACGTTTTGGTTGCGATACTCATAAACAGTGTCGTTTGCTGATGCATATTTTAGTGGAAATAGGCCTATTTCTGGACGTGTTTGATATTGCTGGGTGACGTTAGCATCAAGTTGTCTGGTGAGTTTGGATACTCGGCTTAAGCATTCTGGAACTCCCCATACTTCGATAGCATGTATACCGGGAGCAGAGTTAATACTACAGACATCATCATCAAGAATTTGCGCATTTGACAAATATTGTTTGATTCTTTCAGGTGTTAACGTATTAAGCGGGATTAATGCGTTGCTGAGTTCATGAACTTTATTGGCATACAATACACCATTGACGTAGTACCAACTTATTCCATAACGACTAAGATCATTGAGAATTTCTTCTGGCGTTTGATTGCGAATTTTACCGCTAAATTGATCCGTGACTTTGTCACTCACCACTACAGGAACATTATAATTTCGAGCAAAATCACGAATGACTGAAGCTAAAGGTGTTCCTCGGCTGAAGAGCATAAAAGGTTCACCTTGCCAATTGATATCTGTTATTGGGGCGGCGTGAACTAAGCTGACATAAAATAGCAGTATAGTCGTAATAATTTTGTTCATATTGTTTCCTCTAAGTGATTAGATAGCGTTAATCAATTAATCCATTTTCGAGAAAACGGCCAAGTGCAAGGTGTTTAATACACTTTTGTTCAAGATCTTCATTTTCATGACTAATATCGTAATAATGCCAAAGCATCCAATTATCATTACGGTATTCTAATGAGGTATCGTGGCTCTCTTTACTTGCGACGAGCAATAAAGTGGCTTGTGTGGCCCATAGTGAGAGGTGATTGGTATTGGGTGTTAATATAATACCGATAGTCGCAGCAGTTTTCTTATCGATGAGTATGGCTTCTTTATCCGCCAAAAATGCTTTCTTTTGAGAATGTTCATTTTTTTCTACTCGTAAAATACCAGTATTAATAAGCCGACTAATCATTATTCATCTCATGATAAGGTTTTTATAGGCTTAGTATGTGATGAAATAGTGTTAAGACCTATCAGGTGAACACCTTAGCTCGATAAAAGTGATAAATTTTAAGTTTTATTGTGCGGTATGTATATTATACAATAGTCATGATTGATATCTGGGCTATTTTAGAAAAAATGATAGATAATACAAAAAATGAAAAGTGTATTTCAAATGGTTTTATTGCTTTATTAAGCTAAAGGACTTTATTTTAATCGTTTTTTTTTAAATTGTTTTTAGTATGTTTCAATTAATTGTTTATGTTTCCATATAATTGAAACCGCTTTTATTCCGTATATGGTCATGGTAGATGCAAGTAGGTGCTAATTGGTTGTTGGTATAAGTTATATCGTATTGATTTATCTAGTTTTAGGTTTTTTTGTATTGTATTGGGGTGGAATTTTAATGGTTAGAACAATGTGGAAGACCTCTTTAACAGTGAAGTTAACTGTCGCTTTTACCACCATTTTGGTTTCACTTTGGTTAATGATAGAAACGGTTTCTTATAATAATACTTATTCAAGTTTGTTAAATAAAAAGCTTGCGTCTTTTGGTGAGGCTAACCATTTACAAGCCCAAGTGATTACAGGTTTGTTCGATGATGCAATAGAAGATGTGCATAGGTTAACGAAGTTACATCGAAGCTTTTCTAAAATAGGTATTTTTGATACAAAAGGCATTGTATCTCGTTATTTTCCTTTTTCTAATGAGTCTAAAAATTATCAAGATGTCATGAATATGTGGTTTGTTCAAACATTTGGTAGTGCAGGTCAACATCATTATATTGATACTTTTATCATACAACCAGACAAAGGCATTACTGTATATGCTCAAACTGACACAACAAATAAGATGTTTAATACGCGAGTAAAAGCATTAAAAACGTTATCAAAGCAAGCTTCGGTCGAAGGGATCCGTTGGGGAGAGCCTATATGGGATAAAGAGACTAAATCGTATAATTTAAGTTTTAGCTATTCAGAGCAGCCCAATGACCCCAATGCGTTACAAATTGGTTTTACGATTAATTTTGAACCTGTCATCGCACTTAATTCATTTGGATCTATGAGCCCTGAAGCATTAAGTTTCTTTTTGATACCTAATGGTAAAGTTTTTTCGTTATCGCCAGAAGCAATGACTGCTGGAAAGTTAAAACATTTTACTGAGCAATATAATCGTCAAAATTACTTATTAGAAGGTCATTTAAAAGAAACTGACTATGAAGGTTTTCATGTTATAAAAGAAAGGATTAAAGGACCAAATTGGCTTCAGGTAACATTGATCTCTAATGATTATGTTAAAAATGTGGCTTTAGCACCTATATTAAGTGAACTTCCTTGGGCACTTATCTCTTTATTTGTGATGTTAGTCATTCTCCTGATGGCTCTGAGGTATCATGTTGCTAAGCCTTTAGGCCATTTTGTTGATATTATTACTAACGATATTCAAGACACTTTGGATAGGCGGCTTCCAGCATCAAGTACCAAAGAGCTAGATCAAATAGCGACGGCATATAATCGTTTACTGGATACAATCAAAGAAAACTATAATAATCTTGAGAAAGAGATTGAACGTAGAACACTTGAGTTGGGTATTGCTAAGTTAAAAGCAGAAAAAGCTACAGAACGTAAGACAGAGCATTTGACCAGTATTAGCCATGAAATACGCACCCCTTTGAATGGCATAAATGGTTCATTGGAGTTATTGGGCCATACAGCATTGTCAGTGAAACAAAAGGATTTAGTTGAAACAGCCTATAATTGTGGAAACTCATTACTATCAATCATTAATAATTTACTTGATTTTTCTCGTATTGAAGCTGATCAAATTCAACTTAATAAGCAAATAACATCCATATTAACAATTATTGATGATGCTATGTGTACTGTGTCGGCTCGGGCTACTCATAAGCAAATTAAGTTACAATGCTTTCTAAGTAAAAATGTGCCAGAAGAAGCTCGTTTTGATCCTGTTAGAGTGAGGCAAATTTTAGTTAACTTGTTGGGAAATGCTGTAAAGTTTACTGATATCGGCACTATCAGGTTGGATGTTGAGGTTGATAATGGCTCAGTTTTATTCCATGTTGCTGATTCTGGAATGGGGATCAGAAAACAAGATTTATCACGCATATTTGAGCCTTTCGCACAAACATACCATCAAGAAATGGGGACCGGATTAGGTTTACCTATCTCAACCCGTTTAGCTTCATTTATGGGGGGGCAATTATCAGTTGTAAGTGAATTTCAAAAAGGCTCGACTTTTACTTTCATGTTACCTTTAGAAGATCCAAGTCAGCCGATTTGTTTGCTTTATAAACGGGTGCATGCTCCTCAATTTTTGCATGCTCAAATCAGTCAGTGGGGAGCTGAACCTATTGAGGAAACATTACCAGAGCTGGCTAATTCAGAGCTTAATTATTTGCCCGGACGTTTATTAAGAGTGTTACGAGAGTTGCAGCAAGGGGGCTCTCTATCAGAAGAAAAAGAAAGTCCGGCCCATTTTTTACCCTGGAAGTTGAAAATTTTATTGGTTGATGATGTTGAAACGAATAGAATTATCATAGGTAAGATGCTCATTGAGTTAAATCAAGATGTCACTTCAGTGAGTTCTGGTACTGAAGCACTAGAAAAAGGAAAACGGCAAATTTTTGATTTAGTGTTAATGGATATTCGTATGCCAGGACTTAATGGATATCAAACGACTGAAAAATGGAGAGTGGATGGGGAAATCCTTGATACTGATTGCCCTATTTTAGCATTGACCGCAAATGCTGAACCCACGGAGTATAAACATGCTATTGCCGCAGGAATGAATGATTACCTTACTAAGCCTGTTACATTAGAAAAATTAGGGGAAATGCTCGATAAAGTAGCAGAATTACAAATTGATCGAGATATTACGCTTGATATTATTGATGAAACAGAGCCTTCTATTTTAAGTGTATTTGATGATGATTTAAAAGATAAATTGATAAAAGAGTTAACTCGAATGGTTGAGCAAGGTCAGGCTGCCATTAATGTTGAAAACTGGAATGATTTGGCTGATATGTTACATCAAATAAAAGGCTGTTCGGGGGTGGCGGGGATGGTTGATATGACTGATGCGACGCAACAATTGGAAGTTGACTTAGCACAAAAAGGGTATTTGCATAATGAAGATTTAACGGCATTAAGTGAGTTTATTGAAGGTTTAAAGTAGTGTGGCTTAAATGACTTGAAGACCAGTCTCTTCAAGTCATTTGAATTTAAGTGGGTGGTATATTGTTAGTGGCTAAGTGAGTTCATACCCATGCGCTGGGACCACTGTATAAGATTAGCGACATTATGAGCATCCAGTTTTTGCATTAGATTCATTCTGTGAGTTTCTACTGTTTTTAAACTGATCACTAAGTTTTCTGCAATATCCCGATTACGAAGACCTTCACAAATTAATTTTAGCACTTGTTTTTCTCTTGGTGTCAATAAAGGAATATCACCGTCTGATACGTCCTTAAGTGCTTCAACTTGCTTTGCGTTTAAACTTGGATCTAAGAATACTTTGCCTCTGGCAACGCATTTTATTGCTGCTAGCAATGTGTTCTTTGGGCTGTTTTTGATAACATAGCCGTTTGCTCCTGCATCTAATGCTTCTCTGGCGCTTTTTTCTTCGACAGAAGCTGTTAACACAATCACCATCATTTCAGGCCAGCGCTGTCTTAATTGTCTGATGACATCGACTCCTGACATGCCTGGCAGTTTAAGATCAATAAAGACAAGATCGGGTTGCAATTTGAGGCATTTATCATAAACAGATAGACCATTTTCAGCGAAACCAACAAATTCGAATTCTGGATACGAAGAAAGAAAGCCTCTTAATCCATCAAAAATGAGTGAATGATCGTCAACAACGAAGAGTTTAGTTATATTTTTATTGGTAAATGTCATAACTGTGTCCTTGCAACGTTACCAGTTGATGTTGTTGCTTAATATATCGGCAGCTGAAGTGTTGTTTACTCTTGCATGTAATAAAGAAGATTAAATTGTATATAAAGGTGCTAACTAAATGCATTTAACTCCCTTTTTTCACTCATGTCAAATTAACAGGGAATATGTTTTTTAATTGATTGATTACTTGTGAATAATGCTTAATTTTTTATCTTATTATGTGAATATAAATAATTATTCACTTAAATGTTATTTTTTATTTGTTTTTATGTTGCTTGTCAATGTTTTTATTTTTTAATTGTGTAGCGTTTGGTTACCAGATGGAAAGCAAAAGAGAAATTTTGTTTTCTTTATATCAAATATTTACTCATTAATTATTCACAATGAGGTGATAGTATATTGTTCTGATGTTTATTTGAGATTTTTGTTTTTTATTGGCGATGTGATTGTTTAATTACGAGGTTATATTTTTATTTAATGACAAATAAATGGGTTATTTAAATGGTGTCAATGTTTTATTAATGTTAATTTGGTTGGTGATAATCTATTAAAGTCTATTATCGAATAGTGTATATCATTGCTCTTGATTTGTGTTTTTTAATAACTCCGGATTGGCTAAGAATACCTTTAGGCGCTTTACTTCATTTTGAGTAAAATGCTCATTGAGGTATTTTTCGATTTCCTGTTGATTGTTTTTAGTTAAGTGTATGTAACTATTTACTTTATCATTCCATTTTAAATTTATTTCTTGTGTTTCTCTAGCCCTTGAAACAATATCTGCATTCATGTTCAAGTCGATTATTTCTGTTGTGATTAATTTGGTCGCAATTTCTTTTGCATCAAGAGTCGGTTGCAAAGCGCGACGATTTTTTTGGCTAAGTTGACTAATATGATGTTGTAATAAAGTGTTTTTTTCAATTTGGTTCAGACTGATATCTTGTCTTATTGCAAGGCGTTCTAATGTTTGTTCGGTATATTGATTATCATGTGAAAAAAAAGCATCAACTTCTAATTTATTGAAAAACCTTGCTTGTAACTTATTAATTTCTCGTATGAAAGAGTAAGTTTCATCTAAGTCTAGTTCTTCTCCCAACCTGGGAGGGGCTTGTTTGATTGTTGCAATAGTTTGCTTATAAAGTTTATATCGTTCAAAAAGATCCAATAAGTCTTGGGTAGCTTCAGCGGATAGGGTTAATGTCTCTGCCAAGCGAAACAATAGATCAATGGATTGAAGTGTTGAATTAGGGGGGAATTGTAAAGTAAAAATAATGTCATCAAACTGATCGCGTAAGTGGCGGTTAATATTGAGTGAGCGCGTATGTTGTATGGCTTCTATTTTTAATATTTTTTCGTCGAGGGGGAGACTGAGATGATTGTCTGATGTTTGATTTTGTTGTGTCGATGTTGTTTTTTTATCTGTTGAGATATTCAAATAAAATAATAGATAATTAATGCCACAAACAATAAGGATAAAAAAGAGTGGGAGAAGTATAAATGTATTTTTTGACAATAATTTGCTCATCTTATAATCCCAATTCTCTAAGGCGTTGAGCGTGCTGTAAATAAAGGTTTATCGGATTTGTTTCCCACCAACTGACTAATCCAAAACTTTGATTAATCTCATCTAAGTGATTCATTTTATAGTTATCTTTAATAACTTTACCCAAGTGGGAACTACATCTAGATACAAGCCCATCGTTTTCTTCATCAAAGATGAGACTAGTAAGGGCTAATGAATAATCAATAGCGTCTAGATAATTTGTCATTACTGACGTTCCTGACCATGAAAAATAATAGACGCCATTGCTAGCAAGCATGTCTGTTTCACCGCAATACTGTGAAGGGATCCCTTCTGGGTAGGTTTGATTAAACTTTATTGAACCTGCGGTTGTTAATGAATCAGCCATAGTTAAAGTATCGTTAGGCCGTTCTTTGTGACCCGATAGCCGGGCAATTAAGTCAGCGAGTGAGTTCAATCCTTGTTCAATTAACCACTCGCTGTTTGAATGAGGTGAAATATTTCCACGCAGATAATCAGCAAAATGACTTCCCCAATTGACTCCCCCAACTGAAGTGACCGAGGCAACCCACTCTGGGCTAACGCTTGCAACGTAGCGTGCTGTTGGGGCACCGTGGCTATGACCAATTAAATTCACTTTTTTAGCTCCAGTTAATACCATAACTGATTGGACATAAGTTCTTAATTGTTCTCCTCTTACTTCTGTTTTATTCGATGGAGAAACGGCAGCAATAAATACTATGTTACCTTTTTCTGTTAATGCTTGAGGGATGCCATAGAAGTAATCAATACCCCAAATATCATCAAAGCCAAATAGCCCATGAATTAAGATAATAGGATATTTTGTTGCAACTTTATTTGTATCAGCACTTGCAGGGATAGTTAAAAGGCTAAAGCAGCAGATTAACACTATTTTTATGATATTATTTATCATTTATATTCACTGTATTTAATGAGTTATTATCAATTTATACTATCCATGTTATTTGGGGCTCATAATGAGCTTTATTATATGAATGATAGTGGTGATATAAATCAGGAGATATAAGGTGTTGACCTGAACTTTACCAATACGGCTTAGATTAGATATTCATTTTTTTATATTAATATACAATGAAAAGTTGATGTTATAATTTGAAACTAACTTTTGATAAATCAATGGTATCATTTTAATAATTCTGGATTAGCCAGAAAAACCTTTAGGCGTTTCACTTCATTTTGAGTAAAGTGTTCATTTAAATATAGTTCTACGTTTTGTGGATTGTTTTTATTTGATTTTTTTTCAATAAATTGTTTGTAAGTCTTTACTTTTTTTGTCCACTGTTGGTTGTCATTTTGAATTTTTTGCGCTCTTGAAATGGTTTCTGTTCTCATATCAAGTGAGATTACATTTGCATTTTTGATGTGCTTAGCAATTTTATTAGCGTCTAAACTGGGTTGTAAAGCATTACGTTCATTTGGGTTTAATTGACTAATTTGATGCTGTAATAATAGGGCTTTTTGTTGTTCATTAAGATTGGGATCTTGTCGAATTGCGACGCGTTCTAGGGTTTGTTCTGCATAGAGGCTGTCTTGCTTAAAAAATGCATCTATTTCGATATCATTAAAAAATTCAGATTGTAAATCATTAATTTGATTTATAAAATTTTGTGTTTCATACAAATCTATTTTTTCACCTAATTCAGGCCCGTGTGCTTTAATATGCGCAATGGCTTGACTGTAGTCTTTATATCGAGAAAAAAGATCAAATAACTGTTGACGAGCACTAAGTGATAAGAATAGATCTTGAGCCAGTAAGGTTAATGGCTTTGTTGGGAAAGTGGTCAAATTTGATGTTTTTTGCAGTGAGAAAATAATTTCATCAAATTGCCAGCGTAAATCTCGATTGAGTTGAAGCGAATTTCCTTGTTGAGTGTGGTTTTGTGTGACGGTATTGCCTTTATCACTGGGAGAGTTGTCAGTGGTGGCTTGAGTTGAACGAGAGTTTAATTGTACCTTTTTATCGCTGGTTAGATTGTTTAGGACAATGAAGATAAGGCCTACAATCAATACGATGAGAAGAATAGGGTATCGAAAAGCTGATATTGATTGTAGGGAGATCATATTATAGTCCTAAGCTTTTAAGGTATTTAGCATGTTGACGATAGATATTGACGGGATTAGTTTCCCACCAACTGACTAGACCAAACACTTGATTAACTTCATCTAAATGGTTCATTTTATAATCATCTTGTATGACTTTACCCAAGTGTGAACTACAGCTTGAAACCAGACCATCATTTTTCTCATTAAATAATAAGCTGATCAATGAAAGTGCATAGTCCCCAGCATCGAGTACATGGGTCATTGGATCGGCTCCTGACCATGAAAAATAATGCACGCCATTACTCGCAAGCATTTCTCCTTCCCCGCAATATTGCGTTGGCATGCCTTCAGGATATTGGCTATTAAATAATATGGAACCCTCAGTGGTCAATGAGTCAACCATTGCGAGGCTATCTGCGGGTAAATCTCCTGCTCCTGATAATCCTGCTATAACAATAGCAAGTGAATCAAATGCTTGCTCTATAACCCATTCAAGGCTGGAATCATAAGGGACGGCGCCTCTAGCGACGTCGGCAAAAGTACTTCCCCAGTTTACTCCGCCAACGGAGGTGACAGAAGCGACGAGTTCAGGACTGACACTGGCCACATAACGTGCGGTAGGACCACCGTGACTGTGGCCAATAAGGTTCACTTTGTCGGCACCTGTTAAAGCTATTACACCTTGAATATATGTTCTGAGCTGCTCGCCTCTGACTTCGGTGGTGTTAGAAGGTGAAACAGAAGCAATATAGACATCCGCTCCTTTTTCTTTTAATGCTTGAGGGATCCCGTAAAAATAGTCAATCCCCCATATATCGTCAAAACCGAATAATCCATGTACCATTACGATAGGATATTTAGTATCGGTGGTATTATTTCCTGCATAGCTTACGCCAGTAAAACATAATAGTAATACTGAAATGACTTTCATCCATTTTTTCATGATATTCCCCAAAAATATCGTACTGCAGTTGATAAAAAAAACTGTTTTGTCACAATTTTGTAATTTATATATTTTATTATTACTAAGTTGTAACCTTTATATTAGTAAGGCAAAATATAACTGGGGGCAATATTTATTTTTATCTTTTAAAATTAGTATTTTGAATAAAAACAACTGTTTCAAACGACTGTTCTTTTTAACTTGTTGATCTTCTTGTTTTTAACATTAAGTTTAAATCTTTATACATTTTTTTAGTGGTCTATAAGATTGCTTCATTTTGTTTCTGGTCGTACCAGAATGTAAGATCAAATTATGATGGCTCATAAAAGTAGTGCCTATTTCATTAATTGATTTCAGATGTTTTTTGCCTGCTTTATTTGATGTTGAAGGTCTTTTGTTGTTTTAGATAGCACTCGATAATTTCCTATATACAACGTACTTTTTATTCCGTTAAAGTGAGTCACTCAGGTATCTTTATTTTTTGTATCGCATAAGTTCACAAGAAAACCAGTATGATTTAAACCTATTGGGCTTATTATTGTTAGCGCAATTTCATTATATAGAGGCTCAAGTAGCGTGGGTTTTAATAGACTGTTTGAGACTTAGATGTGTTTGATAACTGACCTCATCGTTATTCATTTATATCCATGTAAACACGATATTTGTTCGTTCTTAAACATTAGATGGTGGGAATGTCTGTTAAAGCATGAGCCATTTACATAAGAGGATATTTAAAGGAATTGTGTTTGATAAGCCAGTATCACGGGTATAACACTGGCTCAAATCGAGATGGAAGGAGATTATTCTTTGCTGACATTGACCTCATAAGAGCTAAACTTTCTGATATTGATAACGCCAGTGTCAAACAATAAATATTGCCCTTTAATACCTTGCAAAATACCACTGACAATAGGGTTCTTATCAAAATTATGTGAACTTATTTTCGTTGGGAAAGTATCAACAGGGAAGGTGATATGTTGACTTTCCTCGTTTAAAGGTACAATGGCTTGAGAACCATGTTGGTCAATGATGTGCGCTAACTGAGTTTGAATGTGAGGGATGAGTTGCTGGGCTTGTTGTTTCAAGTCAAGATCATCAGCATTGCCTTTTAACATTGTACGCCAATTTGTTTTATCAGCGATCATTTTTGCTAATTCAACTTCCACTAAACCTGAGATGAATCGAGTGGCAACCTTAAAAAGCAGTAAGCCTTGAGTCGCGCCTTGATCTATCCAACGTGTAGGGATTTGTGTATGTCGTGTTATCCCTACTTTTAGGCCTGATGTATTTGAAAGGTATACATAATGTGAGGTAAAACAATTGGCCTCGCCCCAGCTGGGTTCTCTGCAAGTTCCTTGGTCAAAATGGCAGGTTTCAGGCTTCATTATGCACATGTCGCAACTGGCTAGTTTTTGCATGCAAACATAGCAATGACCTTGAGAGTAACTTTTTTTGGTTTTTTTACCGCAGTGGCTACAAAAAATATTACCAGTATGATTAAGTGTGAGGTGTTGTCCAATTAATGGGTTTAATTCAAGATATTGGTCGCCTATTGGAAGACGGTACTGCACAAGATGATTCTCATCAAGCTTGGCTGACATTTTTTTTAGCGTTCCTAACATAACATCGTTCATTTTCTTATTTTATATTTAATCGTTATTCTAACATTTATAGGGGGAGCGTGAAGGGAGATTTTAGGAGGGAGAGGATATCCCCATGCATTTAAAAGTTGCATAGGGATATGAAGTATTATTCTTCTATTTTATCGAGTACAACATCATCACCTATAGCGTAGAGAGATTGGGTGAGCTCTTCTTCTTGTTCGTCTTTCATACTGACATTAAAATCTGCTCGAAATAATGCTATCCCTGTGTGGCTAGCCGTTTCATATTGGCTGCTAAAACGTTCAATATTAATATTCAACGCATGCATTTTATTTGAAATATCTTGCACTAAGCCAATACGATCATAGGCGACTAAACGGAAATGTGCTCGTTTCAAATTTGTGTCAATTTTGCTGGTTTGGGCATGTGTGAAAGTGAGGCTATCGATGGCGGTAAGATCATCGAGTAGAAGGGGCCAATGTTGTGGGGGAAACTCTATCTGTAATATGGCTGCAAAAACCCCATCGATAGAACGCATTTCAGAGTCTAACCAATTGCCTCCATAATGGCTTATTTTATTGGCAATATCTTCCACTAATCCTTCTTTATCATTAGCTTGTAATGTTATTAAATATCTTAACATTGTTATGTCACTCCTTAATTGTGCATTGTAACAATAGTGTCATTTTTGCGTCATATAATGCAGCGCTTAGAATATGTATTTTTTTCACTCTGTTAGGTCAGTATTACTGTTAACATAGTCACCAAGATAATCCCAGTTAAAAGTTGACTGGTTATAACAAAAATAGAGGTTTTTAATGGGAAATCAGTCAGCTTTAACCACTAAAGATGTGTTGTTTGCACATGGCCGCACTCGAAGAGCGATTAAAGATAGATTGACGCAAGCCAGTGTTACTTTAGGTGGAACCATGGTTTTTGTCGCATTATTACTGATTTTTTTCTATTTATTGTATGTGATTAAACCTATTTTTGATGGTGCTAATGTTACGCCAGTTATTAGTATTAATGAAACGGATAAGGCACCTGCTTTGATGGTGGGCAGTGATGAGCAAAATCAAGTGCTTTATCGTGTATCGACAGAAGGCCGTGCAGATTTTTACAGTACAAAGACTGGTGAACGCTTAAGTGAGCAGCAAGTCATGTTGCCAGAAGGGGCATCGATTGTATCTAGTACCACGTCGGTCGCCAGTAAACAACTTTTCGCTCTGGGCTTAAGCAATGGTCAGATCATTGTTGTGGGGGTGAGTTTTAATGTGAGCTACCCTAATAACAAGAAAACAATTACGCCCAAATTGACTTACCCTGCTGGGAATTCTCCACTGACGTTAGACTCTAAAAGAGGGGATATTAAGCATTTAGCATTTGATTTTTCTGAAGACAAAATGAGTTTTGTTTATCAGGACAATCAAGGAGCTTGGCATCTGATTCGTGAGGAAGGTGAAGAAAATATGATGACCGAGGAGATTGAATGGCAATCGACTCAAACGACATTACCTGATGCCCCTATAAATGTGCAGCAACAGCTTATGTTACCGGATCAAAAGCAGCTATTACTGCGTGCTAATAATAAACTTTTTGTTTATAACATTCAGGACTTGGAAGATGTGTCTCTAATGCAAGTTCTTGAATTAGAAAGAGCGAAAGCTGATGTGAGTGGCGTGAGTTTACTGGCAGGAGCAAGCTCATTATTGGTGAGTTATGATAACGGCCTTATTCAGCAATACTTTCAAGTTAATGGTGCTAAAGGACGACAGTATCAAGAAATACGTGATTTTAATATTAAAGGCCAATCGGATGTGATTGCCAGTGAGTTTTATCGTAAAGGGTTTGCTACGGTTGATGAGGCTGGACGTTTAACGTTATTGTATACGACGAGCCAGCGCACATTATTTTCAAAAAATTACCATAACGATAATGTCGATTTAAGTCATCCTACCGCGATAGGTTTTAGTCCTAGAGCGAATGCATTGGTGATTGAAGCTAATAATCAGTTGCACTTATTCAGTGTGGACAATGCGCATCCCGAAGTCTCTTGGAGCGCGATGTGGGATAAGGTTTGGTATGAAGGTTATCCTGAGCCAAAATATTTGTGGCAGTCGACGTCAGGTTCCGATGATTTTGAAGCTAAGTTAAGTTTAACGCCCTTGGCATTTGGCACTTTAAAAGCGGCTTTATATGCCATGTTATTTGCCACGCCCCTGGCGTTAGCAGGAGCAATATATACGGCTTATTTTATGTCACCTAAAGTGCGTGCGGTAGTGAAGCCGACGATTGAGATAATGGAAGCATTACCCACCGTTATTTTAGGCTTTTTAGCGGGTTTGTGGTTGGCGCCATTAATTGAAGATCATCTTCCAGGTATTTTAACTTTATTTATTCTCATGCCATTATCGATTCTTTCAACGGCCTTTGCTTGGTATAAATTGCCCGTGAAATGGAAGCAGAGATTGCCTGATACCTATCAAGAATTATTACTCCTTCCTGTTATTTGCTTTGTGACTTGGTTTTCTTTTGCAATTAGCCCAGCGTTAGAATTGATATTTTTTGGTGGTGATACTCGGCTTTATATTACCAATGTACTTGGGATTACCTTTGATCAACGTAATGCACTAGTTGTGGGAATTGCTATGGGTTTTGCGGTTATTCCAACAATTTTTTCAATCGCCGAAGATGCCGTTTTTTCTGTGCCAAGGCATTTATCGAATGGAAGTCTTGCGTTAGGTGCAACGACCTGGCAAACCTTAACGCGAGTGGTATTGTTGACAGCCAGTCCAGGTATTTTTTCTGCAGTAATGATGGGGCTTGGACGCGCTGTGGGTGAAACCATGATTGTATTAATGGCGACAGGTAACACGGCGATTATGGAGTGGAGTGTTTTCCAAGGAATGCGAACCTTGGCGGCAAATATTGCAGTGGAAATGCCGGAATCAGCAATCGGTAGCTCTCATTATAGAGTGCTGTTTTTAGCCGCTTTTGTGTTGTTTATTTTTACTTTTGTGTTTAATACGATTGCTGAAGTTGTTAGGCAGCGTTTACGCGAACGCTATAGTTCACTGTAATGGATAATAATAATGAACGCTATGAGTATGATATCGCTAATGACTGTGGAAGGGTGGTGTAATGGGTAAGTGGTTTAAATCAGGCTCTCCTTGGATCTGGATGACCAGCGGTGCAGTGAGTATTTGTCTTCTGTCTGTATTAGGTTTATTGCTGTTAATTGCTGCGAAAGGCTTGAGTTATTTTTGGCCTGATCATATCTATCAGTGGCAATTGAAAGACGCTCAAGACCAGCAATATAGTCTCATTGGCGAAATTTATGATTCAGAAAGTGTGCCGACAGAAAGGTTAATCGCGTCAGGTAGGCAACTGGCGCCTGATGTAGGGCAATCAGTAACAC
This sequence comes from uncultured Shewanella sp., assembly GCF_947501665.1. GTDB lineage: Bacteria > Pseudomonadota > Gammaproteobacteria > Enterobacterales > Shewanellaceae > Shewanella. The sequence continues at coordinate 107,287 of NZ_CANMWS010000011.1, read as the reverse complement.
GCTATTTGATTAAAACCGGTAACCGTGAGTTTGTCGATTTAGATTTTCGTTGGATTTTAGCCAGTGATATTATTTCACGCTCTCAGCCTAAAGATGTGGCTGTTATTGAAAGGAATAAAAACGGTGATTTTTTTGGTTTTCCTGTTGCGGTGGTTGAAAATGGTCGTCGAATAACAGGTAGCGACTTATCTCAAGAATTGCAAAAGCATATTGATAGAGCCGTCAAGCTTAATGAACAAGCCCAAGCGTTGCAAAAAGGGGACATTGGCTCTATTAACTATCGATTAGAGAAATTACGCTTAAAAGAAAGGGGCTATGAGCTTGATAATACTTTGACGGATGAGCGCAAACAGTCGATTGCTCAACAAAAGGCTCAACTCGATGCAGAGTACAAAGTATTAGAAGCCCGCTTTTTTGATTTAAGAAAACAAGCTGCTCGTGATGCCTTGGTTATTAAGGATATGCGGGGTAAGGAAGTGACACTACCTTTAGATTCTATTCTGGCAATCACTTACCCCAATCAATTGAACTTTATTGATAAGGTGGGCCATTGGTTTACCGGAGTGGGGAAATTTATTAGCCAAGATCCCCGTGAAGCCAATACTGAAGGGGGGGTGTTCCCTGCTATTTTTGGTACTGTTTTTATGGTGTTGTTGATGGCGGTCATTGTGACACCTTTTGGTGTCGTGGCTGCTATTTATTTACATGAATATGCAAAAAAAGGGCTAGTCACTAAGCTTATTCGTATCGCTGTTATTAACTTAGCGGGTGTGCCTTCTATTGTTTATGGTGTGTTTGGTTTAGGCTTCTTTGTTTACATGTTGGGAGGCTCTATTGACTCTTTGTTTTACCCAGAAGCGTTACCTGCACCGACATTTGGCTCTCCAGGTGTGCTGTGGTCTGCTTTAACGTTGGCTATTTTAACGTTACCTGTTGTTATTGTATCAACAGAGGAAGGGCTCAGTCGTATTCCAAGCTCTGTTAGGCAAGGCAGCCTTGCTTTAGGGGCGACTAAGGCAGAAACCCTATGGCGGATCATTATTCCTATGGCCAGCCCTGCGATTATGACTGGTCTTATTTTAGCTGTGGCCCGCGCTGCCGGAGAAGTGGCGCCGTTAATGCTAGTAGGGGTTGTCAAATTGGCTCCAACCTTACCTGTTGATATGAACTTTCCTTTCGTGCATCTGGATAGAAAGTTTATGCATCTAGGTTTTCATATCTATGATGTTGGTTTTCAAAGCCCCAATGTAGAAGCGGCAAGGCCTTTAGTTTACGCCACATCTTTTTTGTTAGTGTCAGTGATTGTTGGACTGAACTTAACGGCAATTGGTGTACGGAATCATTTACGCGAGAAGTACCGTTCACTGGAGCAGTAAGTGCTTGTGAGCATGAACAGATTTTAGCATGATTGAGAGAGTTTAAGGCTGATACCCTTAAGTGATAGGAAAGAATATGATTTCAGTAGACAGTTCAAGAAATGCAACTAAATTAGATTTGACGCAATTGAGTCAAGAACAAATGGCTCTTGAAATTAAAAAGCTCAACTTAAAATATGGCGACAAGCAAGCCCTATTTGATGTGTCAATGCAAATACCAACGAAGCAAGTGACGGCATTTATTGGACCGAGTGGTTGTGGTAAATCAACCTTACTTCGGTGCATTAACCGTATGAATGATTTAGTAGAAAATTGTAATATTGATGGTGAAATTTTACTAAATGGGCAGAATATTTACCATAAAAAGGTCGATGTTGCTGCCTTGCGTCGCAATGTGGGTATGGTGTTTCAACGGCCCAACCCTTTTCCTAAGTCTATTTATGAAAATGTGGTTTATGGTTTACGCTTACAAGGCGTGAATAATCGTCGAGAACTCGATGATGCGGCTGAGCGCTCACTGCGTGGTGCGGCTATTTGGGATGAGGTGAAAGACAGATTACATGATAATGCTTTTGGGTTATCTGGCGGGCAGCAGCAAAGATTAGTGATTGCAAGGGCCATTGCCATTGAACCTGAAGTGTTATTACTGGATGAGCCGACGTCGGCATTGGATCCTATTTCAACTTTAACGATTGAAGAGCTGATCACTGAGTTAAAAAATAAATACACTGTGGTGATAGTGACTCATAATATGCAGCAAGCAGCAAGGGTATCGGATCAAACGGCGTTTATGTATATGGGCGAGTTGATTGAATACGGTGATACTAACAGTATTTTTACGACGCCTAAAGAACGTAAAACAGAAGATTATATTACTGGTCGTTATGGTTAAGGTTAGCGCTTTTTATCATGCATTTTTTGTACACAGATTAGGGTGAGTTCTACATGGAAAACATGAATCTCAATAAACACATCTCAGGCCAATTTAATGCCGAGTTAGATGATATTCGTAATCGCGTTCTAACGATGGGGGGCCTGGTTGAGCGTCAGCTAGAACAGGCTTTGAATGCGTTATCAGCTCTGGATGGTGAATTGGCCCAGAAAGTGATTGCAGGCGATCATCAAGTGAATGGAATGGAAGTGGCCATTGATGAAGAATGTGCGCGTATTATCGCAAAACGTCAACCTGCAGCCAGTGATTTACGCTTGGTGATCTCGATTACAAAAACCATTACCGATCTAGAGCGTATTGGTGATGCTTGTGTTCGAATAGCAAAAACAGCCTTAGATAAAAGACTTAAAAATCAACAGCCTTTGTTGGTTAGCATTGAAAATATGGGACGGCATGCCACCCGTATGTTGCATGCGACATTAGATGCTTTAGCGCGTATGGATGCGGAAGTTGCGCTGGAGTTACATAAAGAAGACTCAAAGTTAGATCGTGAATATGAAGGCATTATTCGTCAGCTGATGACTTATATGATGGAAGATCCCCGTGCGATTCCAGAGGTGCTTGATGTACTTTGGGCTGCCAGAGCGGTCGAGCGAGTTGGGGATAGATGTCAAAATATCTGTGAGTATATTATTTATTATGTTAAAGGTAAGGATGTTCGTCATACCTCTTATGAAGAAATGGAAAAAGATCTCGACTTATAACAGAATTGACGATTTGAATAGCGCTCTTATTACACCCTAATTTACGTGTTTTGGCTTGTTAAAAATGTTACTATCGTTACAGGATAGAATGGGAAATAATGCGATGTCTACAGGTCAAAGTAAATTAGATAAGGTGCTGGCTGAAGCCAGAGAATATAAAGCCAAACGTGAAACGGGTTACCGAGAGCAAGCTTTAAAGCTTTACCCTTGGGTATGTGGCCGTTGTACTCGTGAATTTACACATTCAAATTTACGTGAGTTAACGGTTCATCATAGAGATCACAATCATGACAACAATCCGTCAGATGGTTCAAATTGGGAACTTTTATGCCTTTTTTGTCATGATAATGAACACTCTAAATTTGAAGAGTTGATCCAATATGGATCAACCACTGAGACCAAAGTGGATGCGGCAACGTATAATCCTTTTGCCGATCTCAAGAGTATGCTCAATAAAAAATAATGGCTTTTGAAAAGCGTTTGATATTTCATTTCAGGCGTTTTTCAGCTGCTAACCACTTTTTTCGGCTGATAAGTTGGGTATTTTCTCCGCCTTGCATTTGATTTTTTCGATGAGGAAGCTTCGCAATAATTTGACTTTTTTGTTTGTTGCTTGCACCGCTCCAAGCCACAATTTCATCAATGTGGCGAAAACACCCCATACAATAATCATTTTGGTCTAAGCCACAATGCGCTACGCAGGGTGAGTCGACTTTTGTTTTGCTCAATCTGAAAACCTTATGCGATAAAGAGTGACTGCCGAGCAGTTTATCATTTTCTGTTTGGTGAGGGCTATACCCAAGTGGTTTGATTTGATAAACACTAAGCAACCTGTAATTTAAGTCGCTTAGTGTTAAAGATACAGACAGATGTTAATAAACTTAAGCAAAAACAGCGTTATTCTTTGTCACCGTGATCTGGTACACAATAGGTTGCCCAAGGTAAATAAACAGGCACTTGTCCTGCAGGGCAAGGTCTGACGTCTTCCACAATGTCTTCAATGGCCTCAGCGAGCCCTGAAAGATCGGAACCCACATGAAGTACGTCTCCTCCAGTAGCCTCAGCTAATCTTTCGCCCGGTGTCGCTGCCACTGCCATTTTAGCTTGCTGTAGACTCACTGAGAGAGGCTGCTGCATCTGGTGATCCATGATTGTCTTTTCGCTTCCCATGATTGAAGGTAAGGCATTGGGTTCAACTTGATAATAAATCACATTTTTAGATATCATGGCAGTAAGAGCACTATCAAAATCCGCTGGGGGATTGATGACACCACTGTAGGGATAATTGGGTTCAAAAGGTTCATTATGAAATACGGCGGGTGTGGTAAAATGGATGACGATTGAAGGTGAGTTATCATTAAATCCTGTGTTGGTTGGGCTGATATCACCTTGGTCTAAAAAGCTACCATTATTATTAAGATCTCGCCCGTGACCTGTGGTGACTTGGTACAGTGCTTCTAATTGTGATTCGGGTCCGTCACCTCCCCAGCCTGAATCTAAGTTATTGAGCGCTAAAATAAAGGGCTCTGTATTACTGTCAAGCTGTGCGTCGAGACGATAGGCATATTCATCTGTACCACCGTATGGTGAAAACGGAAAATCCAAATGAGAAGCCAATGAAAAGCGGGTATGGGGATCGGCTAGACGGAATTGATCAATGACTTCTTCTTGCATTCGCGCTTGCCAATTAGGCAATAATGCACCTGTGCTGCCGGTTGTGTCTATGATGATCACAACATCAAGGGCATTGGCGACAGGGGAGGTTAATAAGACCGTACAAAGTGTGGTGCAAGCCAGAGCTGTTTTGGTTAGAGCGCTAACCGCTTTTGTTCCTTTAAAAAGCATTTCCATAATGAATCCTAGTCCTTTAGTTATGGTAAGTTTGGTATTAACTTGAAATATCCGACTTATCCTTATCAGATGATGACTTATTATTGGGGATATCCATACCATCCGATAATAAGTGTTATTTCGAGACTTATATTAGAGACAAGTTAATTAATTATCTATTATGCTTTTGGCTGTTTTTTTATCACCTGAAAGTAGGATGACGATTCTTGTCTTCTGAGCGGCTTTTTATTGGTATAATGTAGGCGATAATTGATTATTAAGGAGCGCTGAGGTTAGTGCTACAGCATACGGGTTTTCAAGGTCATTTTTTCCAACAGCAGTTAGCAAATCTTGACCGCTTTCTTTATGACAGTCGAGCGTTATGGCAAGTCGTGGCGTTTCAGCAAGACGATTTACCTTGGCAAGATAAATTTCCGACATTAGCGGAGAAAGTCTGGCAATTGGAGGACTTCACGTTAGAGATTATCGATAAGTCACCTGACTTATTACTCAGCACACTATTACCTGCACTAGAGCAAGATTGTAGGTTGTCTGATCTGCAATGGGATTTATCTTTATTGAGTCAAATGTTAATCCCACTTAAGCCAGCAACTGAGATGAATCAAACATGGGCTGCTTTTGCGGATGAAGCTCATTTTAGTGCGCATATAAAAGGACGAAAATGGCACCAAATTACCGCGTTTACTCAGTCAATATCTGACACTGTATTCAATAATCAATATCCGGTGCTTGAGTGGTGTGCGGGCAAAGGGCATTTAGGTCGTCTCATTGCTAAGACGCAAGAAGTGAGCGTATTGAGCATTGAATGGCAAGAGGACTTATGTCGCGCTGGTGAAGCATTTGCTCAGCAATGGGTATTGCCACAACACTTTATTTGTGCCGATGCTTTCACAGAAGGGCGAGCTTATATTAAACAGCAGCAGTGTGTGATTGCCTTGCATGCTTGTGGCGATCTGCATGTTAATTTGTTGCAATCTGCGGCTGAAGTGCAAACAAAAGAAATTGCGTTTTCTCCTTGTTGTTATCATTTAATAAAAGATAAAACTTATCAAGCACTCTCTAAACAAGCCCAGCAGAGCTTTTTACAGCTTAGTCGTCATGATCTGCAATTACCGTTACAGCAAAGTGTCATAGCCAGTGGTAAGCAAAATGACTATCGTTTGCAAGAAATTGCTTGGCGATTAGGTTTTGATACTTTGCAAAGAGAGGTGAGGGGAGTCAATACGTATCTTCCAGTACCGAGCATCAAGCAAAGTCAGCTTAATGGCACGTTTAATGACTTTTGTTTGTGGGCGGCGAAGCAAAAAAATGTCGTGTTACCAGATGAGCTTAACTTTGAAGCGCTGTTAAAGAAAGGCTATGCGCGCCAACGATTAACCAGGCGAATTGATTTGGTTGCTCATTTATTTCGTGGCGTATTAGAACGCTGGCTGTTGCTGGACAGAGTATGCTTTTTACAAGAAGCGGGTTACCAAGTGCATTTATCTCGATTTTGTGACGCCAGTATTACACCACGTAATGCTTTGATTACGGCTTCAAAGTCGCTTTAGTTTCTTTACTTCTTTTGTGTTAGGTAAAAAGAGTGGCGCCTAAGTGAATTCTGCATCTTGAAGTATCACGGATATACCGTGATAAAGCGTGTTTGAAAAAGATAATTAATTGTTTAATTTTTATGCGAAATGCGTCAATAGAAAGGAGCCGTTCATCGTATTATTAGATACTTTTTCGTGGCAGGATGCTTGATGATGATTTTTACTGGGCTTTATTTGAGGTTTTTATTGAAACATTCCTTTTTTCTTGGTCAAATGGGCGGTTATCAGTAAATAATTAAGGTATTGGCTAAAATGAAGTTGATACTGGTGAGTGAATAATAAGATTTCATGAAATATTCCCGCGTTTTTATCAATAGTCTGGCCTATGAATTGGCTCCGGAAGTGGTTTCTACTGCCGAATTAGAGTCTCAATTAGCCCCTCTATACCAGAAGTTTCGAATTCCTATGGGACAACTAGCCGCCTTAACGGGAATTCGAGAGCGTCGTTGGTGGCCAAAAGGGCATCGCCTTTCTGATGGTGCTTTAGCTGCCGCACATAAAACGCTGATAGAAACAGGCGTTGAAGTGGATGATATTGGTGCACTTGTTTATACCGGAGTTTGCCGAGATCAGCATGAACCTGCTACGGCTTGCCGCATCGCAGCCGAACTCGGCATGTCTAAAAATACGGCTATTTATGACATCAGTAATGCATGTCTTGGCGTGTTATCTGGCATATTAGATATCGCTAACCGCATTGAACTTGGGCAAATAAAAGCAGGCTTAGTGGTCTCTTGTGAGTCTGCTCGCCATATTGTGGATATTACCATTGATAAAATGTTAGCTGAGCCGACAATGCAAAATTATGCTCAGTCGCTAGCGACCTTAACGGGAGGGTCTGGTGCGGTTGCGGTGTTATTGACTGATGGTAGCTTACCGTTAACAAATCAACGCAGCCATCAGCTATTAGGGGCGAGTCACTTATCGGCTCCTGAGCACCATGACTTGTGTCAATGGGGGTTAGAAGAAGCTGGGCCACAACTTTATCGTGAATTCATGCGAACAAATGGTGTGAGTTTGTTAAAAGAAGGGGTCGCACTTGCTCGTCAAACTTGGGATCATTTTTTAAGTCAGCGACAGTGGTGCGTTGAGCAAGTGGATAAAGTCATTTGTCATCAAGTGGGTGAATCAAACCGTAGGCAAGTACTAAAAGCATTGAACATTTCACAAGATAAAGAGTTTCCAACTTATCAAACCTTAGGCAATATGGGCACGGTATCTTTACCTGTGAGTGCAGCGATGGCTCATGATCAGGGCTTTTTAAATAAAGGAGATAAAGTGAGCTTTTTAGGAATAGGAAGTGGGCTTAATTGTATGATGTTAGGGCTCAAATGGTAGTCTGAAATAAGGGAAGATAATCGTACGTGTAATAGCCTTTAGCTTAATAACCGTATACCCTTTTCACATAATGAGTATTTGTACAATAGCGTTAGCTCATCAAGACAGAATGGTTTTTAATGCGCTAATGTATATCAGTAAAATGAGTACAATAGGACACACATGTTAGAAAATTTGCACCCGTTTAAACGTCATTTCTTTGATAGAAATGGCCAGCAATTACACTTTGTCAATGAAGGCGCTGGCGACCCTGTGGTCATGGTTCATGGAAATCCCAGTTGGTCATTTTATTACCGAGAATTGATTTCTAAATTAAGTGAAGAATATCAATGTATTGCACCTGATCATATTGGGTGTGGTTTATCTGATAAACCCAGTGATATTGATTATGATTATACGTTAAAAAGCCGCATTGATGATTTAGAAGCGTTATTGGATAGCTTAGGTGTCGTAGAGAATATCACTTTAGTGGTGCATGATTGGGGGGGAATGATCGGTATGGGTTATGCCGCACGTTATCCTGACAGAATTAAACGTTTGGTGGTGTTAAATACTGGTGCTTTTCATTTGCCAAAAGATAAACCGTTTCCTTGGCCATTATGGATTTGCCGTAATACATTACTAGGCACGGTATTGGTGAGAGGTTTTAATGCGTTTTCGTCTATAGCTTCTTACGTAGGAGTAAAAAGAACACCGATGGCACCGGCTATTCGTAAGGCTTATGTGGCGCCGTTTAATTCTTGGGCTAATCGGATTTCAACATTACGTTTCGTACAAGACATTCCACTGGTCAAACACGATCGTAATTATCGATTAGTGTCTGAGATCAGTGACAGTTTATCGCAATTTAAAGATATTCCTATGGTGATTTGTTGGGGATTAAAAGATTTTGTTTTTGATAAGCATTTTTTAGCTGAGTGGCGAGAACGCTTTCCACAAGCGCAAGTTCATGAGTTTGCAGATTGTGGTCATTATATTTTAGAAGACGCGACAGAGGAAGTGGTGGAGCATATTCAGACTTTTATGTCGGCTCATCCTATTAAGATTGATGCCGTGACAGCAGCCTAATGTTAGAGCAAATAAAGTGTTCGAGTGCTGATCGTAAAGTGGACGCAACACCATTGAATAATCATGGTGTTGCTGAGATCAGGGTGAAACAGACTCGAATGAATCTTTGCCGTCATTTGGTCCGGGCCTCTAAAGAAACACCGAAATTATTAGCCGTTGCAGTACAAAAGAAGCAGCGTCATATTCGCAGCATACAGTCATTACTTTATGATGAAATGACCTTTTCTGAGCTGAATTTTAAAAGCGATCATATGGCGTTTGCTTTATTGGCGTATGGGTTAAAGCCTGGTATGAAAGCGGTATTGATGGTCACGCCGAGTATCGATTTTTTTGTATTAACCTTCGCACTTTTTAAAGTCGGTATAATTCCTGTTTTTGTTGATCCTGGTATGGGGGTTAAGAATCTTAAACAATGTTTTGAGGAAGCTCAGCCTGATATTTTTATTGGGATCCCCAAAGCCCATATTGCAAGGCGTATTTTAGGTTGGGGTAAAAAAAGTGTGAAACACTTTATTACTGTCGGCGGTAAGCATATTGGGCGCTATAGTCCCTGGGGGGGAGTCCAGCTTGAGCAATTGGTTAAGCGAACCCCAAAGTCTGGTCGCTTTAGTATGGCTAGGTTTGATGAAGATGAGATGGTGGCCATTTTATTTACCAGTGGTAGCACTGGTACGCCAAAAGGTGTGGTGTATTCTCATGGTATGTTTGAAGCTCAGATCCGTGCGCTAAAAGAGGACTATGATATTCAAGTTGGCGAACGAGATCTCGCGACCTTTCCTCTATTTTCATTATTTGGTCCAGCATTGGGAATGGCATCGATTGTCCCTGATATGGATGCCAGTAAGCCTATTACGGCTAATCCCGCTTTGATTTTTGCTGCAATCGAGCGTTATCAATGCAGCAATATGTTTATTAATCCAGCATTAATCGAACGTTTAGGTCAAGCCGGACTGGCTCAAATACAAGTGACTAAAACCAAAGAGTTGCATAGCTTGTCGAGTATAAAGCGGGTTATTTCAGCCGGGGCACCTGCAACAATCAGTTCTGTGGTGAGATTGGGTCAATTATTACCAGAAAAAGCCAAGATCCTAACATCTTATGGGGCTACTGAATCGTTACCTTTAAGCCAAATTAATCATCATGAATTACTCAAAACGCGTGATGTGACTGATAATGGTGGTGGGATCTGTGTTGGAGAGGCTATTCACGGCGTTGAGATTAAAGTGATTGATATTAATGAACAACCCATAAAACGATGGCAAGAGAGCTTATGTCTCCCACCTTATGAAGTCGGAGAAATTGTGGTTAAAGGGCCTATGGTCAGTCAATCTTACTATCAAAGAGACCATGCGAATACGTTAGCAAAAATTGCAGATGTTGATGGGATCCGTCATCGAATGGGGGATTTAGGCTATTTGGACGAGGCTGGGAAATTATGGATGTGTGGTAGAAAAGCACATCGAGTGGTTGTTCAGGCTGATGAAGGCATAAAGGAGTACTATTCCATTCCTTGTGAACGTATTTTTAATACCCATACACGTGTTAAACGGACAGCCTTAGTGGGAGTAGAGCTTGATGGGAATACAGTACCATTAATCTGTATTGAGAGTGAAAATGCATTGACACTTGAGGCGCAAAAAGGGGTGATTGATGAACTTAGATTACTTGCCAGTGAGCATGCAACCACAACAGGCATTACACATTTTTTATTTCATAAACGTTTTCCTGTTGATATACGTCATAATGCTAAAATTTTTAGGGAAAAATTAGCGGTGTGGGCACAACAAAAAATGGTGACTCACAAGTGAAACAGCTAGAGTCAAACACGTTTATTTTTAATGCGCTAGATGCTAAAGAGCAAGATGCGCTGACGCAGTTGAAATCTAAAGTGAAAAGGGTTTTTGTCACTGGTGCAGGAGGGTTCTTAGGTCGAGCAATCTGTGAGCGTTTGATTGCTGTAGGCATTGAAGTGACGGGGTTTGCAAGAAGTGATTATCCTGAGTTAACATCCCTTGGAGTCACCATGATCCAAGGTGATATTGCGGATAAGGCATCACTGATATTAGCGATGGAAGGTTGTGACCTTGTGTTTCATGTGGCGTCAAAAGCGGGCGTATGGGGCAGTAAACACAGTTACTTTAGTGCCAATGTGAAAGGAGCTGAGAATATCATTGCTGCTTGCTGTGAATGTGGGGTTCCTACACTCGTGTATACCAGTACGCCGAGTGTGATATTTTCGGGTGAAGATGAAGTTAATGTAAGTGAAACAAAACCTTATGCTAGTCATTTTTTAAACCACTACAGTGAATCTAAGGCGATTGCAGAGCAAAAAGTGCTAGCGGCAAATGGGTGTGCTTTGAGCGATAAAGGTCAATTATCGACGGTAGCATTAAGGCCACATTTGATCTGGGGACCAAGGGATCCTCATTTAGTGCCTCGTGTGATTGAAAGGGCGCAAAAAGGCAAATTAAAGCTGGTGGGATTACAAGATAAAAAAGTGGATACGCTTTATATTGCTAATGCGGCCTATGCCCATGTATTAGCAGCTATCGCTTTGATTTCGCCTTCAACTGAAAAGCAAGAACAAAATACTCAAGCAGCAGGAAAAGCCTATTTCATTAGTAATGATGAACCTATTTTGATGAGCGATATGTTAAATCGTATTTTGGCCTGCCAGTCATTACCTAAAGTGACAAAGCGCGTTCCAGCCAATATTGCTTATGGAGTAGGAGCGTTATTAGAAGTGATTTATCGTTTATTGAATAAGCAAGATGAACCTATCATGACGCGTTTTGTGGCAAGACAATTGTCCACGCACCATTACTTTAATATTGAGGCGGCTAAGCAAGATTTAGGTTATGAGCCCTTAGTGAGTATTGATGAAGGAATGCTGAGATTAACTCATTGGTTGAAGGAATAACAGCTCCTTAACTTAAGGAGCTGTTGATTATGAGAGTTAATTAATATTGAATTACATCACCACAATATTGTAATGAAGTTTGCCTGTCTTCAGCTTGATTACTGTGTACGCTGTATATACTGGTAAATGCACCAAATCTGGCAACCAAATTATTAATTGTGTCATAGGTTGATGTCGGTGTGCTATTGCAGTCTTTTGCTGCTGTTCTGTTGCCATCAATGAGCATAGGGCTACAAGTAAAAGAGAAACGACGATCTTCGTAGTGTCCATCATGATAGCTGGATACACCTACAATATATTCTCCTGCTGGACAAGTGTAACTCAGTGGTTGATCGAATTCATTTTGGTAACCACTTGAGTGATCTAGGTTTCGGCTCCGTTCGATAATTTTAGACGTCGAACTCCCCAGACTTTGAGTCTTAAATGAGTGGCAAGTGAATTTGAATATTCGATCTTCATAATGACCATTATGTATGCTGTAAATACCAGTTAAAAACATGTTTGAAGGGCAAATAAAATTTGCACTATTATCATAGTTATTGACAAAACCTGATGTGTAATTACCTGTTTGCTCTAAGGTATAATTCGTTGAGGCATGTGAGCTTAGTGATAACATAGAAGCAAGTAATAGCATGTATTTTTTTTTCATTTAATTTATTCCCTTAATTTTATAGTTAATGTACTCAGTAAAACTGGCTATAATTTAAGCCGTTATCGTCGGCGAAAATATTTTGCAATTGATCTTAACGAATAGCTGATTTATGCAGATGAAGATAATGATAAAAAGTGGTTAAGTTTGATAGTAAAAGATAGTAAAAAGAAATAATTAACATTACTCATTGTTTTTAAATACTATTTTTTTTTCAGTAAAAGAACAGTGATAATACTTATTAAGACATTTGTAATTTTGAGCAGTATAAGTTACATAATAGTCATTTTTTTTTTGTATATTTTTCATAAACTTTCAAATGATTTTGTATCGAGAGGATGAAAAAAATATTTATAACAATATAAAATAGTTGGGTTGAAATGTTTAAATAACGACAGTTGAAATTGAATTAAGGAGTCTTTCTTAAGCGTTATTTGGTTCATCTGGAAAGTGAAGATCTCGCTTCGTGACTTGCTTTAATTCTTAGCTCAAATAGCGTCCAATCCCTGTAATCATAAGCAATTTTAACCATTGTCTTATGCTGATTATTGACACCTTCAACTTTACCACTTGTCATATTTTCATCGTAATAATTCAAGTTCCCAATTTCATTAAGATGATTTTTGAATCAAAGTGGCCAATGAATGTTGACCACTTCTTGTTATTGTTAGTGACCTTCTAAGCTTAAATCGCCAATTGAAATAACCACAACCCCTGAGCGATTGTCATTGTCATCAGTCACTTGTAGGCGATATTGACTGTAATATCCTGGATGAGAAACGGCATAGCAGCGCGCTTCATTACCACTCCAGTTTGTTTCATTGGTACGAGTATCTAACGTCACCCAGCTTGTGCCATTTGAGCCTTGTAAGCTAAAGTCCTTTGGAGAGCGAGTGGTAATACTGCCATTAGTATAATGAATGCGATAATTTTCAATCATTTTTGCTTCAGGGAAGCGATAACCAATCCAAGCTGGTGTTTGCCATACTTGTGATATCCACATTGAAGAAGGGCTATCATCAAATGCGTGCCATGCAGGATAACTGCCACTGTATTCTCCTGAAGCGAAGACATTTAAAGATGGACCAGTTTGTACTGTCGTTTGATCTGGGTAGCTGCCACAGCCACAACGCTCTAATGTGAGTGTACCAATTGAAATAACGACAACTCCGCTACGAGGATCATTATCATCACTGACCACTAAACGATATTTTTTATAGGTGCCAGGGTTTTGTATAACAAAAGTGCGCTTTTCACTACCACTCCAATTTATTTCATTATTACGTTCATCTAACGTATACCATTGGCTGCCATTGGAACCTTGTAACTGAAAGTCTTTTGGCGCACGAGAGGTGATTGAACCATTAACATAGTCAATGGAGTATTGGGTGATTTTCTCTCCTTGATTAAACTCATAGCCAATCCAAGCGGGTGTTTGCCAGACCGGTGAAATCCACATTGAACTGGCGTTACTATCAAAGGCATGACTGGCTGGATAACTATTACTGTAAACGCCTGAAGCGGTGATCATACTTGGATTTGGCACCTCTGGAATGATATCATCACATGAAGTGGCTTGAGCTGTTATGGGTAATAATGTCACACCAATACTGAGTAGGCCTGTTAATACTTGAGAGTGAATTTTCATTGTATTTATCCTTAAAATGTAATGAAGAAATCAGTTTAAAACGGCATTAAATGAGATGTGATAACCGCTATTTTTGACGGCTAAATATACATCATTACTCCATTTAAGCGGGTTATACGTTATAAACACTTTGTTTGTATTTAAGTTGTTCGATGATCAGATTGGCTGAGGTTGAAAGGTAATGACAGTAAAAAAAGATAAAACGTAGGTAAAAGAATAGTCACCTTATTAATTGATTGATTTTAAATGGTATAAATATTTTTGTGGTCACAAAATAGTCCTATTTTTAATGTTCAATTTGATGCATTAATTGAGAAAATGAAGAGATATAGAGTATGACAAGTGATCGGCTTAGCTTCATTTCAGATAAGAATGAAAAATAACGACATATTGGTACAGCAGCGCTTGGCATAAGGTCAATAAATTGATTTAGTTGAGTAAATGGGGGATTTTGATTTGAAGAAATGGGCTCAATATCCTGTGTAGAAACTTACCCATATGCCCTCAGTGTGATTGGTTAGTTCTGGTCAAAAGATTTGATCACAAAGCGGGCTATTAGTTTAATTTCTTATTTCCGAGTTAAAGTTAGTTTAATATGTGAACCATTGAGACAAAAATGATAAGCAGGGCATTATATCCCTCCTTTGGTTGCAATGCTGTAGCAGTGTCTGGTATTACCTTGCCGGTATAAGTTATTAACTTCACTGTTAGTTAATTGTCTATGGTAAAGATTAACAGCCCCAATAGCGCCTTTGAATAACCCTGTTTTATAAGAAGAGCGACTGCCGATCCTAAGAGGTTTATCATTTTCGAGTGATGTCATTCTGTCAGTAGGATCTGCAGTAGCGATAAGTTGTCCATCTAGATAGAAGTGCATTCCTTGAGGATGATCACGATCAATCGATACAGCGACATGATGCCAGTTGCCATCGGCAATGAACCCTCCTGAATGATAAAGGCTACAAGAGGAGTGAGGCTCTAAACAGTGCCAAGTACCATCGCCTGTTGCAAGCTGAAAAGAAAATTGGCCTTCATCAATATATAAAACATAACCTTTGACATCTTTTTCTTGGTTTTCATAACGTTTATCAACAATGACACGCTGTTTCATTGAATACGTTTGGATCCAAGTATCAATAGCAAAATCCTCTTCTTGTATGTCGAGTCTATTTTGATCATTAATTTCGATGTAATCATCAAGTCCATCGAGGCAAAAAGCCAGATCGGATTGTTTTTTTGCCAGCCGAATACTGTTGTCGATACTGACATCTAAGGTTGTTTGATTTGTGCTTTTAATCGAAATAAAAGCAACACTGAGTAAGCTTGCTATTATCGTTAAACTGATGAAAGCATATTGGTGTAGAGAAAAATATTTTGGGGGATTTTTTTGAGGCTGGTTACTCATCCAAACTAACGGTGCGCGAATAAAATAGCCTTGTCCTCGTTGGTTTTGTATTGTAATACTGCTTTGAAAGGGAGCTAATGATTTGCGTAGTATACTTATTCTTTGTTTAACATTATCTTCTCCTGTGACAATATTTTGCCAGACGAGTGTGAGTAATCGTTCACAAGATAAGGGCATGGGTGAATATAAGAGCAATATTTTTAGCAAGTTAAAAGATAATCCTGACAATATCACTTCAGTGTGATGATGAAAGACTTTTTGCTTTTTAAAGCAGATATAGAGCTCGCCAGCTTTTACACCACTGACACTTTTTTCATCGATGGGGTGTCCTTGTAATATTGCTTGTTGCATGGCTGATTCCTTTCAGTAATGCAGTTGTATATTTTAGTTGTGTAAGTATTCAATGTAGGTGTTATGGAGTCAAGTTGAACGCCATTTATTCTGGATTATTTAATGCAGCACTGAAGCCTTCTTATTGGTTTGTTATAAGAATGGATAAGCTACTCTTGTAGATTGAATTGATTACTTTAGTGTTTCGCAATCAACAGTGGTTTCCTCTATTGACGATAAGTTAGTTTGATTTATTTGATGTAAAGTAGAAAAGACTCTTAAAAATTGAACTTTTTACTCAACATTAATAAAAGTTTAATAAAAAGTTCAATAAAATGTAAAGGTGTAATGGTTCGTCATTACTGCTTATGTAAAAAATAATACACTCAATGTAGCGCTCTAAGCAGTTTTTATAACTAGTATTACTCTACTTTTTGATATAATGCAATACGTTAATGAATTATTAGAATAACATATATTAATAATATATTGTTTATATGGGTTTACACTAATTTACATTTATATTCATGTAGTTAGCTTTATATTTCATTATTTTACTTTATTTGATGACAGTTAAAAATAGCCGCTAATAAGCTGTTTTATTTTAGCGTGATAAACCAGAATTTATGTGATTTCCCATTTTAAACAAGTATCAAATATAAAATTTTAGGTTTTTATGTCTTTTTTTAATTGATTCTATATGAAAATGTGGTGATTTTTATCGCATTTACATTGATATAACATACAGGTAGATTTGAATGACAGATTAAAGAGGATCGTGAATTGAGTTTATGCAGTATATTCAAATGACTTGAAGGTTCAGGAACAAGTTGATAATAAAAATACGTTTTAGGAAAGGTTGTTTATTTATTGAATAATGATCTTTCTATTATCTATGATGTTTAGACGAATTGATGGCTTAGTGCTACTAAGTTGATACTCTAAGATGCGGCTTAAAAGTTTTTTAATAATAAGGAGCAGTTCATTGAGTAATAGGTAAGGCCTTTATTCAGGATTGTTTCATCTTAAAAGATAATCGTATCGGTTTATTAATCATGGTAAGGGCTATGAAAATTTATTTGTTGATAAGTTATATTATTAGCTAATTTTACCATTTGTTTTATGTTCGATTAAATAAATGCAGTTTTGTGAATAGTGTAAACGGTAAATAATAATCTATATTATCGTTCTGAGTAAGGAATACAGTAATGAAGAAACAATCTTTGATTGCAGTGAGTGTTATTGCGGCCATTTCGGTTGGCTTATATTTCTATCAATTAAATGATAATAATATATCAGAAAGTCAAGTCGCTTCTAAAATAAACATGAATAAACCTGTATCTGTAGATATAAAACCTGAAAAGAAATATTTAAAAAATAATGAGAGTTTACAAAAAAAACAATTATCCAGTGAAGTACAGATTGATAATGTTGAACCAAGTTATGTCGATAGTTTAATGTTTGTTTCATCAAAAGAGGCTGAGGATGTGTTAAAAGCTTCAGGTAAATTACGAGAAAACCTTGAAGGAGAAGTGTATTTAAATATTAATGCTCAAGAGCTATTGTCACTGAACACTGGAGATACTTTTCGATTAGACATTCCTGAGTTAGATATGTTTTATGATATTGAAGTGAGTAATGCATACGAAGATCAATTTGGTAATAAAACCATTGAAGCAAATTTACCTGATCAAGATATGACGTATAGTTCTGTGCTTACAATAAATGAACGTGCTATTTATGCCAATATCGCTACACCAGATGGAATATATGTCATGCAAGGAAATGGTCAGTATGCTTGGATGGCTGAAACCAATGATTTAAGTCGTGGTGTCATTATGGACTCTTTTGAAAATAATACTGCAGATAACTCAAATGTTCATGATCATCAAGAAGTCACTCAACCTATGATAAGTGGTACTCATAAAGAAATAATGAATACTCAATAATAAAGTTAATTCTCTTAATTAAATTAATATCGATGTTCGACGATGAATGTTTATATAAGTAAACCTAAAGAGCATAAAGTAAAGAAGTAAAGAAGTAAAGAAGTAAAGAAGTAAAGAAGTAAAGAAATAAAAGTCTATTAATAAAAATCAATATATAAAAACAAATTAACGGAGAATATTATGATAAATGTTATCACAAAAAAGGCATTATTAGGGTTATCAATCTCAGCACTATTATCGACGTCAGCATTAGCAACAGATGTGGTGGTAGGGGCTTATTATACACCCAATGCAGCCAGTAGAAGTTTTGACATTCAAGCTGAAATTTCAAATATGATTGCTACTGCCAATCAATATTATGCTAATAGTGGCTTATCAATTGAATTAAAATTATCGGCTACTCCTTATGAATTAGATCAAGATGTGATTGCTTCTACTTCGAGCTTAAAAAGTATTTATCGAGATTCAACCATTCAAGCCTGGAGAGATGAATATAAAGAAGATTTTGTAGTCGTATTTGGATCCTATGCGCCAGCTGGTAATGGTTTTGTAACGTGTGGCATCGCCGGTGATATATATGGTATGAAGATTTTTCCTTTTGATTACAATAACTATGACAGTTATGCTTTCAATGTTACTGGAACTGATTGTGGTAATACAACGATGACATTTATCCATGAACTTGGACATAATATGGGCTTAGGTCACTCAGTCAAACAAGGTGCGGTAGGTGGGGTCTATGATTATGGTGTGGGTTATGGTGTCGATTATGAATTTTCAACTATCATGGGTTACCCTCATGAATTTAATACGACTAATCAGTTAGCCGTATTCTCTGATCCTGATCGTACATGTACATCAGGTTACGCCTGTGGTCGTAGTGATGCTGATGCGCAAAAAGCGCTGAGTCTCGTTACTAATACTATTGCGGCATTTAAATAAAGCTTAGTTATTTATCGTGTATGATTAAAGGTCCTATTTCTTAGGGCCTTTTTGGTTACATTTCATTATCCTCCTTGATTAATATTATTGTTCTCTTTATCTCCGCATTAAATCTATTGATATTAACACTTCTTTGATGACACAAATTTACATATATTTTTTGTTATTCTCAATTTGATGTGATTAACACCTGTATCTATCTATAGTGCCTTATGTTTGTACTTTGATCTTGATGTAGATTTTAGTCTTGTTCATGTTTTATTTGTCATTTATTTGTTTGTCAAAAAGTTAAATATTGGATTTTCCCCCATCAACCGAATGCAAATGATAACCATTGCTATTACTATTTGTGTCTCAGTAGTATTGCATCGTCAATATATTCAGTATGTGTTTAAACGATATTACTGACTATCAGATCTTGCTCGAGAGTTTTAACATTCAAATAATATAATAAAAGGCGTTACCATGTATAAGGTGTCGGTTAGGCAAAGTCGATATAGATTTAATGCAGTTAAGCGAATAACGGTCCGTATGCTGTTGTTAGGTAATTGTTTATGGTTGAATTTGGCAACAGCTGAAGACAATGTGTCAGAAGTGATAAATGATGAGAGTATTAAAACAACAGAAGTGCCCCACGATAAGATGGAAGTGATAACGGTTAACCCCACAGGACTTATTTCATATGTGAGTGCAAGTGCATCAAAATCGGACATACCGATTATAGAAACACCGTCATCAGTGTCGGTGATCACTGAGCAACGTATGGCAGATTTGGGCTCAACAACGGTTCAAGATGCGCTGGGTTATGTGTCGGGTTTATACAATGGTACTTATGGATATGACAGTCGAGGGGATTGGTCCAGTATTCGTGGTGTCGCCCCAACGCAATATTTAGATGGTATGAAAATGTTGTTTGGCTATTACAATAATACAAGGCCAAGCCCATATACCTTGAGTCAAATTGAAGTATTGAAAGGGCCAACATCTGTACTTTATGGGCAAGGGTCAACTGGTGGGATTGTTAACCTAGTGAGCAAACTGCCAGAAGAAGAGACATCAGGCAGTATTTCGGCTTCAATGTCTAATTATGATGGCTATCAATTATCGGGTGACGCCACTGGCGCACTGACTGATGATGGTTCAGTATTATATCGTGTGATCGGATTGGCGAGAAAGAGTGGTACACAAGTCGACTATGTCGACGATAATAGTTACCTTTTTTCCCCATCACTGACTTTTAATATAAATGATGACACTAAGCTAACTTTATTAGCCAACTTTCAGCAAAATGAAACGGGCTCGACGACACAATTCTATCCCCATGAAGGTACGGTCGTATCTGTGGATAACTCAGTGTCACCTAACTATGGTAATTTTTCGAGTTCCACCTTTATCAGTGAACCTGAGTTCGATCGTTATGATACTCAGTCACAAGCATTGACTACCATGTTAGATCATGATTTAAATGATAACTGGTCGGTACGCGGCGCAATGCGTTATATGAACAGCAGTGCACAATACGATACCATGTATGCAGATTACCTTGAAAGTGATAATAAAACGCTCCATCGCACCGCCTATTCAAGTGATGCGACCTCAAAAACTTGGACATCTGATTTCCGTCTTAATGGCGATATTGAGACTGGACTCATTGAGCATAATCTGGTTTTTGGTGTAGATTATCAAGACTCGACCTATACCAATGTTTATAGCTTTGGCGACGGCGGCACCATTAATGTTTATAACCCGGACTATAGCGCATTTAATGCCAGCACCGATATCGATTGGTTGTCTAAAAATGTTCCTTCAGAAAACAAATTCAAACAATCAGGCGTCTATGCACAAGATGTCATGAAAATTGCCGATAAATTCATTCTTTCAAGCGCATTACGCTACGATTATCTTCAACAGACGAATCTCGATACCAGCTGGCAAGCGCAAGATGCGATCTCAAAAAGTGCTGGACTCATGTATTTAATGGATGCGGGGATCTCTCCTTATATGAATTACAGTGAGTCTTTTGAAGTGGTTAATTTATCGGATGTGGGCAATAATTTGCTCGATCCGGTTACAGGTAAACAAATTGAAGTGGGTGTAAAATATCAACCCCGAGGGACCGATCATTTGATCACAGCAAGTGCATACCGTATTACTCAGAAAAACCGAGTAAATTCGATTTATGACAGTAATACAGGTTGGAGCTACACTCAAATCGGTAAAGCTCTCATTAAAGGCTTTGAGCTAGAAGCGCAACTTGCCTGGGACGAAATTGATGTGTACGCCAGTTATGCCTACACTGACTCTGAAGTACTGGAAAGTGTTAACGCTTATGAAGTTGGTAAACCCTTGGAATCGACACCTGATAATTTGCTATCTGCTTGGGTGACTTATCGTCCGATGCAAATTGATGGATTTAAAGTTGGGCTGGGAGCGCGCTTTGTAGGTAATAGCTATTTTTGGCTGCAAACCCGTGATACTGAAGCCATGGCTGCAAATGGTGATACAGAAGCCATCTATAATGATGCTGAATACGCGAAAACAGGTAACTATGTGGTGGCGGATTTCATGGTGGGCTATGAATTTGCCGATTACGATGTCAGCTTGCATGTTAATAACCTTGAAGATAAGCAAATTGTGACCACTTGTACAAACAGTGGTTCATGTTATTACAATCAAGGTCGCAGTGTTGTCGCCAGCGTAACGTATAAGTTTTAACGCTAGGTAATATTACTGGTTGTTGCATCTTTATTGGATTTTTTAAGCACGTTAGTCCATAGGGCTCACGTGCTTTTTTCATCCGTATTGATTGTTATTTTTAGTTAACCTGAACCCTATGCGAACAGGACTGTTTATCTGTAAACAAATATACAGAGAAGATAGAGTGACATCTGGAATCAAAGCTGGGAATAACGGCACCACATCAGCGCTGTTTTGTATAAATAATCTACAACTTGGTGGATGAGCACTCACTAAAGTACAGCGGGTTCAGAGTATGTTGAATTCCTGATAAAAGTTTACTTAACCTGAACTTGGGATAACGAGTGCCAAAGAGTATTGGCCATCCATTTAAAGTCAATAGGTTAAAATCAGTCCCGCTATTCTTTATTGTTTAATTTGGCTAAATACCGCTATTTTTGTCTATCTCAAGGTGGGATGTCGTGTCTAATAGTGGGCTATTAGTAGAAAACACGACATAGATAGGGGCAAAATAGCGTTATTAAGCGGCGCAGCTTATCCCGAGTTCAGGTTACTTAGTTAATAGAAAGGGTATAGCCTGAAAATGGTTGTGCAAGTGATGGATTTTTATCATTTTTAAGTCTGAAAATTCGACTGTTGATATAACGGATAACAATGAGATAGTTACTATTATTTGCATGAATATTGTTAAGCGATACCGTTTGAACTTCATATTAAACCGTTTGCTTGTCTATTTTGTCAGCGTGCGACCGAGTTGCCTATGCGACTAAAATAAACTCAAAAATAGGACAGACTTACCTTTGAGGTAATTTGATAAATTAACGCGCAAGAATAAATGCGTGATAGCGATGTAAATTTCCTCGGTTGTGGGAGTGTGTATTCACTGACATTGTAAGTGGTTTATGGCATGTGTAATGATGCATGTTGCTTTCCTTTCATTTCTTCTTCTGACTTCTGACTATTAAGAATTTACGCCAAATTCCATTCACTGTCCTCATCTTACTTTAACCATTTTTAATGGTATTTAAAACAACTATTAGTTGTTTTTCATTGTATCTTGGTTTTTATATTCTGTTTCCAGAACGTCAAATTCAACACTTTGAATGACATTTTTATACGGGAAATCAACATGAATTATTCGGAACTGTTTAGTGAAACCCAATTGGGTCCATATATCTTAAAAAATCGCTTTGTGTTACCGCCATTAACGCGCTCTCGAAGTTCGCAACCAGGTAATATTGCTAACACCTTGATGGCTGAATATTACCAGCAGCGAACGGGGGCAGGATTGATGGTGACTGAGGGAACTCAAATAGAGCCTCGCGGACAAGGTTATGCGTGGACTCCTGGGATATATTCACCCGCTCAAATAGCGGGCTGGAGGAAGGTGACTCAAGCTGTACATGCAAAAGGCAGTATTATTTTTGCTCAACTTTGGCATGTCGGGCGTGTGTCACATACATCACTGCAACCAGACGGCGCTGCGCCTGTTGCGCCATCGGCTATTCGCGCTGATGCGGTAAAAGTGTTTATAGAAACGGGGCCGGGAGAAGGGGAGCTGGCGTCTCCAAGTGAGCCGAGAGAATTAAGTACCGCTGAAGTAAAAGAGTTAGTCCAGCTCTATGCTCAGGCGGCAAAAAATGCACTTGAAGCGGGCTTTGATGGTGTTGAGTTACATTGTGCTAATGGTTATTTGGTTAATCAGTTTATTTCAGAGCAGACTAATCGACGCAATGATGAGTATGGTGGTAATTTAACCAACCGACTGCGTTTTTTAAAAGAGGTTGTGGCAGCGGTGTCTGATGTTGTGGGGAGTGATAAATTAGGGGTACGCTTTGCTCCGCTATTTGAGAGTACCGATGAAGAGCGTGTCTATTTGGGGTTAGTCGAGAGCGATCCCCATACAACGTATATTGAAGCGATTAAGGTGTTAAATGATGCTGATATTGCTTATTTGTCGCTAGCTGAAGCTGATTGGGATAATGCGCCTGATTTACCCAATGATTTTTATCAAGATGTGCGTGATATCTTTAAGGGCAGCATTATGTATGCGGGTCGCTATTCTATCGACAAAGCGCAGCGAGTATTAGCACAAGGTTATGGTGACATCTTTGGTTTTGGTCGTCCTTTTATTGCTAATCCCGATCTGCCAGAAAGATTTCGTCATGGTTGGCCTTTGAATAGGGTTGACCCAACAAGTTTATATGGTGGTACTGCTAAAGGCTACACTGATTATCCTTATCATCAAGGTTAAATGAGAAATGTTGATGCTGTTTTATCACATTCATATAAGGGAATGTTTGTTCGCGTTAAGGCTGTTTGTTAGCTGATGTTGTAAGGCTTGTTTTCTATTGTCATCGGCAAAGCTGGCTTGAATACTGTTAACCAGCATTTTATAGGCTTGTGCTTGGGTGAGATTTAAAGATTGGCTAAGGGCATAAAAATTGTCGGTTAAATAGCCGCCAAAATAGGCGGGATCGTCAGAGTTGACGGTCACGCATATGCCTTTTGATAGCAAATCGAGAATACAATGCGTTGACATATCTGGATAAATGGATAATTTCACATTCGATAAGGGGCAAATCGTAAGTGGCAACTGAGTGTCAACTAAATAGTCTATGAGCTTTGCATCATTGATGGCAGTGATGCCATGATCGATACGTGATACCCCTAATGTATTAATCGCTGACCAAATATTACTTGCGGGACCTTCTTCGCCAGCATGAGCGACTGAGAGTAGTCCTAAAGATTTTGCTTTATGAAAAACATGGGTAAATTTTTCTGGTGGGTGGCCTTTTTCACTACTGTCTAAGCCTATCGCTGTGAGCTTATCTAAAAAAGGAGTTGCTTGTTCTAAGGTATTAAAGGCATCGCTTTCACTCAAATGTCGCAGGAAACACATGATTAAATGACTTGTGATCCCAAGTTTTTCTTTAGCATCGGTGAGCGCTGAAGATATGCCTTCGATAACATCACTGAAAGGGATCCCTCTTGCAGTATGTGTTTGGGGGTCGAAAAACGGTTCAACATGAACAATATTATGTTGCAGACATTTTTTTAGGTAATGCCAAGTGAGATCATAAAAGTCTTGCTGAGTGACGAGCACCTGAGCGCCTTGATAATAAATATCTAGAAAGTCTTGTAACTGGCTAAATCGATAGGCTTCATATAATTGACCTATGGTATTAAAGGGTAATTGGATGCCATTTTTTCTGGCTAATGAAAGCATTAATTCGGGCTCTAAAGTGCCTTCTAAATGAATATGAAGTTCAACTTTTGGCAGAGCGAGTAACCAAGGGTAGGTAGTGATGGCCATAGGTTAGTACCATAGAGTATTATAAATCAAGCATAGGCCAATATTTATTTTTAGGTTTTTTACTGAATTAGGTGTTTTCTTTAATATTTAACTAAGGGTTAAAGGTGTTATAGCTAAATCATTATTAAAAGACATACTCCGCTGGAATAAAAATCGGATTTAGGCTAGGCGAATTGTTAAAGGAATAGTGATTCTACGGCAAGAAGTATTAACAACGCCTCAATCACTTTTAAATCAGCCTTTCAGGCGTGTCAGTTGAGTGACTCTTCTTTGTTGCATGACTTCGAAAGGTATCCACATTCCATCATTCATGCGCCTCGAATTGTCACTCAACTGCTCGCGTTGAGACTCTTACTTTATATTGATTTAGCTATACTTTCATTAATTATAAAAAGCTGCCTATTATGTTATAATACAATACTTAAATACGATAAATTATCATTTTTAATAAGTTTTTTTAGTTATTATATCGATAATTATGTGATATTGGTTGTTGACCAATCATCATTAATTAACTTCTTTTTAATTGAGTGTGATAAGTTATTTTCAAAAGATTTTAATAATACTTGTTCAATATAAGTATGGCTATTATCAGAATAAATGGCTTTGATAGATTGTTTTATAATGTTATGTATTAAGTCGCATAATACAGTAATTTCTTGTTGTGTGTGTGAGATGTTCAATGCTATTCGTAATCCTGATTTTCCCTTTCCTACGGCTGGGAAGATGCCTAAATTGACATAAATTCCTTCTTGCATTAATTTCTTGATAACTAATGTTGTTACACTTTCATCACCAATACCGATAAAGCGAATTGGGCTATTCATACTGTCGATTAATGGTAGGTTTCTTTTTAAGGCTTCTTGATTGAAAAAATCAATAGTTTTAGTTAGTTGAGCTTGGAGTGTTTTTTGTTCTTGACTATTAAATATTTTAAGTGATGCGTTGAGGGCGGCGAGGTTAGCGGGTTGAATGGGGCCACCAAAAGTGAATGTTGGCCCGCAATATCGGACTGTTTTATAGAGTGTTTCATTGGGAAAGATAATGCCGCCGCCAGTGACACCAAAACATTTAGCAAAGGAAATGGTGACAATCATTTTTTCAGAAATGACTTGTTTACCTAAAACATAACCTTTACCGTGTTGGCCTAACCAACCTGCCCCGTGTGCATCATCAATATATAACCAGAAATTATTATATTTTTTTAATAGCTGATTTAATTCATCAAGAGGTGCAAGGTCGCCATACATGCTGAAGACGCCATCAGTTAAATACCAAATTTTTCTTTTATGTTGATTTTCATTGAGTATTAAATCTATAGCGTGTATGTCATTATGTGGGATATGTTTAATGCTAATACCAGAAGCTTGTAATATTTTGGTTGCTAATTGCATACTGGCATGAGCTTGGTGATCGATGAGTACCAAATCATCTGCTTCAACTAATGCTGGAATAGCACTAAAATGTCCTAAAGTTGTCGTGGAGGTTAATAATACATGTGCATCATACATTTTAGAAAGTCTTTGTTCGACTTCTAAATAAAGTGGATGTGATATGTATGCTCTAGATGCGGATACTTGCGTGCCTGATGTTAGGATCTCTGCAATGGCAGCTTTTTTTAAGCGCTCATCATGTTCTATGCATAAGTAACTACATGAACCATAATGTCGAAGTTTTTTTTCTTTAATATGAATATATTTTCCTTGTTCAGTGATATTGTCTAGTTCAATGTGAAGTAAATCATCCTTTACCATATTATCCATATAATTATAAAAGTCTGTCATATTACTATTACCCATTTTTGAATTTGATTTACTATATTAAGGTGTTTGATTTTTATTTAAATATTGCTTTGTTAAATTGTGAGTTGGCTCGCTAATAAACATTCATATGATTTGTTTTGTTTGTTGTGCTTTTTAAAGGTGTTAGTATTTAATTATTTTCATTATATGTTTCAATTAGATTTTAATAAATAATTGTTTGCTAATTCATTTTTATTTAATGTGTTTTTATTTTTGTTTTTAAGGGGCTTTATTTTAATTGTTTAACTGCTTAAGTTGAATCCGCCATAAAGTAATATTGTTGTTATTCTTCGATATTGAATAAAACGGGTAAGAAACCATGTTATACCAATCTAAGTAAGTCAATGATCAGTTCAGAGCCACTCTGTGCGGGTTTAAAAATACGTTATGCTGCGTTGTCCGTTTTTGATATAGAATAACGATTAGCAGCCAAACTGCCGCGACCGCCATGGCCGTTCATTCACATCCATATGAACACGGCATTTGTTCATCCGTAAACATCAGATGGTGGGAATGTCAGTTAAAGCAGGAGCAATTAACGACCTTGCCTACCACATTTTTAATTCCCGCTGAATGATCACTTACTTAGATTGGTATTATTAGATATCGAATAAGATTAAGCTATAGCTTAGGCTTGAGCCTTTCTGGCAGCATGAATTGTTTACGCTGGTGGGTAAGCGGGCAAATAAATTCAAAAAAACAAGAGGTGAGTTGCAAGTTGATACTGTTACTGTTTGCATGCCCATGGAGTCTGTCTCCGACTACGGGGTGACCGATACTGGCCATATGGATTCGAATTTGATGTTTTCGTCCTGTTTCAATGGTGACTTTGACTAAGGATTGGTTTTTATCTGAGCAGTATTCAAGGGGCTCTACATGAGAAATGGCATTTTTATTGTCAACGAGTGTGTTGATTGTGAGCTGTTTATTTTGTGTCATGTTATCTAATGACTGAGGAAATAACGGACTATTTTGCAGATCACCTTCAACGATCACATGATAGTATTTTTTGAGTGTGCGCAATTCAAATAATTTAGCGAGTGCCGCGGCCATTTTTTTACTGTGGGCGATAATGATAAGCCCTGTGGCAGCACGATCCAGTCGATGAACAATATAGGCCGGCCGATGGGTATGTATTTCAACAAACCGGTTAATGGTGGTGTGGTCGCTCCACTTTGAGCCTTGACAGCGTGTACCATAAGGCTTGTACCATAAGCTATATTGACCTTCATCAAATAATAACTCGGCAGGCGTTGGTGTTTCATTAAGCACACTTTCATTGTAATAGAGGTGCAGTTCATCTCCGATTAAATAACGTTTTTTGCCGCGTCTTATCCTGTGTGTTTGTTTTCCTCTAGTGAACCACACTGCGCCTTTTTTCATGCATTTTTTTAGCGTTTGAAGTGACAGCTCTGCCGTGTTTGCAAGGGTTTTTAGGCCGTCTTGTTCTTGGGTTTCAATGGTGATATGGATTTCTTGACTTGGGACGGACATAGATCACTTATTCGTTATCAGATGTAATGTATAAAGGTATTTTATACGGAAAAATAGATTAAGTTGATTGTTTATTTGGACTAATATTTTAAAGGCTTTTATGCAGTGTGGTTGAGTATAGAGTCAGTATGATCCTCATCATCACCCAAGCAGTGCATCAAAAGTGACAGAAGTGTCACTCATATGGGGGGAGGGATTATGAATGGCTTTATTATAAAGGCTTCTATACCCGTAGGAAGCTGTATCTTTAATGATTATGGGTATAGTGATCACCAAGAGATTGTTATCCAAGTTTGCTTGATTTTATCGCATTCATTGGCTTGGCTAACTTAATCTGTACGCAATAAGGAGCAACCTAATGAATACAGTATTAATGAAAAATGTACAACAATGGCTTAAATGGGATTGTGACTTAACCACTAAGAATGAATTACAGGTACTGATAGATAATGGGAATGAAGCTGAGTTAATGTCGCGCTTTAGTGGCCGATTAGCGTTTGGAACAGCAGGGCTGAGAGGTAAAGTGGGAGCGGGGCCAATGCGGATGAATCGTTTAGTTGTTCAACAAACATCTGCTGGTTTAGGTATGTATTTAATGCAGCAAATTGAACATGTTAAAAAAAAAGGAGTGATCATCGGCTATGATGGTCGCCATGACTCTAAACAGTTTGCCGAAGATGCTGCTAATGTGTTACTTGCCATAGGCATTAAAGTCTATCTGACCAATCATACAGCGCCGACACCTTTAGTGGCATTTGGTGTTTTGCATTTAAAGGCTGCGGCTGGGATTGTTGTCACGGCGAGCCACAATCCACCTCAATATAATGGTTATAAGGTGTATTGGGAAAATGGAGCGCAAATTATTGCCCCACATGATAGTGGTATTGCAACTTGTATAGCAAAAGTGGCGATGAAACCTGTTTTGATGCAATCAGCCCAGGCGGAACAAGAAGAAAACTTACTGATTAGCCTCCAAAAGGGGTTTTATCAGGCTTACCGTGATGCGGTATTACAATTACCAGAGCTTGATAACCATACTCAAGCAAAGCGAGTGAGTATTGCTTATACTGCGATGCATGGTGTGGGGGCCGATATTGCTGAGAGCTTACTTCATGAAGCGGGTTTTACTGCGGTATACAGTGTGCAAGCACAGCGCGAGCCTGATGGTAATTTTCCTACCGTTAACTTCCCTAATCCAGAAGAAAAAGGAGCTATGGACTTAGTGATTGAGGAAGCAAAAAAACATCAAGCTATGTTAGCTTGTGCTAATGATCCCGATGCGGATCGTTTTGCCGTAGCAATAAGACATGAAGACGGTGAATATCATATGTTGACAGGTGATCAAGTGGGAGTATTATTAGGTCATTACTTATTAAGTTTTTCTTCACCTAATCAAAGGCTTATTTGTACAACTATTGTGTCATCGAGTTTGCTGGCTAAAATTACGGCTGATTTTCATGGGCACTGCTGTATAACCCTGACTGGATTTAAATGGTTGATGAACGTGGCGATGGCGGAAAGTCATCCTGAGCGACAATTTTTATTTGCTTATGAAGAGGCGCTGGGCTACTGCATTGGGGATACCGTTAAAGATAAAGATGGGCTATCGGCGCTATTGGCTTTTGCTCAATTAACCGCTGAGTTAATTAATCAAGGGCAAACCATTTGGGATCGTCTTTATCATATTTATGAAAAATATGGTTTTCATCTCAATGAGCAAGTGAATATTGCGATTCAAGAAAATACACCAAATATTGGGGATTATTTACGAGAGCATAGACCAGAAAAAATAGCTAACTTAGCGGTATTATCAATTGATGATTTAAACATGTCGAGACGTTTTAATGCCGATGGCAGTACAGAATTATTATCGCTGCCTGTCAGTGATGTTTTAATTTATCAATTGGACAAAGGGGCGTGTGTTATCGTTAGGCCGTCAGGCACTGAGCCTAAAGTGAAATGTTATTATGAAATCGTGGAGCCGTTAAGGCTCAATGAGTCACTAGCGAAAGTGGAGTCTCGTGCAAAAGCGAATATGGCGACCCTAATACAAGAGCATCAAGCGAGCTTACCTGAGTTAACCTGAAATCGGGATAAATAGTGGGGATTAAGCGTCGCTGCTTATTCCCCTTTTAGCTTCGTTAGATGAGATCTGAGCTTGGCGGTTTTTGATATTGCTTGCAAAGCATGACGTAGCTTGGGTGGGTGACAAATGTAAAGAATATGATTGTGATGAGGAGATGTCCCCAAAGAGGCTGATTGAAATATAATAGCCACAGAAAAATGATGAAAGGGGAGCTGAATAATACGCTTTCTTTGAGTTGTTTTTTACCTTGTATTATTATGTATGTAGCTGACAATAAAGATAATAGTGTGCTTCCTAGTAATATATCCTTGTCAGGGAGTATATACATGAGACTTGAAATGGCTGTAAATACTCCGAGTGTGTATATTTTAGTCTTAGGGCTAATAGTAGCCATACTAATGGGAGCGCCCATATAACCAATTAAATGTAACATGGTCACAGTGATCATGAGCTCACTCCAATTATCAGCTTGCAGCAAAAAAATGATGGCGATAAAAAAATTAGTCATTATGGCAGGGATGGATATATTTTTTGTCGGATGAATATGCCGACTTAAAAAATAGGGGGCTTGTTTTTCTTTTGACATGCCATAAAGCATGCGCGATGCGCTGCTTAAAAAGCTATAGCCCACTGATGAAGGGGTTACAATACTGTCTATAAGCAGCAGTAAAGTGAGGAAGTGAAGCCCTAAGGCCATGGTTAGGCCCACTATTGGGGAAGCCATGTTAACACCAGCCCAGCCATGGGTGAGTTTATCGGTTGGCATTGAAGTCATAAAGCTATATTGCAATAGTAAATAGAAAACTAAGATAATAATAATGGAAATAATAATACTGAGTCGAATATTTTTTTTGGGATTGTCTATTTCGCTGGCAAAGGAAGTGATAATTTGAAACCCATTAAATGAATAAATAATACCTGATGTTACGATGGCTGGAAATAGGTCTTGTAACGTATATTGGTGAGTATTGACTTGTGTTAAGTTATCGGCACTTGTGTAGGATACAATTAAGATCGTGATGACAAATAAAGGCGTAAATATCTTTAAAACAGTGATAATGTTGTTGACCTTAGATAACAGTTTTAAACCATACCAATTAATGAGTAAATATAAGCAAACAAAAGCGACACCAAGTGCTTTTCCTAATTCCGTGAGCTTATTGTCCTGCATAATCATATTGCCCATAAAAGGGGCTAAATACTGTGTAGAAGCTTGCGCTTCAGTAGCGATGACAACGGCAATGCCAAACCAAGCAGAAAAAGCAAAGGGGATCCCAAATGCAGCGTTATGGCTAATAGAGGTGATACGAGCATTAGCGCCTCGATAAGGGTGCAGGGTAATAACATGGGATAAACACAGTGCGATTGAAATGATAAATAGAGCCGCTAAAATCCATGCAAGAAATGCATAGTTTCCTGCTCGCTGAGCAACAAGTTGAGCGCTAAATAACCATCCAGATCCAACCATACTGGTACAGCAAAGTACCACACTGCTAAAGAGTGATAGCTTATGTTTTTTCATTGAGCTGGTATTAAGTTTTGTCATCACTTATTCATTAAAGTGTAGGCAAAGGGATGAATAAAGTATGGCAGTAATTAAATAGGATGCAGAGAAGAGTGGCTGGATATTATTACCGGTAATAAATTGAAGCCATGCCAGATAAAATGACTCTCTTAACTGACATGGTTTTTTTCTATTTGTTTAAATTAAGCTATGCATGGGTCACGTGTTTAGGGTTGTTTATTTTATCTTTATTGATTTGGGTATTTTTAGCTTCTTGATTATTTTTAAACTGTTTGCAAGTATCAACATAACGAGAGTTGGTGACAAAAAGGAAGAATAAAATAGCCAATATTGCGGCGATGATCATTGAGTGACTAAAATAAATTAACCAAAAGAAAATGAGTGTTGGTCCGCCAAAGAGAAGACTTTCCTTAACATGTTGGCGGCCATTGATGAGCATGTAGCTGACAGATAATGCTGTGATAACGAGGTTACTGAGTAAAATATCATGAGTAGGCACTGTCATCATGAGTATGGTAATAATCACAAAAATAATTAAGCCAAAGGGTTTGGTTTTGGGTTTTAAGGCGGACATACTTACCGGTGCAGCCATGAAACCAATGAGGTGTAACATGGTTACGATAACCATGAGTCCTGCCCAACTTTCCGCTTGCAATAAAAAGGCCACGGCAATAGCAAAGTTAAGCATCATTGAAGGAACAGAAAAGCCCCTATTTGGATTGATGTAACGGCTTAAAAAACTTGGCGCTTGTTTTTCTTTTGACATGGCATACAGCATACGAGAAGAGGTACCTAAATAGGTGTACCCTACCGCAGACGGTGCGATGATACTATCTGAAAGCAGTAATAGTGTTAAGAAATTTAGACCCAATACCATGGTTAAACCGACTATAGGTGAGGCCATATTCACCCCTGCCCAGCCTTGAGAAAGCATGTCTTTTGGAATAGCGGCCATGAAAGCAAATTGCAATAATAAATAGAAGGCTAAAACAATACCGACGGATATTAAAATCGTTAATGGAATATTTCTCTTAGGGTTTTTAATTTCACTTGCAAAAGAAGCGACGACTTGAAAGCCATTAAACGCATATATCATACCAGAACTGACTATTGCGGTAAGAATGGTCGTTGGAGAGTATGTGTAGCGACTCATTTGAGTAAAGTTGCTGATATCGACATGTGAGGCTAATAAAATAGCGATGACAAATACGGGGGTAAAAATTTTTAAAACCGTAATAGTATTATTAATGCGTGAGAGCAGCTTTAATCCATACCAATTAATGAGTAAATACAGGCACAGTAGACCGATACCTATGGATTTTCCTGTTAAGGTGAGCGCACCATTTTGCATGACGCCTTTACCAAGAAAAGGGGCAAGGTATTGGGTCGTCGCTTGTGCTTCCGTTGCAATAACCACCGCGACACTGAACCAGTTTGCAAACGCAAAGGGCATGCCAAAAGTGGCATTGTGACTGATTGCACTCATTCGAGTGGTTGCCCCTCGGTGGGGGTGATCTGTGACGACATTAGAGATACACAGGCCAATACCAACAATGATAATGGCTGCCACTATCCAAGAGAGAAAAGCATAGTTGCCGGCTTTTTGTGCGACTAATTGGGAGCTAAATAACCAACCTGAACCGACCATACAAGTACAGCAAAGTAGAACCGCACTAAATAGTGAAATTTTGTGTTTCTCTCTCGTCTTTTTCATTGTGATCTCTTACTTCAATTGTCGTTATTATTGAATAGCAATGGATACAATAGAATATGTAATAGCAGTTTATATTGTGAATGTTCGTACAATATTCTTTAGATATGTATTACCATGCATTTTATTATTAATATTTATAATATGTGATGTTTATAAATACTCCCTCAAAGATAAAAGGGCTGTATTTATTTCTTCTTAATCAATATAACGGTATTTCTCTTTGCCTGTAAATAACAATGCAATTAATATTGATACTCACCTTGTTATTGTTAATAATACTCTTTAAGTTTTACTTTTATTTTTCATCATAAAATAAGTTGTTGTTTACAATTGCTTTAATTTTAATTGGGTGAGTTTTTGTTTTTTAATGCAAAGTTAATTTTTTTGGTAAATAGAGGTGAATGATTAATCATTTATGATTTGATTTTATAATTATCTATTTAATACAGTCATTTTAAATTAATTTTAAAATGGTTGTATTATTAAGTATTGTTCATTGCATTTTAGATTTCTTTTGTAATGTTAATTATTATTATCAATTGGTTTACCATAAAATCTTTAATTTTACATTATTAAAACTATTTTACGAGGAGAAAGCTAAGGGTCAATAGAAAAGTCTCTTGATAACAATATACATTTAGTATATGTTTTATGATAAAACGTATACAATAAGGTGAAAACGCTGTGGGGATAGTCAAAATTTCGGATGCGTTACATGAAGAGATCAGGAAGTCGAGTCAAGCAATGTCTCGTTCGATTAATTCACAAGCTGAATTTTGGATCAAAATGGGCATGTTGGCTGAATTGAATCCATCTATGACATTTAATGCACTGATTAAATTACAACTTGAAAAAGAACAAGTGACTCTAGAGGGGTTGATCCATGAATGATATTAGCATCAAATCCCCCCAAGAAGTGATGTTAATGCGTCAGTCTGGTCAGTTGTTAGCTCAAGTTTTTGCCATGTTGGATACGTTTATTCATGTTGGGGTGTCGACAATGGAGATTAATGATAAGGTCGAGGACTTTATTATCAATCAATTACAAGCCCGCCCTGCGAGTAAAGGTCAGTATGGCTATCAATATGTGTTAAATACATCGGTTAATGATGTTGTTTGCCATGGAGTGCCAAGTATACAGTATAAACTGAAGCAAACAGATATTGTTAATATTGATATTACGCTTGAAAAAGATGGGTTTATTGCAGACTCAAGTAAAATGTATGTGTTAGCTGGGGCGAGTCCATTAGCTAGAAAACTGGTGGATGTCACTTATGAAGCCATGTGGAAAGGCATTGAATGTGTGAAATCGGGTGCAACGCTTGGGGATGTTGGTCATGGGATCCAGTCATATGCAGAACGTTTTGGTTACAGTGTTGTTCGAGAGTACTGTGGTCATGGGATTGGTCGTGAAATGCATGAAGCACCGCAAGTATTACATTTTGGTCGTCCAGATACTGGGCTTGTGTTAAGGCCAAATATGACTTTTACGATTGAACCTATGATTAATCAAGGAAAAGAGAAGGTAAAAACAAAAAAAGATGGTTGGACAGTGGTGACGCGTGACAAAAAATTGTCTGCGCAATGGGAGCATACCATTTTGGTTACTGAAAATGGCTTTGAAGTATTGACTTTAAGAGAAGAAGAAAAAACACGACTTGATGGTAAGCTGATTTAACCTTGATGTTGATAGTGCAATATTTTTCCTGTGAAAGAGTGAGATAAATTGTGAGTGCTCTTTGGTGAATAGGGGCTAGAAGCATAGTTAAGCTGCATCATTTTTTTGCTAAAGGCAGCATGATGTCCTCGACCTGGATCGACAATCATCACTTCACATTGAGGGTTGGCATGTCGATGAATGAAGGTTGATAAAAGTGTGATGTGTTCTTTTTCATAGAGAAGGTCACTGCCAATAATGAGATCAAATGTGCCTAAGTTGTCTTGTTTATCTTTCCAATTAGTGCGTAAAAATGGAATGTGTCCACTTTTATTTAATTTAATGTTTTCTTGCAAAAACTCTTCCACTTCCGGATGGTAGTCCGTGGCCGTAATATTGGCGTTGCGCTTTTTTAATAACATACTGGATAAAGCCATCCCGCAACCTACCTCTAAAATTTTTTTATTTTCAATTCGAAAATATTCCATTTCATGGGCTAGGATTTGTGATGAGTCCCAAATGATACCAAATAAAGGCCATTGTGCCGACGATATGCCTAATGCTTGGGCCGTACCATTAGGATCATCAAATTGATTTCTATCCTTTAATGTCCGTAAATGGATATCAATATTATCAAATTCGATTGTTTGATAACGTAATTGGCAGGCAGTCATCGAAATGTCCTTTTGTATGATAGGGGGAAGGCTATAAGCAATAAGGCAGTGCTTGTGATGAGTTTAAAAACAATAATAGTCTACAAATCCAATTGCTTCCAAATCAAGTTGCCCTTAGGTTGTATTTCAATGTGAGAAGACTAGGCTTAATCAAATAGGAT
Organism: uncultured Shewanella sp.; assembly: GCF_947501665.1. Classification (GTDB taxonomy): domain Bacteria; phylum Pseudomonadota; class Gammaproteobacteria; order Enterobacterales; family Shewanellaceae; genus Shewanella. The sequence continues at coordinate 71,437 of NZ_CANMWS010000011.1, read as the reverse complement.
GTAATTGATTAAGGCGTGATTTGTTATGGGAAGACAAGTGTGCGGGCTTTTGTTGGTTTGGTTATTTTCAGGTTTGTCTGCTGCTGAATGTCAATTGCCAACGAGTGAGCAGCCTCCTATTTTGCTGGGGATGTCTACAGCTTTGAGTGGACCTGCACAATATTTGGGTGAGTCAATGCGAGATGGCATTCAAGTGTACTTTAATAAAGTCAATTGCTTAGGTGGAGTGCATGGTCGAAGTATTGAGCTTATTGTTCGAGATGATGGTTATCAGCCTGATGCGGCTTTAATCAATGTCAAAAAGCTGATTACTCAAGATGGAGTATTAGCCATTATAGGTAATGTCGGTACACCGACAGCTAAAGTGACCGCGCCTTATATCACTCAGCAGAAACGTGTGTTTTATGCTCCTTATACTGGAGCGGGAATATTGCGCAATCAACCTGTGGATAAGTTTATTTTTAATTTTAGGGCCAGTTATGGGCAAGAAATGCAGGCCATTGTTAAGCATATTTTTAAAAATGGCATAAAGCCTGGGGAAATTGCATTTTTATTGCAGGATGATGCATATGGTCAAGCAGGCTTTAATGCAGCAGAACAAGTACTTACGGATTATGGTTTTAGGCATATGAATGAGTTACCAGTGACTAAATACCCTAGAAATACTGTGGAGGTGGACAATGCCATTATGTCATTATTGGATTTATCTAAATCCCCTAAAGCGATTATTATAGTGGGGGCTTATGCTGCTTCCGCAAAGTTTATTAATCACAGTTATAATTTATTTCCTCGAACCCTATTTTATAATTTATCTTTTAGTGGTGCGACGGCGCTCTCTAATAAGTTAGATGTGTCTAGTGACCGTGTGTTTATTACCCAAGTGGTCCCTTTTCTTTTTCATAGCTCGGTTTCACAACAGGCATTTAAAGGTGATATTAATCTTTTTTTGCCTAATGCCACTGCTAATGAGATCAGTTTTGAAGGTTATTTATCTGCGAATTTATTTATTGAAGCTTTACAACGATATGATGGCGAGATTAATTCTACAGGGATTCGAAGTGCATTAGAATTATTATCAACATCGCAGATAGATTTTGGTTCACCTTTAACGCTATCAAAAACAGATCATCAAGCCAGTGATAAAGTGTGGATGATGCAATATCAATATAAGAAGGGATTTATCAAACAAGTTGAGGGTGACTAATGAAAGTGAGCGCGATATTAGCTTATTGGCGCAAGTATGGCATGCATAGGCGGCGCATTATTATTTTGGGGGTCTTTGTTACCTTATTAATATCAGTGCTGACATTGACTCTTTTTATTGCAAATTGGCAAGTGAATAAAATACAAGATGAACAAACGCGACAATATTTATTGAATGGCAGTAATAAGATTAAGAAAAACATAGAGAAGCATTTCTATAAAGTTGAAAAGGTCAATAAAGAATTGTCAAACCAATTAGCTAATAAAGGCCATTCTGAGCAGTCTATTTTAGATATTATTGAAAATGTAGGGGCCATCTATGATGGATTTAGTGGAATAGGGGCTGCTTATTCACCTTATAGTATTGATGATAAATTACGTTTATTTTCACCGTATATGATCCAACAAGATCATGGTTATGAGATGACTCGTATTGATTTATTGTTTGATTATACTGCAGATAAATTAAATCAATGTGTTGATGGTAATTGGTATAATTGCGCTGTCCAAAAACAAGAAGGCTGGTTGCCATTGCAATTTGATGAGCAAAGTTTTCGCTGGGTGATGAAAGATGTATTACCGATAAAGAAAAAAGACAAGATTATTGGGTATTCATTCGTAAATATTGATGTTTCTAATCTGTATAACGAAATTGAGGCTGTTGATTTGGGGGATGAAGGTTATGCGATTATTTTCGATCAAAATAATAATCAAATTTATCACTCTTTGTTTCCTAATGCTGTAAAAGAAGAGAGGCATAATTTTAAGGATTATTTTAAAGAAGCAAGTTTGATATCATGTGAGCCTCCTCTACGCAGCTCACGTTGCCATTTTAATGTAATTGCCAATCAACTCACGCAGGTGCCTTCTTATTTACATGTCTTTGAGATTGCGCAAACGCAATGGAAGGTGGCTGTAGTCATAGAGAAGGCGTTTTTTGCTCATCATAAATTAATGGTTCATTTATCGACTTTACAAGATTGGGTGAAGCGAAACCCTTACACTTTGACTTTGTTTTCTGTGTTAACGGTATTGGTTTGGGTATTTTTTATTAATATGTTATGGAATAGCAAGTTACAATTGGGTTTATGGGGCTCTGCCTTTATCATAGCATTGAGTTTTGTGAGTGCTATTTTATATATTTGGTTTTCACAAAAAGATGTCGTGGAAGCACCGGCTAAAGAGTCTCAACTGATCACCAGTGATGCGAATTTGCGTACTTTTGTTCGAGATTACAGTAAAAGCAGTTTACATCAGCATAAAGAGCCCCCAATTTTTATTCCTACCGGGATCACAGTACAATCGGCAAAAATAGATGATGATAATAATTTATTGATTTCTGGTTATGTTTGGCAGCGCTATTTATTATCTAATCATTATGATATTGGTAAAGGGTTATCTTTTCCTGAATCTATCGAAAGTAAAGTACGACAGATTTATATTCATCAAGAAGGTGATTATGAAACGATTGGTTGGACATTTAGAGTTAAAATATCTGGCCACTTTATTTATAAAACTTACCCTTTTGATAAGCAAACTATTTGGTTAAGACTGTGGCCAAAAGACTATCGTAAACATGTCATATTGATCCCTGATGCGATAGCATATGATAATTTGAATACCAGCAGTAAACCCGGTTTAGAAGAGAGTTTTTCAATTTCTGGCTGGCAAGTGAAAAGAGCATTTTTTGATATTCGATTTAATGACTATAACTCTACACTGGGTATAGACAGTAAAGTGAATAAAATGTATGTACCTGAACTATATTATAATATTCAAATTGGCCGTAATGTTATCGACCCTTTCGTGTCTTATTTATTTCCTGTTGTGATAGTACTGTTAATGTTGTATGCCGTACTACTAACGAATTCAAGAGATGAGAGCCGAATAGGCCTAATCGGATTTAATGCATTAGAAGTGCTTGCATCTTGCTCTGCTTTATTTTTTGTTGCTTTATTGGCGCATGTTGAATTACGTTCTCATATTGGGGCTAATGAACTTATTTATATGGAATACTTTTTTATTATTGCCTATACAATGGTGTTGATTGTATCAGTAAATTCTATTTTATTTAGTTGGGGAATGAATATTCGTTTTGTTCAATATGCAGACAATGCCTTACCTAAATTACTCTATTGGCCTTTATTAACAGGATTGTTATTTATTTTTACTTTAATGGTTTTTTGGTAATTATTTTAAACCTATTCTGACATCATATGATCTATTTTATTAAATTTTTATCCATGTAGGGAAGTTAAAAATAAGACTTAGGTTATCATATAGGATATAACACTTTTATTTATTACTCTTTATGCTATCGATAGAACATTTAATAACAGACTTAACGCCTTTATTGCATCAATATGGCTATTTACTTTTGGCATTGGCCATTGCGGCGGAAGGTGTTGGGATCCCAGCTCCTGGTCAATCCTTATTAGTCGTAGCCAGTATTTTAGCTTCTTTAGGGGAAATGTCTTTACCACTCATTATTACTGTTGCTGGTAGCAGTGCTTTTTTAGGAAATACATGTGGTTATTGGATTGGTCTACAATGTGAACATATGTTGATCCGTAAAAATTGGATATCACAAAAAACCATTGATAAATGCCATCTCTTTATTGAAAGCTATGGCATTTGGGGCCTACTGATGAGCCGATATATCGAAGGGTTAAAACAGCTTATGCCTCTTGCTTGTGGTATTGCAAAAATGCCCTTTAAGGAGTTTTTAGTGGGTAATACATTAGCTGTGATACTTTGGGTTATCACTTTTGGAGTGGCTCCTGCATACCTTTATGATAAACGGGAGTCATTACTTTCTTTCTATCATCACTATGCTGTTGTGACTTGGTTTATTGTTACTGGTCTGATTATGTTAGGTATTTTTATTGGGATCCGCCGATACCAAAAAAATCGATAATGTCAGAGACTTAATCGGTGAGAAGAGCGTGAGTGCTTATTGGTAATAGTGAGCACTTTTAATGGCTTATCTGGCGATTATTGCTGTATTGATGATGCTTTGCCTGACATCTATTGCAGCGCTGTCTTAATGGATTTTGTTTAAGTTGCTTCCTCTCTATTGGTGCTTCACAGTCTGAACATAAGCCGTATAATCCCATTTCTAACTGACACCATGCAGCATCTAATAGTATTAGTTGATGATAAAGGGGGTGGTTTTTACTCAGTGTTTCAGCCATTAATGAAATTAGTTGGGATAATGTTTGAGTTTGTAAATTGAGATGTGCCATATTATGGGGTAAATAGCGTTGTGTTTGGGTTTTTAAGTCAATTTCTATTTTGGATAAATTTTTGGCGATGTGATTCGTTATCATTATTTTGTGTCATTGAGAATGTATTTAAACGAGTTTACTGACTTGTCATAATGAAGACATGACCGAGATCAATTCTCAGCCATATTTTAACTTTTATAATGCTTTGTGTGCTTGCTCTAGAACGGTGACGATATCGTGCGTGTTTTTATGCACTCTCATTTGACGAAAAAGCTTATCTGCTTCTGGGTATTGCCTGTTTAAATAAGTAAACCACTGCTTAATACGACCAGGATAATAGTCACTTTTTCTGCCTGTCAGTTCTTTTTGCGTATAGTCCAACATAAGCGCTAGCGTTTGCTTCCAATCATAAGGCTTGCTAGACATTTTAATACAAGCGGCTAGATTGGGTAATGAAATCGCTCCTCGACCTATCATAATATCGTTACATTGGGTTATTTTCATGCACCTCAATGCATCTTCCTGACTCCATATTTCACCGTTTGCGATGACGGGGATGGGGAGTTCTTGTTTAATTTGAGTAATGTATTCCCAATAGGCTGGTGGTTTATAACCATCGACTTTACTTCTGGCATGCACTGCAATTTCTGTTGCTCCGGCTTCATAAATAGCATGAGCATTTTCCATAAAAAGTGATTTATCTTCATAACCTAAACGAATTTTAGCTGTAACTGGCTGAGCAATAGGAACGGCCTGCCTCATGGCCTTTACAATCTGATAAAGCTGTTCTGGATATTGTAGTAATACAGCCCCACCTTTGTTTCGGTTGACCATTTTTGCAGGGCAACCAAAATTAGCATCAATACCATGTGAGCCAAGTTCAACCGCTTTAATGGCATTTTCTGCCATCCATTCAGGATGTTGGCCTAATAACTGTACTCTTACAGGGGTACCTGATGGGGTTTTACCTTCGTTGAGTAATTCAGGGCATAAACGATAAAAAACGCGATCAGGCAGCTTTTGGGCAACAACACGAATAAATTCAGTGACCATTAAATCATAAGGGTTAATTGCGGATAAGATATCGCGCATTAAATCATCTACGACTCCTTCCATTGGAGCTAATATTATTCGAGGTGTATCAACTGCCACATTCACTATAATTACGCTTTATACTGAGAAAAATCGCGGCATTCTACCTCAACTCTTCTCTTAAGTCTGTTTTTGTTTTCTTTAGGCTGTCGGGTTTTGGCTGTTGCTTTATCATGAGGAGCCTAGTTCAAAAGTTGCATAATTAGCCTTTATAGGCCATAAGTGACATACAGGTAAAAATATTGAAAGTTTTTTGTGATTAACTGGGTCTATTAACCTAAGCCGACAATATTTGGCTGTTGGTTACTTAAAATTGATACTAAATGGAAGGAATGGATTATGAAATTAGCTAAAAAGACTGCTGTTACGCTTGCTGTTGGCTCTGTCGTGGTTGGCGCTGCATTTATATCCTCAGCGAGTGCGGATACATTTGGTTTTAATGAACTGCACTCTGGTTATCAAATTGCCGCTGATGAAGGTGAGGGCAGTATTCAAGCTGAAGCGCAAGATCAAGCAGAGGCAGAAGCACAAGGTGCACCTATGCCTGCGCCAGATGCAAAAAAAGGCAAAGAAGGTAAATGCGGTGAAGGCAAGTGTGGAGAGAGTAAAGCCAAAAGCGCAGAAGGTAAGTGCGGCGAAGGTAAGTGTGGAGAGAGTAAAGCCAAAAGCGCAGAAGGGAAGTGCGGTGAAGGTAAGTGTGGAGAGAGTAAAGCCAAAAGCGCAGAAGGGAAGTGCGGTGAAGGTAAGTGTGGTGGGAGTCATAGCAAAAGTAAAGAAGGATCTTGCGGGGGCGATCATAAGTCTAGTGAAGGAACATGTGGCGGCAGCATATAATGTAATCTTTCCTGTCTCACAGTTACTGGTAACAAGATCAGTTTTTTACTGATCTTGTTTGTTTTAAGAGGAATAGATTATGCTCACAGCGCCAAAAGTTGGACTCGGCCTTAGGCGGGAAATGCTTAATGAGATGGCACATCATGTCCCAGATGATATTGATTTTTTCGAAGTCGCACCTGAAAACTGGATGCAACTAGGCGGGAGATTTCAAAAATCATTTCAAGCGTTAACCGAACAATATGAATTTTATACCCATGGGTTATCTTTATCTATTGGTGGACCCGAAAAGCTAGATATTGATTTTGTGAAAGACATTAAGCAGTTTTTAGACTTGCATCAAATTCAGGTGTATTCAGAGCACTTAAGCTATTGTTCGGGACTTGGGCATTTATATGATTTAATGCCGATCCCTTTTACTCAAGAAGCGGTGTTTCATGTTGCCGAGCGAGTTAAACAAGTACAAGATATTATAGAGCGCCCCTTGATCCTTGAGAATGTGTCTTTTTATGCCGCCCCTGGCGCTGAAATGACAGAACTTGAGTTTATCTTGGCGGTACTTACTGAAGCTGATTGCCAATTGCTCTTGGATGTCAATAATATTTATGTCAATTCAGTTAATCATCGTTATGATCCATTGGCCTTTTTGAACAGTATCCCGCAGGAACGTATTCATTATTTGCATATAGCAGGACATTTTCAACAAACAGCAGATTTAATCATTGATTCCCATGGCGCGGATGTGAGCGATCCTGTTTGGCAGTTATTGCATGAATGTCATCAACGTCATGGAGTGTTTCCAACTTTACTTGAACGTGACTTTAATATTCCTGAAACAGAAACGTTATTAATGGAAATCAGAAAAATTAAGCAGTATCAAAAGAAGACGATCCATTCATCTCAAGCGCATTTTTCAAGGAGTGCTTAATGTCTTTTATTGCGATACAAAAAACCTTTATGGATTATATTCGTGATCCTGACAGCCCTTTACCCAATGGAATGACTGTAGAGCGAATGGATGTCTATCGAGATTTATTTTTTAATAATATCGCAGGTTTTGTCTCTAATGCTTTCCCTGTATTAAAAAGCCTTTATTCTCCAGTTCGATGGAAAGTATTAGTACAAACTTTTTTCAAACAACATGATTGCCAATCCCCCTTATTTTCAAATATTGCTGAAGAATTTCTTGTTTTTTTGCAGTATGAATATGAAATGGATGAACGAGATCCCGTTTTCATGTTAGAACTCGCGCACTATGAGTGGCTTGAGTTGGTCGCATCTATTGCCGTAGACAATGTTTCGCATCATTTTATCGGCGCTGCTGATATACCCTCAAAGCCATTGTGTTTATCATCTTCAGCTCAAATTGCTCAGTATGCTTATGATGTTCAGCATATTTGTATTAATTATCAACCTGTAGAACCTGCAAAGGCCCCACAACTATTTTGTGTTTATCGAGACAAAAAAAATGAGGTTAATTTTCTGTCATTAACGCCGTTAACGGCCCAAGTGCTCGAATATTTGTCTCAATTTGAAAGTGTCAGGTTAGCCGATATTCAGACTTGGTTAATTGAAACGTTTACTGCCATGGAGCCTGATAATTTAAAACAAGGTTGTTTAGATTTATTAGTCGAATTAAGTACTAAGGGGATCATTTGTGAGTATCGTGTATAAGGCGCTTTCTATCTTGTTAACTAGCCTTTATAATGCAGGCAAAAATTGATCTGGATCAATATTCAGGCGGCATTAATATAGAGGAAGTCATGGAAAAGTCTTTTAAAGATCCCTTTAATATCTTTCATTTTATTGGGTTTATTTTAGTGTTGCTTATTCCAACACTCCCAGCCAGCTTATCTTGGTTAAAAATGAGCGGATTGCTTTAGTCTATTCTTTTGTAGTATTAAAGATTAATAGCCACTTTATATCGAGTGGCTTTTTATTTTTCGTTATTCATAATGTTTGTTATTGTTGAACATAACGATGTTATACAAGTCATTTGGGTATAAGCTGATATTGAGGCTGAGCAATAGGAGGTTATATGGGCGTTACTCGTGGATTCTTTTTAATTGCAGGTCTACTTAGCTTATTACTGGGTATGATTGGGATTGTTCTACCTGTGCTACCTACGGTGCCTTTTATTTTGTTAGCGGCTTATTGTTTTGCTCGTTCGAGTCAACGACTGCATCGGTGGTTGATGACTCATCCTTGGTTTTCTGATGCGTTATTAAATTGGCAAGAAAATAAAGCTATCCGTAAAAAACTAAAGAGGAAAGCTTACATAGTGAGTTTGTTGAGCTTTAGTGTGAGTATTTTCCTTGCGCCGATTTTATGGGTGAAAATTTTTCTCTTTTTTACGGCTATTTGCTTGTTTTGTTATTTAAAAAGTGTTCCAGAAATGGAAGATGAAACTTGATTACTCATGATTTATTATTGCCTTTTTTGACTTGCTTGGTTGCAACGCGTTGCAAAGGGGCTTAAGCTTCCCTCTGATTTTACACTTTAATGACATTTTTGATGAGGAGATTGTTAATCTGCTCATTTTTTTGATGCATTAATCTTTAGTTAAGAAAAGAAATAGATCCATGAATACTGAACGTTTAGCGGTTATAAAAAACAGCATTAAAACCATTCCTGATTATCCGAAACCTGGCATTCTTTTTAGAGATGTTACTAGTTTGTTGGAAGATCCTGCTGCTTATCAGGCGACAATGGCTCATTTAGTTGAGTTATATCAAGATCAAGGTTTTACGAAAGTGATTGGTACCGAAGCGCGAGGTTTCCTGTTTGGCGCGCCTTTAGCGTTAGCGCTAGGGATAGGATTCGTGCCTGTTCGCAAACCGGGTAAGTTACCTCGAGAGACTATTTCTGAAAGCTATGAATTAGAATATGGTCAGGACGTACTTGAAATCCATACCGATGCGATTAACGCTGATGATAAGGTGCTAGTTATTGACGACTTACTGGCGACGGGTGGAACCATTGAAGCTACCGTTAAACTTATTCGCCGTTTAGGTGGTCAAGTTAATCATGCCGCTTTTGTGATATCTCTTCCTGATTTAGGGGGAGAAAAGCGTTTAGAAGCCATGGGACTTGAATTGGTTAAGCTGTGTGATTTTGAGGGTGAATAATTAATCACTCCTTATTGGTTTTACCGAAGAGAATGATGATTCAATCATTCTCTTTTATTGAGTCATATTTTCAGTATTCCTCTTTCAATCTTGTCTTTTTCTCTGCATATTTATACGCTTGATATTATCCGTTTTCAGGTGCCAGTTTTCTTTTCTAAGTGGATTGTGGAGTATATACCCATGATACTTCAAGGTGCATGTTTTCAGAGTGCGTAAAAGTGCCTAATTCAAGACGTATTATTGCCGAAATGCTTATTGCCTTTTAAGATGATGCAACGCAGAAGTAGGTGCTTTTACACACTCCCAAAGGGTTGGTTTAAAAGTCTTTTATACTGTGTTATTAAACATCAACTTAGAATGACTAGGCTCGATGTTTAATGCCTTGTCTAAAAGGCTTTTCATTCCAGCTGAATCCTGCAGCTTGAAGTCTCACGGGTATAGTGTGTCAATGAAGGCGACGGAATATGATTTTTTTGCTAACCGCGATGTTGCACAAATTTAAAAGGAAATAACCCTTTTTCAATCCATCTGCCTTGAATGAACCATTTATTGAGTAGATGGAGTCAAATAGGCATTAGGTGAACGGTTTTTTATTCTAGTTGGTTCCTATGTTTGGAAGCATGATGGGTATGGCAACTCTATGCCTTGCATGCTATTGTGTGGCTAATTAAGAGGAGTCAACTTTTAACGTTGATTAGATAGTAGGAAGTTTCATGTCATATCAGGTGTTAGCCCGAAAGTGGCGCCCTGCCAAATTTGAGCAAGTCGTTGGTCAGTCTCATGTTTTGCATGCGCTAACGAATGCTTTAACTCAGCAAAGGTTACATCATGCGTATTTATTCTCTGGTACGCGAGGTGTGGGGAAAACCAGTCTCGCTCGCTTATTTGCCAAAGGCTTGAATTGCGAACAAGGTGTGAGTGCACAACCTTGCGGCAAGTGCTCCAGTTGTATTGAGATTGCTCAAGGTCGATTTGTCGATTTAATTGAAGTGGATGCGGCCTCAAGAACCAAAGTCGATGATACACGCGAGTTGTTAGATAATGTGCAATATCGGCCGAGTCGTGGTCGCTATAAAGTGTATCTTATCGATGAAGTGCATATGCTGTCTCGCAGTAGTTTTAATGCGCTGTTAAAAACACTGGAAGAACCCCCTGAACATGTCAAATTTTTACTAGCCACGACTGATCCTCAAAAATTACCGATAACCGTATTATCTCGTTGTTTGCAATTTAACTTAAAAAGTATTGCTCATGAAGAGATTGTGGCGCAATTAATCCATATTTTGTCACAAGAGTCCTTGGCTTTTGAAGAGCAAGCATTAACATTGATTGCGAAATCTGCAAATGGCAGCATGCGTGATGCATTGAGTTTGACGGATCAGGCCATTGCTTTTGGTGCAGGTCAAGTGATGCTCTCACAAGTGCAAACCATGTTAGGTAGCATTGATGAACATCATGTCATTCGTTTATTAAAGACCTTGATGAGTGGCGATATTGCCCAGTTAATGCAGGTGACTTATGAGGTGTTATCTTTTGGCGCTGATGCTGACGAAGTGTTAAGAAGTTTACTGGAATTACTGCATCAAATTACCTTAACGCAGTTTGCACCTGCTGCGGCGCAATTGTCGCTTAATAGCGAGCAAATTTTGTTATTTGCGAATGAATTAAATGCTGAGCAAGTGCAGCTCTATTATCAAATATTATTAACTGGCCGCAAAGATCTTATTCACGCACCTGATCCTAAATCGGGTTTAGAAATGGCATTACTGCGGGCGGTGACTTTTGTTCCCGAGGCGCCGATTACGCGATGGAAATCAGGTGATACACCTGTAGATAGTCAAGATAAAAGTGCTGTAGAAAGAGCGAGTCTTACGTCCGTTAGCCCTCATCAGTCTAATGACGCTGTTAAAAATGCCGATTATCTTGACTCACAAGAGATGAGTCAGGAAAGTAATAAGGCAGCACTTAATGAAGAGGAGTCGCAATCAGCAGATTTAGCCTCTTTATCCTTATCTGAGCAGTCTATTGTGGACAAGACGTCGACAAAGGCACCAGTAAAGGATGAACGCCTTGTTTTGCCTGTTGTTGAAAATGACGAAGAAGTGCCAGTGGAGCTACAAGCAGAAATGGCTCTGATTATGAGCCAAGCTCAAAGTCAAGGGGCGAATATTGAGCCTATTGAGCTTGACGCTATTGTGGCATCGGCCAGTCCCCTTGATGAAGCGCTTCCTTTAAATGAGGAAGTAAAGGAGCTCATTCATACTCAAGAAACCATGGTGTCTGATGTGGTAGCGCAAACGATACCGCCTTTGCAAGACAGTCCATCTCCGCCTACTCAGTCTCTGTCTGATGAGCAGACATTCGAGCCTTTATTGGGTGATGATATTTTAGATGCGGTATTGGCAGCAAGGGACTCTTTATTGGCATCAACCCATGATGACGGGGACAAAGAAACTGCAAAAAAGTCGCCAGTAGTCAAGCCAAAATCCCATCGTCAGACTGAGGTTGCACTTGACTTAAATGACACTCAAGATAACTTAACCCTTAATCATGAAAGCGCGTCTATGACTCAAGAGGAGTCGCAAGATAGGCCGCCATGGGAGTCAGTACCTGCTGCAGAGGTTGAGGGAAGAACAGCTGAAATACTTAGCTCTAAGGTTGCTAAGCGCCCTGAGAATTTAGCGAGTTCGACACAACCAACCCTAATACAACAAGAGCATCATAAACAGCCCAATTCGAGGTTTAATGAAGACAAACCTGCTGTGAATCGAGCGCTGTCGACGGCTAAAACGCCTTTGAGCGGCGATAACCGTGATCTTTTATGGTATAAATTTATGGCCTCATTAGAGGTTGGTGGGCGTGTTAGGCAGCTCGCTGTTAATTCAGTGTGTCTTCAGTTTAGCCATATGATCCAGTTACAACTTAAGCCAGATCAAAAACATTTGTGCGCTGATATTGCGATTTCACAATTGGAAGCTGCAATAACACACAGTATTGGGCAAACAGTGCAATTATCCGTGGAGGTAGGAGTTGATCTTACTCGAGAAACGCCATTGGAAGTGCGTAAGCGTTTTCATCAAGAATTGCTTCGTGATGCAGAACAAATGCTGGTGCAGGATGAAAATATTCAATGGTTGATGCATAATATGCAAGCGCAAATACAACTTGATACACTGGCGTATGCCCCACCATTATTAGCTGACAAAAGTAATGATATTGAATTATTGACGCTCGATAATTTTGATAAATTAATCGTTGCGTAATGGAATGTCTTATTGCTAATCAAGCTTATTTTAGTAAAATTAATCCACTTTATCCGGTTGCTTGCAACCTTTAATTGAAGAGAAAATACGTATGTTAGGAAAAGGCGGTATGGGCAACTTAATGAAGCAAGCCCAAATGATGCAAGATAAAATGGCCAAAGTGCAAGAAGAAATTGCTCAAATGGAAGTGACTGGTGAAGCGGGTGCTGGCCTTGTTAAAGTAACTATGACGGGTTCACATAATGTGCGCAAAGTGGATATCGATCCTAGCTTATTGGAAGATGATAAAGAGATGCTAGAGGATTTAATTGCCGCAGCATGTAATGATGCTGCTCGCCGTGTTGATGAGGATCAGAAAGAGAAAATGGCTGCAGTTACCGGTGGTATGCAGTTACCGCCGGGAATGAAGATGCCATTTTAATTCCTGATGAAATTTAGCCCATTAGTCGATGAGTTGATCCAATCATTACGTTGTTTACCCGGTATCGGTCCTAAGTCTGCTCAACGAATGGCTTTTCAGTTATTAGAGCGTGATAGAGGTGAGGGGACTAAATTAGCGAATACGCTATCTCAGGCGATGTTGGATGTGGGGCATTGTCAGTCTTGTCGTACTTTTACTGAAGATGCATTGTGCCCTATTTGTGTGAGCCATAAACGGGGTAATGCCAGTGTCATTTGTGTGGTCGAGACACCTGCGGATGTACTTGCTATCGAAGCGGGAGGACATTTTAGTGGGCGTTATTTCGTCTTATTAGGGCATTTATCCCCCCTTGATGGTATTGGTCCAGATGAACTTGGCTTAAGTTTGCTTGAACAGCAACTCGCAGACGGAGACATTTCAGAATTAATTTTAGCGACTAACCCGACCGTTGAAGGGGATGCGACAGCGCATTTTATTGCTGATATTGCAAAACATCATCAGGTTTCTGTTAGCCGCATTGCCCATGGTGTGCCAGTGGGTGGAGAATTGGAATATGTGGATAGCACGACCCTTGCGTTGTCTTTTAATGGTCGTTTACCCTTGTAGTTAAGATGATAGTTTATTCATCTCTGAGCCACCGAATAGGCCAATGCATGGTTTATTTATGCGTAAGCTATTAACTCTTATCAATAAATAAGAATTAATAATATGAATAAATCCAGTAATGCGTTGCATTAACTGGATTTTTTTTACCCATTTAGCCGCTGATTTTATTTTTACCCTTGAAATGCTTTTTTCTAGCCCCATCTTTAAAACATTACTTAATTTATATTCGTGTTAGCGATTAACCAGGGAGCATTTCATGTCTCAACAAGAAACTCATGGCTTTCAAACTGAAGTCAAACAATTACTCCATTTGATGATCCATTCTTTATATTCAAATAAAGAAATTTTCTTGCGTGAATTGGTATCAAATGCCGCAGATGCAGCGGATAAGTTACGCTATGAAGCCCTTACTCAAGACGACCTTTATGAAGGTGACGGCGAGTTACGTGTCCGTATTAGTGCTGATAAAGAAGCGGGTACCGTGACCATTGAAGATAATGGTATTGGTATGACCCGTGATGGCGTGATTGAACATTTAGGCACCATAGCTAAATCAGGTACCGCTGATTTCTTTAAAAACCTTTCAGGTGACGAATCAAAAGATTCACAGTTGATTGGCCAATTTGGTGTGGGTTTCTATTCTTCTTTTATTGTTGCAGATAAAGTGACGGTACGGACCCGAGCAGCAGGTCATAGCGCCAGTGACGGGGTATGCTGGGAATCAACAGGTGAAGGCGATTTCACCGTTGAGAATATAGAAAAAGCAAACCGTGGTACTGAAATTGTTTTACATTTACGCGAAGAAGAAAAAGAATTCGCTGATGATTATCGTTTGCGCTCAATTATTACAAAGTATTCAGATCACATCTCTGTGCCTGTTGAAATGTATCAAGAAGGCACACCTGAGCGCGATGGACCAGAAGGACCAGACGGTGAACCAGGTGAAAAAATTCCAGCAACAGAAGGTGCTTGGGAGCCGATGAACAAAGCGACTGCGCTTTGGACTCGTAATAAAAGTGATATTTCTGATGAAGAGTATCAAGAATTTTATAAGCATATTTCTCATGACTTTAGTGATCCACTGAAGTGGAGTCATAACCGCGTTGAAGGTAAGCAAGAGTACACAAGCTTATTGTATTTACCGGCTAAAGCACCCTTTGATATGTGGAACCGCGATCGTAAGCATGGACTGAAATTATTTGTTCAACGTGTATTTGTAATGGATGACGCTGAACAATTTATGCCAAGCTATCTACGTTTTGTACAAGGTTTAATCGATTCAAATGATTTGCCATTAAACGTATCCCGTGAAATTTTACAAGACAATAAAGTCACGACTGCGCTGCGTACCGCTGTGACCAAGCGTGTGTTAGGTATGCTTGAAAAACTGGCGAAAAATGACGCTGAACAATATCAAAACTTCTGGGGTGAGTTTGGCCAAGTGCTAAAAGAAGGCCCAGCTGAGGATTTTGCCAATAAAGAACGTGTAGCAGCTTTATTACGTTTTGCATCAACACAAGGTGAAGGTGCTAGCGAAACCGTATCATTGACTGATTACGTTAGCCGTATGCAAGAAGGTCAAGATAAGATTTATTATATTGTTGCTGATAGCCATGAGGCTGCCGCAAATAGTCCTCATTTAGAACTTCTGCGTAAGAAAGGCATTGAAGTCTTGTTAATGTCTGAGCGTATTGATGAGTGGTTAGTGAGTCATCTTACTGAGTTTGATGGTAAGAAATTACACTCTGTGACCCGTGGCGATCTTGAGTTAGGCTCATTGGAAGATGAGAGTGAGAAAGAAGCGCAAGAGAAGCTTGAATCAGAATCTGCTCCTTTGATTGAGCGTGTTAAAACCGCATTAGGCGACAAAGTCTCAGATGTCAAAGTGACAACACGTCTAACGGATACCCCTGCTTGTGTGGTTGCCGGTGAAGGTGATATGTCAACGCAAATGATGAAGATGATGCAAGCTGCTGGACAAGCTGTACCTGAGTCTAAGCCTATTTTTGAGTTGAATCCTGAACATCCTTTGGTCGTTCGTTTAAATGATGAACAAACTGAAGATGTATTTGCTCAGTGGTCAGAGCTTTTACTGCAGCAAGCCTTGTTGTCAGAGAAAGGCAGTCTTGCCGACCCATCTGCTTTTATTAAGTTGATGAATGAAATGTTAGTGGCTAACGTTAAATAGCCATTAAAAAGAGGCAGACTTTCTGCCTCTTTTTTTATTTATTGATATTTGCTTAAGGATTATTGATCTTTTGTGAATAAATAATATTTGAAATAAACGTGTTGTCATTGCGGCGCAATGAGTACGGTCAAGCTTTGTAAGGCCTTTTTCGTTAATAAAGAGGCCTGCAACAAAGCGTAAAAGTAGAATATATTTAGATGGATGCTATAGAGAGTATTTTTGGCGTCTTTTTACAGCGCTATCGTTTATTGATGTTGAATAACGGTATAACATAAGCTCTGTCTTGTTTAAAGCCTCCATAAACTGCTGCCGAAACAATCACCAAAGATCAATATTATGGGCGTATAGAAAGAATCATTTGGCGTTTCTATGCTCTTAAATCGAAGAAAGATGCCAGTGTAAAAGGAAGAATATGGATACTGTTCTGGAATTGACGAAAGAAAATATACAAGAGATTGTTGATGCCTCAATGGAGCAAGTGGTGGTATTGGCATTTTGGGCCGAGCAGAGTCCTGAAAGTGTCAGTTTTGGACAAGTGTTAACGCAGATTGCGCAGCAACAAGCAGGGCGTTTTATTCTTGCCAAGATTAATTGCGATATTGAAGTCGAAATCGCTAACTATTTTCAAATTCAGAATTTACCTACCACATTGATTTTACATCAAGGGAAACCAGTTGATGGTTTTGCTGGCGTAAAAGATGCGGCTGAGATTTTACCTTTGCTTGAACAGCACTTACCAGCTCAGTGGCAATTACGCTTAAATGAAGCAAAAGCACTGTTGGCTGATCAAGATTGGCAAACCGCAATGCCTTTATTGAAGCTGGCTTATGATGAAAACCAAAGTGCTGAGGTGGCGTTGGTTTATTGTGATGCCCAGCTGATGGCCGGTGGGCTGAGTGAGGCTGAAAGTTTATTAGATTCAGTGGGACTTGCCGATCAAGATGGTTATTATCAAAGCTTAAAAGCGAAACTCGCATTGGCACTGGAAGCGGCAGATACCCCAGAAATTCGTTTATTACAGAGTGAATTTGAAAAACACCCTGAAGATAGTCAAGCTTTGATTAAGTTAGCTAAGGCATTGCACCAAGCTAGTCGAAATGAAGAAGCGCTTGAGCTTATTTTTACCCCCCTTAAAAAAGATGTGACTGTGGGTAATGGTGAAGTGAAACAAGTCTTTCTTGAAATATTAACGGCACTTGGGCAAGGTCACTCGTTAGCGAATCAATACCGACGAAAATTATATACGTTACTTTATTAATGCGGTTTTGTGTTGGCATTAATGAATAAGTGAATGCAATAAAAGCGCTTCAAAATCACCGCTAATTATGCGAAAATCGCGCTCCATAATCACAATGTTGCAATACAGAGGAAGAGTTTAAATGCGTATTATGCTGTTAGGTGCCCCAGGAGCTGGTAAAGGGACGCAAGCCCAATTTATCATGGAAAAGTACGGTATTCCTCAGATCTCGACGGGAGATATGTTACGTGCAGCGATAAAGGCAGGGACTCAATTAGGCTTAGAAGCTAAAAAAGTCATGGATGCGGGACAATTAGTCTCAGATGAACTGATCATTGGCTTAGTCAAAGAGCGTGTTGCTCAAGATGATTGTGAAAAAGGTTTCTTACTTGACGGCTTTCCGCGTACGATCCCTCAAGCAGATGCAATGGCTGAAAGTGGCATTGCACTTGATCATGTTATTGAAATTGATGTGCCTGATGAAGATATCGTTGCTCGTATGGCGGGTCGCCGCGTGCATTCAGGCTCTGGTCGTGTGTATCATGTTGTGTTTAATCCACCTAAAGTGGAAGGTATTGATGATGTGACAGGCGAAGCACTGTCTATTCGCCCTGATGATGAAGAAGCAACGGTTCGTAAACGTTTGGGTATTTACCATGAGCAAACGAAGCCATTGGTTGAATATTATACTCAAGTTGCAGCAAACAGTGATGTGACCTATGACAAGTTTGATGGTAGTCAGTCGGTTGCTCAAGTGAGTGAACAAATTGTGACTGCATTAAGCTAGTTTTTAAAAGGTGTTTTACCTTATTTTGCTAATTTCTGATCAGGCTCACTTTTTTGTGAGCCTGATTTTTTATATCTGCATGTTAGTCGAGTGGTTTTCTTGTTATTATGCTCGGGGTAAAACAGGCTATAGCTCGGTCTTTATTTTTTGATGACGAGTGATTTTTTGAACAGCTAAACGGTAAAATATGCCTACTGCTAGGATCCGTCTAAAGGTGTTTTATTCTTTGTTGTAGATCTGTTTATTAAAGAAAGGGGCTGATAAGACTTGGCAGCACTTACTGTGTCGCAATTAGCACACCTTTAGTTAGGACATAATTTAACCACCCAAAGAACAACAAACCTTATTGTATGCATTTGTTGTTATTTTTATAATGATATTTAGCAAGGAAGCTGAATAAGAGAGCGCTATATGAAGTTTCCTGGTAAACGTAAGTCTAAGCATTATTTTCCTGTTAATAATCGTGATCCTTTATTGGCTCAGCTTATTCAACAGCCGAGACCTTTTTCGACCTATATTGCAGGGATCGATCAAACTTTGGTTGATATTGAAGCGAAAGTTGATGATGAGCTATTAAGCCGTTATCAATTGCCAAAGGGAAACTCAACGCTTATTGATGATGTCACTGCGCATGCATTATACACTGAGCTAAAGCAGCAATCGATGATCAGTGATGAGTTTGCGGGGGGAACCATTGGAAATACAGTGCACAATTATTCCATATTAGCCGATGATCGCTCGGTTTTATTTGGTGTAATGAGCCAAAATATTGAAATTGGCAGTTATGCTTATCGTTATCTGTGTAACACTTCATCTAAAGTGGATTTAAATTATTTACAGCCTGTCGATGGTCCAATAGGTCGCTGCTTTACTTTAATTTCTGAATGTGGTGAACGTACTTTTGCTATCAGTAAAGGTGCGATGGATAAACTCACTCCTGAATATATCGATAAACAAATTGTGCAAGGCAGTTCAGCTTTAATCTTGACGGCTTATTTAATGCGAGCAAGTGGTGAAGATCAGATCACCCAAGCGGCTATGACGGCGATTGAGTATGCTAAAGCGGCAGAGGTACCTGTGGTATTGACATTGGGCACACGCTTTTTAATTGAAGAAGATCCTAAGTGGTGGCAACAATTTATCACAGAACATGTCACTATTTTAGCCATGAATGAAGATGAAGGGGAAGCGCTGACAGGCTATAAAGATCCTTTATTGGCCAGTGAGGCGGCATTGGATTGGTGTGATATGGTATTGACTACAGCAGGCCCATTAGGTTTATATACGGCAGGTTATACTGAAGAGTCGGAAAAGCGAGAAACCAGTCATACACTATTACCGGGTGCCATTCCAGAATTTAACCGTTATGAGTTTTCAAGACCTAAGTTAAAACAAGCTTGTGAAACCCCCATGAAAGTGTATGCCCATATTTCTCCTTACATGGGTGGTCCTGAAAAAATTCGAAATACCAATGGTGCAGGTGATGGAGCGTTAGCGGCATTATTACATGATTTGTCATCGAATACCTTTCATCGTCAAATTGTACCTGGTTCAAGTAAACATACTCGAGATGGCCTCTGTTATTCTTCGTTTTCTCAAATTTGTAAATACGCTAATCGTGTGGCTTATGAAGTGTTAGCCCAGCACAGCCCACGTTTGTCACGGGGTTTACCGGAAAAAGAAGACAGCTTAGAAGAGAGTTATTGGGAGCGATAATGTTATTGTTTAACCAATAACATTGTTCAATAAATAAAAAGCGTCCAATTGGACGCTTTTTTGACTCACAATATTAACGCATCGTTTTAATCACGTTGATGCATTTGCTCTTTAAAGTTTTTAGCAGGATGACCGGCCACTGGCGAGTTAAATATCTCTTCATTAAATTCATTTTCAGATTTAGCAATCACTAATGTTGCGACGGTATCACCGGTGACATTGACAGCTGTACGGACCATATCCAGTAATCTGTCTACACCAATGATCAGTGCAATCCCTTCAACAGGTAGGCCAACTTGGTTAAGTACCATTGCAAGCATAATAAGGCCAACACCAGGCACTCCAGCGGTACCAATGGATGCTAACGTTGCGGTAACAACGACCATTGCATAGTCGGTAATAGTTAAATCAATACCAAAGACTTGTGCAATGAAGACAGTCGCGACACCTTGCATAATCGCTGTGCCATCCATATTGATGGTTGCACCTAAAGGTAAAGTAAATGAAGCAACTTTATTGTGTGCCCCTAATCTATGCTCAGCGGTTTCAATCGTTACCGGTAACGTTGCATTTGAACTGGCGGTACTGAAAGCAAATAATTGCACATCACGCATTTTACGAATGAATGTAATAGGGCTTAAGCCAGAAAACAGTTTTAATAGTGTAGGGTAAACGATAAAGCCATGAATAAGCAGCACAAACAATACGACGAAGAAATACTGAATAACGCTTTGAAAATCTTCTAAGCCTAAGGTGAGGGCAAGTTTGGCCATTAAAGCAAACACACCATAAGGTGCTAATTGCATGATCAAAGTGACAACACGCATGATGACTTCGTTTAAATCTTCAAATAAGGCAACAACACGCTTACCACGTTCACCAATATGAGAAATCGCAAAACCGAAGATCACTGCAAAGATAATAATTTGCAGCATGTTACCTTCACTCATGGCTTTAATGGGATTGGTTGGCACAATGTTAATAATGACTTGAGCTAAGCTGGGGGCTTGTTTTGCATCGAAATGCATGCCTTCAGCAACCATGCTGGCGTTACCAGGATGAATAACAATGGCAATGAGAATCGCCATACATAATGCAATGGCGGTGGTGAAAAGATAAAACGCGATGGTTTTTCCTCCTAGGCGACCTAATTTTGACGGATCGCTTAAGGAGCAGGTTCCGCAAACAAGGGAGATAAAAACCAGAGGAACAACTAGCATTTTTAATCCAGAAATGAAAATAGTTCCGATCACATTTAAAAAGCCATCGGTCATATATTCTTTAATAAAATCGCTTTCTGGGAAAAGGTTTCGAAGCAAGAGCCCAAGAAGGATCCCGCCTGCCATACCGAGTAGTATTTTACTGGTTAGGCCGAGCTTTTTTGTTTTAGTCGTAGCCATATTGCTTCCTTTATAATTGTTATGGAGCTAATTTGTGCATGCCTTTCAATGAAGAGCTAAAGCCTAACAAGAAAGCGACAAGGATGAAATGTTTTGTCAGCTTACAGTCAGCTTGAAAGAGGCTAAAAGTTAAAAATTTAAGCGGTTATCATATTGTTAAGCTTTATAGTTGCTAAAACGTTGCTTTGAAGTTAACTTATTTAAATGGATGGGTTGTTTTTTAGTTGTTCCAAAGTTGTTCTTAAGTTGTTTGAACTGTGATCGAACTAACGGAGGAGCTGACAATGAAGTCAGTTAAATACTTTTTAATGGCCGTATTGTCTTGCTTTATTGTTGTTGGCTGTGGAGGCGGAGGCAGCTTTGAAGAAGAGTCCAGTGATCCGGTCGATGAGGTTTTCACCGTTTCTTTATCGATTTCGCAATCCGACATTTCAGCTGCAACACCAGCCATTGTTACTGCCATTGTGACCAGTTCAGTACAAGGTTTTGTGACAGGAGAGTTAGTTACATTTTCTTTAAATGATCCCCTACTGGGCACGTTTGATCCCATCACAGGCACCGCGATTACCAATGAAAATGGCCAAGCTCAGGTCATGCTTTACACTTCAAATATTAAAGGGGCGGGTTCGCTTACAGCCTCCATTACAAGTCAGATCGATGTGAATGATACTCATGCATTTTTTATGCATGGTGATGGCGGCGTTGCTGGGCTTAGGCAAGTCACTTTAACACTGGTCGATGATGATGGAAATACGATTGATAGCATTAATACGCAACGCTCTGGTACCTTAAATGCCACGGTGATCGGTACCGATGAGGCCGTGATTGTCACCTTTGATGCCAATCTTGCTCACCTTCCTATTACCACCGCAGTGACGAAAGACGGCGTGGCCAGTGTTGATATGCATGCGGCAACTCAGTTAGGAGCCGATACGGTAACGGCCAGTATTAGTAGTAATGAGTTCGATCAGGTGATTTTTACGGTCGGTGCCAATAATGTGAAAATGGGTTCGGGAAGCCCTTTTGAGGAAGAGTTGGCTGCTGTGAGTCTTGACACATTGTCAGCTGGGGGCACCGCGACGATTTCTGTGGATTTAATCGATGATACAGGAGCGCCATATTTAGAGCCTGTCGAGGTGTATTTTTCTTCTGTATGCAGCCAATTTTCAACGCCCCAGGCAGTGATAAGCTCCCCTGTTGTTGCCAATAAAGGCAGGGCGGCGAGTACCTATCGGGCCAATGGCTGTGTGGGGGAAGACATCATCACTATTACTGCCGATGTGGGCATAAGCTTAACGGCGAGGGGAAGTATTGAGGTGTTGCCTGCCGATAGAGGCAGTATTGAGTTTGTTTCGGCGACCCCAGAGCAAATAGGGATTAAAAATACAGGCGGTATTGCGACATCGTTAGTTGTGTTTAAGGTGCTCGATGTGAGCGGTCAGCCCATGAGTAATGAAGAGGTGTATTTCTCTTTAAATACAGCTGTGGGTGGCTTAGACATATATCCTACAGAGGCAATAACGGATGCAGAAGGCTTAGTGCAAACCACTGTCAATGCCGGTACAACGGCCACGCCTATTCGTGTGACGGCCTACCTTGTTAATGATGAAGGCGAATATGATGATATCTCCAGTCAGTCCAGTGAGTTAGTGATCACCACAGGTATCGCCGATCAAGACAGTGTATCGCTCAGTGTCGATAACTATTCCCCTGAAGCGTGGGATATTGATGGCACAGAAGTCATTGTTACGGCGCGTTTAGCCGATGCGTTTAATAATCCCGTGCCCGATGACACAGCAGTCACTTTTCGCACCGAAGGTGGTTCAATCGATGATTATTGTTTAACGATAAATGGCGCCTGTTTTGTCACCTGGCGCAGTCAAAATGTGCGCCCTATAGGCGCTTATTGGGGAGATGCTAACCATCCAGCTGACAGTAATGGTTATTTTGATGTGCAAGAAAACTACTCTGATACTGATTTTGGTCAATCAATGGGCGGGCGGGTTACCATAACCGCTTTTGCCATAGGGGAAGAGTCCTTTGCCGATACCAATGGCAATGGCCGCTTTGATGAAGCGGAGCGGGCTTTATTTTTGGGCAATAATACTCAAGGTGAGCCCTATGACATGGATGAAGCTTTTGAGGATTTCAATGAAGATAATGTCTTTAATCCGCAAGCTTCAGGCGGAGAAGCTGGCGGCGACTTAGAAGAACTGATTGATTTTGATGGTAATAGAGATAATACAACAGGTATGTTTGATACAGCCGATGGAAAATATAATGGTGTGTTATGTGGCTGTGCACAAGACAATGATTGTGATTATAAAGAAGATGGGAATGGTAATTCTATACCAACGGATGATTACGGTCATGATGACTGCGGCACGATTACAACGGGTACGGCGTCTATTCATGTGAGAAAAAATATCGTTTTAGTGATGTCAGGGAGTACGGCGTATGCATCAGAGCCCGTGGTAGTAGACAGTGGGGTCGATGATGGTGATCAAGTTATGACTATTCTAGGTGAAAACATAGGGAGTTTATCCATGATAGTGTCTGATCGGCATAATCAAACGCTACCATCAGGCACGATTATCAATTTCAGCACGTTAGTCGGTACGCCTATTCCAAGTTCAATGACAATACAAGATAGAACCCAAGGGGGCACTGTGATCAATATGTCAGTTAAGGGAAATGGTGAAGGAGAAACAGGGGTGTTAGATATTACGGTCACGACGCCTTCAGGAATCGAAACTCATGTTGCTAGTATCAGTATTGTGAATTAAGTAGCAGGTTACATTCTATTGATTAATAAAGCCCAATAGCGATTCAGATCTTGGGCTTTTTATTTTTTTTATTATGACTTTCAGCGTTAATGTTTAACGCTGAAACTGATACACATTGCCCAAGTGCATGATTTGGGTCAGTTCATCCAATGCCGTTCGTGATTCAATAATCAACTGTGGATCGGCTAAATCTTTTATGCTGAGTTTGTCACGGTAATGCTTATCCACCCAAGCATTGAGTGAAGTAAACAGGCTCTCATTCATCAGTGTATGGGGATTCACCGCTGCCACTTCAGCCGCATTCATCGCTACTCTTAGTCGCAAACAAGCGGGGCCGCCACCATTTT
Organism: uncultured Shewanella sp.; assembly: GCF_947501665.1. GTDB lineage: Bacteria > Pseudomonadota > Gammaproteobacteria > Enterobacterales > Shewanellaceae > Shewanella. Next base: position 47,202 of record NZ_CANMWS010000011.1, on the reverse strand, counting down.
GCATGCTCTGCTTCACATCAAAATAAAGCACTTTTTTAATGGGAGTATCAAGAGTGATAAGTTCATCTAAATAGGCCTTAACAGCTGGATTCTCTTCACAGTTTGTCGGTGCAATAATCGCCATATCGCCTGACGCTAAGGTGATAATCTGAGTATTGAAAAGGTAAGTGCTTACTGCGTCTTGAATACTGACTTTATCAGTTGGAACTTCAATGAAATACAGTGGTCTATTACATGCTTTATTATATTTTTCTGTTATTTCAGCGCGTTTTTCTTGGGTATTGAGAAAGGCTTGCTCATGGTAGAAGAGTACATTTTGATTGCCAACGGCAATGACGTCATTATGAAAGACCCCTTGGTCTATGACCGACGGATTTTGCTGAATAAACACAGTGTTATCGTCATTGAGACCATGTAAGCGGGCAATGGCTTGCGAAGCTTCTAAGGTCTGGCGTGCAGGGAATTTTTGTGGCTCAACAGCATTGGGATTTGTGGCTTCACGGCCATAAACAAATAGCTCTATCCCTTTACTACCATAGTCACCGCACAGACGAGTATGGTTGGCTGCACCTTCATCACCAAAACTGGCGTGTTCGGGCAGATGTTGATGATGACTGAAATAGCGGCTATCGTTAAAGGTAGCGGCAAGGATCCGACCTGTGGTGATAGGTTCTATACTGCGGTGCAGTTTATCGACTAAATTGGCAGGGGTAAAATGCAGTTTATTGTCAAATGTGTCGCTACTAGGAGAGACTGTGGCGGCATTGGCTGTCCACATGCTAGACGCGCTGCAGCACGCGTTGAGTAATAATGGGGCCTGTTTCATCGCTTGGGCCAGGACGTTAGCATCAGATCCGGTAAAACCAATGCGACGCAAGGTATGCAGGTCGGGCCTTTCTTGAGGGGCGAGCATACCTTGTACTAACCCTAGTTGCCCAACGGCTTTGGCTTTAGCCAACCCTTGCTTTGCGGCGGCTCTGGGATTAGAGATGGCATCGGCATTGTTAAATGAGGCCACATTGCCAAATGACAAACCGGCATAGTTGTGAGTTGGACCAACAAGTCCATCAAAGTTCGCTTCAAAATGATCCATTGTATATCCTTAAATCGGCAGTGGCTGTTTTATGTATACCCAAACAATCTGGATAGCGGTAAAAACGGCGCTGATTAGCGCACAATATACACAAGCAGCAAAGGTTACAAGTTTGATAAATGTTAAAGAAAAGGGCAATCTGAATTGAAATGCACTAAGAGACTTGCTTAATGACTAATCATGGAATATTAGTTTTTAAATACGCAGTATTATTTTTCGTTATTTTTTGTAAAACGGTTAAAAAGTGTCTTACTAATGCAAATAAAACAGGGTTCCACTTGAAAGTGTTTGCACAACACTCTATATATGGAGCCAATTTTCATGATATTGAAACTTGTTGGCGCAAATTAATTTATGGGTAAATCGCTAGTTATTGTCGAATCACCGGCAAAAGCCAAGACTATTAACAAATACCTTGGTAAAGAATTCATCGTTAAGTCGAGTGTGGGACATATTCGGGACTTACCGACTTCTGCTAATGCTGACACGAAAGTGGCCAGTAAATCTCCTGCTGAAGTGAGAAAAATGTCACCAGAAGATAAGGCAGAATATAAGAGGGTTAAAGCTCAACAGGCATTAATTGCCCGTATGGGAGTGGATCCCAATAATGGCTGGAAAGCGAATTATCAGACGCTACCAGGCAAAGAAAAAGTGGTTAAAGAATTACAAACCTTGGCTGAATCTGCTGATCATATTTATCTTGCAACGGATTTGGATAGAGAAGGGGAAGCGATTGCTTGGCATTTACAAGAGATCATTGGTGGTGATGAGTCACGTTATCAACGTGTAGTGTTTAACGAAATCACCAAATCGGCGATTAAAGATGCCTTTAGCCATCCATCGCACTTAAATACCAATATGGTCAATGCCCAACAAGCACGTCGATTTCTCGATCGGGTTGTGGGGTTTATGGCATCCCCCTTGTTATGGAAAAAAGTCGCTAGAGGCTTATCAGCAGGTCGAGTGCAATCGGTCGCGGTACGTTTAGTGGTTGAGCGTGAAAGTGAAATTAAAGCTTTTGTGCCAGAAGAGTTTTGGGATGTACATGCCGATCTTAATACGGCTAAACAAGAAATGATAAAAATGCAGGTCGTTAAATGCCAAGATGTGGCGTTTAAACCTGTCAATGAAACACAAGCACAAGCAGCCGTTACGGCATTATCACACGCTTCGTTTGTGATCACATCAAGGGAAGATAGGGCGACTCAGAGTAAACCGTCTGCGCCTTATATTACTTCTACACTTCAACAAGCCGCCAGTACGCGTCTTGGTTTTGGTGTAAAGAAAACCATGATGATGGCTCAACGTTTGTATGAAGCCGGTCATATCACTTATATGCGAACGGACTCGACTAATTTAAGTCAAGAAGCATTAGACAGTGTACGGGAGATGATTGGGCAAACATTTGGCGATAAATATTTGCCTGATACTCCATTACGTTATGGCAGTAAGGACGGGGCGCAAGAGGCACATGAAGCCATTCGTCCTTCAAATGTTAAAGTCGAGTCGGCTTCATTGACTGATATGGAACGTGATGCACAACGTTTATATGAGCTTATTTGGCGTCAATTTGTGTCTTGTCAAATGACCCCAGCAAAATATGATGCGACTCGTTTAACGGCCAAAGCGGGTGAATATGAGCTTAAAGCGTCGGGACGTATTTTGAAATTTGATGGTTGGACACGGGTTCAACCTGCCATCAAGAAGAAAAATGAAGAAGATAATACCTTGCCAGTGGTTAATCAGGGCGACGTACTTAACTTAAAAGATTTATTGCCTAAACAACATTTCACTAAACCTGTCGCGCGCTTTAGTGAAGCATCATTGGTGAAAGAGCTTGAAAAAAGAGGTATTGGTCGCCCGTCTACATATGCGACGATTATTTCAACTATTCAAGATAGGGGATATGTTAAAGTTGAGAACCGTCGCTTCTATGCGGAGAAAATGGGTGAAATTGTCAGTGATAGCTTAGTGGGTAGTTTTCAAGAGCTGATGAGTTATGACTTTACGGCGAGCATGGAGCAAACATTAGATGATGTTGCTCAAGGCAAGCGAGATTGGAAACATGTCCTTGACGGTTTCTACAATGACTTTACCGAGCAAGTTGATAAAGCTGAGCTGCCACCCGAAGAAGGGGGAATGCGCCCCAATGAGATGGTATTAACGGATATTGAATGCCCTACCTGCGGAAGGCCCATGGGGATCCGTACGGGAACGACAGGGGTATTTTTAGGTTGTTCTGGTTATGCTCTGCCACCTAAAGAGCGTTGTAAAACCACGTTAAATCTCACTCCCGGTGAAGAAGCGATTAGTGAAAATAGCGAAGATGCCGAAACTGATGCATTAAGGGCTAAACATCGATGTGGTGTTTGTGGCACGGCCATGGACAGTTATTTAATCGATGAAAAGCGTAAATTGCATGTGTGTGGTAATAACCCGAGTTGCAGCGGTTACGAAGTAGAACAAGGGCAATTTAAAATTAAAGGCTATGAAGGCCCCATTATTGAATGTGATCGTTGTGGTCATGATATGGAGCTCAAAAATGGTCGCTTTGGTAAGTATTTTGGTTGTACTAACAGTGAATGTAAAAATACCCGTAAATTGCTTAAGAGCGGCGAAGCGGCGCCACCAAAAGAAGATCCCATTCACTTACCGGATCTTAAGTGTACCAAGTCAGATGCCTATTTTGTATTAAGAGATGGTGCTGCAGGCATATTTTTGGCGGCGAGTACTTTCCCTAAATCAAGAGAAACTCGCGGACCTCTGGTTGAGGAGTTAGTGAAATATCGCGAGCTGCTTTGGCCAAAATATCAATATCTCGCCGATGCACCCGTTAAAGATGACGAGGGTAATTTAGCGACCGTGAGGTTTAGTCGTAAGACTAAAGAGCAATATGTTGCTACCGATGTGGAAGGAAAAGCCACAGGTTGGACAGCGAAGTATATTGACGGTAAATGGGTTGCGGAGGCGAAGAAGAAAGCCAAACCTAAAGCTAAGGCAAAAGCGAAAGCCAAAGAATAATTTTCCTTTAATGTTTATTAAGCCCTCAATAGCTAAGCTGTTGGGGGCTTTTTTATGGGTATTTTGAAGAGAAGTAAAGCAGATTATAGAAGGGGCTCTATTGCTTGAAGAGAGATAATTGATGATTAATGATGCATTCGCAAGTGATGTTATTCATTTTTTATTCAACTTTTATATATCATTTTGTCATAAACAAAGTGTTGTTGAAAACTTAAAAAACAGTGGTTTTGACCAATTTTTATTGGTTAGTCGGCATGCTTTATGTGGGGGCTGGGGTGATTAATTACGCAGTTAAAATGTTAATTCTAGTGTTTTGGAGGCGTATTTCACTTTTGTTTTTCTCATTTTTATAAATGTTACTTTTTAATCTCAAATTGTTAACCTTTTCAATTTTAACAAAGTAAATTTTTTAATATTAGTATATGAACTCTAGCTGTTTTTCCACGAGTAACCCTTCTAAATTTCGACGCTGTCTCGAATTAATCGTCATTAAGGTGAGCGATATTATTGTGAGTTATTGGACGGCCCGGTGTGTTTTTTATGTTAACAAAAATGTCTTTTAATAAAGAGTGAATGGCTGATTAAATGTCTTTTCATTTCATATTTGTTCAAATTAACCCCTTGTGCGCGTTTTCTATGCTCTAACTTGGCTTTTTACTAGTTTTCTCCCTTCTCAAATGTTGACACAGGTTAACAGTTTGTGGAATGATGCGTGACAGTCTGCATCCTATCATTCATAGGAATAAAGAAGATAATAATTAACAATCACAATAGAAATACAGGCTTAGATACAGGAGTCAAATACAATAAGAATGCCTGTTATCGTTAAGTTAAAGATTTTTTCATCACTTTAAATTGGTTGGGAACTATGTCCAAGGTAAGCAATAAAACAACAATCGCTAAGGCGCTTATAGGCGCACTAGCCTTAGCCGGTAGCCCACTCGTGATGGCCGACCCTCTTTCAAATGTCCAAAATGCTGACAGCAAAATTCATCAAGCGTCAGCGGCGTCTCAAAAGAAAGTCGACAAATATTTTGATCAAGCTCAAGATATGGTTTTTGAATACGGTTCAGTTGCCGATGAGCGCGAGTCTACTAAAGCATATAATGATTATTTAGCGGGTTTAGTCGCTGATCAAGAAGCGACAATGAAATCCATTCAAGATGATATCAATGGTATTGATACATTACGTCAAGGCGTTGTACCTCTGATGTTTAAGATGGTTGATGCGCTTGATCAATTTGTTCAGTTGGATCTGCCTTTCAACACTGAAACGCGTACCGAGCGTGTAGCGAATCTTAAAAATTTATTAAACAGCGCCGAAGTCACATTAGCAGAGAAATACCGCCTTATTCTTGATGCCTATAGCATCGAGCGTGATTACGGTAACTTTGTGGCTGTTGATACGGGTAAATTAAACATGGATGGCAAAGAAATCCTTGTTGATTTTTTCCGTTTAGGCCGTGTTGCATTATACGCTCAAAGCTTAGATCAAAAATCAGCATGGATGTATAACGCTGACACTAAGGGCTGGGAAAAGCTAGATGATAGCTATTTACGTGATATCACAAAAGGTATTCGTATTGCACGTAAACAAGGTGCACCCGATCTCTTTGCGTTACCCATTCCAGCTGCGGAGGCTGCACAATAATGAAGAAGTTAATAAAAACAGCAATCCTTGCTTCTACTCTGTCGCTAGTGTCAGGCATGGTGAGTGCCGCTGATGCACCCAAAAACATTGATCAACTATTAAAGCAGGTACAATCTGATCGTGCTACGGAAGCAAAGGTTAACAAAAAACGTGAGCAAGAGTTCAGAAATGAGCGTGGCGATAAAGCGGCATTGTTAAAGCGTGAAAAACAAGCTTTAGCAAATGAAAAACAACGTGGTAAAGATCTGAATCAAGCCTTTTTGGATAACGAGCGTAAAATTGCTCAGTTAGAAGAAGATTTAAAAACGGCACAAGGTGATTTAGGCGAAATGTTTGGTGTGGTTAAAGGGGATGCAGGTGATTTTGCCGGCAAACTGGCTGCGTCGAATATCAGTGCTCAGTATCCAGGTCGTAACACTTTTATTGAAGAGCTCGCCGCTCGTAAGCAACTCCCTAAAATTGAAGAGTTACATAAGTTTTGGGAAGCGCAGTTATTTGAAATGGTTGAGTCAGGTAAGGTTGTTACCTTCGATGGCACAGTGACGGATATTAACGGTAGTGTTGTAAACACAAAAGTGACCCGTGTCGGTACCTTTAACTTATTAGCCAATAATGAGTATGTGGTTTATAACCCTGAGCTAAACCTTATTCAAGAGCTGTCTCAGCAACCTGATGGTTATCAAGTTTCACCTATTAAGAAATTTGAAGAAACCAAAACAGGTTACGCAAAACTGTATATTGACCCTGTACGTGGTGTGTTGTTAAACATCTTCACTCAAAAGGCGACCATTGAAGAGCGTATTGAAGCCGGTGGAACCATTGGTTACATCATTATTGCTTTACTTATCTTAGGTGCCTTAATTGCTCTTGAACGTTTAGTGACGTTAGGTGTCGTGGGTGCGAAAGTGAAAGCGCAGCGTAAGAACCTTGATAAGCCTGGTAATAATGCCTTAGGTCGCGTGCTTAAAGTGTATGACAACAATAAAGATGTTGATGTTGAAACGCTTGAGCTGAAATTAGATGAAGCCATTTTAAAAGAAACCCCGGCACTTGAGTCTCGTATCTCTATCATTAAAGTGCTTGCAGCCATTGCGCCTATGATGGGTCTGTTAGGTACTGTAACGGGTATGATTGCCACTTTCCAAAGTATCCAGTTATTTGGTACGGGTGATCCTAAATTGATGGCAGGTGGTATTTCTATGGCATTGATGACGACGGTACAAGGTCTTGTCGCTGCCCTACCGTTAATGCTGCTTCATGCGATTGTTGTTGCGCGTAGCAAGACTATTGTTCAAGTACTTGAAGAGCAAAGTGCGGGTATTATTGCGGCGCACGCTGAGAAGAGGAACGACTAATGATGCTATACCTGATGGACTTATGGGATTCCGTCAGGGGCTTCATGGCCTCCGGAGGCGACGTCCTCTGGATTGTAGCGGCAGTGCTATTTGTCATGTGGGTATTGATGCTTGAGCGGTACTGGTATTTAAAATGGGTATCGCCAAAACAACATCAAGCAATTATTCACACATGGGATGAAAGAGAGGATTCAACCTCTTGGTATGCACACCGGATCCGTGAAGCTTGGATATCCCAAGCAAAGCAAGATTTAACGGCTCGTATGCTGATCATTAAAACCTTAGTGGCTATTTGTCCTATGGTAGGTTTACTGGGAACTGTAACCGGTATGATTTCAGTCTTCGAAATTATGGCAGTTCATGGCACGAGTAATGCGCGTATGATGGCAGCTGGTATTTCAATGGCGACCATGCCGACAATGGCAGGAATGGTTGCAGCGTTATCAGGAGTATTCTTCAGTACTCGTCTTGATGCACAAATGAAAATCAGTATTGAAAAGCTAAAAGACAGCATGCCGCACCACTAGAGAGAGATTGAACATGGCACGTAGAAAGCACTCCAGCGTGGAAGAGGAAGCGCAAATTGATATGACACCGATGTTAGACATCGTGTTTATCATGTTGATCTTCTTTATTGTAACAACATCGTTTGTGAAACCATCAGGCCTAGATTATAACAAGCCTGAAGCGTCTCAAGCGCAGAAGAAACCGTCGGCTAACATTTTTATTGGCGTCAGTAAAACAGGCGTTATTATGATGGAAAATCGTCAAGTTGATATTGAGCGTGTCACAGCAAACGTAGAAAGAATGCTTGCTGAAGCACCTGAAGCGGCCGTCCTTATTCAAGCAGATAAAGAAGCCAAACATGGCTTAGTCATTAAAGTATTGGATAATGTGAAGAAAGCAGGTATCGATAAAATATCGGTTTCAGCGGGGAAAGACTAATATGCTAAGAGTAATAGTATCATTGATAATTGGTGGTGCTGTGACTTTTGCTCTGTTTGTATTTATGGCTTTTCTTGTCGGTGGAGGCCCTACACGGGCCCCTATCAAGGAAGAGTCTCCTGTGATAGTACTCACAATGGACAGAGCTGATTCGACAGCACAAAATAAACCTCGAGTAAGACCTAAGCCACCAACGCCGCCTGAGCAGCCGCCTAAACCGGATATCACGCCACCTGACAGCTCATCTGAAATAGATACCAATATGTCTTTTTCAATGGGAGGAGTAAATGCAGGAGCAACTGATACTGGCTTTAAAATGGGGAGTATGATGACCCGTGATGGGGATGCGACACCGATTGTTCGTATTGAACCACAATACCCGATTGCTGCTGCTCGTGATGGTAAAGAAGGTTGGGTACAACTGAGTTTTACCATTAATGAAATCGGTGGTGTTGAAGACGTTAAAGTGATCAAGGCCGAACCTAAGCGTGTGTTCAACAAAGAAGCGCGTAAAGCCTTACGTAAGTGGAAGTACAAGCCTAAAATTGTTGATGGTAAAGCCATTAAACAACCTGGTTTAACAGTACAACTCGACTTTAAATTGGATAAAGGGAGGTAATATAGATGCGTAAGATGAATTCAATCGCTGCCGCACTTGTTCTTTCTTTAGCCAGTAGTACTGCTTTTGTTGGCAGTGCCTATGCGGCCGAGAAATGCCCAATCGATGCGCGCCAGTCTAAAGCGGTAGGTCAAAGTGTCGCTAAAAAAGTACAAAAATCATTTGCTGCTTACAGTGAAGGTAATTTAGATGAAGCATTGAGCATATTGCTTGAAGCCAACCCTAGAAAAGCCTTTGATAAAGCCTATGTCGCGCGAATGTTAGGTAACTTCTATGCCGAAAAAGGGCAAATGAAGAAAGCTCTCAAGTACTTGAAAGAAGCTGTTGATGCCAATGTATTAGGGGGTGTCGATCATGCGGGAACGATGCGTTTATATGCTGACTTGTTGCTGCAAGAGAAACAGTTTAAACAAGCGATCCCTTACTATTATGATTGGATGAGCTTTACTTGTAAGGAAGAAGCGCAAGTATACCGTCGTATTGGTATTGCTTATTCTGAAGAGAAAAACTGGGACAAAGTACTTGAAGTTGTCGATAAAGGCATTGCATTGAGTGAGAAGCCTGATAAAGGGCTTTATCAAATGAAGTTAACGGCTTACTTTAATAAGAAACAATATAAGAATGCCGTTAAAGTACTTGAAGTGATGGTGCCTTTGTTCCAAGACGATAAACGTCTTTGGGTACAATTAGCGCAATTTTATTTGATGACTGAAGATTACACTAAGTCTTTGGCCACTTATGATTTAGCGTATAAAAATGGCTTTTTAGAAACCGGCGCCAATGTGACTCGTTTATCTCAATTGCTTGCACAAAAAGGCTCACCTTATCAAGCAGCAACAGTGTATGAAAAAGCTGTAAAATCAGGTTTAATTGAGACCAATGAGAAAAACTTAAGTACGTTGGCAGGTTTTTATCATAACGCGAAAGCACTAAAAGAGGCGGCCAGTTATTATGGTAAAGCAGCGGCTATTGATAATGATGGTGAGCTTTACTTAAAACAAGGTCGAACGTTAGCGCTTGAGGGAAATTATAAACCCGCAGTGACAGCGTTGAAGAAGTCATTATCTGCTGGCATTAAAAATCCAGGTGAAGCGCAATTTGAGTTAGCACTAGCGTATTTAAGTTTAAAGGAATACAAGCAAGCTTATAAACGCGCGAAACTTGCGGCAAATGATAAAAAGACAAAACGCAGTGCGACTAGTTACTTGTCTTATATTGAAGAGAAAGCACGGATCCATAATGTCAGCTTATAATGGCTAACATTATGCGTTTAAAAAGCCCCTGCTAGGGGCTTTTTTATTGCTTATATACAGTTCGTTATAAATGAGAAATCACTGTCACTTTGTCTTTTGAGTAGTTTATTTCGTTACTGATCTGCTCTAGCTTTTCAAATAATAATTCGATGTGAAGAGTATTGTTTGGCTTACAGGTACAGGCGGCTAACGTAAAATCAACATTGCTAGCATGTTGTTGGCTGTATTGATGATTAAAATCTAAAATGGTTTTTTCAATACGGTTAATGATCACTTGAGTGACAGCTGGTGTCACTGAAAAAATGGCAATAGCAAAGCGATGGGGATCAAGCCTGCCAAATAAATCACTGTTTCTGAGATTTGATTGAACATGGTTTATTAACGATTTTAATAAGTAAGGTTGAGTGACGTTTTCATGAATGTTTGGGCACAGATACAATAACATTAAGCTCTCATTCTCTCTAATATGGCGTTTCCATTCATGCTGGAAGGATTCTAAAAAATAAGTGTAATTGTATATCCCAGTGTCAGGATCGCGAATATCGGATTGATTAACAGCATACATCATGATCAGCTCCATTGACGGTCTTTCCTTTAGTATAGGAAAAAAATGACGGTTTATTGATAAGGTAAAATAAAAATGAAAAAAGCAGTTTTAGCCATTTGGGTGGGATTAACATTAGGTGTGAGTGCTTGCTCACCCGAGACGCCAAAAGTAGCAGAAAATCAAGCCAACGCACAGTCGACTCTTAATGAGAGCCAAGAGCAGCAATATTTAAATCTAGTGGATCAGTATTTCAAAGATTACTTAAAGCTCAATCCACTTGAGGCCACGTTTGTTGGTGTACATGATTATAATGATCAGTTTACAAACGATTTGACCGACGAGTATTTAAAACAACGCCATGAGCTTAATACTCAATATTTAGCTAAATTGAAAAAGATTGATCGTCAAGCGCTGCCCACTCAATTGCAGTTAAGCTACGATGTGTTCATGTATGACAGGAATATGGCTTTAGCAGATGAGGCATTTCCTCATTACTTTATGCCCATGGATCAATTTTCCAGCGACATTATCACTATGGTGCAATTAGGCAGTGGTGATAGTGCTCAGCCTTTTAATACAGTACAAGATTATGAAAACTGGCAAGCTCGAATAAAAGCCTTTATTCAGTGGCTCAGTGATGCGAAAAGCCGAATGAATGAAGGCATCGAGAGTCAAGTTGTGCTGCCACGTGTGTTGGTGGAACGTATGATCCCACAGTTACAAGCGCAATTAGTTGAAGATGTTACTGAAAGTGTTTTTTATCAGCCTATCACTCATTTTCCAACTGATTTTACCGATAGCGAAAAGCAACAACTCACCACACAATATCGTGCGTTAATTCTGGAACAACTTGTTCCAGCACTGTCAGATTTTAAAACCTATTTAGAGACGCGTTATTTACCTGCGGCAAGAGGCAGTGATGGATGGTGGGGGCTGCCTAATGGTAAGCTTTGGTATCAACAATTAGCCAATGAGCATACGACGACGACTCTGCCTGTTGATGAGATCCATCAAATGGGGCTTAAAGAGGTGGCGAGGATCCGTTCTGAAATGGATAAAGTGCGTGAACAAGTGGGCTTTAAAGGCGATTTAGCCGCATTTTTTACATCGCTTTCATCACAGCCACAATACTTCTTTGACAATAAAGAAGCCCTTATTGACGCTTATATGCAGCTGAAAGATAAGATTAATGCCAAGTTACCCGATTATTTTGATGTCATGCCCAAAGCGGATTATGTGGTTAAACCCGTAGAAAGTTTCAGAGAGCAATCGGCAGCTGGCGCCTCATATGAAGCGCCTGCGGTGGATGGCTCTCGCCCTGGGGTGTTTTATATCAATACTTATAATCTAAAAGCGCAGCCTAAATGGGGCACTACGACGTTATCACTTCATGAAGCCGCGCCGGGCCACCATTTTCAAATTGCCATTAAACAAGAGCTCACTGGTGTACCTGAGTTTCAGCGCTTTGGAGGGTATAATGCTTTTGAAGAGGGGTGGGCGTTATATGCTGAGTATTTAGGCATAGAGATGGGCCTCTTTAAGGATCCCTATCAATATTTTGGTAAATTGTCTGATGAAATGCTTAGAGCCATGCGTTTAGTTGTCGACACTGGTTTGCATGCAAAAGGCTGGAGCCGAGAGCAAGCCATTCAATACATGAAAGATAACTCGCCTATGGCGGAGTCTGATATTACCGCAGAAGTTGAACGTTATATGGCCATTCCAGGGCAAGCACTCTCTTATAAAGTGGGTCAGTTGAAAATATTGGCATTAAGGAAAGAAGCGCAGGCAGAATTGGGGGAGCAGTTTGATTTACGGGCTTTTCATGATCAAGTGCTGACATCGGGCGCATTGCCTATGGAAGTACTGACATTAAAAATTCACAATTGGACGGCTGAGCAGCTTAAACAACACCGTCATTAAACGCTTACAATCATTGGCCCTTGATTGAGTATTTTTAAACAAATCAGCGATAGGGCTTTTTAAAGTTGCTTTTTGTTTTTATACTGTCTGGGTTCATTATATCGATGTGCTTAAGTGCGCATCGGTTTACTTTTATTTTGGAGTAACATTATGGTACAAGCCACAGCAAGACACCTTTTAGTGAGCACTGAAGAAAAATGTGCTGAGTTAAAACAAGAAATCCTAGAGGGTGCTGATTTTGGCGACGTTGCTAAAGCGAACTCTACTTGCCCTTCATCGTCTCAAGGCGGCGACTTAGGATCATTTGGACCAGGCATGATGGTGAAAGAATTTGATGAAGTTGTATTTAGTGCACCATTAAATGAAGTCCAAGGTCCCGTTAAGACCCAGTTTGGTTATCACTTGCTTGAAGTGACTAGCCGCGGTTAATCGCCATTTTTCAATATTGGATTGACCTTAAGGTTGCTGACAAGCTTAGGGCTATAGAGAAATGAGTAATAGTATTGTGCTGTTACTCATTTTTTATTGCTGTCAATTTATCACTTAAGTTGAAATAGTGAAACAGACAGGTTTAATGCGTTGAGGTATAATACGCCGCGATACATTTTGATAAAGGCGAATTTGGCGTGAGTAACGAAATAGCAGAGCTAACCTTGTTAGCGGGTGAAGAATACATAGAGCTTTATAAAGTATTAAAGGTGCAAGGTTGGATGAGTGCGGGCGGTGAGGCAAAACACGTGATTGCCGAAGGCCTAGTCATGGTCAATGGTGAGGTGGATACTCGTAAACGCAAAAAAGTGATTGCGGGCGAGACCGTGACGTTTAAAGGTGAGTCGGTCACCGTTGTGGCGCCTTAATAGGCAAAGTCATTGAGTGTTGATATGGTATCAATGCCGTGTCGATGAAGATGTAAGTGGAGTGAAATATGCAATACCCTGATGATGACAATGGTAAAATGTTAGCGGCAATGGCCGATGCTGGCATCGATTTATCAAAAGCACTTGATATTGATTTCTTTTTAGTTTTTGACGATCAAAGGGATGCTGAATCGGCACTTGAAGATATTCAAACGAAAGATTTAGAAGGTGAAGCAGAGCTCTTGTTAAACGATGAGTCAGGTAAGTGGGAACTCATTGTATGCTTAAACATGGTGCCTGAATATGAAGCCCTTGTATCGCAAGAATCTAGCCTCAATGAGTTTGCGGGGGAGTTTGGCGGCATGAGTGATGGTTGGGGCGTGATGCAGCATCAAGAAGGCGATGATGAGTTTATGGATGACGATCACGAACATGGCCCAGATTGTAATCATTGATCGGTTTTAAGCCGCTCAATAGAGTTTGAGCTAGAGCATTTGAGCTCATGTTGAGTGTCGCTTTTAATGCGGCACTCAGTGTTATTGCCTAGTGACTTTTATTTCAGCACCTAAGTTTAACCTTCTAGTGAAGGTATCCCCCTTTTGATTAAGTTTTATACTTAAATGTTCTTTCCTGTTTACTTGTTCCCTTGATGATGCTAATTGCTTGCCGCAGGCTTTTGTGCAGATACCTCTGTGACACACTGCAAGTACACTCCATGTAAGTTCGACGATGGCATCCCTGCCATCAACGGTCACAGTTGCATCTACACTGGGGTTTAAAAGCAAAGATGAAAGCAAAGACAAAATCAAAAGAAGGGGCTTAATTATAGCTACCTACATTCTAAATTTTTGTTTATTGTTTTATGCTGGCTCGAAGAGATGAAGCTTCGCTTAATGGATTGTAGTGAGTGCTTACTTACATAGGTAAGCTTTCAAATGAAAGTTGATCACATTTTTGATGTATTCATTTAGGCTATTTGGTGTTGGACTGGTTTTCCATTAATTCTGATCTTATTGATGCTAATCGCTTGCAGCAGGCTTTTGTGCAAACACACTTGTAACACAGCGCAAGTATATCCCTATAGCTTCGGCCGTGACATCCATGTCACGGACGGCCACAACCGTGTTTACACTGAGTTGAACATCAAAAGCAGGGTGTTACTTTGATTTGAGTGTGTATTAATAGGAGGTATCCATAAAGTTGTGATCTGAATCAATAGTGTGCACTTCTATCATTATCAAAAACAAACATTTAGTTTACAAAGTTAATACTTTGGTGGTATTTTCCTAGTCAATATGAGAGCAAGCAGCTTATAGTTTTATGACTATCTCAGCTTAATAGATTTAAATACAATGTATTAGTGATGTGTTTTGACTAACAGAGAGTAGGTAAGAGTGTTGTCATGTTGGTTAAATCGAGGGCATGATGAGCGAACATGTGCAATATACAAAGGTTAGGGCGTACACAATAAAAAAGTATGAGGGTTAAATATGCCAGTTGGCTATAAACCAACAGTTTTCGTTAGTTCAACGTGTTTTGACTTAGGTCAAGTTCGATCTGACATCAGGGATCTAATCCAAACATTTGGTCTTGAGCCAGTATTGTCTGAATATGACTCATTTCCAGTTTTTCCCGATACGGATACTATTTCTAATTGTCTCCGAAATGTTCGAGAAAAAGCCGATATATTTGTATTGATCATTGGTAGCCGTTACGGTTTTCAAACTGACGGTGGGAAGTCAATAACAAACCTTGAATACTTGGAAGCTAAAAGAAAAGGTATACCAATTTATGTATTTGTAAACACGGGTATTTTGGATATCCTCCCCATTTGGAAGAATAACCCAGATGCTGATTTTTCAAGCCATGTAGAAAACCAAAAAGTATTCGAGTTTGTTGAAAATGTTTCACATTTTAAATCAAACTGGGTGTACAAGTTTGATACTGCCTCTGATATCAAGTCAGCTTTACTTCAGCAAATACCTTATCTTTTCATGGACTCTTTAGAGGCTCGGAAAAAACTGAAGGTTAATGAAGTAAACCTACCTTCGGATCTCTTCCCACCTCACGCAACAAGGTTAGTGATTGAAAAACCAGATGGCTGGGAACATTTACTTTTTGCTTTGCTATGCAAAACATATCTAGATCGTTTGGAACACAAAAAATTCGACCTAGAATACGGAATTTCCTTTAACGATGTAGTTGTTATTGAAGAACCTCAAGACGTGTTAGATTGGATTACGTCGCACAATAAAGAGATGCTTAAACTAATCAGAATCACAACAATTTTAGTCAAAGATGCTGTGTTGAAGTCGTTTGGTGAGCCTGGCAAACAAGGTGATTATCGTAAAATACAGCATGTGTGCCAGAGGTTACTTGAAGTTTACGAGCAAATTATCAACTGGAAACTTTCATTTACTACTCTAGAGGTCAATGAAGACTTTGAGCCAATACTGAAAGTATTATCAGGTTTTTCAGATGATTCTCTCGTCAAAATTGAGCAGTTTGTGAATCGTGTTCATATCGAAATTCCTGAAACACTAGAGAATCTTGCACATAATGATGAGCATGTAACTTTAGACTTTACTTTTACTTTAGAGTCCCCTGATGTTGAAAGTTTTAATCAAGAATTAGAAAAAATTGCTAGGTTGTATTTCTAAAAGTAAGTTGGCTGTTTTTAAAAAATTATATACTATACAGTATATTAGCTATGTTTTAATTTTTAGTCACAGTACTGTTTTGACGTGGTAGTTGATTATGTAGATTATACAAAAGTTAGGAAATAATTCTCTTCACTTTAGATTACTCTAAGCGGTAATATTCGAATATCTTATAATACATAAATTAGGGGCATAAAATGCCAAAGTTAGAAGAAGCTATAGCTCTTAAAAGAAACTCCTTAAAAACAGATCGTTTAGATATGTCATTTGGTGAGTTGATGAATATGTTTGAAGATGGTGATTTGTTTATTTCACCTGAGTATCAACGCGTATTTAGGTGGTCTATTTTTCAACAAACAAGGTTTATTGAATCCGTTTTACTTGGGATACCAATTCCCCCTGTATTTGTAGCTGAAGATGATGATGGGAGATGGGAGGTTGTTGATGGTCTTCAACGTATTTCATCAATATTTGCATTCTTTGGCTTGTTGGAGTCCTTGCCTGAGAAAAACAATTCAATACTCACACAAGGTGAATTAGTTAATGAGCTTGAAAATACAACTATCAGCACACTCCCATTAAAACTTAAAACAACTATTAAACGCTCAGTGTGTAGAGTAGAAATTGTAAAATGGGATAGCCAAGAAGACATAAGATATGAATTATTTAATCGTCTTAATACAGGTGCAAGTCCACTTTCTGAGCAAGAAATAAGAAATTGTATTTTTAGAGGCTACAAAGTTGATTTAAATAGCATATTGAAAAAAGTAGCTAAAAAGCCTGAATTTATTGAAATTATTAGCCCTAGTGATTCAAAGCTAGAGCAAATGTTCCTAGAAGAGTTAGCTTTAAGGTTTTTTGCATTTAAAAACCTCGAAGGTGATTTTAAAACGACAGTTCCACAATTTTTAAGTGAATTCATGAAGTCTGTGTCCAATGCTTCTACACCATTCGATTTAAATTTTGAAGAAAATAGCTTAAATCAATTTATTGAGTACATTGCTTCTAGACACGGAAAATCGGTGTTTAGACCCAAAGGTAATTTTGCTTTGCATATCTTTGACTCATTAGCTTACGCTTTACCTAAAACATTTGGATCTGTTATTGGTAATGAAGATGCGATTGACGAAAAAATTGGACTTCTGCTAAATGATACTGTTTATAACAGTATAGGTACTAGTACTTTTTCAACAGGTAGAATTAGAAAGCGTATGGATAGGGCCTTGGAGATTTTTAAAGGTGACGCATAATTTAATTGATGAAATTCAAGCAGAGAATAACTGGCGTGATGGAGAATTAGCGACTTTTAAAGTGAACCCTCAGAAAGTGGATGGTTCTTTGTGGAATAGAATGTGTTTGCCTATGATTTATGCGCATTGGGAAGGCTATGTTGTTAGCTCTCTTAAACTATTAATTGATTACCTAAATAGCTTGAAACTGAACCCAAGTGAAGTGCCTACAAATTTAATAGTTCTTGGTTTAGGAACTAAATATAATTCATTAAGTGGTAAACAATCATTCGATCAAAAGGTAGTTTTTACAGACAGTTTCATAGAGATATTTCAGAAAAAAATTAGTTTTAAAAAAGACATAGATACAAAGTCAAATTTAAACAGTAATGTACTTAAAGAGCTATGTACCGTGTTTGGTTTTAATTTTGAGTCTTTTAAAGGTGTAATCGGAGATATAGACAGAATTGTTATGTTTCGCAACCGGATTGCACATGGAGAAAATTCTATCCTTCCTGATTCGGAGAATATTGAGAAATATATTGTGTCTATAACTCAGGCGACAGACCTGTTATTAACAGAAATAGACAACTTTGTATCAAATGAAAATTTCCGTTTAAAAAATCAAGAGCCAAGGTGTCTAAAGTTATGTGGTTAATTTATAAAATACATGGGGGGTCAGGTCTTGCATTTTCATGGAGCAACCAAGCCACCCATTGTTAAATTGATTGAGACGCATGCTGATCTTAGTATGAGTTAAGGCTGGTGTATTGAGTGATAATTGAGTAAATTAATCAGTTATTAATTGCTAATACAGTGTATTAGCCATACGTCTATTTTGAGAAAGAGTACTGGCCCGCTTGTTAAGTAAGAGCTGCGGTAATCGAACATGGACAGTATAGAAAGATTAAATGCCTTAGTTTAAGGTTCTATGCATAAAATTGAATTCAGTACAGATCGAAATACTAGATTAAATAATATTGAAAAGGGATACGATCTTCAAAAAAGGTTCCATGAATCGAACCGCTGGGATTTGATCGATACTTTTTCGGGAGAGTACGAGAGAAATGATCACAATTTCAGGCATCGTGGTTTTAAAATCTGGAGAGATATCGCCAGAGGTACTCTAGTAAAAGAATCGTGGTTTACCAATAGGGTTGGTAAAATTAATAGGATTGTTTTCACAAAAATTGAGTGTTGGCCTGAGATATCGTAAATATGCATAACTAGAATAATCAAGACACCCTAGTTATTTGACTAATTAATGACATTTTGCTGTATAAGCGGACGGGCTACATGCATAGCCAGTAATCATTAATAGTAGATTTGATGTCCTTCGACTAGGCTTTATGGATGAGTTTATGTTGAAGGGGACTGTTTATATTTATCGCTCATTAAGGAGATTGAAATGCATTATGTCGATGGATTTGTCGCCGCTGTACCTACCCTAAATAAAGAGAAGTACATTGAACACGCAAAAATGTCAGCCATGGTATTTAAAGAAAATGGTGCATTAACAATAGTCGAAACGTGGGAAGATGATGTTCCCGAAGGTGAAATCACGTCATTCCCACTGTCCGTAAAACGAGAAGCTAATGAATCAATTGTGTTTTCTTGGGTCACATGGCCTTCTAAAGCGGTGCGTGATCTTGGCTGGAAAGCAATGATGGACGATCCAAGGATGCACCCTGATAACAATCCCATGCCTTTTGATGGTAAGCGTTTAATCTATGGTGGTTTTACTATTCTTTTAGAAGAGTAGTTTTACGGGTATACAAGCGATAGCATTTCCAGCGTCACTTGTATCACTGTTGTTTTTGGGCGTTAGTGTGTCAAGGAAGTCTGATAGATTTTGCTGGGTGCAAGTGCCTGTTGGGGCAGTTTTTATTCATCATTCGAATAGCGGTCTGTGTGATAAATGAGCAGGAACACTATACAAAAGTTAGGCATTTAAGGAAGCTTCATGGATTCAGGCAAGAATAAACTTTTAATCATCGGCTCAATGGGGAGTGCAATTGCGGCTTTAGCTCATTTAGGTTGTATTATTTTCGGTGGTGACTGGTATCGTTTTTTTGGTGCTGGTGAGCAAATGGCTAAAATGGCTGAAGATGGGCATTGGTATCCAAGTGTAGTTACATTAATTATTGTGTTGGTTTTATCTCTCTGGTCTTTGTATGCTCTTTCTGGTGCGAAGGTCCTTTTTAGGCTTCCTTTTTTGAAATTTGGTTTAATTGTTATATCGCTAATTTATTTAGTCCGAGGTGTCGCATTTTTTGCAATTATGCCTATGTTTCCAGAAAATAGTTTAACTTTTTGGTTTGTAAGTTCTGGTATTTGTTTAACTATAGGTATTCTATATTCAATTGGTACTTATCAGAGTTGGGAAAGGTTAAGTGTAAAAAATACTTAATAAGCAGTAAAAATAACTAAGACATATTTGAATACTCCCGTTGCGTTATGTCTGATATTTTTTACATCGAGAAATTAAACTGTAGTGGCCAACCAAAGATAGGACGGGCTTAAAAGTGATGCACTTTTAATTTGAACAAGATCAGGTTAAACGTGGTTGTTCATTTACCAGCACATCAATCCTTCTCATTGAGCGTGGTCAGCCTGTTATAACTCAACAAAAGTACATTGCTTTTCTCGTTTTTGATTAATAATAAAAAGATATCCTTAGGTACATGCTATGAACATTCGTCTTGATATTTTAAATTAACATTTTGTTTGCATTATCGTGAGCGAGTGGTATTTTAATGTTTGCTTTTAACATGGAAAATTTCAGTGAACAATAAGGAAGTTGTTAATAATGGAATATGAAAAAAAGTTCGTTGGTTGTCTGGGTTATATTATCGGTGGAATGTCATTTATCCCTTTCTTTGGCATTTTATTTGGTCTAATAGCAATTATCTGGGGAGTATTAATAAAGCATACTAAGTTAATGGCTGTCGGTATTGCTGGCATTGGTTTTACTTTAATCTTATATGGATCTATAGGTTACTTTGCTGTTGTTAATGAAGGGTCATTTCTCTGAAGGTGAGATCTATGATGATCTGGTCGTTAAACAAACAAAAATACATTTAACCAGTGTTATTCAAGCCATTGAGTTTTATAAAGTACAAAATGGTCATTACCCAGAAACACTTCAAATATTAGAAGCATCTCTTCCTGAAAATGCCATGGTATTTTTGTATGATGCCTCGCAGGGATTGATGCAGGAACCACAATATCTTTATTATCATTTAATTAGTGAAAATCAATATCATATTAGAGCTTATGGGCGTGATGGTCTTATTAATACCTCAGATGATATTCTTCCTTTGGTAATAGAGAATATCGGGCTGGTTGTTGAAGGTGCCTTTGCATCCGATCTTTAATATGAAACAATAATATCAATAGGAAACAATCAAGACACATATGGACACTCCCATATATTCAGCCCGTTTTAGTTTGTTTCGATGTTGGCTGTGAAGTGGCCAGAATTAGTTGACCACTTGTATCTTGAAGCTTTGGATTATAGTGTTGAAAATTAATTTTGGATGTTTTGGATGTTTTGGATGTCTGAATTGGTTTGGTGTGATGGTGAATAGCATTCTTTAAAGAAAAAAGATAGGACAGGCTTAACAAGTGATGCACTTCTCCTTTCCCTTTCCCTTTCCCTTTCCCTTTCCCTTTCCCTTTCCCTTTCCCTTTCCCTTGTTTAACCTAGAAGCAATAATTACATTACTCATGATGAGTTGGCCACAAGGTGATTTATGCCTGTTTACTGATATAACCTGTGGTTGAAAAGAATGTAACGTAAAAGTATGCAATTGATTTATATTGTTTTAACATTCGTCCTCATAATAATTGAGACGGTGTCAAACGACAGGTGTCGGCAGGAATAATCAGGAAGATTGATGATGAAAAGATGTAACCGGTTTTTATTTGCTCTTATGTTGTTAGTGGGGTTATCTGGCTGTGGCTCTCCGGGTTATATGGTCAAGCCCATTGAGGTCATGACCAATAAAGCGGAAGTGGTGATTGTTAAAGACGATAAGACTCGAGAAGGTTTTTTGCAAACCATGGAAGACTGGCTGAGTGAGCATCACTATGTGTATAAGGTGGTTAATAGTGGGTCAAAACATGACTTGAGTCAATTGACCCTTGAATATGAAGGCCTTTGGAGATGGGATCTTGCGCTGTATTTACAGGACGCTGAAATTAAAGCCTATCAGCAAGGTCAAAAAGTCGGTGAAGTGGACTTTCATGTTCCCTATACCATGAACCCCAGTAAGTTTGGGGATGCCGAGAAACGCATTCGTCTCATGATGGCCGCACTGTTTGGCAAAATAAGCGCTGAAGATGCCACAAAGATTGCTAACTCATCTGAAAAATATTAAGTCAGAATAAGGTTAAAAAATAACGCATAACTAAGAGATATGATATCGCTTAATTAAGCGATATCATTCTACATCAGTTTGGCGCATAACAGTAGACAATGACATCCTTAATTAATGGCACTCCTAATACTTTGAATAAGGGGCCTCAGTATGTTACTGATTAATAATGGCTGGCTATTATTAGGCGATTGGTTTAATAATGAATAAACAAAAGAAACAGTGAAATATATATTAACCCAAACTATTTCTTACAGTAAGGTTTATATCAATAAAAGTATATCAGTCATTATTGATAACAGAAAGATAGTGTTGAAATATTATGGGGGATTATCCATCAAAATACGTAATAACTTTTAAGCTAAGTACTTAGTGTATTTTTATGGCTATGTACCAGAATGCTGTTGTCTACCATAAGCCAATTGTAATATTTGTCGACTATCTCGCTTTTGACTGCTTTCTTTAAACCAACCGAGATAATTGGGCAAATACTTAGTCGCGATGCCTTTCATTTTTCCATTTACCCAAGCCTTGAAGTTCGCTATCTCACCATTGACGGTTTGAATATGGTAGATGCCATCTATGACTCTTTGTTTATTATTTATTAGCCGCTTATGATCACATTGTCTTTCTTTGGCAATACCTGTATATGCCCATGAACCATCACTACAAAGCACTGAATTAACCTCAATATTCTTGGATAAATTTGTCGCTATTTCTGATGCAGTATCCGCTGATAGTACAGGGGCTATCATATGTTTGCTTCGGTCTATTGAGAGCAATATTGCCACTTGTCCTTCTTTCGTTCTTTTATCGACATCACCTCCTTGCTTTCTACTTACACGTGGCAGACTAATGGTTCTAGAGCCTTTTTCTGAATAAGCGAGAAAGAACTCATCTGCTTCAATAATCCCAGATAGCTTGTCATCATTTCTGCCAGCTTGCGCACTGAGAAATCGATGTCGCCACAAAAATGCCGTTTTAAGGTTAATACCACATATTTTAGCAGCCTCTCTTAATGTTAACTTCAGCTCCATACAGTGAGCGTATTTCTCCCATAGATGACTTTTATGAAGTTTCGCAAGTGGAGTATTTGTTTTATTATTAAAGGTCTTATGACATTCGTTACAACGATATCTTTGTATCATCCTTGCTTTTCCCCACTTCTTGAACTTAGCAGAGTGACAATGTGGGCATTGTGCTGATACATCAAAAAGGGGTTGAATGAGCTCATCGATAGCAATATCAGTGTCTAATGCTTGAATTGACTGATGAACGACTTCTCTTTGGCCTGGGGTCATAGAGATAAGTGATTTTGTTATTTGGTTAAGTTTACTCACAAATAATTTTGTTTTCATTGCTATTACCTTCAATCGATTAGCTTCACCTAATAAGTATAGACAACATTTTGATACAACAGCGCCATTTTTTAATATTTTGCTTTTTTTAAAAGTAGGTTCTATTGTTATGTAAAATTGAATTTTAGCTAATTATTTTTATAAGGGAATACAGTGTCAATAATAGGTAAATATTTCATACTCGGTAGTTTATTAACCATTGTTGTAGCAAGTACTGCAACTTACGCTAATAACTCAATGCAATTAAGTTCTGAAAATTGGTATGTAACGGCATCGGGGGGCTGGGCATATATACAAGATGAGAGTGTCGGTTACACCAGTTCTCTGTTTCATGATGGGGGAGGTGAAACTACTGGTTTTCAAACTTGGGGGTGGAATGTCGGTTTAAGTGTAGGTAAAAAAATGGATATCTTTAGACCTGAGTTTCAAATCAGTTATCTTAATAATAATATCAATAATATCCATAATGAGAGTTGGGAGGGATCGCAAAATGCAATATGGTACGGTGTGAATGGTTTTTATGATATTCCAATCAATAATAATCTGTTTTCTTATATTGGAGCAGGTCTAGGTGGTTTGACTGCTACCACGGACTACAATGGCTTTGCTGGGATTGATACACCTTATATACAGCCTGAAAGCCATACGAGTACAGTTGTTTCTTATCAAATGATCTTTGGCTTGGGTTATCAGATTATGCCTAGTATACGGTTATCAATGGAGTATCGCCGTTTAGCTTCAATGACTCGTTTAACAGTACTTAAAACAAGTGGAAGTACTGCAACGACAGGTAAGGCTTATTATAATAATAATTTGTTTAATTTAGCGGTTTCATATTTATTTTAAAGAAAACAAGACAAGTGATACCCTGTACTCTTAGTGAAATGACTTACTGTTGTTCATCATTTAGTGGGCTTTTATACACTATTGCATTATGTTTTATTATTCGCTCAATACAGGACATTACCCAAGGCTATGATAGGCCTTGGTCGCATAATAATGTTCAGTTTATTATGGTTTTACCCAATCGCTAACGCATCTAAGTTATCAGGGAGCAAACCTAATCGATTCAAGTGTAATAAACTGGCGTAACCATTTTCTTTGGCTTGCTGTTTATATGTGTCGCTGTTTCCATTTTCTTTGGTGTAACTGCAGTCGATGTTAAACGAGATGACTTTACCGTTTTCATTCACTTTGAGCTCTCCACCACAAAACACACCTTTTTGTGCCATATCATTTTTTAAGGTGTCGAAGGTGTTGATGCTAAATTCAGGATGATGAATTTTTTTCTTATCATCACTAGATGGAGTGGTAGGCTGTCGCCAAGGGGCATGGCTGGCGACATATAAATTGCCATCTCGTATTACCCATTTGGTTTTGCTTGTCTTACCGCCATCATGATCCACTAAGTCCATTTTGGTCAACATGTCTTGCTGGCTAGTGATTAAGCATGTTTCTTGTATATTGATATTATAATCAATCGTTGCTTTTTGATAGAGTTTGTCAATTTTATTCAGTTTTTTGCTGATGTTGGGCGAGTCATCCAAGGATAGGCTGTCTTCGTTTATGTCAGTGCTGGCAAGATCATAGTGAGTTAACGCGATAGTGCCTTGGCATTCATTAATGCGTCGCTGAATATCAAGTGCGGTATGTTGATTGTCAGACTGGGTTGTTGAGTCAGTTTCGGTGGCGCTGGTGCGTTGAAAATGCTCAATTTGTGAGATGAGATTGTCGATAAGTTCAATTACTTGTGGCATGGATTATAGGTGATTGTTTATTTAGGGGCGCGCATTATCAATAATGAAAGCTTTAAATTCAATAGTGAAAGTATACGACTTTTAGATAGTTACGTGCTAAATAGTATTTTTATTATGCCGTTTGGGTGCTATTTGGGCATGCTTTTTAATTTACATTTGTAATGTTGATTTATTGTTGAAATTAATGATGTTAATTCATAAGATGACTTTTTATAATGATCCTGACGATAGATGCTTATATTGAGTTTTGATTATTAATAGTCAGGCTAATGACGTTTTGATAATGAATATAGTGATAGGGTTGTGTATTAAGCTATGTGACTTGTAATGCGCTTAATGCAATATGAAGTAGAATATAAAATAATTAAGAGAATAATATGACACTAAAATTAATATTAGCGGGGATGTTTTTTTCCTTGCTATCGGCTTGTGTGAGTCCCCCTGAGATAAAGTTAAATCAAAATCCAAAACAGGTTGATGCCATCGAACTAGCACAGTATTGGATCCAAGATAACGACTATTTTAGGATGAATATTGGGCCGAAAAAAATGCCACCTAAAGGTACTGATGGATTTGTTGAAATTAAATATTTAATTGATTCAAATGGCCATGTTTTTAACCCTGAGATTGTAAAATCTGAGCCTGAAGGTTTGTGGGATTACAGTGGAATGAAAGCTTTGAGTAAAATAAAATATAAAAAAGCAGAGTCGAATGTTTTGGCTGTGCCTGTTTATGTGACAATGCGTATTGAGTTTAGATTTTAGTCTTTATGTCTTAATGACGCCCTCTTTGTTTTTCTCACTTTACAATCACCATATTGGATGGAGGATTATTATTATTATTGGGTATATTTCCGACTGCACTTGCTTTTATTTTCTGGTATGAAGCCGCCGCATTAGTCTCTACAGTCACAGCGGCATTATTATTCAGTTTGTCTATTATATTCACTTTTATTTTTTCAGCGATATTTTTAGAAGAAATGATCACATTTAATATGATGTTAGGGGGAGCGCTTATTATAGCGGGCGTGGGCATTTCAAAACTTTCATCATCACAGTCAGCAACATCAAAATGAGTGTATATTGCTAAATCAACCTGAACTCGGGTTAAGCTGGGCCGTTAAACATTGCTATTTTGACCCCTATCTATGTTCTGCTTTCTACTCATTGCGGGCTATTAGGTAAGACATCCCGCCTTGATATCGACCAAGATATTGGCATTAAAAAATGACAAAAATAAAAACAAAAAATCAATTTAATTAATTGATTTTTACATGATTATTTTTAAGCTAGACATTCATTATCCCGAGTTCAGGTTAAAATGATGCTGAATGTTATGAAAGTAGCGTAATAACAACGAGGTTTATTTTTGAGCGGGGGAAATTGAGAGTGCAATTGCGATAAACACAAACTAAAATTTGATATAAGCACTTACCGTCAATGGATTGAAGTTATGGCTATACCATTATGGACGCCTTCTTTTGATAGCATAAAGCAGTGTAATCTCACTCGATTTATGGCTTATTTAAAACAACATGGGCATTCTTTTTCCAATTACATGTCCTTATATCACTTCTCGATTAATCAACCGGCACTTTTTTGGCAATATGTGTGGGAGTTTGCTGGTTTTGTCTCTCACAGCCCCTATACTTGTGTGCTTGAACATACAAAGCAATTAGAAAAAGCGGTCTGGTTCAAAGGAGCGACACTTAATTTTGCTGAAAATCTACTCAGGCGAAGAGACAATAAGCTGGCGATTGTGAGTTATGATGAAAGGGGACGGCAGCAAAAGCTAAGTTATGCTGAGCTATATGTGCGAGTGGCTAACTTAAGCAATTGGTTAAAAGCAAAAGGGGTGACCCAAGGAGACCGAGTCGCAGGTTTTATGCCTAATATTGCTGAAACGGTTATTTCTATGCTGGCTGTCACCAGCTTAGGCGCCATTTGGTCAAGTTGCTCACCTGATTTTGGCTTTCAAGGCGTATTAGACAGGTTTGGACAAATAACCCCTAAGGTTATTATTACCACAGATGCATATATTTATAATGGTAAGACACAAAATAACCTTGAGCGCATTAATCGTATATTGCCTCATATAGACAGCGTCGAATACCTTGTTGTTGTCCCCTATATTAATGTGCAGTTATCCGCAGAAGAAATAAAGCAACAGCTTCCTCTTATTAAAGCAAAGAGTTACTCTTATTCAGATATTCAAGCATTAGCACATGAAGATATCGTGTTTACTTCTAATGCTTTTGAACATCCACTTTATATTATGTACAGCTCAGGAACGACGGGGGTACCTAAGTGTATTGTACATGATACTGGTGGAACATTATTACAGCATTATAAAGAATTGGTGTTTCATACTGATTTAACAGACAAGAGCACCATTTTTTACTATACCACTTGTGGGTGGATGATGTGGAATTGGCTTGTGTCGAGTTTAATGACAGGAGCGTGCATTGTTTTATATGACGGCTCACCGTTTTCCCCAAGCCCTGAAATACTCTGGGATATTGCCGAAAAAGAGAAAGTCACTGTCTTTGGTACCAGTGCAAAATACATTTCGGCGCTTGAAAAAGCGGGTGTCAAACCACGGATGAGTCATAATTTAAGCCATCTAAAAACAGTGTTGTCGACAGGCTCTCCTTTAGTTCATGAAAGCTTTGATTATGTTTATCAAGAGATTAAATCTGATCTTTGTTTATCGAGTATCTCTGGTGGTACCGATATCATTTCTTGCTTTGCACTTGGTTGTCCTATTTTGCCTGTTTATCGTGGCGAATTACAATGCATTGGTTTAGGGATGTCTGTGCAAGTATTAAGTCCACAAGGAAAGTCATTAATAGGGCATAAGGATAAAGATGCAAGGGGAGAGTTAGTGTGTACTAAGCCTTTTCCTTCTATGCCGGTGTATTTTTGGAACGATCCTGCTCGTCATAAATATCATGAGGCGTACTTTTCGCGTTACGACAATATATGGGCACAAGGGGATTATGCCGAATTAGTTGAACATGAATCGCAAATAGGGGTCATTATTTATGGGCGTTCGGATGCGGTACTGAATCCTGGTGGGGTACGTATTGGAACTGCTGAGATTTATCGTCAAGTTGAAAAAGTGGATGACGTTCTAGAGTCTATTGCGGTGGGTCAAGCCTGGGAAGGAGACGTGCGAATAATATTGTTTGTGGTATTACGTGACGGTAAGGTATTACAAGAAGAGCTTATTCATATCATTAAACAAACCATTAAAGATAATACGACTCAGCGACATGTTCCAGCAAAGATAATTCAAGTATCAGATATTCCAAAAACAATATCAGGCAAAATTGTTGAATTGGCGGTGAGGAATGTTATTCATAACTTACCCGTTAATAATACCGATGCACTTAAAAACCCTGAATCGTTGGCATTTTTTAAGCATTTACCAGAGCTGAGTAGCTGAGTTAATGACTTAATTTGAACTTGCGTTAAACCGCTCCATTCAAAATAGTATTATTAGCGACGCTGCTTATCCTCGTTCAGGTTATTTGGTGAATATTCTGATTTTCAGTGTAATTTACTGAGATTGGTATTATTTTTAATATGAGATGTTTCATAAATTCATTACTTGTCTTTGATATTGGTTGTTTTGTTCTTCTAATGCACACTGATGATAGTGAACAAACAAAGCTTTTTGTTCTGGAAATAAATGAATACCATCTTGAAAAATCCGTTTGGCTTGATAAAAGCGTTGCATGTGCAGTAAACATTGGCCAAGTAATAATTGTCCGGTACTGTTATTTGGGTGAATGTTTAAGGATGTCTCAAATAAGGTGAGTGCTTTTTCATATCGATCAGTTTCCATATACAAGGAGGCTAAATGCTCCATCGAACTGGTGTTTTTGGGGTAGAGTGAAATCGCCTTTTTGTATAAATTGATGGCGTTATCGAGGTGGCCAAGGCGCTTCTCATCATTGGCTTTTTTGTCAAATGCCATGGAGGTTGAGATAATTTTATCTTTATTTTGTCCAGTAAAATGCACATAGCGTTCAAAATGGGTGTGCTTGAGATAATGGATATAACCTTTAAGCTCAGCGGCTGTTGGCTTTTTGTGAGCCAATCGATGCCAATCTTTGAAATCATTGATATCGATTTGGGCATGTTGGTTGGCAATATTACTGCGAACAAGTGTGGCCAGTGTGGGTTGATGTTTTTGGCTTTGATAGATAATGCTATGGGCAACAGCTTGCTGCTGTTCATTTTTGTCTAAGGCAACAATGTGGACGGTATACCATTGTTGATGGTTTTTATTGATCAGTATGTCACCCAATTGAATGTGTTCTGGGTTAATGGCGGCGTAACAGGGCAGGTTTGATGAAAGCAGTAGTATGAGTAAAAAATGGTAAAAACGCATGGATGTCCTAGAATCTTGCTGTCATTAGCCTTATTGCTTCAAATAGGCTTTTCCTTATGTGTTTAATACTGTAACGTGTTCGATTAACTGGTGTAAATAATCTATTTATACAATTGCTTATAAGCGCATCTTGTTGTAGGTCTAACTTTGAGACTCATGTACTTTGCTATGAGGTAAATTGAAGGACTAGTTGCCGATATTGAATAAACAATATCGGCACAGTTAATGTCAGGTATTTTATGGTGTTTGGAGTTAGTAGGCACTATCATGAACAGATTGAACGGCACGACCTGAAGGGTCTACAATGTTTTGCAAACTTTCATCCCATGCCAGCGCTTCTGGTGTTGAGCAAGCGACGGATTTGCCACCTGGTACCGTTTCTGCCGCACTGGGTAATGGGAAGTGCGTTTCAAAGAAGCAGCGATAAAAGTAAGCTTCTTTCGTGGCTGGTGTGTTATGAGGAAACTTAAATGCCGCGTTGGCTAATTGTTGATCGCTAACTTGTGTCTCAGCATGATCTTTTAGTCCATCAATCCAAGAGTAGCCCACACCGTCACTGAATTGTTCTTTTTGTCGCCAAGCCACAGACTCTGGCAGCTTATGTTCAAACGCTTCTCGTAGAATATGTTTTTCAATACGGCCATCTTTTGACATTTTTGCTTCAGGGTTAATACGCATAGCCACATCCATAAACTCTTTATCAAGGAAAGGTACGCGGGCTTCTAAGCCCCATGCAGCCATTGCTTTGTTAGCCCGTAAACAATCATATAAATGGAGTTTATCCAGTTTTCTGACCAACTCTTCATGAAAGGCCTGAGCATTTGGGGCTTTATGGAAATACAGATAACCACCAAATAACTCATCTGCGCCTTCACCCGATAACACCATTTTAATGCCCATGGCTTTAATTTTTCTTGCCATTAAGTACATGGGCGTTGCAGCGCGAATGGTGGTGACATCATAGGTTTCTAAGTGATAAATGACATCAATTAATGCATCTAATCCATCTTGAAAAGTAAAGGTCATTTCATGGTGTATGGTACCAATGGCATCAGCTACTTTTTTGGCTGCGATCAGATCCGGTGCCCCTTCTAAACCAACGGCAAAAGAATGTAATTGTGGCCACCAAGCACTGGTTTCACTGTTATTTTCTATACGACGCTTCGCAAAGGTCTGGGTAATAGCGGAGATCACAGATGAATCAAGTCCACCCGAGAGCAGTACACCATAAGGCACATCTGACATGAGCTGGCGTTTAACTGCACCTTCTAATGCATCACGGAGTGCTTCGACACTGGCGCCGTTGTCTGATACTTCTGAAAAAGCTCGCCAGTCTCGTTGATAATAATGGACAGGTTCACTCTGCTCACTACTCAGATAATGCCCAGGTTTGAAAATATCAACGGTTTTGCAAACAGGCATTAAGGCTTTCATTTCAGATGCAACATAAAATTGTCCATCTTCATCTCGCCCTGTGTACAAAGGAATAATGCCCATATGATCTCGACCAATGAGGTAAGTATCTTTGCTTTTGTCATAGAGAACAAACGCAAAAATACCATTAAGCTTATCAAGAAAATCGACTCCGTATTCTTGATACAGGGCTAAAATGACTTCGCAATCTGACAGGGTTTGATATTGATATTTTTCACCGAGTTCTGCTTTCAGTGCTTTATGGTTATATATTTCTCCATTAACAGCCAAAATAAGGTTGCCATCTTGACTGATTAGAGGTTGAGCACCGTTATCAATGTCTACAATGGCGAGGCGTTCGTGGGCTAGTATGGCTTTATCGCTGCTGTAAATGCCTGACCAATCAGGGCCACGATGACGCAGTAACTTTGACATTTCAAGGGCAACTTGTCTCAGTGCTGTCACATTTGAGTGAATATCTAAAATGGCAAATATAGAACACATAGTAAAACTCCTGAGCAGGGCAATCTGGTATTGAATTGAGTCTACTGTGACATTAAGTGGCTTTTTTTACAAATTTAAAAAGTGGAATTATTCATAAAAAGTGGCATTTTAATGATGATATCCTCATTTAAATGTGCTTAATATTATTGATTGTTCATTTTAGATGGTTTTTTTTTGATATTATACGATAATTGCTAGTGCTGGAGGGGCAAAGATTGTGGGTTCTGCAATGAAGGCGTAACAATATTGAATAATGCTCCATAACACTATTTTTGTTGTTAATTTGTGAGTTTGTTTTGTTTTTTGTATTACTTGTTTGCATTTATATTTTTTGTGTTTTTATTTATGTCATCTTTTTCTAAATGCCGATATTTTGGTCGATATCAAGGCAGGGTTTCGTACCTAATAGCCCGCTATGAGTAGAAAGCAGAACACAGATAGGCGCTAAAATTGTGATATTTAACGGCGCTGCTTAATCCGAGTTCAGGTTGGTATAACTAAAGTAAGGCAAGTGACACGTTAAAGATCTGTCACTTGCACAGTCGTTTTTAATGGGTAACGGGAGGGTGTGCGGGTCTTAATATGTGAAATTCAGTGCCTTCGTAGAAACCTGGCCAATCATTATTATCTGATAATTCATTTGCAGCATTAAAATATACATTGAGATCTTCCAGTGCACCGCGTAAATCCCAATCTTCTCGGTATTCATCACAAATATCATGATAACAGCCTTGTACATTCTTTTTCATTTGTGCCTTTTTGATGGCAGTTGCTTCATCAATGGGTTGATTACCGCCGCCAGCAAACACCGCTGGCACACCTTTTTTAGCAAAACTGAAATGATCTGAGCGGAAGAACCCACCGACTTCTGGTTTGGCTTCACTGATCGCATGACGATGTTGTCGCGTGACGTTTTTTATCAAATAATTTTCTAGTTCAGACTTACCCTTGCCAACGATAATATAATCTGTGGTGGGACCATAAATATTACTGCTATCTAAATTAAACACAGCAACGGTTTCGCTGAGTGGATAAATGGGATGATCAACATAATAACGAGAGCCTAATAAACCTTGTTCTTCTCCTGTGGTGGCAATGAAAGTTAAAGACCGTGCTTGTGGGCCATCTTCTTTTGCTTGTTTGATAAATTCTCTGGCTATGGCCAACATCCCTGCAGTACCAGAAGCATTATCGACGGCACCATTATAAATATTATCGCCTGATTTTTGTTTGTCAGTACCGATATGATCCCAATGGGCAGTGAATAGAATATGTTCATCAGACTGTGTTGAGCCTGGTAGTGTGGCGATAACATTGTAACTAGTTGAATAACTTACTTTATTTTCAAATGAAATAGAAGCTGTCATGTTTAGAGGCAGGTTAATTTCACTGGCAGATGCTCTATCGAGTAAATTTTTGAGTGGAAACCCTGCTTGTTTAAACAACTGCTTAGCCCTATCAAAGGTGAGCCAGCCTTCGATTAATACACGATTATTGCTGTCATTTTTATCGGGTTGCAGATCGTGTTGTGGGCCATTCCAGCTATTTTGTACGACAGACCAAGGATAGCCTGCTGCTTGAGATTGATGAATGATAATGGCACCTAATGCACCTTGGCGACTGGCTTCTTCAAATTTATAAGTCCAGCGTCCATAATAGGTCATGGCCTTTCCATTAAATAATTCACTGTTAGGATGTTTAAACCCTGGATCGTTGACCAAAATTAATGCGATTTTGCCTTTCATATCCAGATCTCGGTAGTCATTCCAATGGTATTCTGGTGCATTTATACCATAACCGACAAAGACTAAAGGTGCTTGTTCTATAGATATATTCTTTTGTTCATGACGACTATTGAGCATAATGTCTTGGTGGTTTTGTAGGTTTAGATCACCTAATCGAATGGTTTGCTCATTTGAAGCGGCGTAACTTATCATTGGGACTGCTTGTAAGTAGTTTTTACCATTTGGTTTTTTTAGGCCCATTTCTTCAAAGGAGCGAGTGAGAAATTGTAAGGTGAGTTTTTCCCCATAAGTATTGGGCGCGCGACCTTCAAATTTATCCGATGAAAGGATTTTAATATCTTGACGAAAATGAGATTCATCAAATAACGTTCTGCTTGCAGTTTCATTGGGGCTGCAAGCGATAATTTGTATTAATAATAAAAATAATACGAATACACGCATGTTTATTTCCTGTTAAATTTTTGTTCTTTTTATCACAACCACAGTTAATGTTAAATAAAATCTAATGAGTATTATGCCTTTCTGGAGGAATTAAAAGAAATGAAAGACTGTAAGAGAATGTAATTATGACGACTTAAATTGTACCTATTATTCTAAAAAATAAAGCTTTTTTATAACAATTAAACGATATTAATGTCTTTCACGCAATCAAAGATATGATTGGGTCTAAAAGGCTGCTGGTTAATATCACTTGATTGACTGACGCCACTGGTAACCAATACGGTTTCTAATCCAGCTTGAAAACCGGCAAGGATATCAGTATGCATATTATCACCAATAATAATCGTGTTATCAGAGTGGCCTTTAAGGTGATTCAGTGCAGAACGAATAATCCATGCACTGGGTTTACCGACATAAAAGGGCATACGGCCACTTATCCTTTCAATAGGGGCGCATAATGCTCCGCAAGCTGGATTGTAAGAGGGGCCATGTGTATCTGGGTTTGTGGCAATAAACCGAGCACCCTGAGCAACAAATTTGGCTGCTTTGTGGATCATATCCCAATTATAAGAGCGTGTTTCACCGACAATAACAAAGTCAGGATTAATATCGGTGATCGTAAAGCCAGCCTTATAAAGCTCATGTGTTAAGGCTCCTTCACCAATGACGTAGGCTTTACTACCATCTTGATGTTTTAAAAAATCCGCAGTGGCCATGGCGGAGGTATAAAAATGCGATTCAGGGATCGCGATACCTGCTGCGCCGAGTCTATTTTGAAGATCTTTTGCGGTTTGAACGGGATAGTTTGTCAATAAAACAAGCGGATTTCCTTGTTTTAAAATACGTTTAATGAAGACATCGCTGCCAGGAATAAGCTTATTGTCATGGAGAAGAACGCCATCGATATCACAGATAATATTTTTCATTGATTACTTCCACTTGATTGCCAAATAAACTCTTTCAAAGTATATCATTTTTTGGAAGGGAGCGGCATTAACAAGGAGCTTTTGGCATGTTAAGCAAGGGAGTATTTGATTTTTATTATGTTGTGATAAAAGGACGGATTATTGCAGAGGCAAAGTGGGAAATATTAGCCACCATTTATCGTGATAAACAGAATAAATGGTGGCAGGGTGCTTGATACTATGGACTAGTCTGGTGCGTAGCCATTAATAGGCAGACATTGATCATCCAAAAAGGCTTGGTTTGCATGCATTTTGAGTCGACCTAGACTGAACCACTTAACCACTAAAGGATAAATTCGATGTTCTTGTTCATGAACGCGTTCCGTTAAGGTGTCTGGTGTGTCTTCATCAAAAACGGGAACGTTAGCCTGTAAAATAACGGGGCCAGCGTCCAGTTTGGGGATCACGAAATGGACACTGGCCCCGTGCTCTTTATCATTGGATGCTAATACCGCTTTATGGGTATTTAAACCAGGATATTTAGGCAGTAAAGAAGGATGTATGTTGATCATTTTTCCTTCATATCTCAGCACTAATTCATCACTTAAAATACGCATAAAACCAGCCAACACGATTAAATCTGGCTGATATTGATCAATCACTGGAATGAGACGTTTGTCATATTCAAGACGGTTTTCGCCTTGATGAGGAATAATACAGCTGGTGTTGACCTCAGCCATATGAGCACGTGTTAAACCGTAGGCATTAGGGTTGTTACTGATAACCCCAACGATATCAGCTTGTGGATTATCATCACAGCTATCCATGATAGCTTGTAAATTACTGCCACTACCAGAAATAAGCACAAGAATACGACAAGGCTGACTCATTAAATTATCTCCACTTGCTCATCATCGGCTTGACGATGTGCAATATGACCCATAAGCCAAGCTTGTTCGCCTTCTTCAGCTAATAATGCAAGTGCAGTGTCAACTTTATCTTCAGGTAAAGCAATGAGCATACCGACACCACAATTAAAAGTACGGTACATTTCAAATTCGCTGATATTACCTTGTTGCATTAACCAATGAAAGATGGTTGGCCATTGCCAAGATTGGCCTTGAATGATGGCTTTGCAATCATCGGGTAATACGCGAGGGATATTTTCCCAGAAACCACCGCCAGTGATGTGAGCCATTGCATGGACATCGGATGCATCGATAAGTTTTAGCAAGGGTTTAACATAAATTTTGGTAGGTTCGATTAAGTGGTCGATTAAAGGTTTATCCTCTAAAAGAGTGAGTGGGTCAACACCACTGACTTCGAGAACTTTACGAATGAGTGAAAACCCATTGGAATGAGGGCCACTTGAGGCTAATGCGATAAGTGCATCACCTGCTTTTACTTTACTACCGTCAATGACATCTTCTTTTTCGACCACACCAACACAAAAACCTGCTAAGTCGTAATCTTCGCCTTCATACATACCCGGCATTTCAGCGGTTTCTCCGCCAATCAGTGCGCAGCCAGATTGATGACAGCCTTCAGCAATGCCATTGACAACAGAGGTTGCAGTGGCGACATCTAATTTACCGGTGGCATAATAGTCAAGAAAAAATAAAGGCTCAGCGCCCGATACAATCAAATCATTGACACACATGGCAACCAGATCAACGCCTACACTGTCGTGTTTTTTATGATCAATAGCCAATCTGAGCTTTGTTCCTACACCATCAGTGCCAGATACAAGTACAGGATGTTTATATTTAGTTGGGAGTTCACATAGGGCGCCAAAGCCACCTAAGTTGCCCATGACCTCGGGGCGATGAGTGCGTTTAACTGCAGATTTTATGTTATCGACAAGTGCATTTCCGGCATCAATATCGACACCTGCGTCTTTGTAGCTCAATGGAGTAGTTGGAGTGCTCACGAAGATCCTCTCAGGTACGGGTACATCGTTATAGGATTTTATGCGGCGCCATTCTACCAGTTTGCGAGATAGCTCGAAAGGCATGTTTGGTGTTTTAAAGCGTGATAAGGGCCTATATATGAAAATTATATGTTTTAGAACGAGAACAAATACACTAAGATTGTACAAATTTGTTGTCTCAAATATCAATAAAATGAGGATTAAGAGTATGAAAGTCGTTGAAGTCAAGCACCCTTTAGTGCGCCATAAAGTCGGATTGATGCGCGAAGGTGAGATCAGTACTAAACGTTTTCGTGAGCTAGCCGCTGAAGTGGGTAGTTTATTAACTTATGAGGCAACAGCGGATTTTGAAACGGAAACAGTGACCATTGAGGGGTGGAATGGACCGGTCAGTGTTGAGCAAATCAAAGGTAAAAAAGTAACTGTGGTTCCAATTTTACGTGCGGGTCTTGGTATGATGGATGGTGTATTAGAGCACCTACCGAGTGCCAGAATTTCGGTGGTGGGTATGTATCGTGATGAAGAAACATTGCAGCCTGTTCCTTACTTTGAAAAGCTAGCCAGTCATATACATGAGCGTATTGCTTTGGTGGTTGATCCCATGCTTGCGACGGGGGGCTCGATGATCTCGACGATTGACTTACTAAAAGACAGGGGTTGTACAGCCATCAAAGCCTTAGTATTGGTTGCAGCGCCTGAAGGAGTGGCTGCATTAGCAGAGGCGCATCCTGATGTTGAACTTTATACTGCGGCAATTGATGATTGTCTTAATGAACAAGGTTATATTTTACCGGGGCTGGGTGATGCTGGCGATAAAATTTTCGGGACTAAATAATCCTCATCCATCTTGTTGAGCAATAAAAAAGGGAGCTGATGCTCCCTTTTTTATTGCGTGTTTTATTCTTTACTAGAGCACCATAGCTGCAATCCAACCAAAAACCAGTAATGGAATGTTGTAGTGGATAAAGGTGGGGATCACACTGTCATTGATATGATCGTGTTGTCCGTCTGCGTTTAAACCTGCAGTGGGACCTAAGGTCGAGTCAGAGGCTGGTGAGCCTGCATCGCCTAATGCTGCTGCGGTTCCCACCAATGCTATGGTTGCTGGTACAGAGAAACCAAAGCCTAATGACAGAGGGACATAAATTGTTGCGATAATCGGAATAGTTGAAAATGATGAGCCGATTCCCATAGTGATCAATAGTCCAACCAATAACATTAAAAAGGCTGCAAGAGGTTTATTATTCCCGATGATTTCATGTAGTGAGGCCACGAGTGTATTGACATCGCCAGTGGCTTTAATAACTGCGGCAAAGCCTGCCGCCGAGATCATGATGAAGCCAATATTGGCCATCATACGGACACCTTGATTAAAAATATCTTGATCGGCTACATGCTTTAATGCACCAGAAAAACTGAAAATGATAAAACCCATTAATGCGCCAAAAATCATTGAACCTGTATAAAGTTGTACCGTAAGCGCGGACACAATTGCTGCGATAGCAATCATAATATTCTTTTTTTGTACTTTTTCTTCAGGTTCAGCTTTTAAAATCGCAGACTCACTATACTCTCTTGGTTTTCGATAGCTAATAAACACCGCGATGAGTAAACCTACAATCATACCTATGGCAGGCAGTAACATAGCGGCAGGTATTTGTTCGCGTACAGCATGAAGACCATTATTATTGAGGTTGGCTAGAAGAATATTGTTTAAGAAAATCCCGCCAAACCCTACTGGGATAATCATATAAGTGGTGACCAAACCAAATGTTATCACACAAGCAACAAGTCTTCTATCAAGGTGTAACTTAGACATAACATGTAGCAAAGGGGGGATCAAAATAGGAATGAAAGCAATATGAATTGGAATGAGATTTTGTGAAGAAATAGCCATGGCAAGAATGGCCAATAATAATCCCCAGCGCACGGTTGTTAGGTTGGAGGAGTTTTGCTCTTTACCTAAGGCATTAATGACTTTTTGTGAAATTAATGTGGTTAATCCTGAATGTGAGAGTGCAACGGCAAATGCACCTAATAATGCATAACTTAAGGCAATTTGGGCCCCCCCGCCTAAGCCTGTATTGAAGGCATCAACAGTATGTTGTAAATCGATTCCCCCGACCAGTCCGGCGACAAGCGCACTGACGGTTAATGCGATAACAACATTAACTCTGGCGACACTAAGCACCAACATTAAACAAACGGCAATCACAACGGCATTCATAAGCTTCTTTCTTATTGTTTGAGTGACGAAAAGCCTTATAGTGTGACGACTATTTATCACTTGTCCAGTGCTTATGATTTGTTGTTTACATATAAAGATCATAACTTAGCTGTTATAAGCTCTATTTCCTCTATTTCCTCTATTTCCTCTATTTATGTGAGGATAAAATGATGGCTATTTGTTCACATAAAGGAGATTTAAATTTAAATTTATCGATATTGGCCTCAAATAGGTTGTACCTTGCCATACACTGCCTATAATGCCTGTAGCTTTTTGTAGATGATCTTATTCAATCCATAGATGGAGACATAAAATGAGTGTATTAGTAGGCCGTTCAGCACCTGATTTTACTGCAGCAGCAGTACTTGGTAATGGTGAAATTGTTGATAGCTTTAACTTAAGCGAAGCTATTAAAGGTAAGCCAGCGGTGATCTTTTTCTATCCACTTGACTTTACTTTTGTTTGTCCTTCAGAGTTGATCGCTTTTGATCACCGTATTGAAGAATTCACTAAACGTGGTGTCGAAGTAATTGGCGTATCGATTGATTCACAATTTACGCATAATGCATGGCGTAATACCCCTGTTGATCAAGGTGGTATTGGGCAAGTGAAATACACTTTAGTTGCAGATGTTAAGCATGAGATCTGTAAGGCTTATGATGTTGAACATCCTGAAGCTGGTGTGGCTTTCCGTGGTTCTTTCCTTGTTGATAAGGCAGGTCAAGTTCGTCATCAAGTGGTGAACGATTTACCACTTGGACGTAATGTTGATGAAATGCTACGTATGATCGATGCACTTCAATTCCACGAAGAGCATGGCGACGTATGTCCTGCGGGTTGGGAAAAAGGTGACAAAGGTATGGATGCAAGCCCAGAAGGTGTAGCATCTTACCTAAGTAATAATGCTGACGAGCTATAAAGCGACTTGATATAAAGAACGTTAAATAGCATAAAAAAAAGCTGCGATAATCGCAGCTTTTTTTATGCATTTATTTTATCGAGTATCGTTGAGTTAAACTGAATCATAAGTGATGACTCAGTAATCTCTTACGCTTCGTTTAGGGATTCTTCGGTGGTTACAGCTTTATTTTCTTGAGACTCATCGATTAAGGGCCAGCCACCTAAACTCTTCCAACGATTCACAATAAGACAAAATAGTTCTGCGGTTCGCTCCGTATCATATAAAGCAGAATGGGCTTGTTTATTATCAAATGCAATTCCAGCCATACTACAGGCTTTTGCTAATACAGTATGCCCAATTGCAAGTCCTGCAAGAGTGGCGGTATCGAAAGTGGCGAAAGGATGAAAAGGTGTGCGCTTTAATCCGTTACGTTCTATGGCTTTGGTGACAAAACCATGATCAAAGGCCGCGTTATGGGCAACAATGATACTGCGATGACAATCAGCGGCTTTTTGTGCTTTTTTCACTTCTTTGAAAATGTCTAAAAAGGCTTGTTTTTCATCTACTGCGCCTCGAAGTGGATTGGTGGGATCGATACCATTAAAGGCTAATGCTTCAGGTTCTAGGTTCGCTCCTTCAAAAGGCTCTATATGGTAATGCAGTGTTTTATCTAAGATTAAGTTACCTTCATTATCCATTTTTAATAGCGTTACCGCTATTTCTAGCAACGCATCCGTTTGAGCATTAAATCCTGCTGTTTCTACGTCGATGACAACAGGAAAGTAGCCTCTAAAGCGGTGTTTCATTTTATGCGCGTCGCAAATATCAGTCATGCATTTATCCTAATTATTTATCTGGTGGCATTATACCTATCCCTAAGCGACTTGAAAATGCATGTTTTTAGCGTGGGTAAAAGGGATGATTGTCATGCGTGATGAAAATCGTGACTTGAAATGCTGCTTGTCTAAAGTTATCGATAGTAGAGTCGATAGAATATATTATTTGATAATAAAGGTGTGTTGATATGCGATGGCGTATATTGTTAGCTGTTATACTATGTTGCGCTTTTTCAGTTAAAGCTCAATTGAGAACATTTGTTGCTGATATTGATACGGCCCAGTGGCAGTTAAGTCTTAATAACCCGTTATCGTGTCAATTAATCCATGATATTCCTGCCTATGGAAAAGCCATATTTACCAGTCAGGCCAATAAAAAAAGTAATCTTAACTTTACGTTAGATATGTGGGTTAAACCCAGTAAATTGACCAAAGTACAGTTACAGAGTATGGCGCCTAAATGGCGTCCTGGCACCGTGGGACAAGTCTTGGCTGAATTAGATTTTTATCCTTCTTTTAATGGTGAGTTATTAGATGGTTTAGCTTGGAGTATGTTAGCTCAACTTAATTCAGGTATGCAGCCAACATTTTCTTATTTGGATTGGTATAACAAGCAAGATAGAGTGAGCGTAGGGTTATCATCAGCTAATTTTAAGTCGACATATGAATCCTTTAGAGCTTGTGTATCTCAATTATTACCGTATTCATTTGAAGATATCGCTTTTACAGTTTTATCTTACCGCTCTGGTAGTGATCAATTAACAGACATGGCTCAACATCAGTTAGCGCGAGTTAATGCCTATTTGGCTGTTGACCCAAGTGTTGAGTTGGTTTTAATTGATGCCTATAGCGACAGCTATGGCTCTCGGCAATACAATCAAACATTATCCCAAGATAGAGCTGATTCTCTTAAAGCGATATTGGTTGCAAGTGGAATTGATAATGATCGTATTGTGACATTTGCTCATGGTGAAAAGCGGCAAGTGGCTTCTAATCGCAGTATTGAGGAAAGGGATAAAAATCGGCGAGTCGTGATAAAGATCATCAAATCTTAGTGATTAAGGGATAGTAGGTAAAATAAATTAACTTGAAAGTTATTGATTTTAAAAAAGCAACGATCAATAAAGTGTAAAAAATAGTCTGTTAGTGTAGTTAAATGATGATGTTAATGATAATTAATTATTTAATCTATGCTTAAAAAGTAAAACCCATTTCTACTTTTTGATAATTTAGTTGATTTTTTGGTTTTAAAAATAAAAATGCCCGCTGAATATCAGCGGGCTGCAAGAATATGTTTTGCAATCAACAAATTGAAGGAAGGAAGTCATGCACAAGAAGCTGTGGAAACACTTCTATAATCATTCACTAAAGCATAATGCTCTATGTTCTCATCTCTGCTAGTAGACACTTCCTGAGAACGCAATAATGATAGTATTATCATCTAATAATAACAAACGAGAAAAACTGTATTTATTGATTAGTAATTCTAATGTTGGATTGGTGAGTTATGCACACTAAAAGTGAGTTAATATCATATAAATAAATGATATTTAATTATTTTATATGTTATTAATCCGGCATGATAATAAATTAATGTTATTAATTTATTAATGTTTTCCAATAAAATTCATACAGTATTTTCTACTTACATTCACTTTGCCAACCTTGATGAAGAATAACAATACCAAAGTCTAAGTTGTTGTTTTATTTGTTGAGTCTATTATTCGTCTTATTGATTTATACTAAAGTCGGGGCTTATTTGGATCTTTATGGTGTTTTTAGGCTTTTTCTTTTGTTATGTATTGTTGCATCTGATTTTGCCTGAGCATTCACAATTGGCGATAGGCTAGGTATAGTAGGCCTTTCTTTTTACTTAGATTGGCATTTATTAACGTGATGTTTCGCTGGCCCATTTTTATTTATTATGAAGATACTGATGCAGGTGGCGTGGTTTACCATGCCAATTACTTAAAGTTTTTTGAGCGTGCAAGAAGTCAGTGGTTAAATGAACTTGGCATCAGTCAAGCTGATTTGCTTGCCGATGATTTGGCTTTTGCCATTAAGCATAGTGAACTCGATTTTTGTAAACCAGCAAGATTAGAACAGAACTTAATAGTGGAAACCAAGGTCAATAAGGTTAATCGTGCCTCTTTGTTATTTGAGCAGCAACTCGTTGATGAAGAGGGAACTGTGTATTGTAAAGCAATGATCTTAGTGGCTTGTATTTCATTATCTGAAATGAAAGCTAAAGCTATACCGAAAAATATTATCAAGGAGTTTTCCTGTGGAAGCTGATATCTCTTTAGTTGGTCTATTTTTACAGGCCAGTTTACTGGTTAAATTTGTCATGTTGACCTTACTGGCGTTATCTGTTGTGTCGTGGGGGGTCATTTTACAACGACGTAAATTATTGACCTCAGCAAAAGTACAAACTGAAAAATTTGAAGATAAATTTTGGTCCGGTGTAGATTTAAATAAACTTTATCAAGAGCTTTCCGCGCGTCAAGAGAGTAATACTGGCACTGAGTTACTCTTTGTCACTGGGTTTAAAGAATATGCAAGATTAAGTAAGTTAAACGGTCGAGTACCAGAAGCGGTGATGGACGGGAGTTATAGAGCAATGAGAGTGTCACTGTCTAGAGAGTTGGACAGTTTAGAAACTCATTTACCTTTATTGGCAACGATAGGGTCAACAAGTCCTTATATTGGTTTGTTTGGAACAGTATGGGGCATCATGAATTCTTTTATTGCATTGGGTGCAGTGGAAAATGCTACGTTGGCCATGGTCGCTCCTGGTATTGCTGAAGCGTTAATTGCAACAGCTATGGGATTATTTGCCGCTATTCCTGCTGTAATTGCATATAATCGCTTTTCAACTCAAGTTGAGAAGATTGAAATGGCGTATGCTAATTTTATGGAAGAGTTCTCCAGCATATTGCACCGTCAAGCATATAGCGAAAAGGATAAAGGATAATGCAGCAAGGCTATCAACGAAAACGTCGTCGTCCTGTGGCTGAGATCAATGTTGTGCCTTATATCGATGTTATGTTGGTACTCTTGATTATTTTTATGGTCACAGCCCCTATTGTGACACAAGGAGTGAAAGTCGATTTGCCTCAAGGCGCAGCTGAAACGTTACCCGCTGACAGTAAACCGCCAGTTGTGGCATCGATTGATGCACAAGGTGATTATTATTTAGATGTGGGGAGTGTCAGTAATCGGCAGACCCTGAGTCTGGATGAAATAGCGGTGAGAGTGGCGGCTATTATTCAATTAGAGCCCCAAAGACCCGTTGTTGTTAAAGCGGATAAAAGTATTGCCTATGAGAAAGTTATTCAACTAATGGTGACCTTACAAAATGCAGGAGTGCCTTCGGTTGGATTAATGACTGATGCGCAAAAGGAGAAATAGGTGGCTGAAAAATCAAAGTTAAGTATACCCATTTCTATTTCGGCAACGATACATATCGGTGTGATTGTGTTGTTGGTGTTGAATATCAATTTTGATGATAAACCTGAAGTGATGCCTCAAGCTAGTGCACCTGCATTGCAAGCGGTTGTTGTGAACCAGTCACAAGTTACTCAACAAGTTGAAAAATTGAAGGCTCAGAAACTTGCGGCAGAACGTAAGGAAAAACAACGTCAAGATGAGCTGGAACGTCAAGCTGATCAAGCGCG
This sequence comes from uncultured Shewanella sp., assembly GCF_947501665.1. Taxonomy (GTDB): domain Bacteria; phylum Pseudomonadota; class Gammaproteobacteria; order Enterobacterales; family Shewanellaceae; genus Shewanella. The sequence continues at coordinate 3,578 of NZ_CANMWS010000011.1, read as the reverse complement.
CAAGGACAGAGAGCAAGAGCAACTTAAAATCAAAAAACTTGAGCAACAACGCCAACAAAAAGAGAAAGAAACACAACAAGCATTAGCGGCGGCAAAAGCGGCGAAAGTGAAGCAACAGCAAGAGTTAGAAAAAGCACAACAAGCTGAGGTGCAACGTAAACAAAAGGAAAAAGAGCGTCAAGCTGCTGAGGCTGCGGCTAAACAAGCAGCAGAGAAACGTCAGCAAGAAGAAGCTGCTGCAAAAAAGGCTGCCGATGAACGCAAACGAAAAGCAGATGCTGAACGTAAGCGACAAGCTGAAGAGAAAGCGCGGCAAGAACAAGAAAAAATGATGCAAGAAGCATTAGCAAAAGAGCAAGCTAATCTGTCAAGTGTTAAAAATAAACAGCTAATGTCAGAGGTCAATAAATATCGTGCGATGATTAAAGCCACGATAGAACGTAACTTAGTCACTAACGAATCCATGAGAGGGAAAAGTTGTAAAGTGTTTGTGCGTTTGGCAAAAGATGGCTTTGTCACGGCAGTGAAAACATTGGGTGGTGATAATGTGGTCTGTCGTGCAGCAGAAACTGCAATAACAAAAGCCGGGCGTTTACCTGTCTCTGCAGAACCGGATGTTTATGAAAAGTTAAGAGAAATCAACTTAACTGTGTCTCCCGATAAGTTTAATTAAAGGATTCTTATGAAAGTATTAGGAAAATATTTGGTTTTAATACTTGTACTTTGTTCAGCCCCAGTCAAGGCGGCATTGGACATTGTTATTACCGAAGGGGTTGATGCGGCACGTCCTATTGTGGTTATGCCGTTTAAATGGGAGGGACAAGGTCCTGTTCCTTCACAAATCTCAGATGTTGTGACATCTGATCTGGCTCGCAGTGGCACCTTTCATCCAATTGATACATTTGGACTACCTCAAAAAGCATTATCTGGCATCATTGATTTTAATGCCGCTGCTTGGGGGAAAGTGAGTGCAGAAGCTGTTGTGGCGGGTACAGTGAAACCTTATGGTGCTGGGCAATATTTAGTTAGTTTTGATTTGATAGACTTAATTAAAGCTCAGCAGGATCCAACGGCGACAAAAAATGATTTGCTCCTTGATACCCGCGAGGCTGTGATCTCTGAAGCACAGTTTAGGCAATATGCGCATAGGATCAGTGATATTGTTTATGAAAAATTGACAGGAATTAAAGGGGCCTTTTTAACGCGTATTGCTTATGTTGTTGTCAAGCATGGCGATAAGTTTCCTTATCGTTTAATGATTGCAGATTACGACGGTTTTAATGAGCAAATGCTCTTACGTTCACCTGAGCCATTGATGTCACCTAGTTGGTCTCCAGATGGAAGACAGTTAGCCTATGTGAGTTTTGAAAATAAAAAATCTGAGATTTATATCCAAGATATTTATACTCAGGCTAGAACAAAAGTGACCAGCTATCCGAATATTAATGGTGCACCCGCTTTTTCACCGGATGGTAAGAAATTAGCGATTACACTGTCAAAAGATGGGCAACCGGATATTTATATTGTTGATATTGCAACAAAGGCTTTAAAGCGCGTCACAAATCATTATGCGATTGATACAGAAGCAAAATGGTTTCCAGATGGTAAATCGTTATTATTTACTTCTGAGAGAGGGGGAAGGCCACAGTTATATCGTGCTTATTTAGACACTGGAAAAATCTCCCGTTTGACCTTTGAAGGTGAATGGAATTTAGGTGGAACTGTGATGCCTGACGGAAGAGGCATTGTATTTGTTAATCGAACAAAAGGTAAATTTCATATTGCCAGAATGGATTTAAAAACCCGTTTTATGCAAGTGTTGACGGAGACACACTTAGATGAGTCTCCAAGTATTGCGCCTAATGGCACAATGGTTATATATGGGACGACTTATCAAGGCAAACAAGTTTTGGCCGCGGTATCGATGGATGGGCGATTTAAAGCAAGATTACCAATGGGACAAGGGGAAGTAAAATCGCCTTCTTGGTCACCATTTCTCTAACTAAACTATAAGATTAAGGATTTAATGATGGATTTAAATAAGCTCTTTAAAGCGATGTTGGTAGTACTTCCTATTATGGCAGTAAGTGCTTGTAGTTCAACATCGGAAACTGAAACCGATGCAACAAGCACCAATGGGTCGACCTCAAGTGAGTCAGCAAATGGTGTTCAAACGGGTGGTGTTGCGCCAATCGTTTCTCCTGAGGAACAGCAACGTCTTAAGTTCCAAGAGTTAAGAAAAGAAAATACCATTTATTTTGAGTTTGATAACAGTACGATTACGCCTCAATTTGAAGAAATTCTAAAAGCGCATGCGGCTTATTTAGTGGCTCATTCAAATGTAAAAGTTGTTATCGAAGGTTATACTGATGATCGTGGTACGCCAGAATATAACATTGCTTTAGGTGAGCGACGTGCAAAGTCAGTTGCTAAATATTTACAAAGTATGGGCGTATTACCGAGTCAAATGAGTATTGTGAGTTATGGCGAAGAGAAACCTGCTGATACTTCACGTACAGATGCAGGTTTTGCTCAAAACCGCCGAGCTATTTTAGTCTATTAATAAAAGTACAGGGTTCAGTTTATGAAAGTCGCCGCATTGATTGCGGCAATATCCCTTACAACAGGCGCTGCTTTTGCAGCGCCTGCTCCTGTTGAGGATATTGCTACTACTTCAAGCTCTATTAATACTAGAGTGGCACAGTTAGAAAGGATTATTAAGGCAAAACAGCAAAGTGAATATGATATGCAGCAGCGGCTAGACGCTTTGCAGCAGGATGTCTTAGATTTAAGAGGATTGACTGAACAGCAAGGTTATCAGATTAATCAAATGCTGCAGCGTCAAAGGCAGCTATATGATGATATTGCTAATTTAACGAATGCTGCGGCAGCGCCAAAGACAAATGAGGCAACAGAGCAAGCATCCAGTTCGTTAGGTGAGACAGCAAGTTACGAAAAAGCGGTTAATTTAGTACTTAAAGATCGAAAATATGATGACGCGATTCCGGCATTTCGTCAGTTTATCGATGAATATCCAAATTCTACTTATGCTGCGAATGCAAATTATTGGTTAGGTCAGTTATTGTATAACAAGGGAGACTTAGCTCAAGCTCAAATGGCTTTTACGACTGTTGTTGAAAAATATAAAGAGTCTACGAAACGGGCTGACAGCATGGTTAAATTAGGAATGATTGCGAAAAAACAAGGTAACACGGCGAGTGCCCGTAAATTTTATCAAAATGTCATCAAAGAGTACGCAAATAGTGCCGCCGCTCGTATAGCAGAACAAAAACTAGCCGAGCTATAGTGGTAACTAATTCAAAAATTAATCTTCTAGATTGTTTTTCAGGCAACTAGAAAAAAAGGTTTAATTTGCGCTTGCATGAAGAGATTAAAACGGTATTATAGGCGCCCTCAGAACGAGATAGTCGTTTTAAGGTATCAAATAGTTAATAGTTAATAACTGTTTTACATGTTATTTATCATTAACATAATTGATAGAAGATGGGTCGTTAGCTCAGTCGGTAGAGCAGTTGGCTTTTAACCAATTGGTCGAAGGTTCGAATCCTTCACGACCC